>JBFWYI010000111.1:0-29834 GCA_050186575.1 Sandaracinaceae bacterium | reverse complement strand
CGGGAAAGATCCCCGGGCACCAGGTGCCGCATCAACCCCAGCTGGAGGCTGAAACTTCAGCCCTCAGGTGGTCCCTTGAGGCTGAACAGCGGCAATCTCATCTCAAGATCTTCCTCTTTCCAGAGGGCGGGATCTGATTTCTAGCCAGATCTCGATACGGCAACCACTCGTCCCCGCACTCGTGCAGGATCAGCGTCGACCCGTCTCCACGATGGCAACGGATCGAGAATCAGCTGTTCACCGTCCCACGCGTCGGAACTCAGGAACGCTTGCATCCGCTGGCGGAACTCCCCAGCATCTTTCCATTGAGGAAAGTGAGAGCGATGAATCACCAAGAAATTGTACGCAAAAACGGGGTTCGATTCGTCACTGGTGATGAGTGCAACACGGAACGCGTCTGATGGGTCCGCAATCTGCTCATCACAGGCTCTGCAACGAGCGTCCCGGCTGCCACATCGCCGAAGGAATTCCTCACTCGTCCAGATTGCCGTCTCCCCCAGAGCATGAGATTTCACGCAACTGCGGTGACACGCTGCGTCACTAAAGACGTAGAGCGGATCTCTGCGATTCGCCACGAAAGGAGGGAAGGCCACAACCTCGCGCCTACCAAGCTGAGTCCCGCATATCGGACACACAGACCTATCGTCAAAAAGCGCCATGTCAGAAATTCTATTTGCTCAGGACCCACTCCAGGAGGATCCGTCCAGGAGGATCCGTCCGAGGTACTCCACCGGCGAACTCCAGGCGAAACCCTCTTACTAGTAACATCGTATGCCTCTGCAGCCGTTGACAAACTCTCTTGCGGTAGGGCTCACGTGCGCTGCGGGCGTGATCCCCTTACTTCTTCGTAGTGCGCACGTCTTCTGCGACCAGAACTCGTAGTGCGCTTTGCGATGCGAGGCGTCCCACTTCGTGGGTTCACCGTGGAGCCTCGCGCCACTCGTCGATCCTGCACCGCCACCGAGCTCTCCCGCTCCAGTCGGTTGCGCTATGCCGTTCGGCGACCCCGGATGCGAGAAGGTACGTCGGTCTCCCGTCCTCGTCCGCATCCTCCCCGTAGAGATCGACACGCAGTCCCTCCTCCAGCGCAATGCGTTCTCCGCTGGAGTTCTCGACGAAGTCATTCACAGCCAGCAGTACGACGTCCTGCTCGATCATCTCGTTGAAGTCGACTCTCACTCGGGGTCTGTCGATGTTGTCCACCGCGCCTTCTCTAGTTGCTTGGTGTCACGTTGGGGAGACCTAGCTCCGGTCTCTCTCCGACCGTGGGGCATGAGTTCGTGTCGATCCATGGGCACTACCCTGGGCTCAACTCTTCTGACGAGTCCCTTTTCCTCGAGCTGGGTGAGCACGTGAAGCAGATTTGGCCGCTCACGGAGCGTCCGGGTGGAGAGTCTCCGCTCTATCTGGTACCAGCCGAGCGGCTCCTTGGCACGGCCGAGCACCTCCAGCACTGTCCTCTCGAATTCAGTCATGGCAGAGCGCCCAATGATCGAGCCGATCGCCGAGAAGTCGCACGAGGTCCGCGTCCACGATGCCGGCCGTGTGGGAGCAGCGGGCCACGATCCATCGGTGGTCGTGACTTTGACATCGAATCACGCCCATGACTCGCTCTCTTCCACGAGGAGGGCCTTCGCACGGCGGCGTGTGCCCGACCAGCGGGCGAGCCACTTCGTGTGACCCACCCAACGACGGCCGCTCAGCGGAGGCCGTGGCGACGCAGGAGACGATGTAGGTACGGCCGCGCCATCCCCGCCGCGCGCGCGGCGGCTGACACGTTGCCTTGATGGTGCTCGAGCAGCGCGGTGACGTAGTCGCGCTCGAACTGGTTGAGCGCGACGTTGCGCGCGTCGGCGTAGGGCTTGGACGGGTCGACCTGCCACGCGCGCGGCTCGTCGTCGGCGGGGGCGATGGGGAGGACCTCGCCGAGCACCACGACACGGGAAAGGTAGTTGCGGAGCTCGCGAACGTTGCCGGGCCAGCGGCCGTTCTGGAGCTGGGCGCGGAGCTCGGGGGTGACGAGGCGCGCGATGTCGGCGGCGCTCAAGCCCATGCGGCGGAGCAAGACCTCGGTGAGACCCGCGATGTCCTCGGGGCGCTCGCGCAAGGGCGGCACGCGGAGGTGGAAGACGGCGAGGCGATAATAGAGGTCCTCGCGGAAGCGGCCGGCGCTGACCTCCTTACGGAGATCGCGGTTCGTCGCCGCGACGACGCGGACGTCGACGGGGCGCGAGGCGGTCTCGCCGACGCGGCGCACCTCGCCGCGCTCGAGCACGCGGAGCAACGCAGGTTGCATCGCGAGTGGGAGCTCGCCGAGCTCGTCGAGGAAGAGGGTGCCGCCGCTCGCCGCCTCGAACACGCCCTCGCGCGACGCGATCGCGCCGGTGAACGCGCCGCGCTCGTGGCCGAAGAGCTCGCTCTCGAGGAGGTTCGGCGGGATGGCGCCGCAGTCCAAGGTGACGAACGGTCCCTCGGCGCGCGGGCTGCCGGCGTGGATCGACGCCGCGACCTCCTCCTTGCCGGTGCCCGTCTCGCCTTCGATCAACACCGTCGCGTCCGACGGCGCGACCTTCTCGAGCACCGCGAACACCGCGCGCATGCTCGCCGACGCGCCGTAGAGCGAGCCGAACATCTCCGATCGGCTGAGCGCGATGCGGTTGCTGCCGCCGAGCGCCTCGAAGCGCATCAGCGTCTTGCCGACCTTGACGCTGCTGCCGTGGCCGAGCCACGCGCTCTCGATGCGCACGCCGTCTACGAACGTTCCGTTGCGCGACTCGAGATCGCGGATGTGCGCGCCGCGCGGGGTGATCGTGATCTCGGCGTGGAAGCGCGACACCGTGGTGTCCGCGAGCGCGACGTCGTTGCTCTCGTGCGCGCCGATGCTGCAGCGCTCGCTCGTCGACTGGTACGGCTCGGCCTGCGTCTTACCGCCGACGACCGTCAGCCCGAACCGACGCACCTCGAGGCCGTGTCCTCCCGCGGAGGTGGCCTCGGTGGTCCAGCGATCCGGATCGTCCCAGCTCGAGCGCGCCATGGCCGCGCAGTATACCCGCGCACCGCCGGACCGTGCGCCCCCGCTGACGCCTCCCACGAGAACGTGCACGTTGTCGTGCTCGTGCACGTGCACGTACTCGTGCTCGTCCACGTACCCGGCGGTCCCCCGAGGAGGAGCCCCGAGCGCTACGGCTCCGGTGGCACCCAGATCGGTCCCGACACGCCGGTCGGCGCCGCGACGTAGGCGACCACCGCGATCAACACGATGAGCGCGACCAACCCGCCGCCCGCCGCGAGGAGGTACGTCCAGTTCTGCTCGAGCCAGTCCGGCTCGCCGCCCGGGGTGCTCGCGCCGCCGTTCGACGAACGCCAGCTCGTGCTCGCCTCCGCGGCGAGCCATCCGCCGGGACCGAACACGCGCGCATCGCAGCGGAGCTCCGACTCGTTCCGCACGGTGAGCTCGAGCGCGTCGGTCGACGCGACCACGCGCGAGCCGGCGCGGCAGACCATCTCCCGACGGCGCACGAGCTCGGTCGGGTCGTCTTCGATCTCGAGCTCCACCTCGACCCGATCGGCCGCCGGACGGATCAACACGCTCGCGCGGATCGGACCCGGCACCCGCTGTCGATACCGGTCGTAGCGACGCATCATCGCGTCGGGGAGCGCGCCCGGCTCGCGACCCTCCGACACCTGCGCGAGGGCCAGCAGATCGCGATCCGCCTCACGCTCGCGGCCGAGCGCCGAGCGCACCACCGCGCGAAGCCGGAGGAGCTCGCTCACGTCCGCGCGATCGAGGCCGCGCTCGCTGTCCGCGAGCTCCTCGAGGATCTCCGCCGCGCGCTCGAACTCCGCGTTCTCGAGCGCGCTCTCCGCCTCGCGCAGCTCGGACGGTTGCGCGACGACGCGCGCCGGATCCACGACGCCGACACACGCGAGCAGCATCGCCGCCCCGCACCGCCGACGCGTCCTGCTCCTCACCGCGCGACCATACCAGACGGCGCCGAAGCCCCGTCGCCGCCCTCAGTGGATGAAGTAGCGGAAGCTCGCGAGCAGCCAGGTGTCGAGCGGACCGGTCACCTGCTGGCGCCACGCCACGTCGATGCCGAGCTCGTCGTTCATCCACCCGGCGCCGGCCGTCACGTAGTGGAGGTCGCGACCGGAGTCGTAGATGTAGCCGGCGCGGATCGGGATCTCGCCGGTAAAGTACTCGGCCGCACCTCCGATGAGCGCCTCGGGACGGAGGCTCCCGTCGTCGTTGCTGAACGTGGAGAGGTCCGCGAGGCCGTCGAACGCGAGCGTGAACGTGCTGTCGATCGTGTAGCTGATCGATCCGCCGACCTGGATCGGGACGAGCGGCGAGCCGACCGGGATCAGGTTGTAGCCGAGCGCCGCGATGTGGAGGCCCTGGATCGGGCTCACGCGGATCGAGCCGTCGATCGTGACCTGCTCGGCGTAGGGGCTCGCGTTCTCGTCGCCGCCCTCACGCCAGAAGCTCATGTAGCGGCCGGTCACGCCGACCGCGAAGGAGTCTCCGAACGGGACGCCGATCGCGACGCGTCCGTCGTAGCCGCCGTGCCCGTTGTCGCCGTTGCCGTGCACGTAGCGGAAGTCGACGCCCATGTTGATCGGCCCGCTGTGGCTGTCGATCAACGCTCCGCCGGTGGTGAAGCGCGAGTGCTGGGGCTCGTACGCGACCGACGTCTCGATGTGATAGAGCTGCCCGATCGAGAGCCCGGCCGCGTTGTACGCGAGGCCGCTCGTGCTGGTCGCGGACGCGCGCGCGCCGAGGCCCATCGCCATCCCGCGCGCCGTCTCCATGGTGTCCGGCACCGGCGGCATCCGCGAGGTGACCTCGACCGCGGAGTCCGGCGACGCGACTTGGGCGATCGCGGTGGACGGACCGAGCGTGAGCGCGAGAACGGTGAGAGCGAGAACAGTTGGAGCGAGAACGCTCGGTGCTACGAGACTGCGCAGGCGGTGCATGGGTCCTCGCATGGGTCGCCCATCCTTATCCGCTCCTCACCCGATTTCCAAGAAAGCGGTGTGATCGATCCACCCGGTGTCCCCAACCGACGACGGCGCGCGAACGCTTCCCACCGAGCGCCGATCGCGGCGGTGTCGAGGCCGATCCGGGGCGTGCGCCAAAAACCGTGTGGGATCGGGCCCCTGTGGATCACGTGTGGCGCGCGCGCGTGTCGCGCCTGATCTCGCGACGGCTCGGCGAAGATTTTAATCTCCACGATCCTGGGCAGTTACGACGAGGTGTCGATCTCGGTCGTAGACGACCGTGGGGTGGTTTGCTAGCGTCGTCCTTCGCTCGACGGGAGAAGCGCTCGAGGGGGTGGAATCTACGTTAGGAGCGGCTGGGGTGACCGCCGCTTCCTCTCCTCAGTCCACACTCGTACACAGCTCAAAGCGAACCGCGGATGCCGGATTGAGTCGCGAGGTCCCGAGACCCGCGACTCGGTCTTGTCTCTGGTCGTCGGGTGCTCTCTTCGTTAGCGATCGTCCCCTTTTTCTCCACAGCTCATCCCCAAGACGGCTCTCGGCTGTGGACTCGGTGTGGATGACCTCCACGGCCGCCTCATTCCTATACTCTTTGCTCGTGTTCTCCAGGTTCCTTGCTCCAAGCTGCCCACGCCTCGAATCACCCGCCGCTCGCTCCGGCCCCCTCTTGGCGGGCCTCTGCTCCCGGCTCGAATTTGGGAATCAAAGCGTTGATCTCTGACGACACGGCCACGCATCAGATGTGGGAAACGGCCCTCGCGACCCTCCGTCCGAGGCTCTCCGAAGAGAACTTCCGGACGTGGCTCGAGCCCATTCAGCTCGACACGCTCGAGGCTAGCCGCGCGATCCTCCGCATCCCGAACCGGTTCTACGCGGACTGGATCAGCAGCCACTACCTCGACCTGATCCTCGAGGCGCTGGGCCGCGAGTCGGGCGCCGATGGGCTCGAGGTCGAGTGGCGGGTCGACGAGACGCTCCAGGCGCGCATGAACGATCGCGCCGAGCGCGCGCGTCAGCGCGACGAGCAGCGGCAGCGCGAGTCGATCGTGCCGGCCGCCCCGCCGGAGCCGCTCGTCGACAACGGGCTCAACCCGAAGTACCGGTTCAGCAGCTTCATCGTCGGACCGTCGAACCAGCTCGCGCACGCCGCGTCGGTCGCGGCCGCGTCGAGCCCGGGCACCCGCTACAACCCGCTCTTCATCTACGGCGGCGTGGGGCTCGGCAAGACGCACCTCGTGAACGCGATCGGCCATCGCGTGATGCAGGACAAGCGCGACGCGCGCGTCCTCTTCCTCAGCGCCGAGCGGTTCACCAACGAGTTCATCTGGGCGCTCCAGAACCATCGGATCAACGAGTTCCGCGAACGATACCGGACGAGCTGCGACGTCCTCTGCATCGACGACATCCAGTTCCTCGCTGGCCGCGAGCAGACGCAGGAAGAGTTCTTCCACACGTTCAACGCGCTGTATCACTCCGACCGCCAGATCGTGGTGACCTCCGACGTGTATCCCCAGCAGATCAAGGAGATGCAGGAGCGGCTCATCAGCCGGTTCCAATGGGGTCTCGTCGCTGATATCCAGGCGCCGGAGCTCGATACGCGTATCGCGATCCTCAAGAAGAAGGCCGAGCTCGAGCAGATCGGTCTCGAGGATGAGGCGGCGCTCTCGATCGCGCAGCACGTGCAGAGCAACGTCCGCGAGCTCGAGGGCACGCTGCTTCGCCTCGCGGTGAAGGCGGAGCTGCTCAAGCGACCGCTCGACCTCGAGTTCTGCACGGAGGCCCTCGGCACCATCGCGCCGCGCATCCCCGAGAAGCAGACGACGGTCGACGACATCCAGCGGGCGACCTGCGACTACTTCAACATCCGCCTCGCCGACCTGAAGTCGCACCGCCGCCATCGCGCGGTGAGCTTCCCGCGGATGGTCGCGATGTACGTCTGCCGCCAGCGGCTCAAGCTGAGCTATCCCGAGCTCGGCGATCGCTTCGGCGGCAAGGACCACACGACCGTGATGAGCGCGTGCCGCAAGATCGGCGGGCTGTTCGAGAGCGACGACGTCGACGTCCGCACCGCGGTCGCCGCCATCGAGCGCAAGGTCGGCTTCAACTGATCCGGCGATCTCGGCCAGGCCGACCGTGAGCACGCCCGGCCGATACGCGAGCTCCGGGCGCGCCGCTTCGTCGCGCGGCAGGGATGCGAGATCGGCCAGGCGCGAGTGCGGGGCGATGTGGGTCGCCGTCAGGTTCGCTTGCACGGCGCGGCCGAACGTCTCTCCGCTCCCCCGGTACTGGTCGCGGTGACCACACCCCTGCTCGAGCATCTCGAGGATGCCCTGGCGGATCTTCCCGCGATCGTTGCGCAGCGCGGCTCGAATTTGCGCCGGTTGCCATATGCGCATTGCACTGTCTTGCGCCCGGCGGCGCGCCTTCCTACAGTCGCTCCGCCCCGCGCTCCAGGTTGTGGACGGAACGTGGGCGGAGCTGGGGATCACTCCGTGGATGAGCTGTGCGCGGATCCATCCCCAGCTCGTCCCCGCCTCTATCCCGATCTGAAATCGGGCAGGGTCGCCACGATCCCGCGACGTTGGCCCGATCGTTCCCCAATCCACAGCCCTTAAGACGACGAAGAAATTAGAATTAACTCTCTCTAGATCCTCTAGTAGGCGCTGGGATTCATCGCTGGGACTCATCGAACCATGGAACTGACCATCCAGAAGCGAGACTTTCTTCGTGGCCTCGCGCGCACGCATGGCGTCGCCGACCGGAAGAGCTCGATGCCGATCCTGTCGAACATCCTGCTCGCGACCGAGGGTGAAGATACCTTGCGCCTCGCCGCGACCGATCTCTATCTCGGAGTCAGCGCGACCGTGCCGGCGCACGTGAAGGGCAAGGGCACCATCGCGGTGTCGGCGCGTACGCTCTTCGACATCGTGAAGAACCTCCCCGAAGGCGAGATCGAGTGGAAGGTCGGCGCGAACCACTCGGCCGAGATCAAGAGCGGCAAGGTCAAGTACCGCATCCCCGGGATGCCGGGCGACGACTTCCCGCTCCTGCCGAGCCCCGGCCGCGCGGAGTTCACCGAGATCGACGCCGAAGGGATCGGCGAGCTGGTCGGCAAGACGCAGTACTCGATGAGCAACGACGACACGCGGCCGCACCTCAGCGGCGCGCTGTTCGAGGGCGACGGCAAGGTCGTGCGGATGGTGACGACCGACGGTCATCGCCTCAGCAAGGCGGAGCGCAAGCTCGGCGACGACAAGATGGTCAGCTTCTCGATGCTCGTGCCCAACAAGGGGGTCGGCGAGCTCAAGCGTCTCGTCGAGGATCAGCGCGCCGATGCGAAGAAGGGCGACGCCGACGCGGCCGCGATCGGGATCGCGACGACGGGGGGCAACGCGTTTTTCCGGGGCCAGGGCGTCATGCTCAGCGTCAAGCTCGCCGAGGAGCAGTTCCCGCCGTACTCGAAGGTCATCCCGCAGCAGCAGTCGCGCCGCGTGGTGGTCGGCCGCCAGCAGCTGCTCGACTCGCTGCGCCGCATCAGCCTGGTGTCGAACGACAAGAGCGGCGGCGTGCGCCTGATCATCGACGCGGGGACGCTCCGCATCGTCAGCGAGAACCCGGACGTCGGCGAGGGCAGCGAGGAGCTCGACGTCGACTACGCGGGCGACGCAGTGACGATCGGGTTCAACGCGCGCTACCTGGTGGACGTGCTCTCCGCGTTGAGCGACGACGAGGTCGCGCTCGAGCTGAGCGGTGAGCTCGACCCCGGGGTGATCAAGCCCGGCGGCGACGTGGCGGACTTCGTCGGCGTCGTCATGCCGATGCGCATCTGAGCGCCGAGACGGAGTGGCCGTTCCGCTCAGGCTCGACCGCCTGGTGGTGAGAGGGTTTCGCAACCTCGCGGATCTCGATCTGACGCCGGGCCCACGCTTCAACGTCCTCAGCGGTGACAACGGGCAGGGCAAGAGCAACCTCCTCGAGGCGATCCACTACGTGGTCGCGCTGCGGAGCTTCCGGCTCGCCGGCACCGACGACCTCATCGCGCACGGCGCGGAGGCCGCGGTGCTCGCGGCCCGCTTCGGCGCGGAGCCGACGCCGATCGACGCGAAGATCCGACTCGAGCGAGGTCGCGCGCGCAGCGTGTCGCTCCATGGCAAGCGGCCGCGTTCGAGCGCGGCCTGGATCGCGAGCTTGCACACGGTGCTCTTCCACCCCGGCGACCTGTCGCTCGCGAGCGGCTCGCCAGAGCATCGACGTGCCTACCTCGACCGCATCCTCGAGCAGATGGACCCGACCTACGCGAGCACCTCGGCGGCCTACACGAAGGCGCTGAGGAGCCGCAATCGCCTGCTCAAGGCGGACACGCCGGATCGACGCTCGGTCCGCGCCTACGATGGGCTGCTCGCGGAGGCGGGCGCGGTGATCGGCGCGGCGCGCAGCTCGCTCACCGAGGAGCTCAAGCCGCTCGCGGAGCGCGGGTTCGCCGAGGTGGCGGGGCAGGAGATCCCGCTCGCGGTCGACTACGCGCCGCGCGTGGCGCCGCGGGTCGATGCGATCCGCGCGGCGCTGGAGCGCTCGATCGACAAGGACTTCGCGCGCGGCTTCACCGCCGAGGGACCGCACGCCGACGACCTCAAGCTGAGCGTGCGCACCCGCGGCGCGCGGCATCACGCCTCGCAGGGTCAACACCGGATGATGGTCCTCGCGCTCAAGGTGGCCGAGCTCGAGGTGCTCGCCCGACGCGTCGACCGCGCGCCGATCCTGCTGCTCGACGACGTGTCGAGCGAGCTCGATCGCACGCGGAACGAGCGCTTCTTCGCGTTCCTCGATCGGCTCGGCGCGCAGGTGTTCCTCACCACCACGCACCGCGAGTTCATCCGCGTCGATCACGACCGCGTCGACTTCACGGTGAGCGCGGGTCGGGTCACTCCGGCGGCGTGAGCGGGAGCGCGTCGCGCGGCTCAGACGAGCAGCCACCCCGCGAGGTAATCGAAGAAGTAGACGGCCAGCGGGATCGGCAGCGCGAGGCCGAGGGCGGAGCCGATCACGAAGTGATGGAAACGGACCTTGCTCATCGCGAGCGCGTAGGTCAGCGCCGGCGCGAGGATGAAGACGATCCGCAGGATCGCGACGGTGGCGATCGGGTGCGACTCGAGCCGCGCGAAGATGCGCTGGAGGATCGGGCGCTGGAAGCCGCCGAGCGGCTGACCGCCGATCGCGCGGATGACGAGGAAGCCGACCGACACGCTGGTGACCGCGCCGACGAAGCCGGCCACCGTGCCCCAGAGCGGTCCGTATGCGATCGACGCGGCGCCGACGAACACGAGCCCGGGGACGTGCATCAGCTCGCCGATCGTGAAGACGCCGATGAACGAGAGGAAGCCGAGCGGGCCGCTCTCGCGCATGAGGTCGCGCACGCTCTCGACGTTCACCGACTCCGACAGCCCGGTGAGCTTCGCGACGATCAGCGATCCGACGAAGAGGGCCGCGAGGACGCCGATCCGGAGCCACCGCACGCGGCGCTCCCGCGCGACGCGGCGCTCGAGCGCGGACTCGGGTTCGGGTTCGTCGCTCACTCGGCTCGCACGCGGTTGTGGCATCTCGGCCGGCGGGTCGGTAGTCCTCTCGTGATGCCGGACCGGTTTGCCAAGGCGATGCTGGCGTTCGACGCGCTCCACGCGGCGGATCCGACCCTCGACGAGCACGGCGATCCGGCCGAGCTCGTCTACGCGCGCCGGATGACCGCGGCCCTCGCGACGCTGATTCCGGAGCCCTCGGAGGCGCTCGCGCTCGCGGTCCGCGCGCAGCACCTCCAACGCTGGACGCTCCCGCGCGACAGCTACCCGCCCACGAAGGTCGGCTATCACGCGTGGCGTAAGGAGCAGGCCGCTCGCCACGAGACGGCGGCCGCCGCGGTGCTCCGCTCGGCCGGCTACGACGAGGACGAGATCGCGCGCGTCGGCTCGCTGATCCGGAAGCGCGGCCTCGGTCGTGACGACGAAGCGCAGGCGCTCGAGGACGCGGCGTGCCTCGTGTTCCTCGAGCACGAGCTGGCGCGCTTCGCGGAGGAGCGCTGCGACGACGACGAGGTGATCGCGATCTTGCAGAAGACGTGGGCGAAGATGGGCGAGGCGGGTCGCGCCCGGGCGCGGGAGCTCACGCTCGACGGTCGCGCGGCCGAGCTCTTGACGCGCGCCCTCGCCGGCGCGACGGAGCCCGCATGATCACGCTCTACACCGCGCGCACGCCCAACGGGTGGAAGGCGTCGATCGCGCTCGAGGAGCTCGGGCTGCCGTACGAGGTGCGGCCCATCGACCTCGGCGCGGGACAGCAGAAGGAGGAGTGGTTCCTTCGCATCAACCCGAACGGTCGCATCCCGGCGATCGTCGATCACGATCCGAAGGACGGTGGCGGAGACCTCACCGTGTTCGAGTCGGGCGCCATCCTGATCTACCTCGCGGAGAAGACGGGCCGGCTCATGCCCCTCGACGTGCGCGGACGCAGCGAGACGATCGAGTGGGTGATGTTCCAGATGGGCGGCATCGGCCCGATGATGGGCCAAGCAAACGTCTTTTCACGCTACGCGCCGGAGAAGATCCCGTACGCGATCGAGCGCTATCAGCGCGAGTCACGGCGGCTCTTCGAGGTGCTCGAGCGGCGTCTGGACGGACGCGAGTATCTCGTCGGCGACGAGCTCACCATCGCGGACATCGCCAACTACTCCTGGGTGCACACCTACTCGTGGTCGGGGATCGACGTCGAAGGTCTTCCCCACCTCAAGGCGTGGCTCGAGCGGGTGCGGGCGCGTCCCGCCGTCGAGCGCGGGCTCGACATCCCCGAAAAGCAGGAGATCGCGGACGACGAGAAGGAGCAGGTCCAGAAGACGGGCCGGTCGATCCTCGTCTGAGCGCCCCTCGCTCCCCGCTCGTCACCAGCCCGCGAGGAGCGCCGCGGCGAGGAGCAGGCGCGGGTCGCACGCGGTCCGATCGAGGATCGCAAGACGCTTTCCGCCCGTGAGCCCGTCGGGGGTGATGGTGGCCACCGCCGATCCGTCCTCGCGACGGATCTCCGCGTGCGCGACGAGTCCGCGATGCATCTCGAGCGGGCGGGCGTTCGCGCGCTCGATCCGGAGGTATCCGCTCGAGGCGCGGAGCAGGAACGCGCTCGCCCCCACGCGATCCAGGGCGAGCTGACCCACCGGCGCGCCGCCGCCGTCTTCCACGACGAGCCGTACACGGCGTCCCCACGTGGCGCGCGGGACGACGTGCAGGACCACGGGTGCGCTCGCGCCAGGCGTGATCACGAACAGGTCGGGAGGAGCGGACAAGACGATCACCACCCGACGGGCGAGCGCGAGGAGCAGCGGAGCGAGGAGGAGCGTGAGCCACGCGACGCCCAGCTCGGCGAGGATCTCCGCGCTCAGCACCAACCCACCGCCGAGCGCCGTCGCACCCAGCGCGAGGGCGAGCGTGCGTCGGCCCCACCGCGCGAGCTGCGGGTTGGGCTGCACCACCGCGAGCCGACGACCGTCCTGGTCGCGCAACGATCGGTGCCCGAGCACGCCCCGGTCCAGCACCACGACCGGCTCGGCGAACAGCGCCGGCGGCGGAGCCGGCACCAGCGCCCCGCACGCATCGCACCGAGGACCGACGACGTCCGTCGCGTCGCGGGCGACCGACTCTCCGCACTCGGCGCAATGGAGGTCCGCGCTCACCGGCGCAGCGTAGCGTCCGCGGAGCTGCGGCGCCTGACCGGGTCGGCCATCGGCACTGAATACGCTATCGTCGCGCCATGAGCGTCGAGGACGTGGCCAAGGAGATCCAGCGCGTCGACAAGGCGTTGCGCGATGGAAAGAAGCTCCCTGCGGGCGAGCTCTCCATCAACCTCACCACGCTGTATCGCCGCTACTCCTGGGGGCGCGGGTCGTCGGCGAGCCCGCTCGGAAACGACGCGCAGGCCAAGCTCCAGCTCGCGGATCGTGCGGGCGATGCGCGATGGCGCGCCCACTTCCAGCGGGGCGGCAAGCAGATCGGGGTCTACCGGTCGCTCATCGGCTATTACTGGATCCTGCGGTACGAATCGATGCTCGGAGAGCACTACCTCGACCACGCCGGGACGGCGGCGGACCTCGAGGCCAAGTACGGCGGGGGCTGAGGGCACATGGGTAAATCGGCGAAGCGACGGACCAAGAAGAAGAACAAGGGCGGGCGCACCGGGACCGAGTCCTCCGGCGGCGGCGGCGCGGGCGGCGCGGGCGGAGGCGGTGTGCTCCAGAGCTTGCGATCCGGCTTCAAGAACGTCGCGGGCGTCGGCGAGTCCGACAAGAAGGAGTCCGCGCTCAGCAACATCCTCTGGACGGTGGTGCTCATCGCGGCGATCGCGTTCGCCGCGTACCGCTGCTACACGTGACCCGTTGACCGCGCTCCGCCGATCGCGCTCCGGTGATCGCGCTCAGCTGAGCAGGACGTGAGCGGCCAGCGCGATCACGCCGCTGACGACGGCGAGCGCGATCAGGAGGCCGACCCAGAACCACACGCGGGTCTGGGACGCGGTGGCCGGCGAGGTGGTGGCCGGCGAGGTCGTGGCCGTCGTCGTCTTCGCGGCGTGCAGACGCTCGGCCTCGAGCTCGATGGTGCGTCGGACCTCGGCGCGCTCCTCGTCGCGGAGCACCGCGTCCGAGGATCGCGCGATCGCGGCGATGTCACGTTCGGGGACCGAGTCGGCCCGCGACGCGATCAGCGGTGAGCTGTCCACCCGATCGGGCGCGAGCGCGCCGCGCGGATCGGTGGGCGGCTCGCGCGACGGATCGGTGCTCGCGTGGACGACCGCCTCGAGCGCGACGTGCAGCTCGCGCGCGTTGGTGAATCGCTGCTCGCGCTGTGCGCTGAGCGCGCGCGCCACGATGCCGGAGAGCCCCGTCGGCAGTCCGTCGACGCGCCGATCGAGCGGGACGTGCTCGCCCTTGCGCGCGGCCTCGAAGATGTCGACGACGCTGTCGCCCTCGTACGGGAGATCGCCGGCCAGCATCTCGTACAGGATGACCCCGAGCGAGTAGACGTCCGCCGTCGCGTCGACGTCGCGCGTCGCGCGGATCTGCTCTGGGCTCATGTAGTACGGCGTCCCGAGCACCGTGCCGAGGCTCGTGAGCTCCTTGCGTCCCGGCTCCTTCAGCTTGCTCACCCCGAAGTCCAGCACCTTCGGCTCGGTCGGCCGATCGCCCTTCGGAGTCGGTAAAAAGATGTTGTCGGGCTTGAGATCGCGATGCACCACCCCGCGCTCGTGCACCGCCGCGATGCCGTCGACGAGCTTGAGGAACAGATCGAGCCCCTCGCGCACCGCGAGCGGGCCTCGCTCGAGCCGATCGCCCAGCGTCTCTCCGACCAGCAGCTCCATCGCGAGGAACATCGTGTGGTTCGATCGCCCGCCGTCGAACACCGCGACCACGTTGGGGTGCTCGACGGTCGCCGCGATCTTCGCTTCGCGTAGGAACCGCTCCACCGCGTTCGGCGTCTCGAGGTAGTGCGGGTAGAGGCACTTGAGCGCGACGCGCTTGCCGATCACGAGGTGCGATGCCTCGAACACGATCCCGGTCGCCCCGCGCCCGATCACCCGCTCGAGGCGGTAGCGTCCCCCCACCTCGGTCCCCGGCGCGAGATCGTCGAACGGGTCGTGCGAGGCCGTCGCGTCCGCGCTCTCGGTGTCGGTGCGCGCGCGCCGATCCGAAGAACCGGTGGTCTCCTCTTCGGCCGTCGGATCGAACTCCGCGACCTCCGAGCGGAACGTCGCGCTGAGGTCGACGGTGCCGCCAGGGTCGGTGCCCACGGGCGGCGGCTCGCTGTCGCCGGCCGGCGGATCGATCACCTGGAGGTTCGCGTCGGACGCCTCCAGCAGCTCGGACGTGAACGCCGGGATCGGGAAGCCTCGATCCGTCGCGCGGACCTCGCTGCTCACCGTCAGTGGGATCGGTCGCGGCGGCGAGGCGGTCGTGTGGGCGGGCGTCGACTCGAGCGGAGGATCTGGCGGCGAGCGCACGAGCGGCGCGGTCGCCGGCTCGGACTCCGGCGGGGGCAGGAGCGTCGGCACGTCGAGGCCGAGCGCGCGCGCCGCTTCCTCGAGCTCTTCGACGCTGGGCGCGGGTCCCTCCATCGTCGCCGCGCGATCCACGATCTCGGCGGGCGGGGTGGAGATCTCCTCCTCGAGCTCGGGGGGCGGGAGCGTGCCGTGAGGCAACGTACCATGCGATCGTACGGGAGGTGGGGCCGACGGTGTCCCCTCGAGCGTCCGACGGGTCGAGGAGACCGCGGGGGGCCTCTCGCGCTCGACCGGAGCAGGCACGGTTCCTTGCGCACCCGCCGCCTTCGCAAACGCGGGCAGCGGCATCCCGTCGAGCGTCTGGTGGCGCGACGGGACCTCTTTCTTCGGCGCGGTCGAGGGGAGCGGCCGCGGTGGCGGGATCGAGGGCGCCTTGGTCTCGCCGGTGCGCCGATCCTTGAGGCGCTTCGCGAGCCGCTCCGCCCGCACGACCTCGCGGCCCGGCGGCGCCGCGGGCGTGCGGCGTGGGAGCGTGAGCGAGGGCGGCGGCACGGGCGGCGGACGCGAGGTGGCCGGTCCGGTGTGGAACCGCTCGACCTCGGACTGGAACGTCTGCGACAGCTCGACGCCCTCGGCCGCCTCGACCGCCTTCGGCAGCGCGTCCACCTCGGACTGGAACGTGCGCGAGAGGCGCACCGACTCGGGACGGTCGACCTTGAGCACGGGCCGGGACTCGCGCGGGCGCGCGCCAGCCTCAGCCGGACGGTCGGAGTCGCTCGGCGACTCCTCGGCCTCGTCCACGGCTCCGAGGTCCTCCTTGTCCATCCGCCCCGGATTCTACCTCAACGCGCGCGGTTGCCCGAGCGTCACCTCGTCGTCGTCGTCGCACGGCGGCGCGCGCCATCAGGGACAGCTCGGAATGGGCTCGTCCCGCGCACCGCGCTCGCACTCGGAGCAGAGGCCACACCGGCCGCCGATGCACGGGACGAACGGCGCACACGAGAGGAGCCCGCCGTCGCAGGGCCCGATGCAGCCGTCTTCGAAGCACACCTCGTCGTCGGGGCAGTCGGCGTCGGACAGGCAGACCACGCAGCGCCCGGTCGAGTGACACCGCCCCGAGCCGCAGTCTGCGTCGGACGTGCAACGGTCGTGGCACTCGCCGGCGCCGCAGTAGCGATCGCAGCCGCACTGCGCGTCCGAGGTGCAGCCCACGCACTCGCCGTCGCGGCAGACCAGCGACGGGGCGCAGTCCGCGCTCGTCGTGCACGTACAGCGGAAGTCGTCGTTGCACATCCCGGTCGGGCACCCGCCCACCGCGAGTCCGCATGCGTCGCAGACAGACGACTGCGAGAAGGGCGTCCGCCGCCCGTCGCAGAACCCCTCGCCGCACACCAAGCCCTCGACGCGCCCGCGGCACCCGATCGCACCGTCGCCGCAGTCGGAGTCCATGGTGCAAATGAGCCTGCACCGCGCGTCGCGGCACACCTCGCCCTCCGCGCACTCGCTGTCCGCGGAGCAGGGCATGCAGGCGCCGCCGATGCACGCGAGCTGGCTCGAGCAGCGCCGCATCTCGTCGCACGGCAAGCAGAGGCCGCGGTCACACACCAACCCATCCATGCAGTCCGCGTCGCGCGTGCACTCGCGCAGGAAGCAGCCCCCGTAATGGCACGCCTCGTCGGACGCGCAGTCCCGATCGCGCTCGCAGGGTGTGCACAGGCCGACCGTACACCGCACGCCGGCTGGACACTCCGCGTCGGTGGTGCACTCGCGCTCGCGGCACTCCTCCTCGACGCAGACGTACGGATCACCGCAGTCGTCGAGCGAGCGGCAGGTGCCGCAGATCCCGCCGTGGCACGCGCCCGGCGCGCAGTCGGCGGTGGTCGTGCACTCGCGCTCGTGGCAGCGGTCGCCCCAGCAGATGCGATCTCCGCTGCAGTCCGAGTCGGCGCTGCACGCGCGACACTGTCCGTCGCGACATACGAACGGATCGCACTCCGCGTCGGTCGTGCACTCCGGGACGAAGCAGCGCCCGTCGACGCAGAGTTGCCCGGTCTCGCAGTCGACGTCGCTCGCGCAGGGCGCCGGTACGCAGCGCGCGTCGACGCACGCTTCGCCGGTGGCGCAGTCGTCGTCGCTTCCACACTCCCGACGGAGGAAGCACCCCGGCAGGGTGAGCGAGAGCGCGAGCGTGAATGTGAACGCGAGCAGGGCACGAGGGGGGGTGACGGTCATGAGGCCTCTACGATGCACGGTACGTTCCAGGCTCGCTCGCGGGTCCCGTGGGCGGCGGGTGTGAAGCGCCCGCACGGGCCCCGCGATCTCGCGGCACGCTGCACATGCGATGCGGGGGCGTGGGCCTACACCCGTGGGGCCGCACCCCACAGCCGCGCGCGCGATCGCGCAATCTTTCGTGCGATGACGCAGTCGACCGCGACGACGCGCCGCCCGAACGCGAGCGCCGAGACATCGAGCGGCTAGACATCGAGGACCAGCGCCAGCGCGATCAGGATCGCGAGCACCAGCGCGGCGCCGACGAGCGCGAGGCCAGGCCACGGAGTCCGCATCGGGGGAGGCGGGGGAGGCTCGCTCCGCGCCTCGACGGTCGGAAGCGACGACGGTGCGGGCTCGTCATCCGGGCGTGGCGACTGCGCCGGAGCGCCGCTCGCGTCTCGAGGCGCGGCCCGCTTCGCCGCGCGAGGCTCGGCCCGCACGATCCGGTTCTCTCTCGCGCCGCGCGCCAGGCGCTGACCGCTCACCCGTGAGCGGTCCGCGCGGCGTGGCGCTTCCGCGTCGCCCGCGAGGTCTGCCTCGGTCGCGGCCCCCCGCTCGGCGTGACCAGGGCGATCCCCGACGACGACCATCGCCGCCGTCGGGCTGGGCCCGGACGGCGTTCGCTCCACCGAATCGCCGTCGCGGGCCGGAAGCGCCGCAAAAACCTTTGCGGTGGGCCGATCGAACGCGTCCGCCGGCTCGTCGCCGTCAGGCAAGAACCGCGGCGGTGGGCGAGATCGGAACGCCTCCCGCGGGAGCGTGCCCGAGACCATGGCCATCTCGGTCGTCGCCTTGATCCCCGGATCGAAGCCCGCCGGACATCGGGACACCGGGCGCGAGCAACGACCGTCGGCGAGGCGCCGCGCGCCGCATCGATCGCACCGCGCGTCCTCCGCCGGCGAGAAACCCTCCGTCGTCCCAAACGGCATGCGACCCCCTCTCTCGGCAGCGCCGTCGCCGTCGCGGCGAGTGCACGGGACGTTCCAACCGCGCGGTCGGCGACTGGCGGACGAGAGAGCGCCGGACTGTGGGGTGCGGCCCTACGATCGGATCGGCATCGCGCTCAGGCGCGCGCGTCGACGGAGCCGACCTCGACCGAGGTGACCTCGACGGGGGTGCCGTTCAACGCGGCGTTGCCCGTGAGCTCGTCGAGGCGCGCATGATCGGTGAGGTCGTTCGCGCTGACCCCCGCGTGGGCTCGCGCCACGTCGAGCGCCACCCCGGGTCGATCGTGGCCGAAGCCGTGCGGGAGGCTCACGACCCCGCGGCGCACCGCGTCGGTCACCTCGGCCCGCGTCACCACCTCGCCGACGCGCGAGCGCACGCGCACCTCGGCGCCGTCGAGGATCGAGCGATCCTCGGCGTCGCTCGGGTGGATCTGGAGAGTGCAAATCGGCTTCCCGGCCACCAGCTTCGGCACGTTGTGCATCCAGCTGTTGCAGCTCCGCGTGTGACGGCGCCCGATCAGCACGAGCCCGTCGTCGTGAGCGCGCGTCTTCTCGAGGCGATCGAGATCGTCGACGAACCGACGCGGCGCGAGATCGATCCGCGGTCGCCACTTGACGAGCGCGTCGGGCAGGCGCTCGCGGAGCGGTCCCAGATCCACGCCGTGCGGCGTCTCGCGCAGACGAGACACGCTGAGCCGCCGTCCGGATCGGCCGAGCGGTCCGTAGGCTCCGAGGCCGAGCAACACGTCCACGAGCCCCACCGGCCCGAGACGCCTCATGACCTCGAGGCGCCCGCGCTCGCGCAGGCCCAGCTTGCCGCGCGCGCGTTGGATGCGCTCCATCAGGGAGAGCGCGATCTCCCAGTCGTGTCGTGCGCCGGGCCCGGGGTCGAACACCGCGTCGGAGAACTTCGCGGTGTTGCGGACGGCCAGCTGATGGAACACCACGTCGTACTGTGGGCGCTCGAGCGGCGACGGAGGCGGCAGGATCACGTTCGCAAATCGCGTGGTCTCGTTGATGTAGAAGTCGACGCTCACCATGTGCTCGAGCTGCCCGAGCGCGCGCTCGAGGCGCGGCCCGTTCGGGCTCGACAGCACCGGGTTGCCCGCGCTCGTCAAGAGACCGTGCACCTGTCCTTCGCCCGGCGTCAGGATCTCGTCCGCGAGCGTCGCCACCGGCAGCTCGCCGCCGTGCTCGGGCAGATCGCGCGCGCGGCTCCGCCAGCGATCGAAGCTGCCCTTGCCGATCCCGAGGCCGAACGGCAGGTTCGGGATGTCGATCGCCGGCGAGGTGAGCATCGCGCCGCCGACCCGATCGAAGTGGCCGCTCACGAGGTTGAGCGCGTTGATCATCCACTGGCACACCCCGCCGAACGGATGCGTGCTCACGCCCATCCGGCCGTAGACCACCGCGCGCTCCGTCGTGAGCAGCCGGCGCGCGATGCTCTCGATCACGTGCGCCGCGATCCCCGTGCGTTCCGCCGCGAGCTCGACGTGGAAGCGCT
The DNA here is from genome assembly GCA_050186575.1 of Sandaracinaceae bacterium. Classification (GTDB taxonomy): domain Bacteria; phylum Myxococcota_A; class Polyangia; order Polyangiales; family Sandaracinaceae; genus JAUHXR01. The sequence goes on along the minus strand of JBFWYI010000111.1, from coordinate 10,082 downwards.
CCACCGCGCCGCGCAAGACGGGGAGGCGCTCGACGTACGGCGCGAGCCGGCCGAGGCGCTCGCCGTCCGCCAGCACGAGGCGCAAGAGCGCACCGAGCAGCCACGGATCGGTGCCCGGACGGATCGCGAGGTGCTCGTCGGCGTGCGCCGCCGTCTCGGTGCGCCGCGGATCCACCACGATGACGGTGCCCTCGCGCGCGCGGATCGCGTCGAGCCGCGCGGCCATCCCGGGCGCGGTCATGAGGCTGCCGTTCGACGCAACCGGGTTTGCGCCGAGGATCACGAACAGGTCGGTCCGATCGACGTCCGGGATCGGCAGGAGGAACTGGTGGCCGAACATCCAGTACGACGCGAGGTGGTGCGGGAGCTGGTCGACGCTCGTCGCGCTGTACTTGTTCTTGCCGCCGATCGTGCGGACGAGCATCGGGCTGAACAGGGCCGCTCCGAGGTTGTGGACGGTCGGATTGCCGAGGTAGCTCGCCACCGCGTCCTTGCCGTGACGGCGTTGGACATCGACGATCCCGCTCGCCGCGCGGTCGAGCGCCTCGTCCCAGCTGGCCTCCCGGAAGCGATCCCCTTCGCGGATCATCGGCGTGCGCAGCCGATCCGGATCCGCATGGAGCACCGCGAGGGCGGGACCCTTGGGGCAGATGTAGCCGCGGCTCAACGGATCGTCGGGGTCGCCGCGCACCGAGCGAACCTCGTTGCCATCGGTTTCGACCGCGAGGCCGCACATCGCCTCGCAGAGCGGGCACGATCGGTGGTGGATCATCGGGACACTACGTTGGGGGCGGCGGGGCGCGCCGTCCAGCGCCTCGATACGGCGGGCCGAGATTGACGACCGCCGCCAAACCGGTTGTGATCCGTCAGCGGATCCACACCACCGTGTCCAACCCCCGAAAGCCGGGGACCTCGGGTTCCTTCGAAGAGGTCCTGCGCGACGCGCTCGCTGACGCCGATCTCGCGTCGGCGCTCGACGCGGCGCGACGCGCGCGCCTGAGCGATCCGGGGGGCGAGGGGCCGAGGCGCGCGGTGGAGTCGCTCGAGCTGCTGCTCGCGCAGACCTGGTACGAGTCGGACGAGGCCGGCTCGACGCCGTTCACCCGCGCCGCGGAGGCGCTCTCGACGTGCGACCTCGATCGCGCGCTCGCCGAGTACGCGAGCTCCCCCGCGGTGACCCTCGACCTCGATCGCGCGCAGCACCTCGCGCGGAGCGTCCGCCTGGTGATCGCGCTCCGCGACGGGACGCCGCTGCCTCCGCGCGAGACGTCGGCCTCGATCGAGGTCGCCCCGATCCAGCACGAGATGCCGACCCGAGTCGCCGGGGCGCGCGAGCTGCCGTTGGATCTGCTGACCGAGGAGGACGAGGTAGGCAGCGATCCACTGCACGCGACGTTGACGGATCACACCGGCGAGCTGTCCGAGGAGGACTACGAGCTGTACGACGACGTCTCGCGCTCGACGGTGGCGGGCCTGCGTGAGCGGACGCGGGTGGCCAAGGAGGGGGAGCTCCCGCTCGAGGAGCTCCGACGCCAGCTCGCTCTCGAGGAGGCGGAGAGCAGCGGTCCGTTCCATCCGGAGGCCGACGGGGTCGATGGCCTGCTCGACGAGCTCGAGCTCGAGGTGGAGGTCGAACCGTCGGTGGTGATCACCCCGTCCAAGACGTTCCGTCGACCCGCGCGCGAGGCGCTCGAGGCTCGGGAAGAGATCTTGACGCCACCGATCTACCTCTCGGAGCCGCCGTCCGCTCCCGCCGAGGACTCGCGGGTCGACCGTCCGTCGGATCCGCCGATCCCCACGCGCGAGCAGCTCGCCGAGGTGCACGCCCCGGTGAACACCCGCGAGCTGGCCATCCCCGAGGCGCGTCGCCGCGACGATCCGACGCTCCCCTCGCGGCGCGAGCTGCCGCCGGCCGAGGGCGCCGGCGAGCCGACGTGGAGCGAGCGCAAGACGGGCCCGGTGGCCGACGTGACGAGCAGCTGGGCGGGCGTCCCCGTCTACGAGACGGAGCCGGCGACGTTCGAGCCCGGCGACGTGACGCTCGACGAGGACCGCTGGGACGCGCCGTCGACCGCGCCGATGGTGTCGCGCGAGCGCGAGGCGGAGTCGCTCGTCGCGCGTGGAGAGCTGGAACCTGCGTTGCGCATCTACGAGGAGCTCGCCGCACGCGCGCCGGAGGAGACGCGGCTCTGGCGGCGCATCAAGGCGATCGCGTGGATGCTCAAGCGGGGCGCCGAGCCGACCAAGACGTGAGGGCCCGGGGCGAGTCGGGTCAGGCGGTGATGAGGCCGCGCGCGCGGAAGTACTCGATCGCGTCGGCGAGCGTCGTCTCGAGGGGCCGGAACGTGGCGCCGAGCTCGCGGCGCGCCTTGTCGTTCCTATAGAACGACGGCCGCAAGCAGTACTCGAAGAACTCCCGCGCGAGGAGCGGGGGCGTCCCCGTGCGCCGCGCCGCGACGTCCATGCCTCGCGCGACGGCGCGCGCGACGGGGAGCGGCAGCTTGACCTTGGGCTTGTCGCGCCCGCTCACCCGCTGGATCGCGTCGATCAGCTCCTCGTTGGTGAGGTTCGTGCCGGCCGCGAGGTAGCGCTCGCCCGCGCGGCCTTCCTTGGCCGCGAGCACGTGGACGTTCGCGGCGTCGCGCACGTCGACGAAGTTCGCGCCGCCGTCGAAGTAGAGCGCGGGGAGGCCCTTCGTGAACGCCTTCACGATCAGCTCGCCGCTCGGCGTGGGGCGGAGATCGCCCGGGCCGATCACGATCGCGGGGCAGACGATCCGCACGTCGAGATCCCACGCCGCGAAGTACTCCGCGATCTCGCGGCTGAAGAGCTTGCTGCGGCTGTACGGGAAGTCGAGGTCCCAGCACTCGTACGGAGCCGTCTCGTCGGCGCTCTTGCCGGCGGGCGGCCGACCGATCGAGACGATGGAAGCCGTGTAGACGACCCGCTCGACGCCGGCCCGCCGCGCGGCCTCGAGCACGTAGAACGTGCCCTTGAGGTTCACGTCGTACATCGGCCACGGGTCGGGCGCGAAGTCCTGATAGATCGCGGCGAGGTGCATCACCGTGTCGCACCCGGCGACGGCGCGCGTCACGTCGTCGCGCGAACGCACGTCGCCTTGCAGATACTCGACGTCGACGCCCTCGAGGTTCTCGCGCGACTCGCCCGGCACGTGGAGGACGCGCACGTCGGCGCCCTCCGTCACGAGCTGCCGCACCACCCAGCTCCCGAGGAACCCGCACCCACCGGTGACCAGCACGCGCTTCATCGCGCGGGAGGATACACGCCCCCGTATGCGGGGGTGCTTTCGCGCGGGCGCCGATCCTGTACTACACATCCCGCCCATGCCCGTCCGCTCGCTCTCGTTCCTCGCCGCCTCGCTCCTCCTCGCCACCGCCGGTGTCGCCTCCGCGCAGGGTGCATCGCAGAGCTCGGCCGCCTCCGGCGCGCGCGGCGCCGCTCCCGTCGCGCCGACGATGACCCAGTCGGACGTCGAGCTCGTCGAGCCTGGCCAGGCCCCGCTGCGGCCGCTCCGGCACCGCTTCGTGGCGGGCCAGCGGGCGCAATACCGCATGCGCATCAACACCCAGATGCGGATCGCGGCGGGCGCGCGCGATCAGTCGGTGGAGATGCCCGTGATCGTGCTCGACATGGACCTCGGCCCCACCCGCGTCGCGTCGGGTCGCCTCGAGGTGCCGTTCCGCATGGTCGCGGTGAACCTCGACGGCGGCGCAGAGCAAGCGCGCGCGCCGCTCGAGCAGCAGCTGCGCGGCCTCGTGAGCACGTCGGGCTCGGCGACGTTCGATGGGCGCGGCGCGCTGGTCGGCTTCGACTACGGGCTGCCGAGCGACGCGTCGGCGGAGGTGCGGGCGCGCGCCGACACCGTGCGCCACGCGCTCACCCAGCTCCTGCCGCGCTTCCCGAGCGAGCCGATCGGCCTCGGCGCGACGTGGCGGATCCGCGACGAGATGTCGATGCCCGGCATGCAGGTGCAGGTCGCCACGGTGTACCGGCTGCGCCGCTGGGACGGCGATCGGATCGAGCTGCAGATCCGCGTGGAGTCGGGCCGCGAGCCGAGCACCCGCGCGATGCAGTTCACCGCCGACGGCAGCGGCCGCATGCGCTTCGTGATCGGGACCATCGCGAGCCGATCGCGCCTCGAGAGCCGCGCCGAGGTGGGCGCACAGGGCCCGAACGGTCAGATGAACATCAGCATGCGAACGCGGATCGAGGTCGAGCCGCGTCGCGCCGAGTGATCGCGAGCTCGCCATGAAGGTCGAGTGCTTCACCGTCGGCATGTTCCAGGTCAACACCTACGTCCTCACCGACGAGGCGACCGGGCACGCGGCGATCGTCGACACCGGTGAGACCGACGAGCTGGTGCGTCACCTCGAGCGAGGCGAGCGCGACGTTCGGATGATCCTCCTGACCCACGGCCACATCGATCACGCCGGCGCGCTCACGATGCTGCAGGAGCGCTTCGACGTGCCGACCTACCTGCCCAAAGACGAGGTGCCGCTCTTCGAGACGCTGCCGATCCAGGGCCGCATGTTCGGCTTCCCCGCGCTCGATCGGCCGTGCGGCCGCATCGATCACTACGTCGAGGACGGCGACACGATCGCGCTCGGCGAGACCACGCTGCGCTTCTTGTCGACGCCCGGTCACACGCCGGGACAGGGCTGCTACTTCGACGATCACGACATCATCGTGGGCGACACGTTGTTTGCGGGCTCCATCGGACGTACCGACTTCCCGATGAGCGATCCGAAGCTCGCCGTCGAGAGCCTCCGGCGGCTGTGCGCGCTCCCCGGCTCGCTCCGCGTCCACAGCGGTCACGGTCCGATGACCACGATCGGCGACGAGCTGCGCGAGAACCCGTTCCTCGGCTACCTCCGCAAGGAGCGCGGCATCGCCGGTCCACCCGGGTTGCGCTGGGCGCCCGGCACCTGACGCCGCGGGGTCGAGATCAGCGCGCGCCGGCGCTCACGTCGACACCGTCGTAGAGCTCGGCGTCGCCGCGCAGCCCGATCCACGGATCGCTCGCCGGCGTCAGCATGAGCTCGCGATAGACGCGATCGTTCAGCGCGGTGAAGCTCGGCGGAACGGCGCGCGCGGCGAACCATCCGTGCACCCGCCGACGGAACATCACCTCGTTGCGTGCGCCGTCGCTCCGCGCCGCGAAGGCGAGCCGACTCGCCTGCGTGCCGACGTCCGACGTGCCCATCTTCAGCCGGAGGAGCGCGAGGGTCGGCTCGCTCAACGGCCGGAACGGATCGCTCGCGACCGCCACGGTCGCCCACGTGGGCTCGGCCGGTCGCGGGGCCGGCGCGGGGGCGATCGCGCGCTCGAAGAAGCGATCCAGCGCGACCGTCTCGACCGACGCCTTCGCGATCGTGCGCGGCATCGCGAGCTCCGCGTCGGGCGCGACCGCCGCCGCCTCCTCGGGCAACGACGCGACCGCGTCCGCCCAGGTGCCGATCACCGGGTACGCCTGCCGCGCCGCCTCCCAGCTCGCGACCTGCTGCTCTTCGGCGCGCGTGTGCTCGCGCGCGAGGCATCCCTCTCGATCGCCGCTGGCGCGGCACGCGTCGTGGATCGCGCGGGCGGAGGCGAGGGCTCGCAAGAATTGTTGCGGGCCATAGAGCCCCACGAGCACGTCGACCGGACGACCCGACGCGTCGAGCACGTAGTGCGCGCTGTTGCCCGTGATCGTGCGGACGATCCGGCGGCCATCGCCCATGTCGATCTCCATCCGCGGCGCGGGGCGCTCCATCGACCAGTGCAGCACGTAGTCTTCATGGAGGCGCGCCGCGACCTCGGGATCCGAATAGAGGACGATCCGGAAGAAGCGGCTGTTCGCGCAGCTCAGCTCCTCGTCGAGTCGACCGAGCAGGCGGAGCGAGAGGATCGGTCGCCCGGTCCGTCGCGCCTCGGCTTTCGCCGCTTCGAGATCGGTGTGCCAGTACAAGCCCGACGCGTGACCGTCGCGCTGGCCGCTCACGACATCGATCGCATGGCGCAGCGCCTCGGCGCGCTCCGGCTCGAGCGAGCCGGCTCGCAGGGCCTCGAGCGAGCTCGCGTGGATCCGCAGCAACGCCTCGTGCCCCTCGTGTCCCCGCGCGCGCAGGGCGGCGATGGCGGGCTCCGGATCCTCGCCCACCGCATCGCGCGCGAGCTGCGCGAGCCCGCTCGGATCCGTCGCCGCCGACGGGCTCGGCCACACGAGCGCACCGGTCACGCCGCCCGCGGTGACCGCCCCGATCAACACCCCCGTCACGATGCTTCGCTTGCTCGCCATGGCGCCTCCCTCCGACGTCACGATGAAGGGAACCGAGACCGCGCGAAGTAAGGGTTCTGTCAAACGGGCCGCGCCGACGGAGTAAGCTGCGCGACGATGACCGCGGTGACCCATGCGCCACGCCTGCCCTCGTGGCTCGAGCGGGCGTTCCCCTACCGGCGTCGGCGGGTCTCGACCTCGCACGGGCACATCGACGTCGTCGACGCGGGCCCGCCGAGCGCGAGGGCGGTCTTGCTGATGCACGGCAACCCGACCTGGAGCTACCTGTGGCGCAAGGTCATTTCCTTGATCAACGATCCGGATCTTCGGATCCTCGCCCCCGATCTCCTCGGCTTCGGGACGAGCACGAAGCTCCGGCGGAGCCGCGACCACCGAGTCGAGACGCACGTCGACGCGATGACGCAGGTCGTCGACGCGCTCGAGGTCCGCTCGTTCGTCGCCGTCGGCCAGGACTGGGGGGGTCCGATCGTCTGCGGGGTGTGCACGGCGCGGCCGGAGCGCGTCGATGGGCTCGTCCTCGGCAACACGGCGGTGGTGAAGCCGGCGCGCCCGTTTCGAGCCACGGCGTTCCATCGCTTCGCGCGCGCGCCGATCGCGAGCGACCTCGCGTTCCGCGGTCTCCTCTTCCCGATCCCGGTGATGCACCAGGTGCAGGGCGATCGGCGCACGATGGGATGGCGCGAGAAGGCGGCCTACGCGTGGCCGCTCCTCGATCCGCGCCACCGCGCAGGCGCGATCGGCCTCGCGCGGATGGTCCCCGATCGCGAGGAGCACCCGAGCGTGCCGGCGCTCGATCGGATCGGCGGCTACGTCGAGGCGTATCGCGGCCCGGCCGCGCTCGTGTGGGGCGAGCGTGATCCCGTGCTCGGTCGTGGCCTCCGCCGACATCGCGAGGCGCTCCCGCAAGCCAGTGTGCGTGCGACCGACGCGGGGCACTTCTCGCAGCTCGAGGTGCCCGAGCTCTGGAGCGATGCGATCCGTGAGGTGGTCCGAGCGAGTGCCGGCTGAGGCGACCGTCGCGCCGCACGCGCGCGTCCGGGCCGCCCTCGCGATCGCGGTGATCGCGATCTCGTTCGCTGCGATCTTCTTCCGCGAGGCCGCACCCACGCACCCGCTCGTGATCGCGGGGGCCCGCCTCAGCATCGCGTCGATCTTGCTCGCGCCGTTCGTGGTGCGCGCCTGGCGTCGGGGCGCGCTGCCGCGAAGGACCGCGCTCGCCGCCGCGATCGCGGGGGTGCTCTACGGCGTCCACTTCGGCACGTGGGTCAGCTCGCTCGAGCTCACGAGCGTCGCGAGCTCGGTCACCCTGGTCACCGCGACGCCGCTCCTCCTCGCGGTGATCGGCCTGGCGAGTCGCACCGATCGCCCGACCGGTCGGCACTGGCTCGCGCTCGGCCTCGCGACGCTGGGCGTGACGCTGATCGGATGGGGCGATCTCTCGACGAGCCGCGATGCGCTGATCGGCGACGGGCTCGCGCTGGCCGGCGCGGCTGCGATGGCCGCGTACCTGCTGATCGTGCGACGGCTCGGTGAGCCGCTCGACGTGCTCGCGTTCGGAGGTGTCGCGTGCGCGGTCGGCGCGCTCGCGCTCCTCGTGAGCGGCGCGCTCGCCGGCGTCCCCCTCGAGGTGGCGCGGGGGACGCTGCCCTACATCGCGCTCGCGGCGCTCTTCCCCCAACTCGTCGGGCACAGCTTGCTCACGTGGTCACTCCGCCATGCGAGCCCCACCGAGGTCGGTCTCGCGACGGTGGGCGAGCCGGTCGGCGCAACGATCCTTGCGTGGGTGATCCTCGACGAGACGCCGGCTCCGATCGTGCTCGTCGGCTGCGCGGCCACGCTCGCTGCGGTGGTGTTCGCGCTGACGCGCGGCGCGCCGCGGTCGTGAGGATGTTGCGCGGCGATGCCGATTGGCGGACGGTTGAGCCGATGCGGGCCGGCGCCGTCGTCCTCGTGATCGCGCTCGCGGGCGCCTGTGGGCGACCGCTCGAGCTGTCGATCGACGTGCGCAGCGATCTGATGCCCGGCATGGAAGTCGACGAGGCGCGGGTGACGCTCGTCGGCGCGGACGGAGTGGAGCTCGCGTCCTCGACGCTCGCGCTCACGACGGGCGACGATCTGTTGGGCGGGCTTCGTCTGCTCGACGCCGACGGGCTCGGCGCGGGGAGCTACCTGGCGCGCGTCGCGTTGCTCGACGGCGGCGCCGAGACGTTGGCGCGCGAGCGCGCGCTCGTGCTGACGGGGGACCTCGCGGTGACGGTGCTATTGATGCGCACGTGCGAGGAGGTGCGCTGCGCCGACGGCATGGTGTGCGTCGGGGGCGAGTGCGTGTCGAACGAGTGCGGACCCGGCGACGTCAGCACGTGCCCGGCCGCGGCGTGCCGCGTGGCCTCGCACTGCCCCCGGCGGCCCGGTTGCTTCCGCGCGGAGTGCGCGCTCGGACAGTGCCTCTACGTGGTGGACGAGTCGATGTGCGACGGCGACGGTGGGCTCGACGCGGGAGCGGCTGACGGCAGCGTGCCGGACGCGAGCCTCGACGCGGGGGTGCGCGACGCGGGATGCGGAGCAAGCACGGAAGATTGCACCAACGGGGCGGACGACGACTGCGACGGAATGACGGACTGCGCGGACACGGACTGTCCGTCCGGCGACGCGTGCGCGAGCGACGGCAACGACTGCACGACGGACGTCTGCGCGGCGGGAGCGTGCGCCCACAACCGCCGCCCGGACGGGACCGCGCTCGGCGGCACCATGCGGTGCTGCGCGGGCGCGGCCACCGACGTCGCGACGGATCGCCGCAACTGCGGCGCGTGCGGCCAGGCGTGCTCGGGGACGTTCGACTGCACGAGCGAGTTCGGGCACCCGCAGTGCGACTGCACGAACGCCAACAGCCAGTGCCATGGGGGCACCGCGTGGGTGTGCTCCACCTCGTATTTCGTCTGCGCGTGCGTGGTCGGAGGGGGCGGATGCCCTGCCCCGGCGACCTGCGTCGACGACCCCGCCGGACCGAACTACTGCCAGTACCCGTGATTCAAAACGAGGGCTATGCTCCGGCCGGGAAGCGCAGTAGGCGTGGGAGGCACGATGAGTGAAAAGGATCGCGGGAAGAAGACGCTCTCCGAAGAAGAGATCGTCAGCGAGAAGGGCCGGAGCACGGGGCGTCGCGACGCCCTCAGCATGGCCGGGGGGGCCGCCGCATTCGGAGCGATCGCGTTGGCGACCGGCTGCGGTCGTCGGCGCACCGTCGTCGTCACGGCGGGGATCACGGACGGCGACCAGGGACAGTGCGCCGATCCGGGCGGTCAGGGCCGCGGCAACAGCGGCATCACCGATCGCGACTCGGGCGTGTGCGCCGATCCGGCCGGTCGCGGCCGCGGTGGGGCGCAGGTCCAGGTCCAGACCCAGCGCCCGTACACCGGCGTGACCGACGGCGACGGCGGCTCGTACGCTGACCCGGCGGGCTACGGTCGTGGCGGCGGCGTCCGCGTGCAGACGACCAGCGGGATCACCGACAGCGACGGCGGCGCGTACGCCGATCCGGCGGGCAACGGCCGCGGCGGCGTCCGCGTCCAGACGGGGAGCGGGATCACCGACAGCGACAGTGGCGCGTACGCCGATCCGGCGGGCAACGGCCGCGGAGGCGGACGTCGCCGGTGCACCGACAGCGACGGCGGCGCGTACGCCGACGCGGCGGGCAACGGACGGCGGTGTTAGTTGGGGGGGGGGGGGGGGGGGGGGGGGGGGGGGGGGGGGGGGGGGGGGGGGGGGGGGGGGGGGGGGGGGGGGG
>JBFWYI010000110.1:0-29917 GCA_050186575.1 Sandaracinaceae bacterium | reverse complement strand
GCGGGGTTCCAATGAAAGGTTTCAGCTCCTCAACTCATCGCATTCCCCTTTCCCAGGCTTGACCTGGCGCACCGAAGTGCCCGAAGCCAGCGCGCAGCGCTGGGGGCGCAGCCCTCCTTGAGGCGGTGCGCGCTCGGAGGGCACCCTGGGGCACCCGAACGGACGAGCCCCCACGTCCACTGCAACCAACGCTGACGCGAAACCTCGGACTCGGACTCGGACTCGGACTCGGACTCGGACACGGACACGGACACCGACTCGGAATCGGAATCGGAATCGGAATCGGAATCGGACTCGGAATCAGAATCGGAATCGGATCGGAATCGGAATCGGAATCGGAATCGGAATCGGATTCGGATTCGGAATCGGATTCGGAATCGGAATCGGACTAATCGGGCTCGGACTCGGAAAATCGGAATCGCGGTCGCAGCCCTCCTTGCCCCACCTTCGCCTCTCGACCACCTCTCCTCAGCGCTCTCCGGTCGCCCAGTCGAGGTGCGCGCGGTGCGGGCTCGATGGGTGCGCGGCCAGGAAGCGCGTCGCTCGCGCGCGTGCCTCGTCGTCGCGGCCGAGGGCGCGAAGCGCGTCGATGCGGAGGACGTCGCGCTCGTCGACGAGCTGTCCCCGCGGAAACTCCCGCGCGTGCGTTTCGCACAGCGCGAGAGCGTCACCCGGTGCGGTGGCGAGGGATCGGCGCGCGCGGAGCAGCAGCGTCGCCTCGTCGAGACTCGGTGCCGACGATGGCTCCGACGGCTCGGCGCGCCGACGGCGTGCGGGAGGCTCGGGCTCCACCTCCGGGCTCGCCTCGATCGCGGTGGCGCCGATGGCCACGACGCCGTTCGGCTCGGCAGCCCGATCGGGGCTCGGTACGTCGCTCGCCGGGCGGCCCGACCGCTCTTCCTCTACGATCACAATCTCATTTGACACGTCTGGGGACGGTCCTCGGATCGGCGGCTCCTCCGTCGCGGCGGGCGGCTCGGCGTCGGGCCGCACCGCTTCGGCGGCGTCGCGCGGCGCGAGCGCGAAGTAGATCAGCAGCGCGGCCGCCGCCGCGAGCCCGCCGAACGCGGCCCACGTGCCCGGCGATCCGGTCGTGCCGGAGCCGCCCGGTCCGGGTCCCGGATCGAGGCGCGCCTCGATCCGCGCGCGCATCGCCGGTGGCGCCGCATCGGTGCGGACCAGCGACGCGAGCGCGGCCACCGAAGGCGGGAGCGCCGGGAGGTCGTCGAGCCCCGACTCGGACGAACGATCGTCCGGCGCGGAGTCTCGAGGATCGTCGGGTGCGTCGGTCATCGCCGCTCCATCTCGAGCTCGATCGCGCGCTCGCGTACGTGGCGGCGCGCCGCGCGCAGCCGCGTGTACCCGGTCTGAAGAGGACACCCGAGCCCGTCGGTGACCTCCTTCATCGTGAGCTGCTCGACGTCGTGCAGGAGGAACACGAGCCGCTGCTCCCGTCCCAGCCCGTCGAGCACGCGATCGAGCTGCGCGAGCGCCTGCTTGAGCTCCAACGAGCGCTCGGGATCCCCGCCCTCGGCCGGCCTCGCGTCGGCGTCTTCGTCCGCTCGCTCGTAGCGCCGATGCGCGCGCTTCTTGTAGTCGCGCACGTGGTTCCTCGCGATCCCGACGAGCCACGTGCGGGGGCTGGCGTCGCCTCGAAATCGGTCGCGGGCGCGCAGCGCGGTCATGAAGACCTCTTGGACGAGGTCCTCCACGTCCCCGGGCGCGGCGCCGAAGTAGCGCACGACGCGGTAGACGTAGTCGCAGTGCGCCTCGAAGAGCGCGCGGGTATCGGGGAGGGGCTGCGCCACGGTCTCACCCCGAACCGTGGAGACAGCCACGCAGAATTATCTCCGGCATGGTCTCCGTCGATGTCACGGACCGCCCGCCCACACGTCGAGGGCCAGCGCCGCGCGGACGAACACGGGGGGCGCCTCGTAGATCGTGCGGATCGCGTCGCCGACCTGGACGCTGAGCCGCTGGGCGAGGACCGGGACGCCGAGCTCGATCCGAAGCCGGCCCGCGAGCGGTGAGGTCGCCGGCACGCGGAGGTCCGCACCGATCAGCAGCTCGACGAGGGCCCCCTCGCCGGTGATCGGCTGGACCGCGTCGAGCGCGCGCGCCTCGAATCGCGACACCGCGAGGCCGAGCGTCGGCGCGAGGCGCGCCGCCTCATGCAGCGTGAATGGCACCCGCGCGCGCAGCTCGCCGCCGGCCAGCCAGCGCCACACCCGCGCGCCGTCCGGACCGGCCGCGGCGGGCGGCGCGAAGCTCGCGGCGAGCTCGAGCGCGAACGCGTCGGCGATCTCGACACCGACCGCCGAGTTGACATCGACGAGGACGTCACCGAGACGACCGAACGCGATCCGAGCGCCGAGCGCGACGTCGAGCCACGCGTCGGGGATGGGTGCGGGCTCCGAAGGAGCGTCGGAAGCGAGCGCGGGCGACGCGATCGGCGTGGCAGCGGGCGGCGCCGCGGGCGACGGCGGTTCGGATGGCGGTGCTTCGGATGGCGGCGATTCGGATGGCAGCGGTTCGGATGGCGGTGATTCGGATGGCGGCGGTTCGGATGGCGGCGGTTCGGATGGCGGCGGTTCGGATGGCGGCGCGGGCGGCAGCGTGACCGCCGCGTCCCCGGCCTGCACGTCGAGCGCGAGCGCCAACACCAGCGCGACCGCGTCGTCGAGCCGTGCGCAGTCGTCCTCCGGCGTGTCGACGCGCCGCGACCCGAGCGTCTCGCCGTCGCGCGCGATCACGATCTCGGCCGTCCACCCCACCGCCGCGCCCGGCGCATACGCGACCTCCGCGCGAAGCGCCGACTCCGCCTCCGAGCCCGCGAACACGGTTCGCCCCAGGAGCCGCTCCACCGCGCCGCGCAACGGCTCGACGTCGCGGCACCGCTCGCTCGGCGCATCGACCACCAACCACACCGCGCGCCCCCGCTGCGCGTGCACGAGCGATGGGACGCTCGATAGCATCGCCACACCCACGAGCGACATGCCCCACCGCATCCCGATCACGGTACCAGCCGCCCGGGTCCAGTCGCGCGTCGATGACAGGTCGTCACGCCCCGCGGCCGACGTTTGCCACCTCGTCGCGATGGCCTCCGCCGGCGCGTGATTCGCAGCGGATGCGCGCGTGGAACGGAACGTGATCTCTCCCCTTCGCATGCAAGAGACTCGCACCGTGCTCGTCCTCGGCGCTCACTCGCGCGAGGGCATCGAATGGCTCCGCCGTTCACTCCCGACCGAGGGCGCCGGACCCGCGTGGGTCGTCCAGCGTCCGGGCGCGGAGCTCGACGCGGTGCTCTTTGCCGAGGACCTCCGCGCGCGCGCGCAGCGCGACGGGGTGCGCCTCAGCATCGGCGTCGCGGAGACGCTCCCCGGCATGTCGATCGAGACGGCGGCGCACCTCGCGGCCCTCGCGTATCGCCGCGCGTTCGCGCTCGGCGGCGACATCACGCTCGCCCACTCGAACCTGCTCCGCGCCGCGTGAGCATCGCTCGCCCACGTCGTTGACGTGCGGCGAAGATCGAGCGCGGGTCAGGGCGCGAGCCGATAGATGCGCAGCATCGAGCTCTCCGCCGTCACGAGGCAGCGCGGCCGACCGACCCCGGGGACGTGGAGCCGCGTGAGGTCGACCCCGTCCACCGTGCCTCCCGGTTCGATGTGGAGCGTCTCGGCGAGCGCGCTCGGATCGGCGCCGTTCACGAGGCGCCAGCCGTGGTAGGTGTTGGCCACCGCGACGTCGTCGCCGTCCACGTCCACCGTGAACACGAATTGAGGCATCCCGAGCGCGCCGAGGCTCGCGAGGTTGTCCGCGACGCTCGGGTCGATCCCGGGATCGGGCTCCGCGTCGATCGTCCGCAGCCCGGCGAACGCGTCCGCGACGTAGAGCACGTTCATCGCCGGATGGTGGACGAGGTGGAACGCATACGCGAACGTCGAGTTGCGTCCCTCGAGGACGAGCGAGACCTGGGTACCCGACTGCGCCATCCGATATGCGCGCACCCCCTCGAACGTGCGCGCGACGTACACGCGATCGCCGACGATCGCGACGTCCTCGGGATATCCCCCGGCGAGGTGCCCGACCGTCTGCGAGGCCAGCGGGTCGCTCACGTCGAGGACGTCGATCCCATCGTTGCCGAGCGCGACCACCGCGCGTCCGAGCGCGACGTCGATCCCGAGCGCCTCGCTCCCCGTCGGGTGCAGCGCGACGAGGTGCGCGTCCGGCGGCGACGAGACATCGACGATCGCGACGCCGCCACTGCCCGCCGCCACGAACGCGTATCCGTTCTCGAGCGCGAGGTCCCACGCGTAGTAGCCGATCGAAACGTGCTTTGCGATGAACGGCGCAGTGGCGTCGTGGACGTCGACGACGTAGAGGCCCGCCCCTCCCACGACGAACGCGTAGTGCGCCTGCACGATCACGCGCTGGTTCTCGCCGGGCAGCGCGAGGGTCGCGATCTCCGCCGCGCTCGGCGGCGCGGCGCGCGTGGCCGCCCCAGCGGGAGCGACGAGCGCCGCCGAATCCGACGCGACGTCGGCCGCGCACCCGGCGAGAAGCGAGAAGAGAGCGAGGAAGCGGACGGCGTGGAGTGACATGCCGCGGCGGTGAGCAAGACCGGCGCCAGGTGAACGAGCGCGCGGGAGAGCACGATGCTGTGCGGCGGAGGTCGCGGGCGACGTGCGAACCGGGAGACATGTGCGACAGGCGCGTCGCAGGCATCGCAGGTCGGACTCGAACTACGGACTCGGACTCGGAATCGGAATCGGAATCGGAATCGGAATCGGAATCGGAATCGGAATCGGAATCGGACTCGGACTACTCGGACTCGGACTCGGAATCGGAATCGGAATCGGACTCGGAATCGGAATCGGACTCGGACTACTCGGACTCGGAGCAGTCGGAGTCGGAGTAGTCGGAGTCGGCTTCAGACTCGGAGTCGGTCTCGTCTCGCTCCCACGCGAGTCGACGGATGAGCGTCCTCGGACCGAACGGAGACCGCGACCTTCGTTGACAGGAGCGGGCGCGATCAGACCCGACGGCGACGTCGCACCACCAGCGCGATCGGCACCACGACACCCAGCCACCCGTACGCCGTCCGCCTCGATCCCACCGCCGCTCGGCAGTTGCAGCCGCCGTCCATCGGCTCGCCGGGTCCGGCGTCGCTGGTCATCGGCGCACCCGCGTCGCGGATCATCGGCGCGCCCGCGTCGGTCCCCGGCGGCATCCACGGCGTGGTGTCGAGCACGGTTACGCGGATCTGCAGCTGATCGTCGGGCGGGCCGCCCTGCCCGGCGTCGCTGAACCACGTGACGCCCTCGCGGACCAGCCCGAGGAACTGCGGGTAGTCGCCGGGCGCGAGCGGCGCTTTGACGGTGAAGCTGAAGCGACCCATCTCGCCCGGCGCCGTCGTGCGGTCGACCGTCGCAAGGCGATGTGCGCTGTACCAATCGGGGCCCACGAGCGGGCTGTCCACGTCGCGCGGCTGCGTGGTCGCGAGGAACACCTCGCCGGGCTGCCACGTCGCGGTGCCGCTGTTGCGCATCTCGAAGAAGCCTTGCACCTCCTCGAGCGGCGCGAGCTCGAACGGCTCGCTCGCGAGGGGGAACGTCTGCTGGACCCACGTCGCCGCGTACACGTCGGCCGGCGGGGTCACCGTGCCGCTGCGCAGCTCGTCGAGCCGCGCGTAGAGGTAGTCGCCCGGACACGACGTCGACGCGCCGGTGTGATCGCGGTGGCCCTTCACGTTCGTCGCGTTGACCGGGATGCCGTAGATCCCGGCGATGCCCGCGACGAACGCGGCGCCCGCGGTGATCAGCGAGTCCGGCGGCATCTGCGGCGAGTAGACCTCGCACCCGTCGTTCGGGTGGAAGCACCCGAGGAACGAGATGCCGATGTTGCCCGTGTTGTTGTTCGCGACGTGCGAGCCGAGCTGATCGACGATGCGTCCTTCCCAGACGCGACCGTCGAGCGACACCAGGAAGTGGTAGCCGACGTCGCACCAGCCGCGCGTGTCGATGTGATAGCTCTGGATGCCGCGCAGCGCGGCGGTGGGCTCGGTGTTCGGATCGGTCACGGTGTGATGGATCGCGATCCGGTTCTTCGCCGGGTCCGCCGTCGAGCAGACCGGCGCGCGCGCACCCCACTCCTCGCGCGAGTGGACGCCGAGCGCGGCGATATCGGTGCGCAGCGCAGCGCGGCTCGCGCCGATGTCGACTCCTTCGTCCCCGTCGTCGCGCGGCGCGCGCTCCGCCGTCGCGCTCGGGACGAGCGCCGACCACGTCAGGTGCGCGACCTCGGGCGCCGCCGCGGGCGGCACGTCGAGCTCCGCCCCGAACCACAGCGCGCCCAGCTCCGCGCGGCCGACCACCTGCGCGCCCTCGCGCCACGTGATCTCGAACGGCACCCACTCGCCCGGCACGCCCTCCGCGTCGACGCCGCGCGCGCGCAGCGCGGGGATCGTTCCGTCCGCGTCGCGCAGCGTGAGCAGCATCCCCACGCGCGTCGCACCGAGCGGGGCCTCGAGCGCCGACGGCGCCGTGAGGCTCGCCACGTCGGCGATGCTGACCTCGGGGATCGCGTCGCCCGGCGTCGGCGGTGGAGTCGTTGGCGGCGGAGTCGACGCGGGCTCTTCGCAACCGAGGAGGGAGAGCCCGACGAGAGCGAGGATCGATACGCGGCGCGCTGTCACGGCGCCCATCATTGCCCAGGCGCCGACGTGGGGCGAGCCGACCCATGCCAACCCGTGCGGTTTCGCGCATCGACGTGCCCGCTCCGGGGACGGGCGGGCTCACGGTCGGCGCGCGGAGAACGTGTCGCACTGACGGGCGTCCCCCGTCTCGAACCCGCGGCGGAACCAGCGGACGCGCTGCTCGCTGGAGCCGTGGGTGAACCGCGCGCGGTCGCGCTGACCGAGCGCGTCGTCTCCGATCGCATGTGCGGCCGTCAGAGCTTCGTCGAGATCCTCGTCGGTGATCGACAACGAAGCGCGCGCCGTATGACCCCACACGCCGGCCAAGCAATCGGCTTGGAGCTCGATGCGTACGGAGGTCTGGTCTTCGGACTCGCCGGGCACCGCGCCCTCCGTCGCTCCGATGAGGTTCTGCACGTGATGGCCGACCTCATGGGCGATCACGAACGCCTGGGCGAAGTCGCCTGGCGCGCGGAGCTGCCGCTCCATCACGTCGTAAAAGCTCGGGTCGATGTAGAGCTTCCGATCGAGCGGGCAATAGAACGGCCCGACCTCGGACGTCGCGCTCCCGCATCCGTCGGTGCTCACCGCGTCGGAGAACACGACCAGGGTCGGCGGTGAGTAGCTCGCGGGGAGCGGGGCGCGATAGCGAGGCAATGTACCTTGCTGAAAGACGGAGGCCCACACGTCCTCGGTCGAGGCGAGGACGACCCGCGAGAAGTCGCAGGCCGCTTCGCTGTCCTCCGAGGCGTCGCACACGCTCGTGCCGCTCGACACGGCTCCTCCATCGCCCCCGAGCGCGCTCCTCACTCCGTCGGGCGCGAGGAGGTAGAAGCCGACCATCAACGCACCGACGATGAGGAGTCCTTTGACGCCGAAGCGACGCACTACGAAGGAGATCAGCTGCACGCCGACCAGCCGGCCGCCACCTCCGCGGACTCGGCCGGTTCCGCGATCCTCGAAATACTCGGAGCGACGTTGGTTCTCGGTGCGCACGGGTCTTCCTCCTCGCGAACGTGGTGGAGCCGGCGCAGCGTCGGGCCTCGCCGTGAGAGACGAGCGGGAGTGCGCAAGCCGCATGCCGCCCCGCGCTCCGTCGAGCACGTGGGCACGGGCGTCGCGCTTTGTCGCGGTGGTCCCCAAGTCGCCGGTGCGTTCCGCGACACCGGCCGCGCGCCGTGAGGATCGGCGCACCCGGCGTCCTCGCGTGCGGTTTCGCGTATCGTGGCGGAGATGGAGGAAGGCGAGCGGCTGCGGGCGAGCCTCCGCGAGCTCCGCGCGTTGCTGCTCGACGCCCCGGATGCCGCGCTCGGGGCCACGTTGGAGACGGCCGAGATCCAGCGCATGCGGCTCCAGGCCTGGCTCGGCGGTCCGGTCTACCTCGGGTTCGCGGCGCTCGATGCGGTGATGTACCCCGAGCGCTTCGTCGAGTTCCTCGCGATGCGATCGCTCCTCGGGGTCGCGTGCATCGCCGTGCTCTCGCTCGGGCGCGATCGGTCGCGGCTGCGCGCGATCCGGCTCTTCGTTCATCTCTCGAGCCTCGGCGCGATCGGCGTCCTCTCGCTGATGTGCGCGCTCACCGAGGGCTTCGCGTCCCCTTACGTGACCGGGCACTTGCTCGTGATGACCGCCGTCGTCGCGTTCGACTCGCAGCGGCCGAGAGAGATGGCGACGTTCCTCCTCTTCGCCGTCGCGAGCTTCGCCGGGCTCAACTTCGCCCTCCACCCCGACGCGAGCACGGAGGACGTGACGGCAGGGATGTTCTTCACCGCGGGCGGCGCGCTGATCTCGTTCGGCACCGGCCTGATGATCCAGCTCCAGCGCGCACGCCTCTACAAGGCGACCGCCGAGCTCGCGCAACGCAACGACGACCTACGCCGCGCGTCGGAGCACCAGGGCGAGTTCCTCCGCACCGTGTCGCACGAGCTCCGCACGCCGCTCGCCACGATCGCGGGATATGCCGAGCTCCTGGCCGCCGACCAGGGCGTGTCCGACGCGTCGAAGAAGCACATCGAGCGGATCGACCGGAGCACGGAAGGATTATTGCGCATCATCAACGACATCCTCGATCTGTCCAAGATCGAGGCCGGACGACTCGAGCTCGTGATCGAGCCGTTCGATCCACGCGAGCTCGTCGAGGAGATCGCCGAGGAGACGCGCGTGATGCTCGGGCGGAAGAGCGACGCGGTCGAGGTGCGGGTCTGTGTCGCGCCGATCGAGTCGATGCGCTCGGACCGCGTGCGGGTGCGCCAGGTGCTCCTCAACCTCGCGCACAACGCGACGAAGTTCACGCGCGAGGGGCACATCGAGCTCGCGCTCGAGCACGACGCGCGCGGGCTCGCGTTCGTGGTGGCGGACACCGGCCTCGGCATCGCGCCCGACGATCGCGACGCGATCTTCCGGGCGTTCACGCAGACGCGGGCCGGAGTGGACGCGGGCGGCACGGGCCTCGGGCTGAGCATCGTGCGACGCCTCCTCCAGCTCCTCGAGGGCGAGGTCGAGCTCGAGAGCGAGGTCGGGGTCGGCACCAAGTTCCGCGTGCGGCTACCGTTGGATCGAGGCGCGCAGACATGAGCGACGACAACGACCCCGTCGACGTCCTGATCGTCGACGACGATGAGGCGTACGCGGACCTCACCCGCGAGCGGATGGCGCTGGCCGGGCTGCGCGCCGAGGTGCAGCTCGGGCCGTTCGGCGCGGTCAACACGATCCGCCGCCTCCGGCCGAGGGTCGTGCTCCTCGACGTGAACATGCCGGCGATCCGCGGCGAGCAAGTGCTCGATCTCCTCCACGCGCGCGCGCTCGAGGACTCGCCGCGCGTGATCTTTCTCAGCAGCATGGACGGCCGCTCGCTGGCCAAGCTCGCGAAGCAACACGGCGCCCACGGCTGGCTCTCGAAGTCGGCCACCCGCGTGCAGATCGTCTCCGCGGTGCGCCAAGCGATCGATGCGAGCTGACCGAGCCGACGTCCGCGCGCCGCTCGATGTCGGCGAGACGTGATGCCGCCGCGCGACCCGAGCGAATGCCGGCGCTGCGGCGGCGCGTCCTGGCACGAGGCGAGCGTGCGCGATCGACACGCTCCCCATGTCGGTGCGCTTCGTGGCCCAAGGCGAGGAGCTCGAGCCGCGGCTGCCGCTCGTCGCCGCGCCGTTCTCGATCTACGGCTCGAGGGAACAGATCGAGGCGAAGCCGGCCGGCAAGCCGCTCGCGTACGGCGAAGGCTGCGTGTCGAAGGGGTGGTCCTGGAAGAACCGCCAGACGCTGTCCCGCGCGTCCGGGATCACGTGCCCGCCGCCGTGATCGCAGATCGCGGCGAAGTGACCCGCGTCGGTGAGCTGCTGCCAGTACTGGACGCTGAGCGACTCGAAGTTGACGACGACCATGTCGCTCGGCCCGCCGTGGAAGATGAGGGCCGCGAACCGGTTGGAGCCGTTGTCGGTGCGCGGTCGATTCCCGATCAGCCCGCCCGAATAGGTCACCACGCTCGCAAGATAGCTTGCGCGACGATAGCTCATCTGCGTGGTGTGGAGCGCTCCTGCGCTCATCCCGATCGAGTGGATGCGCGACTCGTCGACGCCGACGCTCGCGGCCGCGCAGCCGAGGAGCTCGTCGGCGACACGAAGGTCGTCGTCTTGCCCCCCTGCGGTGAGGTACCACGGGAAGGTGCCGGCCGCCGGATCGTGAAACGGAGCGATCACCATCCCGCCGAGCGCGAGGATGGCGTCGATCATCGGCTGGCCGAGGCCGTACTCCGCCTCGCGAGGCTGGCTGCCCGTGCCGTGCCAGTAGAAGACGACCGGCCCATCGAGCGTGGCCGCGGCGTCCGACACGTAGAGCTGCGCATCGCGCGGCGCGAGCCCCGCCGGGCTGACCGTGATCGTCCCCGCGATGGACATGTCCGGACACGCGCCGGTCGGGATCGGGATGCGCGGTCCCTGCGTCATCGCAAGCCCGGCGTCGGTGCTCTCGGAGCCGGAGTCGACGCCGACCGATCCCGCGTCGGTGGCGGAGGTGCCGCCGCATCCCCACGCGAGGGTCAAAGCGAGGAGGGTCCGAGCTCTCACGCGACGACGCTAGCACGCGGGCTCGTCGAGGAGCGGAACGGCGAAGCTTCCCGCGACCGGCCGCCTTTGGTATGCCACGTCGATGCGCGCCCTCGTCGTCGTCGCGCTCGGAGCGCTGTGGACCGGGTGCTGCTTCTGTCCGATCGGTCTGCCGGAGCAGACCGAGGAAGAGCGCGCCGCCAGTCGGGCGCGCGAGGCGGAGCGCGAGGCGGAGCGCGAGGCGGCACGGCAGGCAGCGATCGCGAGGGCGACGCCTCGGGCGCGGACGCTCGACCGCGTCGCCGCGCTGATCGATCCCCACGCGCCCGTCGCGGCGACCGAGTGCCCGGACGACGAGATCGAAGCGGCGCGCGGCGGCTTCCAGATCAACAGCATGTTCACGCCCACCCTCGACTACGGCGCGCTCCCGGGAGTGACTCCGTCGACCCCCCCGGAGTGGCGCTGGCTCGTCAACGACCGCGGCGCGAACCTGCTCGCGGTGCGCGAGCGGGGCGAAGCCGCGAGCGACCAACTGCGCGAACAGGTCGGCGACGTGACGCACCGGTACGTCGCCGTGTTCGTGACCCAGAGCCGAACCCTCCCCGCGGTGACGCGGGAGCCGGGCGTGCTGCGCGAAGGAGAGTGGACGCCGGGGTCGTATCGCGGCGGCGTCCACATCGTCGACCTCGACGCCGCCCAGGTGATCTGCAGCGCACCGTTCGAGACGACGAGCCACGCCGAGGTGGAGGGCGACGACCTCGCCGAGGCGATCCTCGAGGACTTCCAGGAACGGGTCGAGGCGAGCGCGACCGACTCACTCCAGGAGCACACCGTGCACTTCAACCTCAACCTGATCGGCTGGCTCTAGTCCACACGACCCGAAGACGGAACGGATTTCGGATGGCGTGTACGAGCGAGCGGCGCGCGCACGCCCTGCGCGAGCGGGCTCGCTCAACCCTCGCGCTCGCGCCGTCGCTTCAAGGCCGCGGCTCCTCGTCCCAGCCCGAGACCGACGTCAAGCCGTCTTGAGGATGGCGCCGACGCCGTGGCGCGCCGCGGCGCGGTAGCCGATCACCGCTTTGCGTCCGTCGCGGAGCGCGTCGCGGTCGCGATCGATCTGCGTCATCGCGCGGCGCGCGTTCTCTCGATCGTGGGCGTCGCGCGCGAGGCGCGACTCGAGGAGAGCCTTGACCTTTGCCCGCTCGGCGTCGCTCATGGGTGACAGCACGGCCTCTCCGAGCCGGTCGACGAGCTTCTGCCGGCGCGCCATGAGGTCGCGGATCGCCTCCTCGACCTCGCCCTTGCTCTGCGCGCCTTCGTCGAGCGTCAGCGCGGCGAGCTCCTCGGCGATCTCGACGGCGGGGTGCATCAGCCGTTCGCCGCGAGCGTCGCCCACGCGCCCTCGAGCTGCTGCATCACGTCGATCGCCGAGACGAGGCGACCCGAGTCGCTCCTCACGTTGGCCTCCGTGATCTGGAAGAGCACGAAGTCGTAGAGGCGATCGAGCTCGGCGCAGAGCTCCGGCGCCTGCGAGTGATCGAGCGTCGCCTGGAGCTCGCTCACGATCGCGTGAGCGCGCCCGAGCACCCGACCGCGCGAGGCGACGTCGCCGGCCTCGTGGAACGCCTGCCCCTGCCGCATGAAGCGGATCGCGCCGCGGTAGAGATCCACCACGAGCTGCACCGGCGACGCCGTCTGGACCTTGGTGGACCGGTACTGTGCGACTGCGAACGACATGGCGTGGGATCTCCTTGTTCCTTCTGGTCTCGGGCTACCGGTTGTTGAGGCCGGAGAGCACCGAGAGAATCTGATTGCCCTGATTGGTCAGGCCGCTGACGATCTGCTCGAGCGACGAATACTGCCGCGTGAGGTTCTCTTCGGTCTTCGTCAGCCGCAGCTCGAGCGAGTCGATCTGCTTGTCGATGTCTTTGCTGCGACCTTCGAGACCGCTGATCTTCGAGACGAGCGCGCCGTCGGTGGAGGCGTTGTAGACGTCCACGTCGTCGACGAAGAACGACATCATCCCGGTCAGCCCGGCGCCCGAGTCGCCGGAGAAGAAGTCGGCCACCGCGTCGCTGTCGCTCGCGAGCGCGGCCTCGAGCTTCGTGCTGTCGACGCTGAGCGTCCCGTCGTTCGCGCTCTTGATCCCGAGCGAGGCCAACGTGGTGAACGGGCCGCTCGCGCCGCCGAGCGCGCTCGCCACGCGGCCGCGCAGGCGCCCTTGGATGCTGCGCAGCGTCGCGTCTCCCGACAACGTCGACGCGCTCTTCGCGACGCCGGCCGTGTACGAGAACTCCGCGTTGATCGTCTTCATGACGTCGTTGTACGCAGCGACGAACGCGTCGACGTTGCTCTTGAGACCGTCGGAGTCGCGCTCCACGAGCAGCGTGTCGGCCGTGGCGGTCGGGCTCTCGCCCTTGAGCGTCAGCGTCACGCCGCTGATCGCATCCGAGACGGTGTTCGTGTGCCGCGTCATCGAGAACCCATCGATCTCGAGCTCGGCGTCTTGCGCGGCGGTCACCTCGTTGGCCGGGTCGTCGAGGCCGAGGCTCGTCCCGCTCTCCGTGAACTCGATCGCGTGGTTCGCGCCCGTCTCGTCACCGCTCACCCGCAGCCGGTACGTGGTGCCATCGAACAGCACCCCCGCCGTGACCGAGGCGCCCGACGAGTTGATCTTCGTCGCGATCGACTCGAGCGTGTCGGTCGCCTCGACCGTGATGTCGACCGGGTCCTCGCTGCCTACCGCGATGGTGAGCGTGCCGCTGCCGAAGAGCCCCGTCTGGTCCTTCGCCGTGAACGCGTCGCTGTACGTCTTCTCCGCCTTCGCGAGGCGCGTGACGTGGACGCTGCTCGGCCCGACCGGCGCACCGCCGAGGGCCTTCGCGGTGAACACCGACTCCGAGCTCGAGGACACCTTCGTGCCGAGCACCGTCGGGCGATCGCCGAGCTTCTCGGCCGCCTTCGACAACGCGGTGAGCTTCGTCTGCAGACTGCGAAGCTTGCTGACCTTCGTGTTGTTGGTCGCCTTCTTGTCTTCCAGCCGAGTGATCGGCTGCCGCTCGATCTGCATGAGCTGGCTGATGATGCTCGCGGTGTCGAGCCCGGTCGCCAGACCGTTGAAGGTGATTCCGCCGGCCACAGTTCCTCACGATGTGGATCGGTCGGGCACCGCCGACCCTTGAGAGGTTTGTTGCATCGAGCGCCGGCTCGCCTCGAGCGCGTGCGCATCGCGCAGCCACAAAACGTCGAAGGCCCCCGCCTCGAACGAGACGGGGGCCCAGACGGTTGGGTTCCGACGCGATCAGCCGAGGAGGGCCAGCGCGACGGAGGGCGCCTGGTTCGCTTGCGCGAGCACCGAGACGCCGGCCTGCATGAGGATGTTGTTCCGCGTCATCGCGGCGGTCTCCGAAGCCACATCGACGTCACGGATCCGCGAGTTCGCGGCGCTCAGGTTCTCCCGCGCGCTGCCGAGGTTCGCGATCGTGACGTTGAGGCGGTTCTGGGTCGTGCCGACGGTGGCGCGCCGCGACGAGACGTCGCTGATCGCCTGATCGATCACGGCCAGGGCGTTCTGCGCGCCGGTCACCGAGCTGATGTCGATCCCCGCCAGGCTCGAGACCGAGCCGCCGGTGATCTGCCCGAGGTCCGAGCTGCTGATTCCCTTGAGGGTCGCGCTGATGCGGTCGTTGGTCGTCGCGCCGACGCCGACCTGAAAGCTGAACGTGGACCCGGTGGAGCCACCGGAGAGCAGCTTCGTGCCGTTGAACTCGGTGACGTTGGCGATGCGGTCGAGCTCGTCGCGCAGGGCGCCGACCTCGTCGTTCAGGAAGCCGCGCTCCTCCGTACCCAGCGTACCGTTGGCGGACTGGACGGCGAGCTCACGCATCCGGGTGAGGATGCCGCTCCCCTCGTTCATGGCACCCTCTGCGGTCTGCAAGAGGGAGACGCCATCGTTGGCGTTGCGCTCCGCCTGCGAAAGGCTGCGGATCTGACTCTGCAGCTTCTCGCTGATCGCCAGGCCCGCGGCGTCGTCCGCGGCGGTGTTGATGCGAAGGCCCGTGGACAGGCGTCCGAGGTTGCCCGCGAGGGCTCCCTGCGTCTTGGCCAAGTTCCTTTGCGCGTTGATCGATGAAACGTTCGTATTGACGGTGATCGCCATTTTCTTCTCCTCCGTGAGCGTGATCTCTCCGGATCATCCAGATCCGGTGAGGCCGAGGCGGAGTGCCAGTCCACTACTCGACGCTCTATCGATCGGTCGAACGCGCTCAGTGCTTGAGAGAAAATTACTCTGTCTCGGAACGAGACACGCACGGTCACCGAGAGGACGACGGAGCGGGGGACGGAAAACGGAAAGCCCGCCCTCCTTTCGGAGGGCGGGCCGGTGTCCGCGAGTCGTGCGTTCTGCGCGGGCTGGTTAGCCCGGCCAGCCCACGCGAGGGGCTAGCCTTGGAGCAGGGACAGCGCGATGGACGGTTGCTGATTGGCCTGTGCGAGGATGGACGTGCCGGCCTGCATCAGGATGTTGTTGCGCGTCATGTCCGCGGTCTCGGCCGCGACGTCGACGTCACGGATGCGCGAGTTCGCAGCGCTGAGGTTCTCGCGCGCGGTGCCCAGGTTCGCGATGGTGACCGAGAGGCGGTTCTGCACCGAGCCCATGTCCGCGCGACGGCTGGAGACGTCGGTGATGGCCTGGTCGAGCACGCTCAGCGCGGCCTGCGCGCCGGTGACCGAGCTCAGGTCGATGCCCGCGACGCTCGAGACCGAGCCGCCGGTGATCCGACCGAGGTCGGTCGACTTCGTGCCCTTGATGGTCGCCTGGATGCGGTCGTTCGTCGTCGCGCCGATTCCGACCTGGAAGCTGAAGGTCGTACCGGTCGCGCCGCCGCCGAGCAGCTTGGCGCCGTTGAACTCGCTGACGGCCGCGATGCGGTCGAGCTCGTCCTTGAGCGCGCTGACCTCGGAGTCGAGGAAGCCGCGCTCCGTGCCGCCCACCGTGTCGGTAGCCGACTGGACGGCGAGCTCGCGCATGCGCGTCAGGACGCCGGCGACCTCGTTCATCGCGCCTTCGGCGGTCTGAAGGAGGCTGATGCCGTCCTGGGCGTTGCGCTCGGCCTGCGACATCGAGCGGATCTGAGCCTTCAACTTCTCGCTGATGCCCAGGCCCGCCGCGTCGTCGGCCGCCGTGTTGATGCGAAGGCCGGTGGACAGGCGACCGAAGTTGCCCATCATCCGAGACTGCGTCGCGTTGAGGTTCCGCTGCGCGTTGATCGACGCGACGTTGGTATTGACGGTGATAGCCATGTTGACTCCTCCATGAGTCGCAAAGGGTCATCCCGACCCAGTGATTGGGGACCGAGCTCGACTCGCTGCGCTTCGTTGCGTCGCGTTCCGGGCTCGCCATCCAACTCGGACGAAGGGGGGGCGGCCTTGAGGAACAACGTGCACGAGCGACGACGAGGAGCGCGATCGCCGCGTGGCGCGCTCAGGCGGCGCGGCGGGCGAGCTCGCCGATGCGCGCGGCGGAGCGATGGATCGCCCCGTACGTACGCCGGGCTCGCTCGCCGGGATCGAGCGCTTCGTCGTCCATGATCGCGAGGAGCTCCGAGCCCGCGTGCGACTCCGCGAGGCGCGCGATCGCCGCCGCGCGGCGGACCTCGTCCTCGGCGCGAGAGAGCGCGCGGGTGTCCCGACGCCGCAGCGCCTTGAGCGCCCGCTGCGCCGCGGCGCCGAGCTTGACGCTGCCGTTCGCCACCGCCGCCCGTGTGCGCGCGATGCGGTCCCGATCGACGCGCGCCGCCGCATCGATCGCGGCATGCAAGCCGTGCTCGCGGACGGGGAGCGAGCGCACGAGCTCCTCGAGACCGAGCTCTTCGAAGCCCGCGACCCGCGCGCCGCCCTCGGTCGCGTTGACGAGCCGCACGCGTCCGTCGAGCACCTCGGCCGCCATCTCGAACCAACGCCGAAACGAGACGAGCTCGTGCGTGCTCCACACCGGCTCGCCGCCGCCCCACCGCGGCACGTCGACGACCGGCCGCAGCTTGCCCGGCACCTTGAGCCCACCCTTCGCGGTCGTCTCGTCCCACTTCGCGGATCGATCGATATAGAGGAGCTCGCCGTCGCGGTAGACGCGCGTGGACTCGTAGAGCGTGTCGCTCGCGTAGCCGCGTCCGTCCGTGTACGCGAGGTCCTGACCGACGAGCACGATCGGGTCGGCGCCGAGCGCGGCCGCGATCGCGAACGCCGCGGTCGCGACGCTCCCGCCGTAGCCGAGCGTGTCGATGCCCAGCGCCTCGGCGAGCGGCCGGAACGGCGGTGAGTCGACGAGGAACGTCATCTTGCGCTCGATCGCGGCGTCGAAGTTCGCGCTGCCACTCGTGAGATCGAGCGCGAGCGCGCGGGCGACCTTGCTGGCGAGCGCGATCGGCTCCGTGACGTCGAGCGCCTCGATCGCGACGAGCAGATCGATCGGGACGTCGAGGTGCGCGAACACCGGCGCCGACGTGTTGACGGCGAACACCGCGCCGCGACGCGACGCCTCGCCGAGCCAGGCGCGGTTCGCGTCGAGCGACGGACCCGCCGAGACGATGAACGCGGGCGTCCCCTCGAGCGCGCGACCGACCCGGCCGAGCGTCGGAACGCGATCGAGCCGGCCGACGTTGGCGATCGCGCGCTCCGCGAGCATCGCGGCGCGCTCCATGACGCTGTTGCGCGCGAGCAGCACGAGCCCTTGGACCTCGCTCAGCACCTTGCCGAGCGCGTCGTGCTCCGCCTCGAACGCCCGCCGGTACGCCGGGGGTGCGAGGAGGATCGTGTTCTCTTTGGGGCGCGTGACGCTCAAGAGATGTTGCTGGAGCTCGCGCAGATCGGTGAACACGCGCGCGCCGGCGGGGATCCCGACCCCGCTCGTGCGCGCGAGCCCGAGGAGCTCGGGACACGGCTCATAGACGATCGGGTGCTCGCAACCGACGAACGCGAGGTGCCGGAGCCGATAGCCGAGGCCCACGCCGAGCACCACCACGTGATCGGCGCGCTCGATCTGGGAGCGGTCGACGAACATCGACGCGGCGTGCACGGGATCGCGCGGGTCCTCGAGGCTCTCGCCGCCGATTCGCACGCTGAGATGGCCGCTGGGGGTCTCGAACAGGGTCGGGGTCATGGGACGGACCCAACAGCAAGGCCCGAGCCATCGGCGCCTTCGCGTCGGGCGTTTGGCGGAGCGCCCCCGCGCGTCAGGGACCCGACGCTCTCGCCTCGCCGGCGTCGGTCCCTTGGCTCTCGGCCCGCACCACCGCGCCGCGCGCCGAGGGATCGAGGTTGCGACGGGCCTGGCATCGATCGTGCTCAACCAGCCCGCAGGAACGAAGCACGATGTCCACTCCCTTCGCTTGCGCCGAGTCTTGTGCGGTCTGTGGCGCCGACCCGAACCACGTCGTCCCCGACGCGGTGAGCCCCTACGCGATCTGCGCCCGCTGCGGGGTGGTGCGCCGCGCTCGCCCGCCTCGGAACGGGCCCTCGCCGGTGCGTCGGGATCCCAACACCACGTTCGGCCGCGCGTCGATGGCGCTCCGGCTGGGCGCGCTCGAAGCGGGCGCCCGCGTCCTCGTGGTCGGCGGCGACGTCGCGCTCGCCGCGCCGTGCAGCGCCGAACCGGACGACGATCCCCGGCGCACCCGTCGAGGGCGACGCCGCCCCGACGCACCTTCCTCGAACGAGAACGCCGAGCCCAACGCCGGCCGCGACGCGGACCGCGAGGCCGTTCTGGGCTTGTGCCAGCTCCTCGCCGAGATGGCGTCGGTGACCGCGACGGCCTTCCCGCCTCCGTCGAGCGAGCCGCTCGCGTCCTACGACGTCGTCCTCATCTATGACGCGCTCGAGCTCGTCAACGACCCGCTCGAGCTCCTGCACGGCGTCCTCCGGTGGGCGAAGCCCGGTGCGACGATCCTCGTCGAGACGCACAACCTCGCGCGAGCGAGCGGACCGCTCGATCACGATCTCTTGGATGGGCGGCGCGCCCACGTGTTCGACGAGGTCGCGCTCCGCATCGCGCTCGGTCGGGCGGGCATCCGCGTCGAGCGCATGGACGCGGGCGTCAAGCTGCTCGCGCGCGGCGAGCACCGACCCGGTCCGGTGGCCGCCCTCCCTGTCGCACCGCGAGGACCGCGCGTCGCCGCCTGCATCGACGGCCACCGCCACCTCGAGCGCCTCCGCTTCGAGATGCTCCGCTCGCGCGATCCGGCCGCGTACATCAGCAACCTCGCCGCGATCCTCGCGCGCCCCACGTTCGACGCGCACGTCACGTTCGTCGTGCGCGACCTCGATCACTTGCTCGAGCGCGCGGGCGCCTACCGGCTCGCCCTCGCGGTGTGCGAGGCGGCGCTCGCCGGCGACGTGCCGAGCTCGCTCCGTCAGCACTGCTTGCATGCTTCCTTTGCTTACCGCGCGCGCCTCGGCCTCACCCGCCCGCAGATCGTCTCTCCCGCCGCCTGAAAGTCGACCGTTCACCCCGGAGCCACCATGAGCCGCCCCTGTCCACGGATCCTCGTCCTCGACCGCCTCGGTCCCGACCTCGGGAGCCAGTCGAGCTTCGTCGCGCTCCTCGAGCTCCTCGACCGCACCGCGGACGCGGTCGGCGTCGATCTCGCGATCGATCAGAGCCGCCTCGACGCGCTGCCGCTCCGCCCGAGCACGATCGCGACCATCAACGCCTCGTACGACCTGGTGGTGGTGACCGGCGCGGACGTGCTCTCGCACGATCCGCGCATACGCACCGCGAGCGGGTGGGCGCTCGATCTCCCGATCGAGTCCATCGAGGAGCTCACCGCGCCGCTCGCGCTCTTCGGCGTCGGTTCCGACGCACCGGCGTTCCAGCCCGATCGCCTCGTCGAGGTGGCGGGCGCCCACCTCGCGCGGACCGCTCGCCACGCGCGGATGTTCACCGTGCGCGACGAGGTCACCGAGGAACGCCTGCACGACGAGCTCGGGATCGACGCACGCACCATCGGCCCCGTCGAGCTCGCGATCCGGCCGCTCGAAGCCGCGCCGTGCGCGATCGACGTCGCGCGCCGACCCGTCGCGGTCTCCCTCCAGCTCGATGCGACGCAAGACATCCTCCCGTTCCCGTTCCAGTTCCGGTTCGAGACGTTGATCCGCACCGTCGTCGACGCGCTGGAGATCCTCGCGCGCGACGAGGACCGGCAGATCGTCTACGCACCGCACACGTGGAGCCAGGTCGACATCGAGCTCGAGCGCCTGCTCGCGGCCCGGCTCCCCGAGGGCTCGTTGGTGAGCGTGCCACGCGAGGTCCCCGCGCTCTTCGGCATCGGCGCGATCGAACGCGCGGCGACGCTCGCTGCGGTCTATCGCGACGTCGAGATCGTGGTCGGCCACCGCATCCCGTCGATCACCCTTCCCTTCGTGGCGGGCACTCCGACGGTGGCGTTCGTCGCGACCGACGGTACGCGCTCCGCGCAGAGCACGCTCGGCGCGCCGGAGCATCGGTCGATCGACCTCGGGCTCTTCGACCAAGAGGTGCGCGTCCCTCGTCTCTTGAGCGCGATCCGCGCCGGCCGAGAGCACGGCTTCGACGCACGGGCGAGCGCCCACGTCGAGCGCGTACGCGCGACGCTCGAGCAGCACGCCGCGCAGCTGGTCGACCTCGCGGTCTCGAGCGAGCGCGCGGTCGAAGCGGCGCCGCTCCGCACGGCGGCGGTGTGAGGCGATGATGGACGTACTCACGATCATCCCGGCGCGCGGCGGCTCCGTCGGAGTTCCGCGGAAGAACGTGCGGCTCCTCGGCGGTCGCCCGCTCGTCGCATGGTCGATCGAGCAAGCGATCGCGACGCCGTCCGTCACGCGCGTCGTCGTGAGCACCGACGACGTCGAGATCGCGTCGGTGAGCCGCCGGTTCGGCGCGGAGGTGGTGGAGCGCCCGGCCGAGCTCGCGACGGCCACCGCGAGCAGCGAGTCCGCGCTCGCGCACTGTCTCGAGACCCTGCGCGCGCGCGAGGGCTACGCGCCCGACCTCGTGGTGTTTCTTCAAGCGACGTCCCCGTTCCGACAGCCGGGCGACATCCAGGCCGCGATCGAGACGCTCGTCCGCGAGGACGCCGACTCGCTGTTCAGCGCGTGCCCGAGCCACGGCTTCGTGTGGCGCCTGCACGCCAAGGGCCCTCGCTCGATCAACTACGACCCGCTGCGCCGGCCGCGGCGTCAGGACGCGCCGATCGACGTGATCGAGAACGGATCGATCTACGTGTTCCGCCCCGCGCTCCTCGAAGAGACCGGGAGCCGCCTCGGCGGCACGATCGCGACGTACCCGATGCGCGCGATCGACTCGTTCCAGGTCGACGAGCCGGAGGACCTCGTGTTGATGGAGGCGATCCTCGCCTCGCGCCTCGGCGACGAGCCGCCCGCCGAGCTCGGCCGCGTCGAGCTGCTGCTGCTCGACTTCGACGGCGTCCTCACCGACAACGCGGTGTTCGTCGACCAGGGCGGCGTAGAGTCGGTGCGTTGTCACCGCGGTGACGGCTGGGGCATCGCGCGGCTCAAGGACGCGGGCGTGATGGTGGAGGTCGTCTCCACCGAGACCAACCCCGTCGTGGCGGCGCGATGCGCGAAGCTCGGCGTCGCGTGCCATCAAGCGGTAGGCGACAAGGGCGCGCTGATCGACGCCATGCTGCGCGAGCGAGGGCTGTCGCCCGCGTCGGTCGCCTTCGTCGGCAACGACGTCAACGACCTCGGCGCGCTCGAGCGGGTCGGCCTGCCCATCGCGGTGGCCGACGCGGTGCCGAGCGTCAAGGGAGTCGCGCGGTTCGTGACGAGCGCGCGCGGTGGACATGGCGCGGTGCGGGAGATCGCCGATGCGATCCTCGCGCACCGCGCAGAAGAGCGTTCGGAGGTGCGTCGTGTGGCGTGAGACGGCTCAACAGATCATCGACCTCGAGCGCGAGCGTGACCGCGCCCGGATCAAGGGCGAGCTCATGGAGCTCTCGCGGCTCGCGCACTACGCGGCGGACACCCTGCCCGAGACGATCCTCGAGGCGGGTCAGCGCTGCGCGGCCCAGCTCTCCGTGGGCAAGAAGATCCTCGTGTGCGGCAACGGAGGCAGCGCGGCGGACGCGGCGCACTTCGTCGCCGAGCTGATCGGCCGCATGGGGATGGAGCGCGCTCCGCTCGCGGCGGTCTCGCTCTGCGTCGACCCGTCGGTCGTCACGTGCATCGCGAACGACTACGGCTACGAGAACCTCTTCGCGCGCCAGGTCGAGGGGCTCGGCCGAGCCGGAGACGTGCTCGTCGCGATCTCGACCTCGGGACGATCCGAGAACGTGGGCCGCGCGATCGCGGCCGCGCGAGCGAGAGAGATGCTGACGGTCACACTGATCGGCGATCCGGAGCGGTCGAGCTTCCCGGAGTCCGACGTCGTGATCGCGGTGCCTTCGAAGAACACGGCGCGGATCCAAGAGATCCACACCGCGACGCTCCATGCCCTGTGCGATGTGATCGAACGAACCCTGTTTGCGGACCAGTGAGCGGCAGGCCTGAGGAGAGACCCATGAAGACGGTAAAGATCGGTGACAAGACGGTGGGCGCCGGACAGCCCTGCTACGTGATCGCGGAGATCGGCATCAACCACAACGGCGACATCGAGCTCGCGCAGAAGCTCATCGAGGCGTCGGCCCATGCCGGCGCGGACGCGGTGAAGTTCCAGAAGCGCACGGTCGACGTCGTGTACACGGCCGAGGAGCTCGCGGCGGCGCGCGAGACGCCGTTCGGGAAGACGAACGGGGACCTCAAGCGCCACTTGGAATTCGGCGCAGACGGGTATCACGCGATCGACGCGGCGAGCCGCGCCTCGGGCGTCCACTGGTTCGCCTCGTGCTGGGACGAAGGCGCGGTCGACGACATCGAGCGCTTCGACCCGCCCGCGTACAAGATCGCGAGCGCCTCGCTCACCGACCACGACCTGTTGAGGAAGAAGCGCGCCACCGGCAAGCCGATCATCCTCAGCACGGGGATGAGCACGATCGACGAGATCGACGCCGCGGTGAACGTCCTCGGCACCGAGAACCTCGTGATCCTCCACTGCACGAGCACCTACCCGTCGAAGGACGAGGAGCTCAACCTTCGTTGCATCCCCATGCTGCGCGAGCGCTACGGCGTGCCGATCGGCTACAGCGGCCACGAGCGCGGCCTCGCGACCACGGTGGCCGCCGTGGCCCTCGGCGCGTGTGTCATCGAGCGCCACCTCACGCTCGACCGCACGATGTTCGGCAGCGACCAGAGCGCGAGCATCGAGCCGCAGGGCTTCGCCCGCATGGTCCGCGACGTCCGCGCGGTGGAAGCCGCGCTCGGCGACGGCGTGAAGCGCGTCTACGAGACCGAGGTGCCGATCATCAAGAAGCTGCGCCGCAAGGGGATGAAGCTCCGCGCCGCGTGAGCGGTCGCCCCCTCGCTCGGACCTAGCCAGCGCGGAGGAAGCAGCGAGGACGCTGGCGTGTCGGTCGGCCGCACGGGCGCACGGGCAAGACGACTACCGGCCTCCGATTCCGATTCCGATTCCGATTCCGATTCCGATTCCGATTCCGAGTCCGATTCCGATTCCGAGTCCGAGTCCGATTCCGAGTCCGAGTCCGATTCCGAATCCGAGTCCGAGTCCGAGGCCGATTCCGATTCCGATTCCGAGTATTCCGATTCCGATTCCGATTCCGATTCCGATTCCGAGTCCGAGTCCGAGTCCGATTCCGAGTCCGATTCCGAGTCCGAGTCCGATTCCGAGTTCGATTCCGAGTCCGAGTCCGAACGCCGGGCGTTGCGCCCTGAGCGTGCCCCGGCCAGCATTCACCCGGTCATGAAGCCTCTGCGGATCGTCGGCGGCCTCTTCGTGCTCGTCGGCCTCGTGCTGACCGTGATGCCGTCCCTGATCCGCGAGCTCCCGGCGACCGACGATCTCTTCGAGGCGACCGAGCGCCACGTGCGCTGGGGCGCGCTCGTGGGCGTCGGCGCGCTCCTCGTCTTCCGCACGCGGCTCCGTCCGTGGCGCGACTCGTTCGCGCACCTCGTCCTCTGGATCGCGGGCGGCTACCTGCTCGCGCGGTTCATCGGCATCGCGATGGAGGGCTTCACCAGCCTCATGCAGTGGGTGTGGGTCGCGGTGGAGATCGGGATCGTGGCGATCGCGGCCGGCTACCTCTCGTACCGTCGGCGCAGCGCCGCCGCCGCGCAGGAGATCCAGGTCGAGCCCGCTGCTACGATCGGTTCATGAGCGAACCGGCGCGCCACCTCGCGACGTACGCCGACCTCCTGCGGCTGCCCGAGGACGTGCGCGCCGAGATTCTTGCTGGTGAGCTCGTGACGTCACCGGCGCCGCTGCCCCGGCTCCTCTCGCCATCGACCTCCGCGCGCGACCGAGTCACGAAGCGCCATCTGTACGCGACCCACGGCGTGCCGCACGGCTGGCTCGTCGACCCCGACGCGAAGACGCTCGAGGCGGTCTCGCTGCGCGAAGGCAACTGGATGCTGACCGGAAGCTACGATGACACCGCGACCGCGCGCATCGCGCCGTTCGATGCGATCGAGCTCGAGATCGGCCGCCTGTTCCTCCCGAAGTAGGACCTCTCAACGCTCGCTGTCGAGGTGCTTCATCTGCTCGGCCGCGTAGCGCGTGCCCGCGACCGCGTCGGCCGGCACGAGCGCCTCGAGGGCGGCGACATCGTCCTTCGAGAGCGGATGCGCGAGCGCGCCCAGCGCGTCCGACCACTGCGCGGTCGTCTTGCACCCGATCAGCGGGAGGAGCTTCGGCTCTTTCGCGCGCACCCACGCGATCGCGAGCTGGCCCGGCGTCATGCCTCGCTCCTCCGCGAAGCGATGCACGCCCTCCACGACGCTCGCGTTCTTCTCGCGGTTGCCCTCCGCGAAGCGCGGGAGGAAGCGGCGGAAGTCGCCGGGGCCCTTCGCCTGGCTCCCCGACAACAGGCCGCGCGACATCACGCCGTAGAGCGTCGCGCCGATGCCGAGCTCGTGGAGCGCGGGGAACACCTTCGCCTCCGGGCTGCGGCTCACGAGCGCGTACTCGATCTGCACGTCGACGATCGGATGCACCGCGTGCGCGCGACGGATCGTCTCGGCCCCGACTTCCGACAAGCCGATGTGCTTGACATATCCGGCCTTCACGAGATCGGCGATCGCGCCGACGGTGTCTTCGATCGGGACGCTCGGATCGAGCCGTGCGGGACGGTAGATGTCGATCACCTCGACGCCGAGACGCTGGAGGCTGTACGCGGCGAACGTCTTGACCGCGGCGGGGCGGGTGTCGATGCCGAACCAGCTCCCGTCGGGACCGCGGAGCGCGCCGAACTTCACCGAGACGACCGCGCGATCGCGCTTGTCCTTCAGCGCCCGCGCCACGAGCGCCTCGTTGTGACCCATCGCGTAGAAGTCCCCGGTGTCGACGAGGACCGGCGCGTGCGCCATCGCCGCGTGGATCGTGCGCACGGACTCCGCCTCGTCCGCGGGGCCGTACACGCCGCTCATCCCCATGCACCCGAGCCCGATCCCGAAGACCTCGGGACCGGTGGCGCCCAGCTCGATCGCGTCTCTCATCGTCCGCCTCCGCGTGAGGCCCCACTGTGGTCCCCGGCCCGAGCGGGCACCAGCCCGAACCGTGACCCGATCGCGGAGTGCGCCCGCTGCGCGGCCAAGGTACCTTCGCCGCGCCATGAGCGACCGCAGCGACGAGCCCTCGCGTGAGTCCAAGAAGGACGACAAGGACGAGAAGGACAAGGACAAGAGGGACAAGGACAAGAAGAAGGTCAAACGCCCGAAGGAGCGCACCAAGTCCTCCCGCCACGAGGTGACGATCGGCGACGAGAAGATCGAGTACACCGCCACCGCGGGCACGCTCTTCCTCAAGAAGCCGGACGGCGAGCCACGCGCGAGCGTCTTCTACGTCGCGTACCAGAAGCACGGCGTCAAAGACCCGGCCCGGCGGCCGATCACGTTCGCGTTCAACGGTGGGCCCGGATCGTCCGCGGTGTGGTTGCACCTCGGGACGCTCGGACCGCGCCGCGCCGACGCGACGGACGCGGGACCGTCGCGGAGCGATGTGCGGCTCATCGACAACCCGGACTCCATCCTCGACGTCACCGACCTCGTGTTCATCGATCCGGTGGGCACCGGGTACAGCAAGCCCCTCGGCGACAGCAAGGTCAATGAGTTTACCAGCGTCGAGGATGACGCGAAGGCGGTGGGCGAGTTCATCCGACGATTCACGAGCCGCACGAACCGCTGGGCCTCGCCGCGCTTCGTGGCTGGCGAGAGCTACGGCACCACACGCGCCGCGGCGCTCACCGCGCACCTCGCGCAAGAGGGCGTGATGGTCGACGGCGCCGTCCTCATCAGCGCGGCGCTGATGTTCCAGACGTTCATCTTCGAAGTAGGCAACGACCTCCCCTACGTCCTCTATCTCCCCGGCTATGCGGCGACCGCCGCGTATCACAAGGCGCTGCCCCGACCGGTGGAAGACGTCGGCGCGTTCCTCCGGGACGTCGAACGCTTCGCCCTCGACGAATACGGCCCGGCGCTCGCGCGCGGCTCGTCGCTCCCCGAGGCACGCCGTCAGGAGATCGCGACGCGGCTCCACGAGCTCACCGGCGTCGCGTCGAAGGTGTGGCTCGAGCGCGATCTTCGTATCGAGCTCCCGACGTTCTGCCGCGAGCTCCTCCGCGATCGCGGCGTCATCGTGGGCCGACTCGACAGCCGCTTCACCGGCCTCGCGTCGCGACCCGACGACGACCCGCACAACGACGATCCAGCGCTGTTCTATCCGTACGGCCCGTACACCTCGCTCATGCACGACTACTTGCAGCGCGAGCTCGCCTACGAGGAAGAAGAGCCGTACAACATCTTCAACTTCAAGGTGAACGAGTCCTGGAAGTGGAACGAAGAGAAGGGCCCGCGGATGGGCTACGTCAACGCGGCGGTCGATCTACGCCGCGCGATGGTGCAGAACCCTCATCTCCGCGTGTTCTTCGCGAACGGGATCTACGATCTCGCGACGCCGTACTTCGCGTCGATGCACACCGCGCGGCACCTCGGGCGCGAGGCGTCGATCCGAGATCAGATCTCGGAGGCCTTCTACGACGCCGGCCACATGATGTACCTCCACGAAGCTTCGCGCAGGAAGCTCCGTGAAGACCTCGTGCGATTCTACACGAGCACCCGGTGAGCGCGCCCACGCTGCGCGAGTGGCTGGCCGAGGGACCGTTCGCGCTCGGCATGTCGAGCGGGTTCTTCGGCTTCTTCGCGCACACCGGCGTAATGTCGGTCCTCGAAGAGGAAGGCCTCTTGCCCGCGCGGGTGTCCGGCTCGAGCGCGGGCGCGCTGGTCACCGCGTCATGGGCGGCCGGGCTCAGCGCGAGCGACCTCGAGCGCGAGCTCGTCCAGCTCCGGCGCGAGGACTTCTGGGATCCATCGCCTGGCTTCGGGGTCCTGCGCGGCCGGCTGTTCCGCGAGCGGCTGCGCTCGCTGATCGGCGACGCGCGCCTCGAGGGCGGCCGCGTGCCCGCCGCGGTGAGCGTCTACGAGATCCTCACGCGCACGACGCGCGTGATCGACGCTGGCTCGAGCGCGTTCGCGATCCACGCGTCGTGCGCGGTGCCCGGGATGTTCCATCCGGTGCGCGACGAGGGTCGGTTCGGATGGCTGTACGACGGCGGCCTCCAGGATCGCCCCGGGCTCAGCGGCCTCGGCGGAGCGAAGCGCGTCCTCTTCCATCACCTCGCGTCGCGCTCGCCGTGGCGCAAGCGCAAGAGCCCGGCGCTCGCGATCCCGCGGCGCGAAGGGCTGACCGCGCTGGTCATCGAGGATCTCCCGCGCGTCGATCCGTTCCGCCTCGAGCGCGGACCGATCGCGCTCACGCGCGCGCGCGAAGCGACGCGTCGCGCCCTCGATCGACCGCTCGCGTCCGTCGTGCGCGTCCGCTGAGCGCGTCCCAGGCATCGCTCGGGAACCGAGGTGCGATCGAGGTGTCGGTGCATCATGGACGCGTTGGTCGTGCACGGCGACGCGATCTTCGTGGGCGCGCTGCTCGGCGGCGCGTGCGCGGGGGCGCTGATCGGCGCGGTGATGGCGCGCGCGGCGCGATGGCGCCGGTGGATGACGCGGATCCAACACCTCGGCGCCGGCGGGCGCGCGGAGCTGGCGCACGGTTCGACCGGATGGCTCGAGGGCACGCTCACCGGCGCGGAGCACGAGGACGCGATCGTCACGCTCGCGATCGGCGTCCAGCGGGGAGCCGACGCGATCAGCGAATCGACGCACCCCGCCGGGCTCGCGATCACGATCGGGAACCGGAGGATCCCGATCCTCGGCCCGATCGAGATCGTGAGTGCTGCCCGCATGGGCCCGCGCCTGGATCCCGCGGCGCGCGAGCGGATGGCGAACGCAATGCACATAGACGTCGACGTCGGACGGAAGATGCGCGGCGAGACGCGACGCGTCGCCAGCGGAGTGACGGTGCGCGTCGCGGGTCGACTCCGGCGATCGACTTCCGGAGAGGGAGCTGGCTATCGGACCGCGGCCGACGCGCTGGTGCTCGAGGGCGTGCGCGGCCCCGTGCTGGTGTATCGCGCCGGGGTCCGGGGTGGAGTGGCCGCACGATCGCTGGTGGGCGCGGCGGTCGCCGCCGTGCTCGTGATCGGGGCCGCGTTCGCGTCGCCGGCCGTCGCGCTCGTCTCGCCGTTACATCGGCCCGACGCGGTGGCGGGGCTCGGACCGGCGCAGCGTCTCTTGCTGCTCGACGACGACCACCACGCCGCACGCGCGCGCGCGCTCCGCGAGCTCGGGCGCCGCCACGAGGCGCTCGACGAAGCGCGCCGTGGCTCAGACCCTCGCTCGCTCAGCCTCGCATTCGAGCTCAGGCACGAAGGCGACGATCTCGCAGGCGACGATCTCGAAGGAGACGCGTCGAGCTCCGCGTACGACGCGTGGCCTCGCATCGCCAATGCGCTGGAGGCTCAGTGCAACAAGGGTGGCGCGTGTGTCGCGCGCGAGGACGCGTATCGGCTCGCGCACACGCCGCTGCGCTTTGGCCGCAGCGACGACGACGCGGTGCTCCGCGACGTGCTGTACTCACGCGTCGAGGATGAGATCGCGATCCCCGCGATCCGCCATGGCCGCGCCTCGTGGGCGCGTCGTCCGAAAGGACCGCTCGACGCGGAGCTGACGATCGCGTGGACGCTCGAGCTGGCCGCGCTGATGATCGACCTCGGGGAGCGCGAGTCGTCGGAGCGGGCGCTCCAGCGCGCGGAGGCGCTGCGGGAGGACGCTCAGCTGAGCGAGCCCATCCGCCGCGCGCTGATGCGCGACACCGACGCGCTCCGGATCGTGCGCGCGATGCGCGACGGAAGGATGACCGAGGCCGAGCTCGAGGAGGCGGCGCGCGCGCAACGCGGCGCGCTCCGCGACGAACTGACGATGCGCGCGTGGATGGCACGCGGGCGCTACTGGCCGGAGATCACGAACCGCTACCCGGGTCGGACGTCGCTCCTGATCGAGACGGCGATCCGGCACGGTACGTTGACGGACACGGACGTCGCCTGGCCGCCGGGGGCTCCCGCGGAGCTCTTCGAGCTCGTGCGTCTCGTCGCGGGGTTCCTCGGCGAGGCCACGCACTCGGAGCTGACGAACGGGCGCTCCACGGTCGCCCGGTGCGCGGGCCGCTCGCCGAGGTTGATGGTGCACGAGCACGCCTACGCGCGGATGCTCGCAGCGCTCGTCTATTCCGAGCGCGATGGCTTCGACGCGTGGGAGCCCGTAGGCGCAGCGCGTTGCAGAGGTCGGCTGCGGGGTCCGTGGACGGAAGGCGAGGCGCGCGTCGTCGTGCCCTACGGCACCGCGTTCGATGCCTCCGAGGAGGGCGCGTCGCTGCGCGCCGCGTTGGCCGTCGCGCGCTTCCTCGCGCAACCCTGACTCCGAGCGCCGCGACGAAGGACAAGAAACCTACCGATCTGCGATCCCGATTCCGAGTCCGAGTCCGATTCCGATTCCGAGTCCGAGTCTGATGGATCCCCGCAAATCTAAGCGTTAGGCGCTGGAGATTCTCTGCTGCATGTTGTGGACGTCGAGCTCGTCGAACGATTCGTGCGATGACCGTCTCAGGATGAGCACGCCAAGTCGCGGGAGG
>JBFWYI010000109.1:0-30004 GCA_050186575.1 Sandaracinaceae bacterium | reverse complement strand
CACGCAGGCGCCAACGTCGGGACCGCGACGGATCACGGCGCGCTCGCCCGCGCGACGCTCCACGCCGACGCGCGCGCGCCGGAACGTCGTCGGCCCCTCGCACGCGTAGACCCACGCATCTCCACTTGCGTCATACAGAATCGAGCTCCAGGGAACGGTCCGCGCCTCGAGGCCCGCGTCGAGGGTCAGCTCGGCGAGCACGCGCTCGCCCATGACGAACATCGACGACGCCTCGTCGAGCGCGAAGTAGCGGTCGACGGTGCCCGCGAGGGGGCTCGCGGTGGGCGGCCCCGGGATCGCGCGACCGGTCGCGGCGAGCTGGGAGTCTCCGAGCTCGATCACGCGGGCGGGGGCGTCGGCGACGAGGCGGTGGAGGTCCGAAGACGCGACCGGCACGCGCACCCACAGCGACTCGACGGCGGCGAGCTCGACGAGCGGCGCGCCCGCGGCGACGGCCTGATCGCTGGCTACCGAGATCACGCGCACGAGCCCGTCGTCGGGCGCGCGCAGCACCATCGAGACGTCCGAGAGGAGCGGCGCCGATCGCATCGAGCGCGCGCGCGCCTGCGCGGCCGAGAGATCGGCGCGGGCGATGTCGCGCGAGGCCGTCGCCTCCTCGATCGCGCGCTGGCTCCCCGCGCGCTGACGGGCGAGCGTCTCGGTGCGCTCGAGGCGCGACTCCGCGGCCGACAAGTTTGCCTGCGCTGCCTCTACCTCGCGGGTCGCGCGCGCGCGGGTGTCGCGGTCGACCGGCGCGAGCGGAACGAGGCGCAGGAGCTCGTCCCCGCGGGCGAGGCGCGCCCCGGGGACCACCCGCTCGGAGAGGCGTACGACGCCGGCGACCGGCGCGGTGACGGGCAGCGCGCGGCCGGGAGGCACGATCACCTCTGCGCCGACGACGCGGACCCGCGGCAACGTCGTCTCCTCGACCGATCCGGTCTCGATCCCGAGGCGCTCGACCGCGCGATCGGTGAGCGTCACGGTGGTGAGCTCCGACTCGGGCACCGGGTTCGTCACCGTCGCAGGGTGCGAGGTGGACGACGTCGAGTCCGCGGGTGATCCGCACGCGCTGAGCGCGAGCACGAGCGCGAGCCGGCGCGTCATGGCGATGCCTCCGCGCGCGGCGCCGTGCGCGCGAGCTCGAGGCGCGCCCCCGTCGCACGCTCGAGCTCGGCGTGGGCGCGGCGCACGTCGGCGTCCAGCTCCGCGGCGCGGATGCGGGCCCCGCCGAGACGACGCAGCGCGTCGAGCACCACGAGGTAGGAGTCGTCGCCGAGCTCGTAGCGGAGCGTCGCCGCGTCGAGCGCGGCGGTGAGCGGCGGGAGGATCTCACGCTCGTAGCGCTGGGCCGACCCGATCGCCTGCGTGAGCTGCGCGTGCGCGGTGACCACCTCCATCGTCACGCGCTGTCGATTCGCCGCCGCGCGATGCTCGGCCGCCTCGATCGCGGCCTCGGCGCGGCCCACCCCACCCTGGTTCTGGTTGAAGATCGGCACGTCGATCGCTCCTCCCACCCGGACGCCGGCGACGGTGTTGTTCCACTGCGCGTCCACCTGGCCGCTCAGGGTCACGATCCGTGAGCGCTCCCACCCGGCACGCGCCATCGCGCCCTCGAGCTCGAGCTCCGCCGCCCGCACGTCGGGGCGCGAGTCACGTGCGACCCGCAAGAGATCCTGCAGGTCCGGCGCGCTCCCGGGACGCGGTCGGGCGAGCTCGACGCGCGGCGCCTCCCCCGCCTCGCGGCCGAGGAGGAGCTGGAGGCGCGCTCCGGCCGCGCGCGCGTCACGCTCCGCGATCGCGACCTGGTCGGCGGCGATCGACGCGTCGGCCTGCACGATGAGCGCGTCGGCCGGGCTCACGTCGCCCGCCGCGGCGCGCGCGTCCGCGATGCCGTTCAGGTCGCCGGCGGTGACCGCGAGCTCGCGCAGGATCGCGAGCCGCCGCTCGGCCAGGACGAGGTCGAGGTGCGCGAGACGCGCGTCGCGCACGAGGTCGAGCCCGCTCTGTACGAGCGACTCGGCGACGCTCTCGAGCGCGCGGCCCGCCGCTTCCGTCCGCTGAGGCAGCTGGAAGATCGAGATGAGCGGCGCGAGCAACCCCACCGCCGCCACGATGCTGCCGATCGGCGCCTGCAGCGAGATCCGCGGGTTGTCGATGCGCGCAGCCTCATCGAAGTCGGCCGTCGCCGAGCGCAGGCGCGCGAGATCCGTCGCGAACACCTCGCTCCCCATCAGCGCGAGCGCGACCACTTCGTCCTCGTCGATCGCGACGCCGGGATCGATCGCGCGCGCATCCGCGTCGCGCGCCCGCAGGCCGTGGCCGACCCGGCGGACGAGCTCGTCGCTCACCCAGCCGCGATCGCGGCTCGGCGTCGCGCACGACGCGAGCGCACAGGCGAGCCCGAGGGGGACGCACAGCCTCGACATGGGAGCGAGGCTACGCGGGCGACCCGAACGAACCCCAAACGAGCCTCAGGCGGGGCGGGGCAGGCGCACCTCGAGGTGCGCGCCGGGGCTCCCGTCGACGAAGCGCGCGCTGCCGCCGTGCGCGCGGACCACGTGCGCGATGAGGGCGAGGCCGATCCCGTGGCCCTCGGCGCCGCGGTGCGCGGGCGCGCGGAAGAAACCCTCGAACGCGCGATCGCGATGCTCGAGCGCGATGCCCGGGCCCTCGTCGTCGACCCGCAACACTACGTGCTCGCTCTCCTCGCGGACCAGGACGCGGACGGGACCGGCGGAGTACTTGAGCGCGTTGCCGATCGCGTTCGAGACGACCGCGGTCAGCACCGTCGCATCGCCGACCACCATCCCGTCGTCGTTCAGCGCGGCCGCGACGCGAGAGGGCTCGGGCAGCTCGGCCACCGCCGCCTCGACGAGCGCGGACACCGACACGAGCCCCGCGCCGCGGAGGGTGGGCTCCGGCGACGCGAGCCAGAGGAGGCGCTCGACGAGCCGCGAGAGGTCGTCGACGCGGGCGCGCTGGCGAGCCAACGCGGCGTGGAGCGTCGTGCCCTCGTTCTCGTCCTCCAGCATCAGGTCGAGCTCGGCGCGCAGCTTGGCCATGGGGGTCCGGAG
This sequence comes from Sandaracinaceae bacterium, assembly GCA_050186575.1. Lineage (GTDB taxonomy): Bacteria > Myxococcota_A > Polyangia > Polyangiales > Sandaracinaceae > JAUHXR01. The sequence goes on along the minus strand of JBFWYI010000109.1, from coordinate 26,930 downwards.
CTCGTGGGCTGCGTCGGCCGCAAAGCGTCGTGATCGCTCGAGCTCGGCCGACAAGCGATCGAACAGACCGTCGAGGGTCGACGCGAGCTCGTCGACCTCCGCGAGACCGGCCCGCGGGAGGCTCGGTCGATCCGCGGAGCGCGGCGCGCCGGGATCGATCCCCGCGAGCGACCGCGTGAGCGCGAGGAGCGGACGCAGCGACCAGCGCCCGACCCCGAGCCCGCTGAGGAGCCCGAAGAGCGCGGCGACGAGCAGCGCGACGCCGCCCCCGAGGAGGAGCGGCCCGCGATGGACGAGGAGCTCGCTCGTCCGCTCACCGACGACGACGCGCAGCTCGCCCCGCGCGGTCCGGGCGCCGCAGACCATCCACTCCTCCTCGGGTCCGCTGACGTCATGGCAGCCGTCGCCAGGTGCGCCGGGCATGTCGGCGGGCCCGGCGAGCCGTCCGCTCGGTCCGTCCACCGCGATCGCGACGCCCCCGTGGCTGAACTCGCGGATCTCTTCCTCCAGCGCGTCCGCGCTCGGCGGTCCGTCGGCGGGCGCAGACTCGTCGATCTCCGCCACGAACGCGTCGGCGCGCGACAATGCATCGTGCCGTGCTTCTGCGATCACGCGCCGGTCGACCACGACCATCGCCACCGCGAGCGTGAGCAACGCGGCGAGCACGGCCGAGCCGCCCGCCGCCAGCCCCACGCGCAGGACCAGCGAGCGCTCAGTCGATCGCATACCCGAGCCCGCGCGCCGTGCGCACGACCGAGCGGCCGAGCTTGCGCCGGATGCGTCCGATGAGGACCTCGAGCGACGCGGCCGCCGCCTCCGTAGCTTCCTCCCAGCCGGCCTCGAGGAGCCGGTCACGCGCGACGACGCGCCCGCGCGAAGCCGCGAGCGTCTCGATGATCGCCCACTCGCGCGCGGTGAGCTCCACCTCGTAGCCCGCGCGCCGCACCCTTCGCCCCGCGAGATCGAGCTCGACGTCGCCGACCTGCATGAACGCGACGGGCGGGGCGCTCCTCCGCCGCGCGATCGCTCGCACGCGCGCGCGCAGCTCGGCCACCGCGAACGGCTTCACGAGGTAGTCGTCGGCCCCCGCGTCGAGCCCTTCGACCCGCTGGCCCACCGCCGACTGCGCCGTGAGCAGCAGGATCGGGATGGCGTCGCCGCGCGCGCGCAGCTCGCGGCAGAGCTCCACGCCGGATCCGTCCGGCAGCCCGACGTCGAGCACCATCACGTCGACCTCTTCGCCGAGCGCGGCGCGGGCTTCGCGGACGCCGCGCGCCTCGACGACCGCGTGCCCGTCGCGGGTCAGCGACCGACCGACGAGCTCGGAGAGCTCCGGGTCATCGTCCACCACCAGGATCCGCATCTCGACGTTCCACGATACCGGGCTTGCCCCAACCCCCGCCAAACGAAGGCCGCACCGGGCGCCCGATCCATCGGCAACCCACCGACTTCTTGTAGGAAATCCAGAATTCTCGATCGCGGGAACAACCGCCGCGAGTCAGATTGTCTGAGGCCTTGACATGATGGCGAGCCCAGACATGATGGCAGGACCCGCTGCCAAGGAGTCACGAGCGATGTTCAACCGCCCCAACGCGACGACGATCCTCGTGGTCGACGACGAGGAGAGCAACCGCCAGTCCCTCGAGAAGATCTTCGAGCGCGAGGACTTCCGCGTGCTCACGGCGGGCAGCGGCCGCGAGGCGCTCGACCAGTGCCGCCAGCACCGCGTCGACGTGGTGCTGACCGATCTGATGATGCCGGGGATGAGCGGCATCGATCTGATCAAGGCGCTCTCGAGCGTGGCGCCCGACGCCGAGGTGGTGGTGATGACCGCCTACGGGACGATCGAGACGGCCGTCGAGTCGATGCGCGAGGGCGCCTACGACTTCGTCGAGAAGCCGCTCAAGCGGATGCAGATCGTCAAGACCGTGAAGAAGGCGGCGGAGCGGCACGCGCTGGTCGAAGAGAACAAGACCCTCAAGCGCGAGCTCAGCGCGCTCAAGCATCGACCGATCGTGGGCAACTCGCGCGCGCTGCGCCACGCTCTAGAGATCGCACACCAAGCTGCGCCGTCCAGCGCGACCGTGTTGGTGCTCGGCGAGAGCGGCACCGGCAAGGAGCTCCTCGCGCGCTACGTGCACGAGCACAGCGGTCGCGCCGGAACGTTCGTGGGGGTGAACCTCGCCGCGCTCCCCGAGACGATCGTGGAGTCGGAGCTGTTCGGGCACGAGAAGGGCGCGTTCACCGGCGCGACGAACAAGCGCGAGGGCCGCATCGCGCAGGCCGACGGCGGCACGTTGTTCCTCGACGAGATCGGGGAGCTCAGCCCCTCCGTCCAGGTCAAGCTCCTTCGCGTGCTCCAGGAGGGCGAGTACGAGCCGGTCGGCGGTCGCACCGAGAAGGCCAACTTCCGGCTCATCGCCGCGACGAACCGCAATCTGGCGCAGGCCGTCGAGGAGGGGTCGTTCCGCGAGGACCTCTACTACCGGCTGAACGTCATCGCGATCACCTCGCCGCGCCTCGCGAGCCGCCGCGACGACATCCCGCTGCTCGCCGATCACTTCATCGAGCTCTACGCGAACAAGAACGGCAAGCCGCGGCTCGAGATCGCTCCCGAGGCGCTCGAGTTGCTCATGAGCTACGACTGGCCGGGCAACGTGCGCGAGCTCGAGAACGTGATCGAGCGCGCCGTCGTCCTCTCCAAGGCGAGCACGCTGACCGCGAGCGATCTGCCCACCCACGTCGCACAGGCCGAGCGGCAGAACGACGAGCTCGGCTTCGCGATCGGGACGCCGCTCGACGAGATCGAGCGGCGCGTGATCAAGGCGACGCTCGATCACACGCGGGGCGACAAGCAGCTCGCGGCCCAGCTCCTCGGCATCAGCGCCCGCACGATCTATCGCAAGCTCGATTGACCTGGCGGCACGATCGTCACTCGCGCGCGGGCTCGCCGTCGGAGGCGGAATATCGCGAGGAGCAGCGCGAAGACCGCGGCGAGCGACGATCGCGGACCGACGCCGGCCGCGCAGCTCGCCGGAGGCATCGCGTCGGTGGACGACGGAGCATCGCGGTTCACCTCCGGGCAGTACGCGGCGCGCGCGAACGGGCGGCACTCGGGCGAGGTCTCGCAGCTCCAGCGCGCGCCTCCGGCCTCGTCGTCGACGCACCAGCAGTGATGCGCCTCACCCATCGCGCATCCTTCTGCGCTCGGCGCGATCGATCCGAGACAGGTCCGCCGATCGTCCGCGGTCATGCACACGGGCTGACCGTCGGCGAGCGTCTCGGGGGGACAGACGGCCGATGGCGCCTCGTCGCAGAGAGGACAATACGCGTCGGTGCACACGAGCTCGCGATCCTCCGCGTCGCCACAGCCGACCCCTTCGCCGTACTCCCCGTCGAGGTGGGTCGTGCGGAAGCCCTGCGCGACCGCGCACGCGTCTTCCTCGGTGAAGCCGTAGCGCCCCTCGCGCGCCCAGCTCACCGCCGTCACGAGGATGTGGTCGCGCAGATCGGGGTAGGTCACGCCGCGCGAGCCGGCCGCGTCGAGCGCGAGGCGCTCGGCGCGTTCCCAATCGAAGCCCGCGGCGTCGATCATGTGGTGGAAGGCCAACGAGACGAGCCACGCGTGGTCGTGGGTGTCGACGGTGGAACCCGCGAGCTCCGCGCCGTTCCCGATCCGCGCTTCCTGAAGTCCGCTCGCGAGAAACTCGTCGTAGTCGCGCTGGTCGGGGCGCACGCTGCTCGCGTCATCGAGCGCGCGGCCGAGGTTCTCGAGGAACGGGCGCTCCTCCGGGTGCACCCAACGTTGACAGAACACGAAGAAGAGATCGCCGTAGGCCTCGGCGAGGGTGAGCGGCACCATGACGCCTCCGCGCGCTCCATCGAACGCGTGGCCGTACTCGTGGCAGATGGTGTCCCGCTCCTGTCGGTAGCCCGCGCTCAAGAACATGCGGGGGTGCTCGTAGAACGCGCCCGCGACGCGGGACGTCCCGAAGCCGCTCTCGACGGGCTCGGGTTGGGTGACGATCCGGATGTGGTGGTCGGCCCACCCGACGTCGCCGACGCGCGCTTCCATCGATGACGCGACCGCTCCGGCGACCGTCCACACCTCCGCGTCCACCGCGTCGAGCAGCGGCGGCGGGGGAGCCGTGTGGTCGGCCATCGCGAGGATCGTGTGGGGAGGCAACGCGCGGGGTACCCCGGTGTAGGGGTGGGGCCTCGGCCGACCGATCTCCATCGGCGCGTCGAGAGCGGCCGGCTCGACGACGCGCAGCTCACCGTCGGCGTCGTCCACCACCGCGCGCCCTTCCTCACCGACGACGAGCCAGCCGGCTCGAGGCTCGGCCGCATCGTAGAGGACGCGCTCGAAGCCCTCGATGACGCCGACGCGGTCTCCCACCACCGCGAGCACGGCATCCGGATCGCGGACGAACGTCGGCGCCGACGCGGCGGGCTCGAAGAGGTGGGCGTGGAACGCGCGGACGACGCCTCGGGCGTCGAGCACCAGCTGGAGCGACGCATCGAGCGCGCGCACCCCGTGCGAGCGCTGCGTGTAGCCCAACCGCACCCAGCCGTCGGGGTCGGTCCACGACTCTGCATCGAGCAACTCTTCTTCGGACACCCCGAGCGCGGAAGCGTATCGGCGGAGGAAGTCGCGCCCGCGCTCGGAGCTCGTCGCGCCCTCCGTCGGCACGCTCAGCGCACCTCCGCTCACCGCGCCCGTGTGGTGCGAGCGGACCAACGCGGGCGGCGACGCGCTCGCGGCGCGGAGCTCCGAGAGCGCGACCGCGACCGCGGGTCGATGCGCGAGGCGCACGCGGCACGTATGCGCACCGCTCTCGAGCACGAGCGTGTGCGCGACGTCGGGCGTGAGCTCGATCGTCGCGCGGCGCACCGCGTCTCCATCGAAGCGATCGGCGACGAAGCGATCGGCGATGTCGAGCTCGTCGAGCCGAGCCGAGAATTCATGGGTCGCGTAGACCGCGACCTCCCCCCGAGCGCCCATCTCGCGCCGCGTCGTCCGCGTGCAGTCGACCGGCACGCCGTCGAGCGACACGGAGAGCGCATCCGCCTCGTCCGGTCCGGGAAGCGCGGTGTCGATCGGGACGCACCCCCCCGCACCGGTGCTGAGCGCGAGCAGGAGCATCGTCGGCAACCGGGGGCGGAGCGTGGCGAGCATCGGACCTCCTCGGCGCTCGCCAGTGCGATCCGCGTGCCAGCCGTCCGCCGCGTCGGCCGACCCGACGGTGGCTCGCGGGATTCTCACGGATGAGAAAGAGATTCTCCTCGCTGCGACACGAGACCCGACGCGGCGCGCCGGCCGCCTCCGAGGGGCCGACCGTCCGCACGGCGAGCGCCCTGGTACGGCGTCTGCACTGGGGCACCCGCGGCTTCGCGCACCGAGGAGGTCCCGATGAAGGCTCCCTACGTCCCACTCGCGGTCGGTCTCACGCTCGTCAGCATCGCTTGCGGTGATCCATCCTCGACCGATCCTCCAGCGCCCTGCTCAGCCGACGACGAGTGCGAAGGCGCGGCTCGCTGCGTGGACGGTCGCTGCGCCCCGGGGATGGCGTCGAGCGACGCGGGCCCGGTCGCGTCCGACGCGGGCCCCGCCGACATGGAAGCGTGCGACGGATTCGACGACGATGGCGACGACCTCGTCGACGAAGGTTGCGCATGTACGGTGGGGTCCACCCAGGCCTGCCGGCCTTGGCGCGAAGGGGAGGCGCCACCGTGCGCGCTCGAGGGCGTCCAGGCGTGCGAGGGCGCCGAGTTCGGAGAGTGGGGCGCGTGCGAGGTGCCGCCGCCCGATCCCGCCTCGGAGCTGTGCCCGACGTGGATCCTCGGCGCCGACGTCGACGACCAGCTCACCGCCGCGCGCGGCGCGGGCATCGGCGATCTGGACCACGACGGAGACCCCGAGCTCCTCGCGCCGTCGATGCGCGGCGACGGATCGGGCACGAACGACGGAGTCACGTACGTGATCGGCGGAGGCCCGGACCTCCAGGGTCGGACGATCGACCTCCGGACGGACGCGCCCGAGGCGCGGATCCAGGGCGCGTCCTTCGGCCAAGAGGCGCACCTCGCCGACGTCGACGGAGACGGCTACCTCGACGTCGTGCGCGGCACCGGCGGACGAGCCGCGCTCGTCGCGTACGGCGACGCCTCGCTGCCGGTCCTCCTCGAGGCGGTGGATGGAACACGGCTTGCCCGCTTGACGGGCGGGGGCGCTTCGAGCGGAGAGGCGTCGTGGATGGTCGGGGACATGGACGGCGACGGCCGCGCCGAGGTGTTCATGAGCGGCGCCAACTCGACCCTCCACGGCGGGACGAGCCACGGCCTCAGCTACTGGTCGGGCCAGGCGCGCAGCGCGGAGATCGCGCCGAGCGGAGTCGTCGGGATCGAGATCGGGACGGTCGGCGTGGCGACCCAGGCCAACAACACCAACGGCGGCGGCGCCGGCGACTTCGACGCGGACGGCTATCTGGACATCACGGCGAACCGCGGCGCGGCGAACGACGGGATGTACATCCCCTACGTCGTGCGGGTCGTCGACGGTCGGTCCAGCGGCGGTTGGTCGTCGATGAGCGAGGGCCTCGGCGTGAGCGGGGGGACGGGATTCGGCGTGTGGGCGTCGCTGCAGAACGGCGACGTCGACGGGGACGGCACCGACGATCTGGTGCTCCTCGGCCACGGACGACGCCACGTCTACGTGGTCTATGGAGGCGCCGATCTCGCGACGTCGCTCGCGACGGGCTCGCTCGACGCCGCGGGCTTCGTCGTGCACTCGGACGAGCTGCGCCCCGATGTCGCGCTCGGCGTCGGGGACCTCGATGGCGACGGCGCGGACGACCTCGTGATACCGCTCGAGAGCGCCGATGCGGACCTCGTGATCGTCTGGGGCGGCGCGCGACGCACCGGCGAGCTCGATCCGATCGAACCTGAATCGACGCACATCGCGTTGCCCGCACACGACGCGGTGATGGATCTGGGCGAGCGGCGCGACGTGACGGTCGGGGACCTCGACGGCGATGGCCTCGGCGACATCGTGGTCGGCTTCGCCGACGCGGCGACCCGCAACGGAGCACGGAGCGGCGCCGGCGTGGTGCTGTTCGGCAATCGCCTCTACGGCGCGCACAACCCCGCGCTCGCGATGCGACGACGTGGCACGACCGCGCTCGAGGCGACGATGGCCCCGGATCGCATGGCCTCCGGCCTCGCCGGCGACGTGGTGCGCGGGGTCGGCGCAGGCGACGTGGTGCTCCTCGGCGCGGGCGACGATCGCGTCGAGGTGACCGATCCCTCGGTCCGTCGGGTCGACGGAGGCCCGGGGGTCGACACCGTCGCGCTGCTCGGCGACGTGACGCTCGACCTCGGATCGGTGGGGGCGCGCGCGTGGATCGAGATCGAGCGGTTCGATCTGTCCGCGCCCGGCGGCCAGACGCTCGCCGCGCGCGATGGGGATCTCTCCGGGTTGAGCACGCGCACGCGCACGTTCGAGGTGCGCGGCGACGCGCTCGACCAGCTCGTCCTCGGGGGGGCCTGGGACGTGGGCACACCCGAAAGTGGGCTTGCTGTCTACACGCGCGGCGCGCTCCGGGTGGAGGTCTCCGCCGAGGTGATGGTCACCATCGTCCCGTGACGACGGTCAGATCTCGTACTTGATGAGCAGTCGATAGACGTGGCTGCGATGCAGCCCGGCGGCCTGCGCCACGCGCGCGACGTTGCCGCCGTGCTCGCGCATCGCAGCCACGAGGAACTCGCGCTCCAGATGGCTCATCCATCGCTCCCGCTGGGCCACGAGCGACTCGTCGGCGCGCACGGCGGGGAAGCCGTCTTGCCCACCCGATCCGTCGGCGGATGCGCGGCGCTGCTCGAGCCGACGGGTCGCGGCGGGCCCGAGCGTCGCGAGGCGGTCCACGTAGTTGCGGAGCTCGCGCACGTTGCCCGGCCATGAGCGGGCCATGAGGTCGTCGAGCAGCTCGGGGGTGAGGAGCGCGCTCGCCGCGTCGCCGAGGAACGCCCGCACGAGGCTCGGGATGTCCTCGCGCCGATCGCGCAGCGGAGGAACGTGGAGCGGCACCACCGCGAGGCGGAAGTAGAGGTCTTCCCGGAACGTGCCGTCGTTCACCATCGTGGCGAGGTCGCGGTGGGTGGCCGCGATCACGCGCACGTCGACCTGTCGGCGCTGCGACTCACCGACGCGTCGCACGGTCCGAGACTCGATGAAGCGGAGCAGCTTGGGTTGCATCGCGAGAGGCAGCTCGCCGATCTCGTCGAGGAATACGGTCCCTCCGTGCGCTTCCAGCAAGGCGCCGTCACGCGCGTGGGTCGCGCCGGTGAACGCGCCTTTGGCATGCCCGAAGAGCTCCGACTCGAGCAGCGGCTCCGGGAGCGCGCCGCAGTCGACCACGACATACGGCGCGAGCCCGCGCGGCGACGCGTCGTGCAGCGCTCGCGCGACGAGCTCCTTGCCCGTGCCGGTCTCGCCTTCGATCAGCACGGTGCGGCTGGACATCGCGACCCGCGCCATCTCGGCGAAGAGCTCGCGCATCCGCGGGCTCCCCCCGAACAGCTCGCCGAACCGAGCGTCGGGCCAGCGCTCCACCGTGGGCTCCCCGCGCTCGACGTGCATCAGCAGATCGGTGTCGCCCACGCGGAGGATCGCGCCGGGATCGAGCCGCGCGCGCTCGACGCGGACCCCGCCGACCCACGTGCCGTTGGAGCTCGCGAGGTCGCGTACCCACACGCCGTCGGCGCGCGGCTCCAGCTCACAGTGCAGGCGCGAGGCCCGCGGGTCCGGGACGCGAAGCCCCGCACCTCGACTCTGCCCGACGACGGTGCGCCGATGTACGGGCTCGCGATGCGCTCCGTCGGCGTCGTGCCACGACAGGATCGGAGTGCCCCCGTCGGCGCGTTCCGCCGCGGGTACGCGGGGATCGAGCTCGGTGACCTCGGTGAGCGATTCGCCGACGCCGGCGGAGTCCCGTTCACGATCGTTCATCGGCGCATCCACGCGATCGGGGAAAGCTCATTGCGTGCCATCGCGATCCGCCTCGGAGTCCCCGTGACGCGGAGCGCCCAGCGCGGCGCGCCTCGAAGGATGTCGTCGGACCTCCCACTCATGCCCCCGTCGCGGCGCCGGCGTCGCGCGGCAGGAGCTGGCCGAGCCTCCACTGATACAGCTGGTTGCGGAGCTCGACGTCCTCCAGCTCCCGGCGGAAGCGCGCGACGATCCCGGTGGTGCCCATCAGGACGGCCAGCGCGGAGATCACGCCGAACGCCAGCGTCGGGCCGCGGGGAAACTGGAGCGCACGCGGGACGATCGTCCACGCGTCGACCGACATGACGTAGTTCGGCGCGAGCCACCCCGCCGCCTCGAGAGCGAGCGGCGCGATGAGCGCGACGCCGAACGCCGCCACCACGAGCCAATGCCGCCGCGGGTCGCGGAGCACCCGCACGACCGCGAACGACGTCGCGAACGCGGGCGCGATGACGAACGGTCCGGCCACCACCGAGCATGTCGCGGCGCCTACCCCGAGCAGGACGAGGGTCCCCAGATCCCTCCGCCCGTCGCGCGCCTCTCCGCTCGGTTGGCGCCGCGCGGCGCGCCATCCCTCGAGGCCGACCGCGGTCGCGATCGACACGGCGACCAGCGTGCCCCACGCGACGAGCGTGGCGTCGCGCACGCCCATCGCGATCGCGGCCACGAGGACGGCCGGGATCCCGAGCAGCGCCGTCCATCGAGCGGGCATCGACATGCCCACGAGGCGCGCGTCCTCCACCGCGTTCATCTTCACGATGACCTCTCGCGGCACCTCGCGCGGGGGCTCGGCCAGGAGGCGGTGGAGCGCGCGCAGAGCGCGCTCGTGGGTGGGGGCGAGCGCCAGCGCAGCGAGCAAATCGCGTAGCGCATGTCGCTCGTCGTCCGGCGTCCCCGTGTCGAGTCGATCGAGCGCGCGGTGCGTGAGCTCGTCGGCGGTGTCACGGCGCAGCGCGAGGTCTCGGTCCCCGTCCAGGTACGCCTGGACGGCGTCGTGGAGCGCGCGCGCGTCGACGTACCGATCGGAGGCCGGGCCGAGCGCACGCTCGCAGGCTGCGAGTAGCTCGGGGGGCACCGACACGCCGAGCTCTTCGGCGCGGCTTCGCGGATCGACCCCGACGGGCTCCACGCGGGCGGCGTCGTCGAACGGCTCGGCGAGCCGGTGCCCGCTGACGATCTCGAAGAGCATCGCGCCCAGCGAGTAGACGTCGCTCGCCACGTCGCCCGCCGAGTCGCCTCGCTCCACCTCGGGCGCGATGTACCCCGGGGTCCCCACGCATCGCGTGTGCTGGGCACCGGCGCCCGGGCCGAGCACGACGGGGCCGTCCTCCGCGTCGTCGGACTCCACGCGCGCGACGCCCCAATCCAACACATAGACCTCACCGAAGCTCCCGAGCATCACGTTGTTCGGCTTCAGGTCGCGGTGGATCACGCCGCGCCGGTGCGCGTAGTCGACGGTGAGGCAGACGCTGCAGAACGCGGCCAAGAGCCGGCGAGGCGCGAACCGGGGCTCGCCTCCGCCGAGCCCGTCGCGGATCGCATCGCGCAGCGTCACCCCGCGGACGCGCTTCATGGTGAAGCTGGGCGCGTCGTGGCCGACCGCGAGATCGTAGACCGGCAGGATCGAGGGATGCTCGAGCTGCGCCTGGATCCGCACCTCGCGCAGGAAGCGCGAGCGCGACCGGCCCGAGTCCGCATCGAGCAATGTTTTTTGCGCAACCACGCGCCCGAGGTAGCGGTCGGTCGACTCGCGGACGCTCCCCATCGCCCCGCGCCCGAGCTCGGGTCCCGGCGCGTAGCGCCCCGAGCTGTCGGGCAGTCGCGTTTCGGTCGTCACCGGCGCGGGGGCGTCCGAGAGCCGCACGGTTCCGGGAGCGTCGAGCCGGGTGTCCTCCTCGAGCGATCCGGTCATCCGCCCATCCTAGCAGCCCGTTGAAGAACCTCTCCGCGCGCCTCTCGCCCGGGAAGTGGTGCAGGCGCGGCGCATCCCTCGTCGAAAATCCTCCGGGTCCCCTGGAAACGTGAAGACGCGCGAATCTCGAGCGCCCTCGAACTTCGTGGCCGCGTCGCTGCTCCTCGAATACGCGCTAGGCCATCGCGGCCAGCCACCGGTCGGCCCGGGCCGCGTCGCGCGAGCCACGGTGTAGGGACGCGACGCCGGACCGACGACTACAGCGTCGCAAACCAGGCTGACGCCTCAGGCCGCGACGCCGAACAGCGCGCCGATGCCGAGCGTGATCCCCATCGCGAGGCCGCCGCCGCACAAGACGCGCACCACCGCGCGTGCGATCGGAGCGCCGCTCAGCCGCGCGCTCCAGCCCCCGAGCCCGAGCAGGGCGAGGAGCGCGGCGCCGAGGGTGACCCCGATGCGCAGCTCGCTCGGGACGAGGACGATCGCGGCGAGCGGCAGCGCGGCGCCACTGGCGAACGCGATCGCCGAGACGACCGCCGCCTGAACCGGTCGCGCCAGCGCGTCGGGATCGATGCCGAGCTCCTCGCGCGCGTGGACGGCGAGCGGATCGTTGGCCTTGGTCAGCGCCTCCGCGACCTGTCGGGCGAACGCCTCGTCGAGGCCGCGCGCCACGTAGATCCCCGTCAGCTCGCGCAGCTCGAGCTCGGGCGCGGCGGCCAGCTCGCGCCGCTCCTTGTCGAGGTCGGCGCGCTCGACGTCGCGCTGCGAGCTCACCGACACGTACTCGCCCGCCGCCATCGACAGCGCGCCGCCGACCAGGCCGGCGATCCCCGCGGTCGCGATCGCCCCGGTGGACTCGTTCGCGGCGGCCACGCCGAGCACGAGGCTCGCGATCGAGACCACTCCATCGTTGGCGCCGAGGACGGCGGCGCGGAGCCACCCTCCCAGGTGCGCGCGGTGCTTCTCCGCATGGGGCATCGTGGGCGGAGGATAGTCTCGAGTCGCGCGCCGCGGTCGCCACGCGTGCCTGACAGATTGTCACCGCGACGGGCCGAGAGGTCGGTGCGGCTGCCATCCTGTCGGCGGGCCCTCGCGGGAGCTGCGGATTTCGCAGTGTTTTGCTGGCCAATCGAGATCCTTCGGGGTAGGCACGGCCGTTGCTCATCACGGTCTGGGTTTCTCTGCCCGGGCGCCCTCCTCTCCTGCCCTCGTCCTCCGCCTCGCCGTGGCCACCACCAGCCGACAGCTCCGGATCGTCGCCGCCCTCGTCTTCTCGACGATCGGGCTCTCGAGCGTCCTCGTGATGCAGGGCACCGGCCAGCTGATCGCGAGCGCGTACCTCCCGCTCGACGCGGTCGCGTCGACGGCGGGACCGACCCCTCGCGCGGCGGCGCGTCCGCCCGCGCACGTCGACGAGCTGCCGATCCTCCGGCGCAACATGTTCGATCACGAGACCGGCCGGCTCGACATCATCGCGGCGCCCGAGCCCGAGGACCTCGGGGAGGAGGAGGTCGTCGAGGAGCTCGATCCGAACGCCCCTCCGCCGGCATGCGACGGGAGCATGCGGCTCGTGGGTGCGTTCGTACGCGTGCGTCGACCGGAAGACTCGTTCGCCGCGATCACCAACTCGACGGGCGAGGCGCTCCTCTATCAGCCGGGCATGAGCGTCGACGATCGCGAGGTCGTGAGCATCCAGCACAACCTCGTGATCCTCCGTCGCTCGGGGAGCCTCTGCTCGCTCACGATGTTCGCCGAGGCGCCGCAGGTGGCGACCGCACCGGTCGTCCGCGCGACGCCGCGCACCGAGGCGCTCGACTCGCTCAGCGCGACGCAGGAAGGCATCGACCCGGCGGAGCTCGAGGCGGGGATCTCGCAGGTCAGCGAGCGCGAGTTCTCGATCGACCGCGGCCTCGTCAACAAGCTTCTCACCAACCAGGCGGCGCTCATGCGCACCGCGCGCGTCATCCCGCACGAGGAAGGCGGGCGCGTCGTCGGCGTGAAGCTCTACGGCATCCGCCGCAGCAGCCTGCTCGGCCGCCTCGGCATCCAGAACGGGGACATGCTCCGCACGATCAACGGCTACGACATGAGCGCACCCGACAGCGCGCTCGAAGCGTACGCCCGGCTCCGCAACGCCGATCGGATCACGATCAATCTGACCCGGCGCGGGGCGGACCAGACGATCGACTACCAGATCCGGTAACCGACTCGAGGACCACGACGTGAGGCTACGTTTCGCCCTACCGATCCTTCTGGCCAGCGCATCGACCATGCTCTGCGCCTTCGGTCTCGCGATCGCTCAACCCCCGCAGGTGCCGGGCCAGACGCCGACGATCCCGCGCATCACGCCGCGGGTCACGCCGGGTCAGGATACGGGCGACGACGACAGCCCGACGCCGGCCGGCAAGCTCCGCCCATTCCGCACCGGGCTCGAGGGGCGCGAGGGTGGCCGCACGCCGCCGGCTGCGCGCGTCGACTTCACGCTCGAGGACGCCGATCTCCCGGACCTCGTGCGGATGATCAGCCGCATCACCGGCAAGCGCTTCATCCTCCCGGGCAAGTCGCGTTCCATCAAGGCCACCGTCGCGTCGGAGGCGCCGGTCACCGCGGCCGAGGCGTACCGCGCGTTCCTCTCGATCCTCCAGCTCAACGACATGACGGTCGTGCCCTCGGGCCGCTACCTCAAGGTCGTCGAGTCCGCGGGCGCCGACTCGAACCCGCTGCCCATCTACACCGACGGCCAGGCCACCCCGGTCGACGATCGCTACGTCACGCGCCTCCATCGCGTGGAGAACGTGTCGGCGGAGGACGTCGCTACGCTGCTCGGGCGCTTCAAGTCGCGCAACGGCAACATCACCGCGTACGCGCCGACCAACACGATCATCATCACCGACACCGGCTCGAACATCCGCCGGATGCTCCGCATCCTCCAGGAGATCGACGTCCCGCGGACCGGCGAGCAGATCTGGATCGAGCCGATCCACTACGCGAACGCGACCGAGCTCGCCTCGAGATTGCAAGAGATCTTCCCGAGCACCGGCAGCGGCGCGAGCACCGGCAACACCAAGGTGCGCGCCGCCGCAACGCCGCGTCGCCCACCCCAGGCCGCTCAGGCCGCGGAGGCGGGAGGCAGCGCGCCGGCGACCGTCGGATCGCGGAGCGGGGAGAGTCGCATCACGAACATCCTCCCCGACGAGCGCACCAACTCGCTGATCATCCTCGCGACCGAGCGCGCGTATCTCCGGATCCTCGAGGTCATCCGCGCGCTGGACGTGCCCGTCGAAGGCGAGGGGTCGATCCACGTGCACCCGCTCCAGTACGCGGACTCCGAGGAGATGGCGACCACGCTCCAGAGCCTCATCGGAGGGAGCGGCGGCGCGGCGGCGTCCAAGACGAAGGCCGGCCCGCAGGGTGCGGCGGGCGGCGGCACGAACGGCGGATCGTTCCAAGGATCGATCGCCGTCCAGGCGCACAAGCCGACGAACTCACTCCTCATCACGAGCTCGCTCCACGACTACGTCTCGCTCCGCCGCGTGATCGAGCGGCTCGATCAGGCACCGCGCCAGGTGTTCATCGAGGCGGTGATCATGGAGCTGAGCGTGCAGCGCACCTCGAGCCTCGGCCTCGCCTACCACGGCGGCGTCCCGAACGCGCCGGAGGACGGCTCGCTCAGCGTGTTCGGCTTCGAGGCGGGCCGAACCGCCACGCCGACGATCAGCCCGGACGTCCTCACCGGCCTCGCGATCGGCGTGCGCGGTCCGAACATCCCGGAGGCGTCGCAGCTGATCGGCTTCTCGATCCCGAGCTTCGGGATCGTGCTGAACGCGATGGCCAGCGCCGGCGACGTCAACGTGTTGTCCACTCCCCACATCATGGCGATGGACAACGTGCAGGCGGAGATCACGGTCGGCGCGAACGTGCCGCTGCAGACGTCGGGCATCGCCGGGCTCGGCGGCGGCGCGAGCTCGCTCGCGGGGTTGGCCGGCGCGGCGGGGCAGCAGGGAGGCGCCTCGGGCCTGGCGGGGCTCGCGGGGCTCGCGGGCCTGAGCGGTCTGACGGGCGGCCTCGGGGGCGGCGTCCAGCGCCAGAACGTCGGCACGACGATCCGCGTGACCCCGCACATCAACGACGCCGGCGAGATCCGGATGGAGATCGAGGAGGAGATCAGCGAGGCCGGCGAAGCGCAGGGAACGCTGGGCGTCATCCCGATCAACCAGCGCATCGCGAAGACGCAGGTCGTGGTGCGCGATCAGCAGACGGTGGTGATCGGCGGCCTCATGCGCGACCGCGTGTCGACGAGCGAGGACAAGATCCCGATCCTCGGCGACATCCCGCTCCTCGGCGTGCTGTTCCGCCGTCAGAGCTCGCAGACGCAGAAGACGAACCTGATCCTGTTCCTCACCCCGTACGTGATCCGTGATCCCGGCGATCTGCGCGCCATCTTCGAGCGCAAGATGCGCGAGCGTCAGGAGTTCATCGACCGCTACTTCGTGTTCGAGGACAACGGCTACACGCCGCCCACCGACTACTCGCGCACGCGCGGGCTGGTGAGCGAGATCCTCAACACCATGGTCGCGCTCGACGAGGAGCAGCGGCTGCTCGACGAGATGCGCTCGAGACCCCCGCCCGAGCACGTCCCGAGACCGCCGGTCGGCGCCGCGCCGTTCGCGAGCGACGACGGTGAGGGGGGTGGCGTCCTCATCATCGGGCCCGACGGTGAAGAGGCGGGCGGGGACGAGGTCGACATGAGCAACGGCGACATCCCGGAGCCCGACCAGACCATCCAGAACGAGTGATCCGAGCCGAGCAGGGAGGAATCGAGCAGCCATGAATGTCGAGCAGCAACGTTACGTCGGCGAGATCCTCGTGCGACACGGGGCGCTCGCGGCGGAGCGGCTCGAGGAGCTGCTCGAGACGGCGCTCGAGAAGGACGCCCCGTTGCTCGACGTCGTGTACGCGACGCGCGAGACCGAAGAGGCGAAGATCGTCCGGGCGCTCGCCGCGGAGGTGGGCATCGGGTTCGTGGAGGAGGTCAAGCCCGACGAGGTGAGCCCCGAGCTCCTCGAGCTCGTGCCGATCGCGTTCGCGCGCGCTCACCGCGTGCTTCCGCTGCGCGAGGACGGGGACGTCGTACGCGTCGCGATCAGCAACCCGCTCGACCCCGGGCCGCTCGACGATCTGCGCGCGCTCCTCGGCAAGCGCATCGAGCCGATCGCGGTGCCGGGCGAGAAGATCGAGGACACGATCAACCTCGTCTACGAGCGGCGCGCCGATCAGGAGTTCGGCTCCGAGCAGGCGGTGGAGCAGGACGAGCTCCAGGATCTGCTCGACATGACCGACGAGGCGCCGGTCATCCGCTGGGTCAACAACCTCTTCTACAACGCGTCGAAGTCGACGGCGTCGGACATCCACATCGAGCCCGGCGACAAAGAAGTGGTCGTCCGCAACCGCATCGACGGCAAGCTCTTCATCGCCAAGACGGCACCCAAGAGCGCGCACGCGTCGATCGTGAGCCGCGTGAAGATCGAAGCGGGCCTCAACATCGCGGAGAAGCGGCTCCCCCAAGACGGCCGCATCACGAAGAAGATCCAGGGACGCCTCATCGACGTCCGCGTCTCCACGATCCCGACCGCGCGCGGCGAGCGGATCGTCATGCGCCTCCTCGACAAGGAAAAAGTCGTCCTCGATCTGACCGACCTCGGCTACGAGGGCGCACGCCTCGCCACGCTGCATCATCTCCTGTCGCGCCCGAACGGGATCATCCTCGTCACCGGTCCGACCGGCTCGGGCAAGACGACCACGCTCAGCGCGGGCCTCCGGCACATCAACTCGCCCGACCTCAACATCCTCACGGCCGAGGATCCGGTCGAGTACGACATCCCCGGCGTCGGTCAGCTCCAGATCCATCCGAAGATCGGGCTCACGTTCGCGTCCGCGCTCCGCTCGTTCCTGCGCCAAGACCCCGACGTGATCATGGTCGGCGAGATCCGCGATCAGGAGACGGCAGAGATCGCGATCCACGCGTCGCTCACCGGTCACTTGGTGCTCTCGACGCTGCACACCAACGACGCGGCCGGCGCGGTGACCCGCCTCGCGGAGATGGAGGTGCAACCTTTCTTGATCGCCTCGAGCTTGCTCGCGGTGGTCGCCCAGCGGCTCGTGCGCCGGCTCTGCCCGCACTGCCGCCAGCCGTTCCGCCCGACCGCGCAGGACTTCCGCTCGCTCGGCCTCGACGCGATGCGGTTCGATGCGCTGAAGGGCCCCGGCGTGCAGACGTTCCGCGGGATCGTCCACGGCGATCCTCCGAAGAGCAACGGCGCGTCGGGGAACGGCGCCGCGAAGGACAGAGTGTCGGGTAACGGAGCGTCCGCCGACGATGTGTCAGCCCGGGAAGCGAGCGCGCCGGCCTCGGCGTTCGAGGCGCTGATGGGAGACGACGCGCTGCTCGACGACGACGACCTCGTGGAGATCCAGGAGGAGCCCACGCGGATCAGCGCGCTGCCGGCCGGCACCGACGTGCGTCATAGCCAGGTGCCCCACGGCTTCCCGGAGAGCCTCGACCGCGCGGTGTTCTTCCGCCCCACCGGCTGCGACGAGTGCTCGCACACCGGCTACCGCGGCCGGATCGCGATCAGCGAGATGCTCGTGATCGACGAAGCGGTGCGCCGCGAGATCCTGAACCTCGCCGACGCGTCCGCGATCAGCCGAGTCGGCATCCACGGCGGCATGCGCACCCTCCGCGAGGACGGCGCGCGGCTCGTGCTCTCGGGCGTCACCAGCCTCGAGGAGGTCCTCGCGGCCACGCAGGCCGGCGAGGTGGAGGGCTGATGGCCGTCTTCGAGTGGCAGGGCGTCACGTCGGCCGGCAAGGAGCTCAAGGGCGTCCGCGACGCGGACAACCCCAAGGCGCTCCGCGCCATGCTGCGCCGCGAGGGGATCCTCGTCACCAAGGTGATGGAGGAGGCGGAGGCGCGCGTCGCCAAGGCCCGCAACGTCGATTTCGGTCGATACTTTCGCCGGATCTCGGACCTCGACGTCGCCCTCGCCACCCGTCAGCTCGCGACGCTCCTCAAGAGCGGCGTCACCCTGGTCGAGTCGCTCAGCGCGCTCATCGATCAGATGGAGAAGCCGGAGATGAAGGCGGCGTTCACCCAGACGCGCGACAAGGTGAACGAGGGCACGAGCTTCGCCGACGCGCTCGCGATGCACCCGAAGATCTTCAAGCCGCTGTTCGTGAACATGATCTCGGCCGGCGAGGCGTCCGGCACGCTCGAGGCGGTGCTCGCGCGCCTCGCCGACTTCCTCGAGAGCCAGGCCAAGCTCAAGAACAAGGTCACGAGCGCCCTCGCCTACCCGGGCTTCATGTTCCTCATGGGCATCGCGACGGCGGGGATCATGATGGTCGTCGTCGTCCCGAAGGTCACCGCGATCTTCGAGGACTTCGAGCAGGCGCTCCCCTGGTACACGCAGCTCCTCATCTTCGCGAGCGACGTCATCACCGGGTACTGGTGGCTGATCATCATCGTGATCACGAGCGGCGCGTTCGCGTTCACCCGCTGGCGACGGACCGAGGCGGGCCGCGAGCGCTGGGACAAGATCATCCTCGACGTGCCGCTGTTCGGACCGCTCAACCTGATGGTCGCCGTCTCGCGCTTCTCGCGCACGCTCGCCACGTTGCTCAAGAGCGGCGTGCCGCTCCTCCAGGCGATGGAGATCACGCGCAACGTGCTCGAGAACACCGAGCTCATGCGGGTGATCGAGGAGGCGCGCACGTCGATCCGCGAAGGCGAGAGCATCGCCGCGCCGCTGAAGCGGAGCGGGCGCCTGCCTCCGATCGTCACGCACATGATCGCGGTCGGCGAGCGGTCGGGTCAGCTCGAAGAGATGCTCGAGAACGTCGCCGATAGCTACGACGCGCAGGTCGAGGCGCGCGTACAGATGCTCACCTCGCTGCTCGAGCCGATGCTCATCGTGATCATGGGCGGGATGAGCGCGGGAATCGCGCTGTCGATCCTGATGCCGCTCATGCGCATCAACGAGTTCGTGGCGGGATGAGGCGGATGGACGACCATGGCCAAGCGACGCCAGCTCGGACGCGCCATCAACCTGCCGTGGGAGCAGCGGGGGGCGTGGCTGCGCGACTTCGTGCGGACGCGCCGCTGGCGGGTGCTCGCGGCGGCGGCCATCGCGGCGCTGCTCCTGTTGTTCGTCGCGCGCTCGGCGGAGCAGCGGCAGCGGGTGCGCGAGACCCGCGCGTCGATCGCGGAGATCAAGCGGGCGCTCGCCGCGTTCCGCGCGGATCTCGGTCGCTGTCCGCACAGCCTCTACGAGCTGATGCACCCCCCCCGCACGGGCGGGCGCCGCTACCTCCGGCACATCCCGGTGGATGGTTGGGGCCGCGCGTTCTTCGTCCGCTGCCCCGGGCGCTACGATCCGGAGGACGCCGACGTCGTGAGCGCGGGAGCCAGCGGCTCATTCCTCGACGACGACAACTTACAATGACGCTTCCCGCGCCGGGCTGACCGGCGACGTTCGCTGTTCACACCGCACCGTTCACACCGCACCGTTCACACCGCACCGTTCACACCGACCTAGTTGCGAGGACATCATGGACAAGCTCACTCTCCTCTCCATCCTCCGCCGCTCCAGCCGCCGCTCGACGCGCCGCGGGCTGCGCCGGCGTACCGCGGGCATGACGCTCGTCGAGATCATGATCGTCGTGATCATCATGGCGTTGATCGCGACGGCGGTCGGCGTCGCCGTGATCCCGCGCCTCAAGCAGGCGCGGATCGACAGCACGCGCACCGACGCGCAGTCGGTGCGGAGCGCGGCCGTCATGTACGTGAGCGAGAACGCGGGCGAGTGCCCGAGCGTCGACGACCTCACCGAGGGCGGCTACCTCGATCGCAGCAAGCGCAGCACCGACGCGTGGGACAACGCGTTCACCATCGACTGTGAGGGCGACGACGTCATCGTGACGAGCGCGGGCCCCGACGGCGAGATGGGTAACGAGGACGACATCCAGTAGCGGACGAACGGTGATCGCCTCGAACCCACGTCTGGCTCGGATCCGTCGCGTACCCTCGGGTGCGCGCGCCGGGATGACGCTCATCGAGGTGCTCATCGTCGTCCTGATCATCGCGATCGCGGCGACCGGCATCACCTACTCGCTCGGCGCGATCACGAGGGCGAACCTCCGCTCCGCGACGATGACGGTCAACGCGGCGTCGCGATTCGCGTACGGGCGCGCGATCTCCGAGAACACCACCGTGCGGCTCCACTTCGACTTCGAGACCGCGCAGATGAGCTTCGAGGAGGCGCACGGGCAGATCGTGCTCGCGCGCATCGACGACGCGACGCGCCAGGACATCGAGGAGGGCGAGGACACCGCCGTCGATCCGTGGGCGGCGGCGGAGGCTCGGCTCGAGAACACGCTCACCCCGACGTTCGGTGCGTCGGCGTTCTCGGCCATCCCCGGGAGCCGCTACGCGGCGCGCGAGCTCGCGTCGGGCATCCACCTCGTGAAGCTCATCGTCCCGCACGCGCCGGATCCGATCGAGGAGGGCACGGGGGACATCTACTACTGGCCGGGCGGACAGGGTGAGCACGCGATCTTGCAAGTCGGGGACGACAACGATCGCGTCTATTCGATCGAGATCCACCCGCTGACCGGCCGCGGGCGCGTCTATGACTTCGCGTACGAGCCGGAGGAGCTGCTCGACGATGGCAACGGTCGTCAGCGCTCGGAGGTCGACGACTGATGCGGCGGCCGATCATCGGCGGGTTCACCCTCCTCGAGGTGATGGTCGCGGTGGCCATCCTCGGGCTGTCGCTCGTCGCGATCTTCAGCTCGGAGGGCGGCGCGATCCGGGCGGGCGCGCGCGCGCGTCAGATCTCGGTCGCTACGTTGCTTGCGCGCTGCAAGATGGGGGAGATCGAGGAGCAGATGCTCCGCGAGGGGTTCCCCGCGATCAGCAGTGACGGCGAGGACGAGTGCTGCGAAGGCGCGGAGCACGACGGCTTCCGCTGCGAGTGGTCGGTGGAGCGCGTCGAGCTGCCCGACACGGTCGACACGGGAGACGACCCGCTCGCCGCGGCGGGGCTCGGCGGCGATCACGAGGGCGACAGCGCGACGGGGATGGACATCGAGAACGCGCTCGGCGGCGCGGCGGGCGGCGACGCGATCGGAGAGCTCGCGATCCAGTACGCGTTCCCCGTGCTCCGGCCCGCCATCGAGGAGCAGGTGCGCCGCGCGACGGTGACCGTCTACTGGGCGGAGGGTCAGGGCGAGCGGCACTTCGACGTCGTCCAGTACCTCGTGAGCGGGCCAGCGGTGAGCCAAGGGATCGCGCCGCCATGACCGAGCGCCCCACCGAGCGCCGTCGCGGACGCCGCGGCATGACGCTGATCGAGGTGATGGTCGCGGTGACCATCCTCTCGATGGTCGCGATCATCACCTTCAGCGGCTTCTCGCAGACGATGCGCAACAAGCGCCGCATCGAAGAGATGGCGGATCGCTCGCACGTCATCCGCTCCGCGATGGAGCGGATGGTCCGCGAGATCTCGATGGCTTACGTGTCGATCCAGGTGAACCCCAACCCCGCGCTCCAGACGATGAACACGTGCTTCATCGGCGGGCGTCAGGGGCCCGGGCATCGGCTCGACTTCACGAGCTTCAGCCACCGGCGGCTGTATCGCGACGCGCACGAGTCCGACCAGAACGAGATCAGCTACTTCGTCACCGATCACCCGGACGAGCGGAGCCAGCGCGTCCTCGCGCGGCGTGAGCAGAACCGGATCGACCAGGACCCGCAGTCGGGCGGCTCGATCCAGATCATGGTGGAGGACGTGCTCGACCTCGAGCTCGAGTACTTCGATCACGTGACCGGCGAGTGGACGGACAGCTGGGACACGCGCGACCTCACCCATCAGCCGAACCGGCTGCCCACCTTCGTCCAGATCCGACTCACCGTGCCCGACGAGCGGGCCCCCAACCGACGGCGCGTCTACGGCACCCGCACGTCCCCGATGATCACGTGGGGTCTCAACCACGCGATCTACAACAACTGATGGCGACGCTGACCGCCACGTTCGGTCCCTTCGTCGGCTCCGCGGACTCGCGGGCGCGCGAGCGCCGTCCGTCGCACCGTCGCGCCCACGCTCGACCGCCCGAGGACCGCACGCCGCGTGGACGCGAGCGGGGCATCGCGCTGGTGCTCACCCTCGTCACGATCAGCGTGCTCGCGGTGGTGCTCGCCGACATGCACCAGGCGACCGCCACGTCGTTTGCGCTCGCCACCACGCAGCGCGATCGCCTGCAGGCGGAGTACATGGCGCGGAGCGGGATCAACCTCACCCGCATGCTGATCGCCAACGAGGAGCCGATCCGCCAGGCCATCGCGCCGATCTACCGCGCCATGCTCCAGCGCGATCCGCCGCAGCTGCCGGTGTGGAGCTACGCGAACTCCGTGCTCGAGCCGTTCTGCAACTACGAGGCGGCCCAGGCGAACCGCGAGCTCTCGGGGGTCGACTACAGCGCGGCGAACGGTCTCGGCGAGACCGGCGGAACGTGCGCCATCACCGCGTTCGCGGAGAACAGCAAGCTCAACCTGAACAACCCGCTCCACATGGCGGGCGACATCGGCCGCCTCAACGTCGCGCAGCAGGTGTTCGCGATGACCGGCGGCTATCAGCAGCCGAGCCCCTACGACACGCTCTTCGAGCACCGCGACGCGGACAACCAGATCACGACGCGCCTCGACATCATCAGCGCGCTCATCGACTGGTGGGACTACGACACGCAACGCACCACCTTCGACCCGGGCGCGAACAGCGTCGACAGCAACTCGGGCAGCGAGGACGACGTCTACACGCGCTTCCGCGATCCGTACCAGCCGCGCAACGCGCCGTTCGACTCGCTCGAAGAGCTGCGGCTGATCCGCGGCGTCGGCGACGACTTCTGGGCCACGTTCGTCGAGCCCGACCCCGAAGATCCGACGTCGCGCACGCTCACCGTCTACGGCTCGGGCCGCGTGCACCTCAACGAGGCGCGCGCCGAGGTGCTGCTCGCGCGCACGTGCGCGATCCTCGTCGACCAGCCGCTCTGCGTGAACCCGGTGGAGGCGGCGAAGTTTCTCCAGGTGATCAACACCGCGCGCGCGCTCGCGCCGATCCCGTGGTTCACCACCGTCGACGACTACCTGCGCTTCCTCGAGGGCGGCGGCTCGGGCACCGAGCTTCGTCCGATGCTCTCGTCGATCCCGGGCGCCGAGGATCTCCTCCCTGCGCCGGTCACCATCTCGAGCGAGCAGCGGCAGGTCTTCTCGCGCGTCTTCCTCACGAGCGCCGCGATCATCTTCATCGAGAGCACCGGTCGGGTGGGCGCGTGCAGCGAAGACCCGGAGGAGCGCGGCCCCGGTCGCTGCACGACGGTGCGCATCCGGTCGGTCGTCAACTTCGATCGCCCGTGGACACCGCCCCCGCCCAACGCTGGCGCGATGCCCCCGATGGGGATCTTCCATTACTGGAGAGTCGATTAGGAGTGGCCTCGTCATGGCGATGATCCTCGGACTCGACATCGACCCCAAGGTCGTGCGCGGCGTGCTGTTGAAGACGGCGCTGCGAAACCACCAGGTGGTTCGCTATCTCACCTCGCCCATCGCGCCGGCGGACACGCCGGAGGGGCGCGCGGAGAGTCGCGCATCCGCCGTGCGCACGCTCCTCGGCTCGCTCGGCCAGCCGGTGGAGAAGGTGATCACCGAGCTGAGCGGCGACGAGGTGTCGATCCGCAAGCTCGCGTTCCCCGCGAAGGTGCAGAAGAAGATCCCCGAGCTCCTCCCGCATGAGCTCGAGGGCGAGGTCCCGTTCGACCCGATGGAGTCGGTGCTCGACTTCCAGCCGATCGAGATATCGGATGGCTTCATGCGCGTGCTCGCCGCGGTCGCGCCGAAGTCGGCCGTCAAGTCGCACCTCGATCAGATGCGCGACCTCGGCGTCGACCCTCGCGAGGTCGGCGTGGGCGCGGTGGCGCTGGACGGGCTCGCCGGCTTGCTCCCCACCCTCGCGACGCCGGGTCCGCACTGCCTCGTCGACATCCACCCGGAAGGCACCGACGTCTGCATCCTGAGGAATGGCGTGTGTCACTTCGCGCGCACCATCTCGGTGAGCGAGCACGACCTCGACGCGGGGGAGAGCGCGCGCCTCTCGCGCGAGCTCAAGCAGACCCTCGCGGCCTATCGCATGGAAGGCGGCTTGTCGCCCAGCGCGTTCTACGCGTGCGGCGCGATGGCCACCCGCGAGGGGACGGCGGCGTGGCTCTCGACGATCCTGGGCGCGCCCGTCGAGGTGCTCCCGCTTCCCGCAGCGCCGGGCGCCGACGCGGCGGACCTGCCGGCCTACTCCCGCGCCGCCGCGCTCGCGGGTCGCACGCTCGGCCGAGGCAGGCGCCTCGACGCGCGTCAGGGGGAGTTCGCGGCGAAGCAGGCCGCGAACGCGCTCCGGCAGCATGTCCCGCTGATCGGCGCGTGCGCGTTCGTGATCCTCGCCGCGTTCATCTTCTCGAGCTACGCGCGTTACTCGGTGCTCGATGCGCGGCACAGCCAGCTCGAGGATCAGCTGGCCCACGTGACCGAGCAGTACTTCCGCACCGAGGAGCGCTCGCCGGACGAAGCGCTCGCGCTCCTCGAACGCGGCGCGCGCGGCGACGATCCGATGCCCGACTTCGATGCGTACGACGCGCTCGCCGGGATCAGCTCGGTGATCCCCGAGTCGATCACCCACGACGTGCAGCAGCTTCAGATCGATCTCGGGGACGGCGACGAGACGGGCCGCTTCTCGCTACGCGGCACGGTCGACAGCGAGAGCGATTTCGACGCGGTGGTGACCGCGCTGCGCGGACATCGCCTGGTGCGCGGCGAGGGCGACACGGCGGAGCGGCTCGTCTGCTTCCACAACCTCGAGCCGGGCGACACGTCGGGCACCGCGGAGGGACGCCGGAGCTATCGCCTCGAGGGCGAGATCGGCTGTCGCCCCGAGGGGCAGTCGGGCGGCGATCAGGCGGAAGGCAACTCGCGGAGCGGACGGAGCCGTCGCAACGCGAGCGGTGGCTCGAGCGGGAGGAGCAACTGATGGCGCTCCGAGACTCGTTCGCCGGCGTGATCGGCTACTGGGAGAACCTGACGGAGCGCGAGCGCCGGTTCGTCGGCGCGCTCGGCGTCGTCGCGGCCGCGCTGCTGATCTTCCTGCCGGTCTTCATGTTCACCATGACGATCAGCGACCTCGAGACGGAGAACGAGCGCATCGTGAGCGCGCTGCGGCGCATCCAACGCGCGCGCCCTCGCCTCCTCGCGCAGCAAGCCGAGCAGGCGGCGGCCGAGCTGCGCTATGCGAGCCGCCCGCCGGCGCTGGGCTCGTTCCTCGAGGCGAAGGCGGCCGAGCAGGAGGGCCTCGCGATCTCCGACGTGCAGCGCGAGCCGCAGCGCGAAGAGGGCCGCTTCCACATCCTGCACACGCGCGCGCGCCTGCAGGGCGTCGGGCTGAGACCCGCGATCCGCATGCTCGCCTCGATCAAGAACAGCCGCTACCCGGTCGCGATCGAGCGCATCCACGTCGATCACTCGAGACCGGGGGATCAATACAACTTCCAGATCGGCGTCCTCGCGTTCGAGCGTCAGGGCGGCGGTAGCCCCGACGCGGGGGTGGCCGGCGGCGGGAGCGACAGAGCCGCATCGACCCGCGGGAGCCGCGCCGGACCCCCGGCGCCCTGAGATCATCCGATGAACGATAGAACGAAACGGATCTTGCTCTGGGGCGTCGCCTGCCCGATCTTCACGATCCTCTCTCTGGTGCTCGGCTTCTATTGGACGTTCCCCTACGACCACGCGCGTGACTTCATCGTCCAGGAAGCGGAGAAGGGCGGGACGGTCCAGCTCGAGATCACCCGGCTCGAGCCGAGCTGGCTGACCGGCGTGCACGCGGAGGGCGTCCGCATCGCGGAGATCAGCGAGGGCGACGCGCCGCCGGCCGAGCTCCTCCTCACGAGCGTCGACGGCCGGATCTCGATCCTGTCGTTGCTCGGCGGCACGACCAACGTCGACTTCGAGGTCGAGGTCGACGGCGGCGGACAGATCGAGGGCAACTTCGCGCAGAGCGAGACGTCGACCCACATCGACGCGCGCATCCAGAACCTCGACATGCGCCGCGTGGGCCCAGTGCGCAGCGCGGTGGGCCTACCGGTGTTCGGTCTCGCGCAGGGTGAGATCGATCTCGACATCGGCGCCGAGGCGGCGGACACCCACGGCACCGTCAACCTCACCATCGCGAACGCGGCTGTCGGCGACGGCCACACGCCGCTCGAGATCCCGGGCATGGGTTCGGGGGTGACGCTGGAGCGCCTGAACATCGGCACGCTCGAGTTCCAGATGGAGACCGAGCGCGGCAACGGCGAGGTGCAACGCCTCCACGCGTCGGGCGAGCACGCGGAGCTGTGGGGCACCGGATCGATCCGGCTCGCCCAGCCATTCGAGCGCACCACGCTCGACCTCTTGATCCGCGTCAACTTCACGGACGCCTATCAGCACTCGAGCGACCGCATGGAAGCGATCTTCTCCATCCTCGAGATGAACCCCGCGGTGCGCCCGGCCCGCACGCCGAACGGCGCCTTGCAGTGGCGCATCCAGGGATCGATGGGCGGCCGCATTCGCATGGTGCCGTCCGGCCGAGTGCCGATGCCGGAGGCGGACGAGTAGCCTGACCGCAATGCCGATTGCGGTATCCGATCCCGTGCCCGTGCCCGTGCCCGTGCCCGTGCCCGTGCCCGAATCGGATTCCGATTCCGACTCCGTGACCGTGTCCGATTCCGATTCCGATTCCGATTCCGATTCTGACGGCTCCCCTCATTTCGAGGAGGAAAGTTAAGTAGTTCCGATCACTTCGGAGTTTGATCAGCAGGCAGAGCGCGCATGCAGCATCCTGGAGT
>JBFWYI010000108.1:0-30135 GCA_050186575.1 Sandaracinaceae bacterium | reverse complement strand
GCTGGCTTCGTCGCTAGCGCTCCTCGTCCTTGACCCGGCGCGCGCTCGGAGGGCGGCGGGGCGGCGTGAACGGACGAGGCGCAAGCGGTGGTCGCTGCGCGCGCTCGGGACGGGCACGTTGGAGGTCCAGATGACTGAGTTTCGGATGAGGGCGCGGATCGAGAGTCGGTTCGGGGTGCTCGAGGACGCGGTGCGGCTGGTCGTGCTGGTGCGGCCGCTGGTCGCGGAGATCGCGAAGCACGACAAGGTGCTTGCGGTTCAGCTGCACAAGGCTGCCGGCTCCGTGAGCGCGAACGTCGCCGAGGGGATGCACCGGCGCGGCGGTCACCAGCGCGAGCGGTTCGAGACGGCGTACGGCTCCGCGCAGGAGGTGAAGACGCACCTTCGGGTCGCGTGGGCGTTCGAGGTGCTGCGCGGCGGAGAGCCGGCGTTCGATCTGGCCGACAAGATCGCGGCGTCGATCTGGCGTTGTCAGCATCGGCGGCGCTGATACACCTCGGCGGTCGCAACGAGGGTTGCGACCGCCGAGTCCGATCACGTGCACGTAAGTGCACGTGCCCCTGCCCGTGCCCCTGCCCGATTCCGTTTCCGTTTCCGATTCCGTTTCCGTGTCCGACTCCGACTACTCCGACTCCGATTCCGTGTCCGATTCCGTGTCCGTTTCCGTTTCCGTTTCCGTTTCCGTTTCCGACTCCGATTCCGTGTCCGATTCCGATTCCGTGTCCGTTTCCGACTCCGACTCCGACTCCGACTCCGATTCCGTGTCCGTGTCCGTATCCGTATCCGATCGCCAAAACGAAACGAGGAGGAACCCCCGGTTGGGTGTTCCTCCTCGTCCGCGCTTCGCCGCTCTCGCGGCGCGCGCGCTCGGGTCAGCGGACGGTGACGTCGGCGCGGCGGTCCTGCGCCCAGCTGTTCTCTTCGCTACCGCGGGCGTACTCCTCGCCGACCGCGTTCGTGCGAACGCGGTTCGAGTCGACGCCGAGGTTGCCGAGGTAGCCGCTCACCGCGCGGGCGCGGCGCTCGCTGAGCGCGAGGTTGTACTCTTCGGTGCCGCGCGCGTCGGCCATGCCGGTGATCTGCACGTCACCCTGACGGGCGTTGATGCACTGCGCGTCGCGCTGAAGGCGGTCGCGGGTCTGCGAGTCGAGCTCGCTCGAGTCGTACGCGAAGTACGCCGCCTCGGTGCCGCAGCCAGCCATCGACGTGTCGCCACCCGAGGTGCGCGCGGTCATCGACGAGCGGTCCGCGGTGCTCGACTGGTTGTGCGCCGTGGTGTCTTCGACGTTCTGGTTGCTTCCGCCGCACGCGACGAGCACCGAGCCGAGGACCATGACGACCGCAATGTGGAGAGTACGCATCGTTGACCTTTCTTTCCCGTCGGGTCTCGTCCCGACCGATCGTTCGTTGACTAGCGAGTGACCGCGAACCGAACCGTGGCGCCCGTTGCGCTCGGCCTCGGCCGCGTCGTTTCGTGGTGAGCACCCAGAGCACTCGGCGTGCCAACCGCCCTCCGTCCTCGCGCGGGGCCGGTCGGGACGGATGCCGCGCTTCGTCGGGGGCGTTGCGCCCCTCGCCTCAGAGGAGAGGGGCAGAATGCCCCCGCCGCGACACCAGGAGGTTCATCACCACCGTGCGGAGATCGTCCATGTCGAACGGCTTGCTCATGAGGTAGCTCGCCCCCGCGTCCGTCGCGGCGCGATAGAGCTCGGCGCTCGCGAACGCCGACACCAACACGATCGGGATGGGGAGCCCACGCGCGCGCAAGAGGCGCACGAGGTCGAGGCCCGTAGCGCCTGGCATCCGTACGTCGGACACGATGAGATCCGGCCCCGAGCTCAGCGCGTCGAGCTGGTCGAGCGCGCGCAGGAGCGAGTGCGCGTCGGGCGCGAGCGTGACCTGGTACGTGTCGCGACGGAGCGCGCGACCGAGGAGGGACCGCATCTCCGGATCGTCCTCCGCGATCATCAAGTGGAAGGGTCGCTCGCTCGCCATGGATCGCCTCCTCGCAGATCCATGGCCCCGATGGCCGCCGGATCCCGACGTGACGGATGCAAGCTCGCGTGCCAACGCGCAGCGCGATCGGAGCGACCTCTCAGTCGCCGTCGGTCTTGACGCCCCACCGCTCGAGCTTGCGATAGAGCGTCTTGCGATCGACGCCGAGGATCTCCGCCGCACGACCGCGTCGACCGCCCACCGCGTCGAGCACGCGCAGGATGTACACCTTCTCCACCTGCTCGAGCGGCGCGAGCTGCTCGGGATCGTCGGACGCCACCAGCACGTCGCGGTTCGGCGTGAAGTCACGTACCCGCGCCGGGAGATCCTCCACCGCCACGAGCTCGCTCCGCGCCATCGCCACCGCGCGCTCGATGCAGTTCGACAGCTCGCGCACGTTCCCCGGCCAGCGGTAGCGGACGAGCAGCCGCGCCGCTTCGGGATCGAACCCCTCGACGTCCACCCCCGCGCGCTTGCCCGCGTCCACGAGCAGGCGCTGCGCGATCTTCAGCACGTCCGAGCCACGCGATCGCAGCGGGGGCACCTCGACCTCGAGCACGGCGAGCCGGTAGTAGAGGTCCTCGCGGAAGCGTCCCTCCTCGATCTGGGCGAGGAGATCGCGGTTCGTCGCCGCCACGATGCGCGCGTCGAACGGCTGCTCCTTGTCGGCGCCGACCGGACGCACCCGCCGCTCTTGGAGCGCGCGCAGGAGCTTGGCCTGCATGCCCATCGGGATCTCGCCGATCTCGTCGAGGAACAGCGTGCCGCCGTGCGCCTCGACGAAGAGGCCCGCCCGCGCCGCCTTCGCGTCGGTGAACGCCCCCTTCGCGTGGCCGAACAGCTCGCTCTCGAGGAGCGCCTCGGGAAGCGCGGCGCAGTTCACCGCGACGAACGGCCCGTCGCTCCGCGTGCTCGCGGCGTGGAGCGCCCGCGCGACGAGCTCCTTGCCGACGCCGCTCTCGCCGGTGACCAACACGGTCGCGCTCGAGCCGGCCACGCGCTCGATGAACGCGCGCACCGCCCGGATCGCAGGGCTGTCTCCCACGATCGCGCCCTCTGCGAGCTCGCGACCGCGCGAGCGGAGCCGGCGCACCTCGCGACCGAGATGGGCGCGCTCGACCGCGCGCTTGAGCGCGTGGTCCGCGAGATCGACGTCGACCGGCTTCGTCAAGAAGTCGTACGCACCTTTACGAAGCGCCTCGATCGCGGTCTCCATCGAGCCGAACCCCGTCACCAAGATCACCGGCAGGTCCGGGTGCTGCGCGCGCACGCGCTCGCAGAGCTCGAGGCCGTTCATCCCGGTGAGCCGGACGTCGCTCAGGATCGCGTCGGGCAGCACCATCTCGATCCGCTCGAGGGCCGCCTCCGCGCTCGCCACCGCCGTGACTTCGAAACCGCGCTTGCTCAGCCCGCGCCGCATCGTCTCGAGGAGCGCGGGGTCGTCGTCGACGAGGAGGATCTCAGGGCTGGGCGTCTCGCTCATCCGTCTCGCGCTCCGTCCCGAGCGGGAGCGTGACGACGAAGCACGCCCCGGTCGGCTCGCGCGCCTCGACGGTGATGTCGCCGCCGTGATCGCGCACCAGCCCCAATACCACGCTCAGCCCGAGGCCGGTCCCCGCGCCGACCTCCTTCGTGGTGAAGAACGGCTCGAAGATGCGGTCCCGCAGCTCGGCCGGCACCCCCGGCCCGCGATCCACGACGCGCACCTCGACATGCTCGCCGCGCCGCTCGAGCGAGACCACGACCTCACCCCCGTCGGGCTGCGCCTGGATCGCGTTCATCACGAGGTTCGTCATGACCTGCGTGAGCTGACCCTCGTCGAGCGCCAACGCGAAGGGCTCGCCCGCCGCGAGCGACAGCACGACCCCGCGCGCCTTCGCGTGCGGACGCAACAGCGCGAGGACGGAATCGAGGAGCTCGCGCAGGTCGACCTCGCTCCTTCGCGCAGGACGCGGGCGCGAGAAGTCGAGGAGCTGGCGGATGATGTGGGTCACGCGCTCCGCCTGCTCGCGGATCACCTTCGCGTCCTCGGGGATCTCGGCGCCCTCGGACTCGCCGCGCTCGATCATCTTCGCGCGCGCCGCGATCACGTTCAGCGGCGTGCCGAGCTCGTGCGCGATGCCGGCGGAGAGCGTGCCGACGGTGGACAGCCGATCCGCGTGACGGAGCTGCTCGACGGCCGCGATCTTCTCCGCGGTTTCGCGCGCCGCCTCCGCCCGGGCCTCACCGAGGCGCGCGCTCATCTGGTTCAGCTCGCGCGCGACGGTGCCGAGCTCGTCGTCGTGCGGCACATCGAGCGGCGAGAGGAGCTCGCCCTCGCCGACGCTCCTTATCTTGTCGACGATCCGCGCGAGCGGCGCCGATACGAACCACCGGCTCGCGAGGTGGGTGAAGAGCGCGCACGCGAAGATCGTGAGCAGCGTCGCGACGATCACGCGCCAGATGGTCCCGCGGAGGAAGCGCTCCCGCTGCGCGAGGTCCTCGACGAGCTCCACATGCCCGGCGACCCCGGCGCGGGTCAGCACCGGTACGACGGTGACGACGCGACGACGGCCGTGGTCCTCCAGGATCTCGCTGCCGAGCTCGCCCGGCGCCTCGTCGACCCAGCGGATCTCGATCCGCTCGCGGCGCTGGTTGATCTCCTCGAGGACGAACAGCGCATCCTCCGCCGTCCCGAGCTCGAGCACCGAGGCGACGCTCTCCGCCACCGCCTGCCCGAGGATGCGGTGGTCGCGCAACACGTCTTGTTCGATCAGCTCTCGCTCGCGCTCGACGCGCAACCACGCGTTGACGCCCATCACGAGCGCGATGCCGAGGCTGGCCGCGAGGGTGAGGCGGGTCCCGATCCGGTTCACGGCTCGCCATCGTGCCCTCGCGTCCGAGACAAATCGAGCGCCACGCGAGAGCGTCCGTGGTTCACGTGCCGTTCGTCGTGCACGTGCCCTTCGTCGTGCACGTGCTCGTCATCGTGCTCGTGCACGTACCCGTCCTCGTCCTCGTCGCACGATCGCGCGCACGTCGAGCCGCGCCGTCGTCCCCGCGCGCGCGCCCCCCGACGCGCTCCCGCCTGTATCCCCACCGCCTCCCCACCCCGTATCCGGGCCAGGCCGGAGCCCCTGCGCGGTCGGCCTCGCCGCCCCGCAAAAACGGGGCTCTCCGCCTCCTCGAGCGTATCCTCGCAGGCTACGCTTTGTAGCCTCGGCGGCGTGCCTCGACGAGGTCGGGAGGTCATGGTGACCGAAGTGAGCGTGGACGTGTTCTCGTACTTGGATTACCGGCGGCTCCTCGCGGACTACTACCGCACGAAGAAGGCGGAGCGCCGCGGCTTCTCCTATCGCGCGTTCGCGCGGCGCGCGGGCGTCGCGTCGCCGAACCACCTGAAGCGCGTGATCGACGGCGAGCGCAACCTCTCGGACCGGAGCGCCGAGCAGTACTCGCGCGCGATGGGCCTGAGCGGCGAGCCGGCCGACTACTTCACCGCGCTCGTGCGGTTCAACCAGGCCGACTCGCGCCGCGAGCGTCAGATCGCGTACGAGCGCATCCGGAGCTTTCGCGGCTACCGCCAGGCGCAGCGCATCGACGCGCGCTACGCGGACTACCACGCGCATTGGTACATCCCCGCGGTCCGCGAGATGGTGCTCGTGCCGGGGTTCCGCGCCGAGCCGCGCTGGATCGCGGAGCGGATGACGCCGCCCATCACGGTGACCGAGGCGAAGGGCGCGCTCGACGTGCTGTTCGGGCTGTCGATGATCGTCGAGGACACCGACGGCACGGTGCGGCAGACCGATCCGGTGGTGAGCACCGGCGAGCAGACCGCGGGCCTCCACATCACGCGCTACCACCAGGAGATGCTCGACAAGGCGAAGGACGCGATCGACGAGGTGCCGGCCGCCGAGCGCTACGTCGCCTCGCTCACGTTCGCGGTGCGCGCCGACGGGTTCGCGCGGCTCCAGCAACGGCTCGCGCGCTTCCGGCAGGAGCTGATCGCGGAGCTCGCGGAGGAGCAAGACGCCTCGCAGGTGCTCCAGCTCGGCGTGCAGCTCTTCCCGCTCACGCGGAGGGAGCCATGAGCCGCTCGATCACGCTCGGCCTCGCCGCGCTCGTCGCCCTCGCCGGCTGCGCGGTCACCGACACCGGGAACCCGCCGCTCAGCCCGCCGGACACCGCGCAGATGGGGACGATGTTCCTCGCGGCCGGACAGGTGACGGTGTTCGGCACCGAGGGCGCGCTCTCGCCCGGGGAAGGGATCGTACGGATCGTCGACCTCACGAGCGTGGCGGCGCCGATCGACGCGCCGGTACGAACCGACGGTTCGTTCACCACGTCGTTCGGCGCGGAGAGCGACGCGATCTTCCGTGTGCAGCACATCACCGCCGAGCACACCCATGACGAGCGCCGCTCCGCGCCGATCGACCTCGCGTCGCCGGATCTCGTCCCTGTCCCCGACGCGCCGGGGTGCGTGACGATCGCGCGCGAGCTCGTCGTGCGACCGGGAGAGGCGAGCGCCGCCCTCGCGCTCACGAACGACTGCGCCGACGAGGTCGCGCTGAGCGCGCGATCCCGACGCGCGGCCTCGCCGCTCGTCACCGCGATCGACGCGCCGGGCCGCGTCGCGCCCTCCGGGATGGCCACCCTCGACGTCTCGCTCGGCGAGGACGACACCGACGAGGTCCTGCTGATCGAGATCACGGCCCCCGAGGTCGCGACCCGCGCCGTCACGGTGCGCGTGCTCGCCGACTGAGCTGCCTCGCGCGCGATTCGGCCATCCCGATCGCGACCGCCCCTCTCTCTCGACCCACGAGCTCGCGCGGAGCCCCCGCGCACGGACGCACCCGTGCGTCCATCGACCGGAGACCATCATGCACCTCGATCGCAACATCCTTTCCTTCTGTACGCTCCTCGTCAGCCTCGGCCTGAGCGGCTGCATCGGCGAAGCGCCGAGCACATCCAAAGAGGAAGCCCGGCGCCTGTCGGGCAGCTCCGATCTCGGACGCGATCTCTGCGCGCAGTACGGCTGGTACGGCGACGGCGAGTGCGACGACTTCTGCCCGAGCCCGGATCCCGACTGCGACGCGAGCGAGTGCGCGTCGGACGCGGACTGCGGCGCAGGCGAGACGTGCCGCGCGGGCTCGCTCTGCTTCACCTGGTGCGAGGTCGGTGACCCGAGCTGCTGCGTCGGCAACCGGTGCGAGCCGTCCGTGGACGAGACGTCCGAGTGCCGGAGCGACGCCGACTGCGGTGCGGACGAGCGCTGCGCGCCGGGGGACTACTGCTTCACGTGGTGCGAGGCGGGCGACCCGAGCTGCTGTGCCGGCAACCGCTGCGTCTCCCGCGAGCCGCCGAGCGATCCGTCGACCGACAACGACTGTGTCTCGGATGCGGAGTGCGGCGCCGGTGAGGTGTGCGTAGCGGGCGACCTCTGCCTCACGTGGTGCCCGGTGGGCGACCCGAGCTGCTGCTACGGCAACCGCTGCGCGCCCGCGATGGCGCCGTCGAGCGAGGCGTGCCGCGCCGACGCGGACTGCGCGAGCGGCGAGACGTGCGTCGCGGGCGACCTCTGCCTCCACTACTGCGAGGTCGGCGACCCGACCTGCTGCACCGGCAATCACTGCGAGATGGCCGCGTCGGCGGGCGACTGCGTACGCGACGCCGACTGCGACGCCGGCGAGCGCTGCGTGGCCGGCGAGCTCTGCCTGCACTGGTGTCCGGCCGGCGATCCGAGCTGCTGCTACGGCAACGTCTGCATGTGAGGCGATGGGGTCATCCGACGCGCCCGTCGTCGTAGGCCTCGCCCGGAAGGTCGAGGCCTTCGGCCATCTGCACGAGCGCGTCGTGGAGATCGGATCGATCCAGCCTCAGCCGCGCGATGGCGAGCCGGCGGCGCTCCCGGGTGAGCCGCACCGCTACCGCGCGCGCGGTCTCCCGCGAGAGGCGCAGGTAGCGCATCGCCACCGCGCCGCCGGCCACGCCGAGGAGCGACACCACGACACCCGCGAGGACGAACGTGTCGGGGATCGCGGGGTAGAGATCGTGGAGATACGAATGGAGGAACCCCGCGAGCACGCCGGCCCCGATCCACGTGAGCGGCATGAGGACCGCGCCCGCGAGCACCTTGATCGACGCCTCGTCCTTCTTCGTCTTGGACGCCCAGCGCGTGATCGCGAGCAGCAAGAGCCCTGAAGGCAAGTTGACGATCACCCCGACGATCAAGAGCGGCGGGAGGAACAGGTAGACGAACACCGCCTGGAGCGCGAGCAGCACCGCGAGACCCACGTTGACGAGCGGCGGAGGCCGGTCGAGCTCGTGGTCCTCCATCTTCAGCGCGCGCAGATCCGCGTCGTACTCCTCGACGCGCCGACGGATCGCCTCGACCTCCGCAGGGTGGGTGTCGCGGCGCGCCTCGTAGCCGGCCCAGATGCGGGCGAACGCGCGCGTCCGCTCCAGCATGGTGGGCGCGCTGAGCTCGCTGTCGGCGCGGCTCGCGCGCTCCGCGCGGATCAGCTTGCGCGCGCGGTGCATGAGGTGGTGCACGTCCCACGACTCGGTGGCGTGCACGGTCTCGTGGAGGACGCGCTCCACCTCGTCGGTCAGCGCCCGGTAGCGCGCGCGCGACGTCTCCTCCGCTTCGTCCTCGGCCGGCGTGACGTCGAGCGCCTCGGCGAGCCGGATCGGCGGGTGGTACTCGACGAGCACCTTGCTGCGGAAGATCCGCTTGTGGTCGTAGTGCAGGCCGACCGGGACGATCACGGGCGGCGGCGATCCCTCGGGCAAGCGCTGCCGCGCGCGATAGTAGAAGCGCGCGACGCCCGTCTTGAGCTCCATGAGGTGCGGCGCGTCGTGGCTCACCCCTTCGGGGAAGAGCGCGGTGAAGCTGCCCTCGACGATCCGATCCGCGAGCGCGTCGAGGCTCCGCTCGTTGGCGTCGCGGCGCGCGCCCTCGTCCATCTTCGCGGAGTCCTGTGCACGGAAGATCGGCACCGTCC
Organism: Sandaracinaceae bacterium; assembly: GCA_050186575.1. Taxonomy (GTDB): domain Bacteria; phylum Myxococcota_A; class Polyangia; order Polyangiales; family Sandaracinaceae; genus JAUHXR01. The sequence goes on along the minus strand of JBFWYI010000108.1, from coordinate 21,157 downwards.
CGACGGCGCGGAGGATCGAGCCGAGGATCGGCACCTTGAACAGACCGTGCCGCGCGCCGAACACGATGTGGCGAGGGAACGTCTCGAAGATGAGCGCGGGATCGATCATCCCGTTCGGGTGCCAGCTCACGACGATCCCGCCGCCGTCCTCGGGGATGTTGGCCAGCCCGACGACCTCGACGCGGCGGAAGAACAGACGCAAGAGGAGATGCGTGAGCCGGACGATCGCGTCGTAGGTGGTCCCCCGCATCGACGCGCCAGTATAGCCGCGCGTGCCGCGCCTCAGCCGGTCTCGCCGCGGCTGAAGATCGTCATCGCCCCGACGTGCTCGAACCCGAGCGACGCGACGATCGGCGCGCTCGTGTCGGTCTTCGCGTAGAGGCCCGCCCACTCGACCCCGAGGTCGCGGGCCGCCTCGAGCCTCGCGCGGAGGAGCGCGCGGTAGGCGCCCCGACCCCGCGCCTCGGGCACCGTCCCGCCCGCCCAGAGGAACGCGAAGCCCAGCTCGACGAACACGTTGAAGCCGCCCGAGCAGATCGGCTCCCCGCGGTGATGGACGACGAAGCGGTGCACGCGCCCTCCCGGATCCGCGCACTGGGCGAGCTCGGCGCGATCCTCCTCGTCGGTGGAGCGGAGCTCGCGACCGAACGCGCGATGCATCACGTCGCGACACGCGCGCAGCGCGTCGATCGAGTCGACGCGGCGCACCTCGAGGTCGCTCGACGCATCGCCGAGCGACGCGGACGTCGGGAGGACGCGCGCCTCGTACTCGCCGGCCCGCGCCCATCCGGCGTGGTCGAGGGCGTCCATGAGCGCCGCGCGATCGAACGTGTCGGGCACGAACCAGCGCGCGTTCGTCGCGCCGAGCCACCCGCCGGCTCGCTCCACCGCGGAGGTCACGTCGGCGTCCTTCACCCGCGTGCGGGTCACCATGTTGAGGTGCGGGATCGGCCGCGGGCAGCGCACCGCGCCGAGCTCCGGTGTGTCGAGCACCTCGGCATCGTCGGGGATCCAAAAGAAGTCCCATTGACTGCGCTCCAGCCGATCGCGCGGGTGCATGCGCCGACCATGCCGCGCGTCGGCACGCGCGTCACGCGCTGCGATGCGGGGCTCCGCCGAGTGCAGTACGCTCGTGCCATGTCCCTCGATGCGCCGCTCGTCCACCGCGCTCGCGAGCTCGCGCGGGTCGCCCACAGCGACCAGCAGCGCAAGTCCGGCGGGCCGTACTTCACGCACCTCGAGGCGGTCGCGCTCCTTCTCGACGAATGCGGCGTGCGCGACGAGCGCCAGCTCGCCGCGGCGTACCTCCACGATCTGTTGGAGGATCGCCCGACGTTCGAGGCGGACCTCCGCGAGCAGATGCCCGCCGACGTGATCGCGATCTGCGAGCTGCTCACCGAGCAGAAGCTCTCTCGCGAGGGGAGCCCGCGCGACAAGCGGCTCCGCTTCGCCGAGGTCGTGCGGCGGCTCGAGGCGGGCGGTCCGTTGGCCGCGCTCGCGGCGCCGGTGAGCTGCGCGGACAAGATCGACAACGTGCGGAGCCTCATCGCGTCCGAGCGCGAGGGGCAAGGGCTCTTGCTCAGGCTCAACACGCGCCCCGGTGAGCATCGGGTGCAGCTCGCGAGCCTCGCCGCGGTGTACGCGGACACCGTCAACGAGGCGCTCTTGCTTCGGTTCGACCAGGCTCGCATCGCGCTCCTCGATCTGTTGGAGCGATGGCTCCCCGGCCGCGCGGTGATGATCGCGGCGGAGGCGCACCTCGGGGCATTCGACAAGGCGGGCGCGCCGTACATCGATCACCCACTGCGCCTTCGCGCGCGCGCGAACGGGGACCTCGAGAAGATGGTCGCCGTCCTCCACGACGTCGTGGAGGACAGCGCGTGGACGCTCGAGGACCTCGGTCGCGAGGGCTTCCCGGAGCTCGTGCTGCGCGCGCTCGATCACCTCACGCGTCGGCAAGGCGAGACCTACGACGCGTTCATCGATCGGGTCGCGGAGGACGAGCTCGCCACGCGGATCAAGCGGCTCGACCTCGAGGACAACCTCGACCCGACGCGGGTCACGGAGCCGCAGGCGGCCGACGTGGCGCGCGCGGAGCGCTACCGAAAGGCGCTCAGCCGGCTGTCCGACTGAGGGCTCGGAGCGCGGAGAGCCCCGGAAGACCGGGACGGCTCCAGAACCGCCGACGAGGGCGGCGGCGACTGACCACGCGGTCTAGGGGACGAACGAGAAGCCCAGGCTCACTCCGATGCGCGGGCCGAGTTGCGCGGTCACGCGGTGGCCGTCGGACGTGACCTCGATCCCGGCCATCGCGGCGCCGATCTCCGGCGCGACCAGGAAATACGTGCGCTCACCGAGGGCGATCCGGATTCGCGCGTCGAAGAGCGCGGCGAGGTGGAGCGCGTCGAGCTCGCCCGCGATCACGTCCGCGCGCGCCGGAATCCCGATCGCGTGCGCCCAGCCGCCGTCGAGGCGGAGGCCGGTGGAGAACCGAAAGCCTCGTTCCACCTGCGCGTAGCGGAGCCCGATCGACGCGCCGGCGCCCGAGAGCGCCACCTCCCCGAGGTCGTCGCTCGCCCATCCGAACGGCGTCCACGCTTCGACGGAGAAACGAAACGGCGCACTGCCGAAGCTCACGCCGAGGCGGAGCTCCGAGCTCGCGTTGCTCGCCGCCGGGTAGCTGTAGATCCCGAACGTGGCATCGAGGAGGATCGCGTCGGGCGGGGCCGGGGCCGGCTCGGTGTCCCGGGTCGACTCCGCGATCGCGCGCTGCACCTGTCGATCGAAGGCGGCGGGATCGACCGCCTGCACGCTCACCACGCGGACCGGGGGCGGCGCGGGGGTGGCGAGCGGAACCGGCGGAGCGGGCTCGCGCGGGAGCACGAGCTCGGCGTAGCGGGCTCGCACCAGCTCGGCGAGGGTGACGGCCAGCTCACGGCTGCGCTCGGCGCCGAGCCGCGCGGTCAGCTGCACGGGCTCCTCGCGCGAACGGCCGCTCGCCGTGTGGATCAGCGCGATGTGCGCGGTCTCGGTCGCCGCCCCGCAGGTGAGGTCGAGCACGACCAACAGGTCCGCGCCCTCTTCGTCGGTGAGCTCGACGCCGAGCGGGGCGAGCTCGACGGTGAGCGCGCGCGCGAGGGCGCTCCAGGAGATCGAGTTGGAGCAGGTCGGCACGAGGAGCCGCACCCTCGCCGGCAACACGGGTGGCGCGGGCGTCGGAGGGGGCTCCGCTTCGACGGCGGGCGGCTCTTCGAAGATCATGTCCTCTTGCGCGCGCGCGACGCTCGCTCCCGCCGCGGACGCGAGCGCCGACGCGATGCCCATCGCGAGCGTCTTCGCGAGGATCGTCGCGAGGGTCGTCGCGAGGGTCGTCGCGCGCTCCGTCGGCCGCGCTCGGCGAGGTCCTTCCATCCGACGCCGAGGCTACTCCGCCGGATCGACCATCGCGCTGACGCCGTTCGCGTACGCGCCGCTCGGGTAGCGTGAGAGGTACTCCGCGGCGAACGCGCGGGCCTGGCCGACGTGACCGGCGCGGCGCTCCGCCTCGACGAGGCGCGCGAGGGCGAGCTCCTCGAGGTGCGGCGAGAGGCCGAGCTCGCGCGCGCGCGACAGCTCGCGGACGGCATCGGCCGGCGCGTCGAGCACGTCGAGCGAGAGCCGGCCCAGGGTGAGCGCGGCGAGAGCGGCGCGCCGATCGGACGGATGCAGCTCCACGATCCGTCGGAGCGGAGACACCGCGAGGTCCGGGTGCCCGCTCAGCCGCGCGGTGTCGGCCAGCGCGAACAGCTCGTCGATCGATCGGCTCACCTCGGATCGCTCGCGCAAGGAACGTTCCCCGAGCAGCTCGAACGCCGCCCGGTGCTCGCCGCGCGACGCGAGCTCGCGCCAGCGGGAGCGCGGATCGGATTGATCCGCGGACGAGGCTCGGACGCCACGGGGCGATGCCGGAGGATCGTCGAGGAGCGGCTGACCGCCTCCGGGGCTCGTCCCGCCCGCGAGTCGTGTGCCGACCGAATCGATCGGAGCTCCAGGCGCGTCCGGCGCTCGCTCCCCCACGTCGCGCTCGTCCAGCGGCGGCTCCGGCTCGACGGCGTCGGACGGCTCGGTCACCTCGTCGGCCACGCTCAGCGCGCCCGACGCGATGGGGACCTCGATGCGATCGCTCGCGCGGAGCTCCGCCAGTCCGCCCGGCACGGCGCCACCGCGCACGCGCACGTGCCCGCGCCGGACGCTCACCCGCACCCACGCCGGGCTGCGCTCCACCACGAACCGCGTGCCGATGACGTCGACGCTCACCGCGCCCGCGTCGATCGTCCAGCGGCGCGGGCCGCCCGGCGTGACCCCGTACTCCGCGCGTCCCTCGCCCTGAGCGAGCACCACGCGCGCGCCGGTGTTCTCGAGGACCGCTACCTCCACGTCGGCGCCGAGCGCGATCGTCGACGCGTCGCTCAGCGTGAACGTCGCCTCGCCGCGGAGCGAATCGACGGGCGCGCCGCTCGCGAGCGAGAGCGGCCCCGGCGCCGTCGGTCGCTCCCCGAGGGCCAGCCAACCGAGTCCCAGCGCGACGGGGATCGCCGCCGCCATCGCGAGCACGACGCGGCGCCTGGCGGGCCGCGACGTCGCGCCGGCCCGACGCGAGGCCTGGACGCGACGGCGTACGCGCTCGAGGTCCACGCCGTCGAGGGGATCATCGAGCAGCTCCTCCAGTGGAGCACGCAACTCGCGTTTCATGATCCCTCCCCGGTCATCCGCACCGTCGCGTCCACCCGCGCCTGCACCCGCGCGATGCGCCGCTTGGCGGTGGCGAGCGAGCACCCCGTCAGCTCGGCCACCTCCTCCAGCTTCTGGCCCTCGATCATCCGCAGCGACCAGGCGATCCGATCGTCGGCCGCCGTCCTCGCGAGGATCGAGTCGATCACCGCGAGGTCGGCGCGCCGCTCGGGGCTGAGGTCGCGCGACGCGAGGCGCTCGAGACACGCGTCGTCCGTCGCCGGCAAGAGACCGAGCGCGCGCCTGAGCCGCGTGCGTCGGATGGAGCGCCGCACGTAGGTGATCGCGATCTGGGTGAGCCACCCTTTGAAGGCGGCGGGCTCGCGCAGCCGCCCGAGCTGCGAGAACGCGCTCACGAACGCGTCGTGCACGATGTCCTCCGCGTCCTGCTTCGAGCCAGCGAGCCGGACCACCGTGCGGGCCACCGCGGGGGCGTGTCTCCGATAGAGCAAGTCCTCCGCCGCGCGATCCCCCCCGCGCGCTCGGATCACCAAGTCCGCGTCCGCGATCGAGACGACCTCGGAGCTGGCCGGAGGGTTGGACATGGCTGCCCGCACCCGTCCACAGTTCCACGACCCGCTCGGTTCGGCTCACCGCGTCCGTCGATTTGGTCGAACCCGCCCGATCCGTCGGCTCGTGAGCCGTTCTCGACCGCTCGGGGAACCTGCCCTCCATGCGCTCCCGCCCCGCCTTTCACCTCGCGCTCTCCTCGGCGCTCTCCTCGGCGCTCGCGCTCGGCTGCACGACCTCGGGCGACGTGCTCCGGCGGCTCGACGCGGGCGACGACGCGGGGGCTCCGGAGAGCTGCGATCCCGGGATGGCGATGGGAGGAGCCTGGACGCCCTCGGGCGGCCCGAACCTCCACGTGATCGACGGAGCCTTCACCCCCGGCGAATGGGACGGCGTCCGGCCGCTCGAGGGCCTCTACACCGACGCCTACATGGATCTGCGCGGCGGCTGGCTGCACGTGATCAACGACTGGCGCGCGAACCAGCAAGGCATCCGCGGCGATTGCAACAACCGCTTCCTCGTGTCGGCGGGAGGACGGCTCATCGACATCCGGGTGTTCGGAGACGGGCGCGTGAGCGTCGACGGTCGGCCGGTCACATCCGAGGGCGCGTACGGCCTCGGCTCGAGCCCGCGCTACGCGTACCCGCACACGATCTTCGAGTTCCGGGTCCGGGTCGACGCGACCGAGGCGGCGATGTGCTGTCTCGATCCCGTCTCGCTGGGCGAGTGCGACACCCACGTCCGCGAGCCGATGGTGTTCATGGTGCAGCGGACCGGGGGCTCGCTCCTCACGCGGAGCGCTCAGCTCGGCCTGGTGCGCCGCCTCGGGATCGGCGAGCCGTGCGGCGACGGCTCCGGCGTGTGCGAGGACGGACTCACGTGCTGGGTCGACGGACGCACCGGGGTGTGCATCGAGCTCGACCGCGACGGGGGCGTCCCCAGCGACGGCGGCCTGCCCGACGCCGCGATGCCCGACGAGGACGCCGGTCCGGCCGATGCCGGGGCGCCGGACAGCGGCGGCCCGGGCTGACGCGAGCGAGTTGAAGCGATCGCGGTCGTACGCCAACGTCCCCCGCATGACCGAGGCGGACCTCCACGCGATCGTCGAGCGCGCCGCGCGGATCGAGCCCTTCGCCGGGCCGATCCGCGATCTCGCGGGCGAGCTCGATCCGGCCACCGTCGACGGAGCGCTCGCCGCGGCCGTCGAGGGCCGCGAGATCGATGGCGCCACGATCCTCGCGCTCACCGCGCTCGCGCAGGGCCGCGTCGTCGACGCCGAGCTCGTCGAGCGCATCTACCCCGACGCGTTCGACGAGCGCGCCGCGCAGCTCCTGATCGTCACGCACCCGGATCGGCGCGGGATCCTCGAGCGGATCCTGGGCTCCCGCCGACCCGATCGCTATCAGCTCGCGCAGGCGGCCGCGCTCTACCTGCACCTGTTCGCCGACGAGCCGCCGCCCGCGATCCTGATGGAGATCCTGCGCAACCTCTCCCGGGCCCGGCCCGGGTGGATCGGCGAAGGGTGGGCCGTGCAAGCGGTGTTGCGCCTGAACGACGCCGATCTCAACGCGCGCTACAAGATCGATCCGCGCCTCGACGTGATCGACGCGGAGATCTTCGAGGGTTTCACGCCCGACGCGACGCTCGACGCGCTCAAGAGCTCCGGGGAGAAGGTCGTGGCGTCTGGCTTCACCGCCCACCGCGCCGCGCCGAAGGTAGGCCGCAACGATCCTTGCCCGTGCGGCAGCGGTAAGAAGTACAAGAAGTGTCACTTCGGCAAGGGTGACGACGCCGCGCTGTCCCCGCGCGCCGGCCTCACGATCCGCGAGTACCGGGTGCGCCTGCACGAGCTGTGCGGCCCCGCGGAGCTCGCGCGCCAGCACCCCGCCGACCTCGCGCGCCTCCCGTTCGACGCGCTGAGCCCCGAACAGGCGGAGGCGTGCCTCGGGGTGTTCCTCGACTGTGAGCGCATGGACGAGGCCGTCGCGTTGATGGACGTCCTCGCGCCGAAGATCGACGCGAAGAAGGCGGACGAGCTCCGCACCGTGCTCGTCGAGTTCGCGCACGAGTACGGGATGAACGAGCTCGTGGAGGACCAGCTCGCCAAGGTCGGGGACGACGCGGTGCTCCCCGAGTACCTCGGCCTGGGTCGCGCGCTCCGCAGCGGCGACGCGGCGCACCTCGAGCTCCTCGAGGTGGTCTCCCAAGCCCACTTCGTCGAGGCCGGACCGCCTCCGCTCGACGTCGCGTACGAGCTCCTCGATCTCTACCCGGCGCTCGGCATCCTCGTCGCGCGGGGATGCCTCGATCCGAAGCACGAGGAGGCGAGCCTCCGGCTCCTCGACGAGATCGAGCACGCGCGCGACGCGCTCGGCGCGCCACCCGACGACCCGTACTGGGCGGTCATGGATCGGATGGTCATGGAGATGCGCCTCGAGCGCGCCTCGGACGCGGAGAAGATCGCGCTGCGCGGCGAGCTCGAGCTCCTGCGAGCGGAGGCGCAGGACGCGCGCGCGCGGGCGCACGTGCTCTCGCGCGAGCTGAACCAGAAGGAAGACGCGCTCGGCGAGCTCGAGTCCCGCGCACGGAACGCAGAGGCGCGGGCCGGCGCCGCGCGAGCGACCAAAGACGAAGCGGCGGCGAAGAAGGAGGCGGAAGAGGCGCAACGGCTCCGCAAGAAGATTCGCGAGCTTCAGTCGACGATCCGCGAGGGCCAGGCGGAGCGCGCGGATCTCCGTCGGCGGACCGACGAGCTCGCGAGCGCGCAGGCCAGCGCGGCCGTGACGGAGAAGCCCGAGGAGACCGGCGCCGACGAGGACGCGGGTGCCGCGATCGGCCCTCACGGGTTGCGCGTGCCGGTGTGGAGCGACAAGGCGCTCTCCTCGCTCGAGAAGCTGCCGAAGAACATCGTGGCGAGCGCCATCGCGGCGAGCGGCGCGCTGGGCGCCGGGCGACCCGAGGCATGGCGGCACGCCAAGCAGCTCGAAGGCCTGCACGGCCTCTGCTCGGCGCGGGTCGGGATCCACCACCGCGTCCTGTTTCGGGTCGAGCGGGACGGGCTCCTCGACGTCGACGAGGTGATCACCCGGGAGGACCTCGACCGCGCGCTGGCGGTTCGGCGCTGACGTTCGTGTAGGGCCACGCGGATCCCTCTGGCGAGCGACGCCCGCCCCCTGGTAGACAAGGACTCCATGAGCCAGGGCAGATTCGACGGCGCGCTCCGGGATCGGGATGTCCTCACCCAGGATGGTCGCGAGATCGGGAAGCTCTCGGACATCGTGATCGATCACGACTCGTGGAAGGTCGTCGCGCTGACGGTCCGCCTCGACCGCGATCTGCTCGAGCGCTTCGAGCTCAAGAAGCCGATGTTCGGGACGCAGGAGCTCATCCTCCCGATCGGCTTCATCAGCGGCGTGGGGGACAAGATCGTCCTACACCAGAAGCTCGAGGCGGTGATCGAGCACGTCAAGCGTGAGGGCGGCGCCGCGACCACCGCGCGCGACGAGGACGATCACGAGCCGGCCGACTGACGAGGGAGCGTCGCGTGGGCCCCGCCCGGGGCGCAGCCGCGGCGTCCTCTCGCGCTTGCACGGGGCTCGAGGTCCGTCCGCGCCGCCCGACGTCGGCGCGAGCGCGTACGCTCGAGGAGCGGCGTTCCCCACGCTGCTAAGATCCCCACCGTGCGCGCGGTACCCGGCGCTTCGTTCGCAGGTCGCTATCGTCTCGTGGCTGAGCTCGGCAGCGGCGCGAGCGCGCGGACGTGGCTCGCCCACGACGAGACGCAGCGCGAGGACGTCACCCTCAAGATCCTCGAGACGCCCGAGCTGGCGAGCGCGCTGCGGCGCGAGTTCGCGCGCCTGCGCGGGCTGAGGCACCCGGCGCTCGCGCGCGTGCGCGACTTCGGCAGCGCGCCGCAAGACGACGTGCGACGGCTCTACTACGCGGCGGTCCACGTCCCCGGGGTCGAGCTCGGGCGCTGGATCGAGGCGGCGCCGCGCAGCGAGCCGGCCCTCCGCGGCGTGCTCACCGACGTGACGCGCGCGCTCGGCTACCTCGCATCGGTGGGGCTGCGACACGGGGACGTGAAGCCGGCGAACGTGATCGTCACCCCCGAGGGCCGCGGCGTGCTGATCGATCTCGGATGCGCGGCCGCGCTCGACGCGCCGATCGACACGCTCAGCGGGACGCCGGGATACTGGGCGCCGGAGCTCGAGCGTAGCCGCCTCGTCGACGCGCGCGCCGATCTCTTCTCGCTCGGCCGTACCGTCCTCGCGCTCGCGGAGCGGAGCGCCGCGCCGATCGCCGCGCCGCTGTTGGCGCTCGCCCGCCAGCTCGCGAGCGACCGCCCGAGCGATCGGCCGACCGACGCGGCGGCCGTGTTGGAGGCGCTCGGCGCGGACAACCGGCTCCTCGGACCGCGCTCCCGCGTCCCCGCGCGGCTCCTCGGTCGCGACGCGGAGAGGAGCGCCGGACGCGCGCTGGTGGACCGGCTGCTCGCGGGCGAGCCCGGCGCGCGCGCGTTGTGGATCCACGGCGCGGAGGGGCTCGGTCGGACCCGGCTCCTCCGCGAGATCACGTGGGACGCTCAGCTCCGGCTCGACGTGGTGGAGCTCGACCCGCGCACGCATGGTTCGTTGCGGTCCGCCCTCGAGCGCTTGGACGCCGATCCCTCCGCGCTCGCGACGCTGGCTCGCGGAGCGCCGGCGCTCCTCGTGGTGGACGACGCACACTTATTGGACGCCGACGACGCGCGCGACCTCGACGCGCTCGGTCGATCGCTCGCTCAGCGAAGCGACGCGAGGATCGGTCTCTTCGCGACGTCGATCGATCCCCCGCGCTTCCTCGCCGACGCGTGTGTGCTCGCGCCGCTCTCCCCGCCCGCCATCGCCGCGTGGTGCGGGCCGCGGGTCCCCGAGGCGCGGCACGCGGACGTCGCGCGGCTGACCGGCGGATACCCGAGCGCGATCGCCGGGCTCTTGGATCGGCTGGACGACGCGGACGCGAGCCTCGACGACCTCATGCGGGTCAAGGACCTCGCGGGGCCGAGCGAGCGCCGCCTCGAAGCGCTGCGCGCGCTCACCCCCGGCCCGCGCCGCGCGCTCGTGCGCATCTGCCTCGAGGACGGTCGCAGCACCGCGGAAGGGTACGATCCGGCCGACCTCGAGGCGCTCGCCACGGGAGGCTGGATCGAGCGCGACGCGCACGGCGTCGCGCTCGGCCGACCGACCGACGCGAGCCGCTGGCTGGCCGCCCTCGATCCGGAGCTGGTGCGCGACGTCCGGCTCGCGCTGGCCGACGCGCTCAAGACGGAGCGGCCGGCGCGGGCGGCGCAGCTCCTCGCGGAGGCGGGCCTCGTCGATCGCGCGGAGGCGCTCCTGCCCCCCCACGGCCCCCTCGGCGGGTACGCGGCGGCCGCCGAGGCGGTGATCGCGGCCGGTCCGAGCACGCAAGGGAGATTGCTGGCCGCGCGGATCATCGCGGAGAACGGCCGCCCCGAGCGCGCGCTCAAGGCGCTCGAGCCGACCAAGGACACGTCGGGGTTCGGCGAGCTGCTGCTCGAGGGTGAGTGCCGCTTCCGCCTCGGTGAGCTCGAGCCCGCGGCGCGCATCCTCGAGCTCGCGATCGAGCGGGCGCGCGACGGGACCGAGCGCGCGATGGCGCTCGACGTGTTGTCACGCTGCCGCGCGCGCGCGGGGAACCATCGCGAAGCGCTGGAGCTCGCCGAGGCCGCGTTCGACGCGCTCGAGAGCCACGAGGAGCACCCCGCGCTGCGCGCGCGCCTCCTCGAGGATCGCGGCGTGGCGCTGAGCTACCTCGGCGACAACGAGGAGGCCGAGCGGACCCTCGAGAGCGCGAGCCGGCTCGCCGAGTCGGGGGCACCGCGCGATCGCGTGCGCATCGCGAGCTACCGCGGCATCAACGCGTATCGGATCGGTCGCACCGCGCTCGCGGTGGCGTGTCATCGCGAGGCGCTCTCGATCGCGGAGGAGCACGGCCTGAGCGATCACATCGCGAGCTGCGCGCTCAACCTCGGGAGCGCGCTCCACCAGACCGGCGAGTGGGGGCCCGCGCTCCACGGCTACGAGCGCGGCCTCGACGTCGCCGCCGCGCTCGGCAAGGCGAGCACCCGGCGCACCCTCGAGCTCAACCTCGCGAAGCTGTGCAGCGACATCGGCCTCTTCGAGCGCGCGGCGCAGCGCGCCGAGGCCGTCGAGTCCGAGGCGCGAGCGGAGGGCCTCACGTTCTGGTCCGCGGCGGCGCTCTCCGTCTTGGGCGAAGCGTGGATGGGGCACGGCGAGCGGTCCGCCGCGGGCGACGCGTTCGCGCGCGCGGCCGCTCTCTTCGAGAAGGAAGGCGCGGAGCGTGAGGCGCTCGAGGTGGGGCTGAGCCAGATCGAGCTCGAGCTCGCGTCGGGGGACGCCGCGGCGGCGGGCGCTCGTCTCGCCGCGCTGTCTCCCCGCATCGCGGAGCTCGGCGGCCAGGACGTGTGCGCGCGGCTCGAGCTCTTGCGCGCCGAGCTCGCCGGTCAGGAGCCCTCCGCGCTCGACGCGCTCGAGAAGGCGCGCCGCCTCGCCGGCGCGAGCGGGCAACGTTTATTGCAAGCGGAGGTCGAGCGGCGCGCGGCGTGGTTCTGGGCCGGGCGCGGCTCGCTCGGGGTCGCCGCCCGCCACGCCGAGGCGGCGCGCGACGCGTGGGAGCGCACCGAAGGGCTGCTCCCCGAGTCGCTCCGCGAGGCGTTCCGCCGGCACCCGCGCCGCTCGCTCCCCGAGCTCACCGCGCGCACCCGCGAGCCCGCGGTGGCCGGGCCCGACCCGCGCGTCGCACACCTCCTCGCGATCAACCGCAAGCTCAACTCCTCGCTCGATCCGGCGCGCGTCCTCGACGCCACGATCGACGCCGCGATCGAGCTCACCGGCGCCGAGCGCGGCTTCGTGATCCTCGTCGACGACGACGGCTCCCAGAGCGTGGCCGTCGCGCGCAACCTCGATCGCGAGCGCGTGCCCCGATCCCACCTCAAGGTCTCGCACTCCATCGCCGAGCGCGTGATCGAGAGCGCGGAGCCCGTCCTCACCGTCGACGCGCAGGAGGATCCGCGCTTCCGCGATCAGGCCTCCGTCCACGCGATGAAGCTCCGCTCCGTGATCTGCGTCCCCATCCGCTCGCCCGATGGGATCCTCGGCGCGCTCTACCTCGACAACCGCTTCCGGGCGGAGCGCTTCGGGCGCGCCGACCTCGAGGTGGTGGTCGCGTTCTCGGATCAGGCCGCGCTCGCGATCCGCAACGCGCGCCTCGTCGCGGCGCTCGAGGTGGAGAAGGCGCGCGCGGTCGAGCTGGCGCGCGGTCAGGCGATCCAGATCGACGAGCTGGAGCAGCGCGTGCGATCGCAGTCGGAGGCGCTCGCGCATCGCTACGACTACAGCCACATCGTGGCGGAGAGCGACGCGATGCGACGCGTGTTCGGCCTGCTCGATCGCATCACCGCGAACCACGTCAGCGTGCTCATCTGCGGCGAGAGCGGGACGGGCAAGGAGCTCGTCGCCCGCGCGATCCACTTCAATGGTCCGCGACGCGAGGGCCCCTTCGTCACCGTCAACTGCGGCGCCCTCCCCGACACGTTGCTCGAGTCGGAGCTGTTCGGTCACGTGCGCGGCGCGTTCACCGGCGCGACCGAGGACAAAGACGGCCTGTTCGTCAGCGCGCGCGGTGGCACGATCTTCCTCGACGAGGTCTCCGAGATGTCGGAGGCGATGCAGGTCAAGCTCCTTCGCGTGCTCCAGGAGCGCACGGTGCGCCCCCTCGGCCAGAGCAAGGAGCTGCCGATCGACGTCCGCGTGCTCGCCGCGACCAACCGCGACCTCGCCGAGGACGCGCGCTCGGGGCGCTTCCGCGAAGACCTGTACTATCGTGTGGCGGTGGTCGACGTACGGCTCCCGCCGCTTCGCGAGCGGATGGAGGACCTCCCGCTCCTCGCGGACCACCTCCTCGCGCGGATCGCGGAGGAGGTCGGCGGCGCCCCGAAGAACCTCGGACCAGGCGCCCTCCGCCGGCTCGCCACCCACGACTGGCCGGGCAACGTGCGTGAGCTCCGCAACGTCCTCGCGCGCGCGTTCGTCCTCGCGGACGCGACGATCAACGGCGAGGACATCGACACCGGCCCTCGGCCCACCGGCGCCGGCACCAAGAAGGATCGCGACCGGGACGAGCGCGAGCAGCTCCTCGAGGCCCTCCGCGAGCACGACTGGCGCGTGGTCGACGTGGCCAAGAGCCTGGCGATCCCCCGCTCGACCCTCTATCGCAAGCTCCGCCGCCACGGCCTGCGCCGTGGGCCGGACGACGACCGTCCCAACTAGCAGTGAGACATGAAACACTTTTTGAGACAGATCTTCTCTTGGCTTCCTGAGGTCGGGTCGGGATCACGCCTGGCACGACCCCTGCGCAGGGACTCCTGCACCGCATGGATGCCCCGCCTTTCGACAGCTCTGATCACCTGCTTGCTCCTCGGGACGCTCGCGACGGGGTGCGTCGTGAGCCCGCAGCCGGAGCCGCCGGGTCTCGCGGGGCTCTCGTTCCGGCAGGACGAGCTGGAGGGGGCGCCGGACACCGTGCCGACGGGCGATGGGACCGCGTTCTTCTGGGCGCTCTTCACCGCCGACGAGGCGGTGACGTCTCCGGTGAACCGCGACGGGAGCTTCGGCCCGGTGCCGTTCACCGCGCCGTTGATGGACAGCTGGGTCCGCACGGAGGTGCGCCTCGGGGAGACGCGGAGCCGGCCGATCGACTTCATGCGCGACGGGGAGCGCGCGGTGCCGGTGGTGTTCCCGATCGCGTGTGTGACGGCGGAGACGGAGGTCGACGCGGGCGAGATCCCGGTGGGCGAGACCACGCGCGTGGAAGTCGTCTTGCGGAACGACTGCGAGGTGCAGATCGTGATCGGGAGCGACTTCACGACGTTGCGGTTCGAGGATCGCGGCATCGTGCTCGACGCGCCCGCGCTGCCCGTCGAGATCCCGGCCGGCGGCTCGCGCTCGTTCTTGGTGGACATCACGCCGACCGCGCCGGGGCTCGTGCTGGACATCCTCTCGTTGGACGTCCGGCGGGATCCGGATCGGGATCGCCGCTTCGTCACGGTGGTCGGCCGCGCGCGCTGAGCTCTCGTCATCCTTCTTTCCTCGGTCCATCACCCGCCGCTCACCCGCGAGCGGGAGGAGGAACGATGGCAAGGAAGACTACACCTTGGTTAACGCTGCTCGCCGCGCTCCTCGCGATGGGCTGCGACGATGGCGAGACGGGCTGCGTGCCCGGGATGGGACGAATCTGTCCCGGCGGATCCGACTCGGGACCGAACCCGCGGATGGACGCCGGGCCGCTACCTCCCGGCGTCGACGGTGGCAACCGCGACGCGGGCCCTCGCTTCGACGGCTCGCCGGCGTGCGTCGAGTCCTGGACCTGTACGCCATGGGAGACCGACGGCACGAGTGACGCCGCGACCCGCAGCTGCGTCGACGCCAATGGGTGCGGCACCACGTTCATGCAGCCCGCGCAGACGACCACGCTGCCGGCGCTCGATCGCGACTTCTACGAGTGCAACGTCGAGCCGATCCTCGATCGGGGCTGCGCGCAGCTCGCTTGCCACGGCACGGAGAACGGGCGCGCGCTCCGCGTCTACCATCGCGGGCGTCTGCGCATCACGACCGTGCCGAGCGATCCTCCGTCGGAGCAGCTGCACGAGCTCAGCGGCTGCCTCGGCAATCCGAGCGTCATCACCGCTCCGC
The DNA here is from genome assembly GCA_050186575.1 of Sandaracinaceae bacterium. Lineage (GTDB taxonomy): Bacteria > Myxococcota_A > Polyangia > Polyangiales > Sandaracinaceae > JAUHXR01. Next base: position 6,104 of record JBFWYI010000108.1, on the reverse strand, counting down.
AGGACTGCATCGGCTCGCTCGAGTGCGAATGCTGGCAGCTCCCGCACACCCCGCGCGAGCGCATCCGCAACTTCGATGCGGCCCGCGGCTTCGGGCTCGACTCGGCCGGCACGCCGCTCACCGATCAAGCGGACAGCGAGCTCCTGACCCAACCGGAGATCGGTGGCGGCTTCCCGCATCAGAACATCCACTTCTGGTCGTCGAGCGACGCGGACTACCAAACGATCTTGAGCTGGCTCAACGGCGCGACCCTCGGGCGCACCTGCAACCTGGGGAACTGAGGAAGCTGTCATGACACACCAACAGACCGCACACCGCGCTCTCATCGTCGGCGCCATCGCCCTCGCCATCGGGTTGGGGTGGACGACCTCGTCTCGCGCCTTCCCGAACATCCAGTTCTGGCACTTGGCGTCCTCGGGGCAGGCGCGCGCCGGGGGAAACCGCGCCGGAGGCGGGGGCATCTACGGCACCGGAGGCGCGCAGGACTTCGGCATCCTCTGCTCCGACTGTCACATCGAGCCCGCGAGCGGCCCGGGGGACATCGACTTCACGTACACGGTGACACCGGCGTTTCAGAACGTCGGGGGCGTCGACGCCTACGTGCCGGGCACTCGGTACACGATCAGGTTCAACATGACCGGGACGGACCTCCGACGCACCGGCGCGATGCACTCCGGCAACGGGATGGCGTGCGCGATCGAGGACTCGAGCGGACGCCGCGCGGGACGGTTCATCACGGACTCGGGGATGGACTCCCAGAGCTGCCAACCGCACGCGTTCAACGACATGCCGGCGAACGTGCCGGCCAGCGCCACGACGTTCGTCACGGGCGACTGCCACGCCGTGCTGCCCGTCGGTCACGCCGACTTGACGCATTGGACGTTCGACTGGGTCGCTCCGGCGGCCGGCACGGGCGCCCTCAACATGTTCGTCGGCATGGTCGACGGAGATCAGGACGGAGGCAGCTCGCTCAACGACGAGGTCGTCGAGCGGATCATCCCGCTCATGGAAGGGTCCTGATCGATGCGATCTCCGCGCACCCTGCTCGCCATCGCGACCGTGTGCTCGGTCCTCCTCGGATGCGCCGGCGCGCGACCGTGGGAGCGCGGAGATCTCGCGTCCCCGAAGATGCAGTTCGAGCCCGACCCCGAAGCGACGCTGATGGAGCAACACGTCTATCAGTATCGTGAGGGCTCGGCCGGTGGATACGGCGGTGGAGGCGGCGGGTGCGGCTGCAACTGACCCTGTCGCTCCGCCCCGCCCCGCCCCTCGCGCTCGTCACCCTCGCCGCCATGGCGAGCGCGTGCGGGGGTAGCTCGCCCCCGCCGAGCGGCGCGGTCGTCGCGGATCTGCGGACGAGCGTCTACCAGGACACCGACCGGACGACGATCGGCTCGGGCGCCGTCGCGGTGCGGGCGCGGCCGAACACCGAGGTGACGATCGGCGCACACTACCTGGTCGACATCACGACGAGCGCGTCGGTCGACGTGGTGAGCGCGGCGACCGGGCGATGGGACGAGGCGCGCAACGAGGGCGCGGGGGACGTCTCATGGACCGACGGTTGGACGGGGCTCAGCGCCGGCTACGTCTACTCGCGCGAGAACGACTGGGAGTCGCACACGGGGAGCGCGGGCTTCACCCAAGACTTCGATGATCACAACCTCACGCTCGGCATCGGCGGCGGGTTCGTGTGGAACAACATCTGGCGCGCGTCAGACAACTTCTTCCAAGAGAACCAGTGGAGCGCGTCGGGCTCGCTCTCGCTCGTCGGCGTCGCGAGCCCCACCGAGATCTGGCAGGTCGTCTACAACTTTTCCTATGTGGATGGCTACCAGGCGAGCCCGTATCGCTTCGCGCGCCTCGCGGACGGCGCGAACGTCCCCGTGCTCCTGTTCCTCCCCGAGCGCCACCCGCGCCAGCGCATGCGCCACGCGCTCGTGATACGACAGAACACCATGTTGTCGGACGACGTCGCGCTGCGCTCGCACGCGCGCGCCTACCTCGACGACTGGGGGATCGGCTCGGTCACGATCGGCACCGAGCTCCGCGCGGCGGTCGGCGACGGGTGGGAGCTCGGCGCGATGGTGCGCGGCTATGGCCAGCTCGGCGCGAGCTTCTACCAGGACATCTACGCGCAGCCGATGCGCTACATGACGAGCGACCGCGAGCTCAGCCCGTTCCTCGACGCGTTCGCCGGGCCGCGGCTCGCGTGGCGCGGTCAGAACCAGGGTGCGTTCCGCGAGCTGCGCTTCGAAGTGAAGCTCCTCGGCTTCGCGTTCTACTTCCCCGACTTCTCCCGCCTCGAGACGAGGTACGGGTTCGTGGGGGAGCTCGCCTTCGGAGGAAACCTGTGATGACGCTCGCGAGCACGCTGCGCCTCGCCGCGATCCTCGCGGTGTTCGCGATCCTCTCGGCTGGATGCCAGCCCGGCTTGACCGACGACGGAGAGATCGCGGAGCTCGACGAGGCGTTCTTCCGGTGTCGCGTGCAACCCATCCTGACCAAGAACTGCGGGACGTTCGTCTGCCACGGGAGCGGCCAGCGCTTCTTCACGCTGTTCGGGCGCAACCGGCTCCGCGCGTGTGAGCGAATGGATGGCTGCGAGGAGGAACGCAACGCGGTGCTCACCCCCGAAGAGCGTCAACACAACTTCACCGCCGCGCTCACCATGGTCAACTACGAGTACCCGCTGCAGAGCCTCCTGCTCGTGAAGCCGCTGGAGCTGTCGGCCGGTGGCTCGTTCCATCAAGGCGCCCACGAGCCGTTCGATGGCGGGGACGTGTTCGCCGACCCCGACGACCGCGAGCTCAGCGTGATCCGCGAGTGGATCCAGGGCGCGACCGAGGACCCGTCGTGCGAAGAGCCCCCGGGTGGAGGTGAGACATGAGACGGCTGGCCACGGTGATCCTGCTCGGACTCGCCGCGCCTGCGACGGCGTCCGCCTACCACGTGGGCGCCACGTTCCGGGACGAGCCGGGCGTCGGCGGCGGCGGTCAGATCTTCTACACCGGCTCGCCGACCGAGCACGGCTGGACGTGCGCCGCCTGCCACATCGACGCTCCGGAGCTGCTCGAAGTGCGGTTCCTCGACGACAGTGATCTACTAGAGACCGGAACATACGTTCCGGGTCAGCGGTACCAGATCCGGCTCACCATGATGTACGAGGACCAGGCTGGCGAGCTCCAGCCGGGCGAACGGCTCGGCGTCTCGAGTGTGCGGAGCAACTTCAACGGCATGGCGGCCAGCGTGCGCGCCGACGACGTCGCCTCCGACGCGGGATCGATCAACGCGGGCATGGGTTACCTCCTCTACGGCCGCGGCGTCATCGCGTCCGACTCGACGCAGAACGCGGTGACGGAGTGGACGTTCGCGTGGACCGCACCGCCCGCCGGCTCGGGCGCGATCACGTTCTATATGGGGGTCGTCGACGGGAACGGCGCGAACGCCGAGGCCACCGTCACGCGCAACGACCCGTTCGGAGACGACGTGTGGTTCGGCTATCTCCGCGTCGAGGAGCGCACCGGCACGGCCTCGCGCTGGCGCGGGCTACCCGACGATCCGGAGGCCGCCGTGAGCCCGCCCCGCCGGCTCGCGATCCTGCGCCGGCGGCGGATCGGAGCGCCCGGACTCGGATAGCCGTCTCAGCCGAACGTAGCCTTCTGTCGGCTCACCGCGTCGTCGAGACGATGACCGCGCGGGGTCGGGTGGATCACCCAGATCGCCGTCGCGATGCCGAGCACGAGCGCGAGCGCGAGCCCGACCCGTCGCACGTCGAGCGCGGCGTCTCGCTCGTCCTCGTCGAGCGGTGCGCCGAGCCCCTCGCTCGCGAGCTGCGCACCGATCAGGCCGAGCATCGCCGGTCCCGGGAGCTGACCGACCATCGCCCGCGAAGCGCCCCACCCTACGGCGGCGATCACGATCGCGATGCCGGCGCCCGCCCACGCGCGGCGCGCCCGGATGCGGACCGCGAGCGGCTCGAGCCAGCCGCCGATCACGAGCAGCAGGAGCGCGCCTTCCACAAACAGGATTCCTGTCAACAGATAGAGCGCGAGGTGGAACGTGAGCAGCAGCGCGCTCGCGATTCGGCGCGTGCGGTCCGAGAGCACGAGCGTGAACGAGCCGAGCTCCACCGCGAGCGCGCCGAACGCCATCGCGACCCCGAGGGCCGGCGACGCGACGACCGCGCGCGAGACCGGAGCGAGCCACGCGCCCGCGCCGACGGGATCGTGGGCGGCGACCATCGCGCGCACCACCACCGGATCGAAGCCCCACGCGAACCCGCTCGCGAGCAGCTTCGAGAGCCCCGCGCTCACGTACACCGCGGCGATCCCCGCCGACGCGCCGCGGAGCTCGAAGCGCGCGGGATCGGCGCGCACCCAGCGCGCGAACGCGTGTCCGACGAGCCAACCGACGGTGACGGTGCCTCCGACGTGGGCCGGCTCGAAGAAGATCCCGGCGCCGCGCCCCGCGCCCTCGTGGAGCACTCCGGTCGCCGCGAGCGCGAAGAGCGCAAAGAGGGGGTTCCCTCGTGGGCGCGCGAACAGGAGAACCGCGACGATGCCTGCGATGGCGATCGCGACGCCGTATGGGCCGCGCGAGAGGAGGACGAACGGGTCCATCTCGTCGCTCGGGCTGAGACGCCGCGCGAGGAACGGACCGAGGAAGAGATCGAGCGCCAGCGTCCACGCGATCGCTCGGCGGAGCGAGAGACCCGCCGGCCTCATCGCTCCACCGCCGCGCAGCGCCCGATCACGCAGTCGGAGACGGTGGGCGGTCCGTCCGGATCCTCGAAACGAAACGTGCGTCGTACGATCTCGTACACCTCCCCGCTCGCGCGCTCCGTGCGCTCGCGCTCGAGGTAGCGCGCGACCCGCCGCTCCGCCTCGGGGTACGCCGCCTCGACCGCGCACCCGCGCGTCCCCGGACGCACGTCGCCGACGAACAGCTCGACCTCGCCCTCGCACGCAAAGTCTTGGAGCGAGGAGAGCTCGACGTCGCTCCCGTCGGGAGCGCGCGCGATGACGCGTGAGGCGGCGGTCGCCCGGTGGTCGAACATGTGGAAGCGCGCGAACGGGTAGCGCTCGCCGATCTCGAACGCGATTACGACGAGCGCGATGAGCAGACCCACGCCCAGGGCGAGCTCGGCGCGCCGCGCGTCCATCGGCGCGACGGTACCGCGGGCCGTGGAGCTCGGGATACCCTGCGGGTCGATGCGCGCACCTGGCACGCTCCTCGTCGTGGCGATGACGGTCCTTCTGCCGACGCTCGCGGACGCGCAGTTCCTTCCGCCGGGTCAGGAGCCGCTGGTGAGCTCGATCTTCGGAGCGAGCGGTTGCCGCGTACGCAGCGCGCGCGTGGAACAGGAAGCGGCGGTGGCCGATCTCGCCTGCGACGCCGGAGATCGTCGTGTCGAGCTGGTCCATCCGTCCACCGATCTCGACGCCACACCGACGCGGGGCGTGCTGGTGCGCGTCACGCCCGACGATCCGAGGCTCGAGGCGGCGATGCGCGACGCGATCGAGGACGCGGACGCGACGATCGCGTGGATCACCCCCGAGGCTACGGCGCCGCCGCCCGAGCCGCCGCGCGCGATGGAGCGCCGCAAGCCTCCTTTGCGCCCGATCCGGAGGGAGGAGAGCCGCGTCCACGTCGGCTTGGCCGCCGCGCTGATCGCCGGCTGGCTCGGCCTCGCCGCCCTGGTGAGCCGGCGGTAGCAGGCGCAAGGCGGATTCCGTGGTTCGATTTCGGTTCTCGACGGGCGAGGGGTGACGGGCGACGGTCGACGGGGGACGGGCGACGGGGGAGGGAGGACGGGGGAGGGAGGACGGGGCGGACGGGCGACGGAGGACGGGCGGACGGGCGACGGAGGACGGGCGGACGGGCGACGGAGGACGGGCGGACGGGCGGACGGGCGACGGAGGACGGGCGGACGGGCGACGGAGGACGGGCGGACGGGCGACGGAGAACGGGCGGACGGGCGACGGAGGACGGGCGGACGGGCGACGGAGGACGGGGGGACGGGGGGGGACCTGACTTGTGCACTCGTCAATCAAGGCTGACGTGCCGGGCTCGGTGGAGGGTAGGGGGGGGGGGGGGGGGGGGGG
>JBFWYI010000107.1:13927-30336 GCA_050186575.1 Sandaracinaceae bacterium | reverse complement strand
CATGCGGTCGTGGCCGGGGGAGATGCCGCGGCGGGCGCGGTCGTAGAGCTCCTCGAGCTTCGCGCGGTAGCCGGGGGGTTCGGTCGGCGGTGCGGTCGGCTCGCTATGCGGCTTGCTCGTGTACGTGGACGTGCACGGGTACGTGCACGTCCACGAGGACGTGCACGTACGTCTCGGCCGGACGCGAACGAGCGGCGAACGGAGGACGGCGGATGGGGGGCGGGGAACGGTAGAGGGGGAACGGTAGAGGGGGAACGGAGGGCGAGGGGCGGGGGAGGGTCGAGGTGAGCTCGCCGATCCGATGCGCGGAGCGCCGCGGGCGAGCCGCCGGGCCGGGGGCTCCGGAGCGCACCATCCCCGCGGGCAATGAATCGTGCGGGTCATGCAGTTGGTGCGACGAGCACGGGGCGGTCGCTCTACCTCGCGAGACCCTCCCCCCAACCCCCTCCCGCCAGCGGGAGGGGGGGAGAGCAGCGCCCCCCTGGGGCGAGCAACTCATGATCCGACGCGACTCCGAATTCGTTCCGCGACGGCGCAGCCGTCGCACTCTCCCCGTCTCCCACTCTCCTCGTCTCCCGGCCGCTGCCGCAGGCGCCGCGACGAACGCCGACTCCGTATCGTTCGCAACCGCACTCCGACAGTTCGCCTGACCGCCGCGACCGGCGCTCACGACGGGTTGGCGTCGAGGAGGTGACCGAGCAGGCGCCCGATCGTCGCGCGCATCTCGCTCCGCTCCGCGATGATGTCGAGCATCCCGTGGTCGAGCAGGAACTCCGAGCGCTGGAAGCCCTCGGGGAGCTTCTGGCGGATCGTGTTCTCGATCACGCGCGGGCCCGCGAAGCCGATCAGCGCCTTGGGCTCCGCGATGTTCACGTCGCCGAGGAGCGCGAAGCTCGCCGCCACGCCGCCGGTGGTCGGATTCAACAGCACGCTGATGAACGGCTGGTTCGCCTCTTCACGCAAGCGCCTGAGCGCCGCCACCGTCTTGGCCATCTGCATCAGCGAGAGCACGCCCTCCTGCATGCGCGCGCCACCCGAGCTGCTGAGCAGGATCACCGGCTGGCGCAGCTCGGTGCCGCGCTCGAACATCCGCGTGATCTTCTCGCCGACCACCGAGCCCATCGAGCCGCCCATGAAGCGGAAGAGGAAGCTGCCGAACTGCACGGGTCGACCGAGCAAGAGGCCCTGCCCCACCATCATCGCGTCGTCGAGGCCGGTCTTCTTGCGCGTCGAGACGAGCCGCTCGGGGTACGAGCGCGAGTCGGTGAACTTCAGCGGGTCGCCCGAGTGGAGGCCGACGTCGAGCTCGTCGAAGCTGCCCGGGTCGAGGAGCAGCTCCGCCCACGCCTCGCCGCTCAACCGATAATGCAACCCGCATTGCGGGCACACCTCGTGGTTGGCGGTGAACTCCTCGGCGCGGAGGGTGACGTTGCACCCCTCGCACTTGCGGAAGACTCCGCGCCCGAGCGTCTTCTTCTCGGAGGCGTCGACGTCCGCCCTGGTCTTGCCAAACAGCGCCACGGGCGGAGTTAAAGCACGCCGGCGGACCGCACGTCAGCGGGAGGCGTGACCCCCCGCAATCCGGGGCGATCCGCGGGCGATCCCAGGCGGTCCGAGTAGCCGGACGGCTGACCCCACCGGCCACTCGGCCTTCCGCTTCTCCGCGCGATCGCCGTGAGAATGGGGTCCCCGACCGCCTGGCATCGGCCTTGCGGTTCACGAGGGTCAGGAGGCCCTCACGTGAAGCACCGCTCGATCCTGTTCGCCCTCATCGCGCTCCTCGGAGGCTGCGTGGCTTCGGCCGGCGGCAAGGGTGCGCCCCCCGACCTCGCGGCCGGCAAGGCGGACGGCACGATCGAGATCGTCGACAACGGACCTCTCGCGTTCGGCGACACCGTCACGAGCGACGTCCAGGAGGGTCTCGCCCAACAGTGGTCGTTCACGCTGAGCGGCGCGGCGAGCGTCGAGCTCCGCACCGGCCCCGGCGAGGCGGGAGAGACGGACACCATCCTCTACCTCTACGACGCGGACGGTGAGCGCGCGGTCGACGACGACGGCGGCGAGGGGCTCCTCTCGCAGCTCGTCGTCGAGCTCGAGGCCGGCGAGTACAAGGTCACGGTCGTCGGGTACGGGAGCGCGGCCGGCGACTTCTCGCTCGCGAGCGTGTGCCGCGGCGAGGGCTGCGGCGAGGTCACGGAGCCCACCGAGCCGACGGGCGATCCCTACGCGGCGGCGCGCGACGTCCACACGATGCGCGTCGACCTGAGCGCCGCGCCGGTGCCCGAGTACTACAGCCGCCCCGAGGGCATCTCGCCGGTGAGCCTGAGCCAGCCCGAGTGGTGGCAGCGCTGGAGCGGCGGCGCGACGCAGAGCTTCGCGTGGGACGAGGGGACGGACAACGGCAAGCGTTGTGGACAGGCCTCGGCCATCCGCCTCCAGGCGATCATGGAGTACGAGGAGACGGGCGAGGACGGCGTGGTCCATCGCCCCGGCCAGGAGGCGTTCGACGCGCTCCGCGAAGGCAGCGGCTGGAGCGGCACGATGTACAACTGGACCGAGGACGTCTCCGAGGGCGGCTCGGCGAGCTTCTCGCCCGCGACGATGTGGGCGTGGCGCACGGGGGCCGTCAAGTTCATCAACGTGGTGCGCCCGGACGGGAGCTGCGATCTCCCGACCCTCGACCTCGTGCTGCGATTCTCCGCGACGTGCCTCGAGCGCGCCGCGAGCTCGAAGGGCTAGAACCAAGGCTGCCGAGCGTGCGGCCGCTGACCCGTCGAGCGCTGGGGTGGATTCGTGCCAGCGCTGCGACGGCTCTCTTCGATGTGTTCCGTTCGATGTAGTTCCGTTCGACGTAGCTCCGTTCGATGTAGCTCCGTTCGATGTAGTTCCGTTCGATGCAGTTCCCTTCGATGTCGTGTTCCCTTGGTTCGTCCGCTTGGCTCCTGTTCCGACTTAGGTCCCTGTTCACTTCGATACAGCGACGGGCGTCCGCGCTCGCCGCGCCACTTTGCTTAGGGGGTCTCTCATGGTTCGCACCTTCGCACAGCGCCTTGCGCTCGTGCTCCTGTCCATCGGCTGCGCCTCTCCCACCTCGTCCTTCGACGAGCTCGATGCCATCCGCGCCGGCAAGGCGGACGGATCGATCGAGCCCGCCGACCTCGGCGAGCTGCATCTCGGACGACCCGCGTACACGCGGCTCGACGAACGGCTCGCGCAGTGGTCGTTCGAGCTCTCGGACGACGCGCGCGTCTCGCTCCGCGCAGTCCCCGGGGACCCGTCGCTCCCGATCGACGCGCGTCCCTACGTCACGTTCGGCATGTACCTCGTGCGCTACGACGGCGCGGAGGAGCTCATCGACGCGGTCGAAGGCGAGTGGATCCCCGCCCTCGAGGACATGCGCCTCGAGCCGGGACGCTACTTCGTCGGCGTCTTCCGGAGCGAGGAGGACGCGGGCCTCGAGGTCACGCTGAACAGCGAGTGCGCGGGCGATGGATGCACGCCGCCGTTCGACGGAGATCCCTGGGCCGCCGCCCGCGACGTGAGCGCGGTGAACGTGCGGTTGCCGAGCGCAGCGCGCGTCTCGCCGGACGCGATGGACTTCCCGTCCGTCGCGCCGCTCCGAATTCCCGGGGACGGAGCCGAGTTCTTCGAGCCGTGGCGGCCGGCGAACGAGAGCGGGACGCGGTACCGCTGGACCGACGCGACCGAGCTCGAGCAGACCTGCGCCCAGGCGGCCGCGTACCGGCTCGAGGCGGTGCTCGCGTACCGCGACGAGTCGGGCCGCCCGGCGCGGGACGCGATGCGCCAGCTCCTCGACGCGCAGGCGCGGGGTGACGTCAACTTCCCTTGGGATGGTACGGTGCGCAACCAGGTGATCGACCGCACGATGGGCAACGCCGAGTTGGGCTTCGAGGTCGGCACGATGGTGGCGTTCGGCGGGTACGTGGTGTTCGTCTCGGCCGTGAACCCGGACGGAAGCTGCGATCTCCCGACGCTGGAGTCGGTCCTCGGGTTTGCGGACGCCTGCCTCACCGCCGACGAGTACGGCGACGACTGGTTCCACAACGGCTGCCGCTGATCGAGCGAGTCAGCCGCGCGCCACGATCGCGCTCAGGTGCCGCCCGGTGCGGCCCTGATCGCGACGGTGGCTGAAGAACCGGCGGGCCTCGTCGAACGTGTCGCCGCCGACGTCGTCGATCGCGGCGACGCCCGCGCGACGCAGCTGCGCGCGCACCGCGGCCGCGAGGTCGGCGTGCGGGCGAGGCGCGCTGCGATCGATCACCCGCTCTCCGGCCGCCGCCTCGATCCGATCCGCGATCTCGTCCGACACCTCGAACGACGGGAGCCGGATGTGTGGGCCGATGACCGCGAGGAGCTCGTCGGACTCCATCGCGCGCACGGCGGCGCTCGCGATGTCCGCCACCACCCCGCGCCACCCTGCATGGACCGCGGCGACCGCACCGGTCCGCGGATCCGCGAGGAGGATCGGCACGCAATCCGCCGTCCGCACCGCGACCGCCGCGCCGGGCGTTCGCGCGACGATCGCGTCGGCCTCTTCCTCGCGGAGCGCCATCACGTCGCCGCTCGCGTCGACCACCCGCGCGCCGTGAACTTGGCTCACCTCGTAGAGGTGATCGTGGGCGCCGAGCTCCTCCGCGAAGCGCGCCGTGTTCGCGGCCACCGCGGCGGGATCGTCGTCCACCGTGCGCGCGAGGTTGAGCGAGGCGAACGGTCCCTCGCTCACCCCGCCCTCGCGGGTGGAGAACGCATGCAAGAAGCCGTGCTCGCTCAGCAGCTCCGAGCGCAGCACCTCGATCCCCCCGGATGGCATCAGTACGGCTCGAATCGCTGGTGGCTCTCACGCCGCGCGTTGAGCCGCTCGATCTCTTCGTCCGTGTAGGCGTCCTCGCTGCCTTGCGGGAGGTTCTCGCGGATGAACGCGATCACGGCGCGGCGCTCCTCCTCGCTGCTCCCGTCCTCGCTCATCTCGTCCCAATAGCTGAAGAGGCGCGTGTGCCGAGCGCGGAGGCTGTGCGAGGTGTTCGCCCAGTCGCGCGCGAGGCGCCCGCGGAGGCGACGGAGCCCGGTGCGGCGGACGCCCGCCTCGTACTCGTCCTCCAGGCGCTCGCGGATCTCGCGCGTGTGCTCGAGGAACCACTCGCGCTCGGCGAAGCTCGCGTCCTGCCCCTGCGCCCCCATCAGCGCGTCGCTGAGATCGAAGGAGCCGCCGCCGTTCACCGGCCCGCTGCCGTTGAGGCCGTTCACTTGGACGCCCGGACGATCATCCCAGTGGAGGCTCCCATCCGGCGCGATCCGGACGGTGAACCGGTGGCCCGAATAGACGAGCGAGCCGTCCGCCTGGCGGTGGAGCTCCGGCTCGGTGCGCGAGAGCCAGGGTCGCGCCATCGCCTGCTGACGCAGCGAGCTCGAGTGCATCGCCGACAGCTCGGCTCCGGTCGGCCCTCGATCGGTCGTCCCGAGCCCGGCCGGCGGGCCGGTGCGTGACGGGCCCGGACCGGTGACGTTGTATCCGAGCGCGGAGCTGGCGCGCCTCGGATCGAGCGCGGCGGTGATCACCGCCTGGGCGCGGCGGCGCTCCTCCTCCGTCATCTCGCGGGTCGCCGGCTCCTGCTGGATCTGAGGGACCTCGATGGTGCTCGGGACCGGGGTCACCTCGACCGTCGACGCGGTCTGGTTCGGACGATCCGGCATCACGCGCGGATCGCGGACGACGTCGTCTCGCTCCGGGACGGGCGCGGGTAGCTCGTTGCGAGCCTCGTCACGCGTCGCGTCCGGGGTGACGACCGGGTCGACGGTGTCGGGCGCGATGACGTCGATCGTGATGGTGTCCGGCGCGTAGACGTCGTCCGTCCACGCATCGACCGGCGCGCGCAGGATCGCGATCGCGAGGATGCCGTGCACCCCGACGGAGGCGATGGTGGACCAGCCGACCCCCTTGAGCTGGGCGACGAGGAGCTGGCCTATGGGAGCGGCGGGGATGGACACCTTGAACCCAGTGAGACGGCCGGAAGGTACGATGGTTGTGGCCGCGCGCCAAACCCGGCGCACACCCGAAGACTTCCCAAGGTAGCGCCCGGGTGACGAGCGGTCGACGCGGGCCTCCCGGGGGCGGGATCGGGGCCGGTTTGCGCGGCAGGGGGGACCGTCTTAGCTTCGCCGGCCTCATGGCCATCAAGTTCCCCTCGGCGGAGTGGACCGCCGCCTTCAAGGACGCGATCAACCAGAACCCCGGCTACGCGAAAGCGGGCGAGGGCTGGACCCACGGCTCGGTCGCCTACGTGGTGATCGCGCGCCCCGAGCTCGGCATCGCGCAGGACACCGCGATGGTCCTCGACCTCGATCGCGGCAAGTGTCGCAACGCGACGATGGTCTCCGGCGAGGAGGCACAGTCCGCCGACTTCGTGATCCGCGCCGAGTACGAGCGCTGGCGCGAGGTGCTCGGCGGCGACGTCGACCCCACCAAGGCCATGATGCAAAACAAGTTGAAGCTGGAGAAGGGCCACCTCCCGACGATCGTGAAGTACGTGCTCGCGTCGAAGGAGCTCGTCCGCTCCGCGACGACGATCGACACCGACTTCCCGGCGTGAGCGGAACGCGATGAGCATCGAGCTCGCGCCCGGCGCCGAGGACAACGGCCTCGCGTCGATGATGGCCACGATGATGAGCCAGAACCTCGCGGACCACCCCGAGCGCGGGAAGGCGTTCGAGCGCCTCGATGGCCGCGTCGCGATCGTGGCCGAGGACGCGGACGTCGCGCTCACCATGCGCTTCATGCGCGGGCGCGCCGTCCTCTACGACGGGATCGTCGGCATCCCCGACGTGACGGTGCGCGGCAGCGCCGAGGTGATCGGGAACCTCTCGCTCATGGAGTCGGGCCGCTTCGGCTTGCCCGATCCGAAGGGCGAGGTGAACCGCGCGATGGTGCGCGCGCTCCGCAGCGGTGAGCTCCGCATCTATGGGCTGCCCGCGGGGCTGCCCCTGTTCGTCGGGCTCGGCGCCGTCCTCGCGATCGAGTGACGCCGATCGCGGGTTCTCGCGGGGTTGTCGCGGTGGGGTTGTCGCGCGCGGGCGCGGCGACCAGAGTGGGCGGCATGGGCGTGTTGGACACCGCGTGGTCGGCGGTCGCGGGGATCCCGCGGATGGGTCGAGGCGGTCGCGTCGACAGCAGCGCGGTGGGTCCGCGGCCCGAGCAGCTCCTCGAGCTCTACGAGTTCGAGGCGTGCCCGTACTGCCGCAAGGTGCGCGAGGCGATGAACGAGCTCGACCTCGACTACGTGTGTCACCCGACCGCGCGCGGCTCGAACAACCGCGAGCACACGCCCGACTTCGTCGGCCGCAAGTACTTCCCCTACCTCGTCGATCCGAACACCGGCGTCGCGATGAAGGAGTCGGAAGACATCGTGCGCTATCTCCACGAGCGCTACGGCAAGGGCCCGCCGTCACGCATCGCGCCGGTCGCCACGTTCGGCTCGGCGTTGAGCTCCGCGCTCCGGCCGCGAGGTCGCGTCGCGCGCCCGAGCGCGGCGAGCCGCGTCCAGCCCGCGCAACGACTCGTGCTCTATCAGTTCGAGGCGTGCCCGTTCTGTCGCAAGGTCCGCGAGGTGCTCAACGAGCTCAACCTCGACCACGAGGTCAAGACGGCGGCCAAGGGCAGCGCGAAGCGGCCGGGGCTGAGGGAGCGCGGCGGCAAGGAGCAGTTCCCGTACCTGATCGATCCGAACACCGGCACCGAGATGTACGAGTCCGACGCGATCATCGGGTACCTCGAGCGCACCTACGCCTGACCCTCAGGCGCTCCATCCTCGTGCACGTACTCGTACGTACTCGTCCACGTGCACGTGCACGTACTCGTCCTCGTGCACGTACACGAGCCGCGCGCACGTACACGAGCCGCGCGCACGCTCGCCTCGACGAGCGTCGGCGCGCTTCCGTCGAGCTGCGCTCGCACCGGACGACTTCGTGTACGTCGACGTGCACGTATAGGTGCACGTGCACGAGGACGTGCACGTGGACGACCGACGCGAGGCGGTTCGGCCGAAACGCGCGCGGCGTCGACACCGCACGGTTCGTTGCCTCTCACGGCGCGGTCGGCACCGTCTGGATCTCGACGTACTCGAGCAGCCCCTCGAGGCCGCCCTCGCGCCCGTAGCCGGACTGGCGCATCCCGCCGAACGGCGCCTCCGGCGTCGGCCCCGTGCCGGTGTTGTGGCCCACATGCCCGTAGGACAACCGCGCGATCACGCGCTCCGCGCGCGCCGAGTCTCCGGTGAACACGTACGCCGCGAGGCCGGCGTCGGTGTCGTTCGCGAGCTCGACCGCCTCGTCCTCGCTCTCGAAGGTGGTGATCGGGACGATCGGCCCGAACGTCTCTTCGCGGAAGCAGAGCGCGTCCTTCGGCACGCCCGCGAGCACCATCGGCTCGAAGAACCATCCCGCGTCCGGCGACGGGCGCGCGTCGGGGCGCTTCCCTCGGGCGATGCGCGCGCCCTTCGCGACCGCGTCGTCCACGTGCGCGAGCACCTTGTCCCAACCGTCGCCGTCGATGAGCGGGCCGACGTCGACCCCATCGAGCGTGCCCGGCCCGGTGATCAACGAGCCGACCCGTGCGGCGAGCCGTTCGGTGAACGCGTCCGCGACCGCCGCGTCGACGAGCACGCGGTTCGTGCAGACGCACGTCTGGCCGGACGCGCGGAACTTGTTCGCGACGAGGCGCTCCACCGCCGCGTCGAGGTCCGCGTCCGCGAACACGAGGCAAGGCGCATTGCCACCCAGCTCGAGGCTCAGGCGCTTGAGGGTCGGCGCCGCCTTGGCCGCGAGCTTCTGCCCCACCGCCGTCGATCCGGTGAAGCTGATCACGCGAACCGCGGGGTGCTCGGCCAGCACGTCGCCGATCGGGCCGGCATCGCCGACGACCAGATTCACCTCACCCGGAGCGAGCTCGAGGCGCTCCAACAACCGGACGAACGCGATGCACGTCAGCGGGGTGGCGCGGGCTGGCTTGATCACGGTCGTGCAGCCCGCCGCGATCGCGGCCGACAACTTTTTTGCCAGCATCGCGATCGGGAAGTTCCACGGGGTGATGAGCGCCGCCACACCCGCAGCGCGGTGATGCACCGTCCATCGATGATCGCGCGGGCGCTCGTCCAGCACGCGCGACGCGAGGTGCGGCACCTCCTCGGCGGCGTGCGCGTAGAAGCCCGCCGCGTACGCCACCTCGGCGCGCGCCTCGGACAGCGGCTTGCCGTTCTCGCGGGTGATGATCCGCGCGAGCTCCGCGGAGCTCTCGTGCAGCAGCGACGCGATGTCGTGGAGCCGCTCCTGACGCGCCGCGATGGGAACCGGGCCGCCCGCGAGCGCGTCGCGCGCGGCCTCGACCGCGTCTCTCGCGTGCTGCGCACCGAGCCGGGGCACGCGCGCGAGCAGCGAGCCGTCGGCCGGGTCGTGCACGTCGAACGTGTCTCCCTCGGTGATCCATGCGCCAGCGACGTATCCGCCGATGCGATCGAGCAGCGGCGACTCGAGGTTTGTCTGGGTCATCCTCGATCGTACTCCGTCGAGGGTGAGCCGTCCTGTGGCGATGCGCGGCTGTGGCGATGCGCAGCTGTGGCGATGCGCGGCTGTGGCGATGCGCGGCTGTGGCGATGCGCGTCAGCGCGGCCAGCGGACGGCGGGCGTGGGATAGCCGGGCTCGGCCAGCAAGTACCCTTGTCCGTAGTGCACACCCGTGTCGATCACGGCGCGCAGCTCGTCGTGCGTCTCGATTCCCTCGGCGACCACCTTCGAGCCGAGCTCCTCGAACATCCGCACGAGGTGTTGCACCATCACGCGCTTGCGGCGGTCCGTCGGCAGCTGGTGGGTGAACGCCCGGTCGAGCTTCACCACCTTGGGCGAGAGCTCGAGGAAGCGCGTGAGGTTCGAGTACCCCGCGCCGAGATCGTCGAGCACGAGGTGCGCGCCGGTGCGCGCGCAGACCTCGGCCAGCACGCTGCGGCAGAGATCGAAGTGCTCGAACGCCGCCGTCTCGGTGATCTCGAGGTAGAGCTCGCCCGAGTGGAAGCAGATCGGATCGTCGGGCCGCACGAGCCAGCGCGCCGAGAGCTCCGCCGGGTGGAGGTTCAGGAACACGCGCTCGACGTGCGCGGCGCGCTCGAGCGCGACGGTGCGGATGAGGTTCCCGAGGCGACCGGTCGCGTTCTGAATCACCGCCGCCTCGAACAACGTCGGCGGGCTCCGGTACGCCTCGACGCGGCAGCGCGCGAGCGCCTCGACCGCCCACGAAACGCCGGTCACCAGATCGACGATCGGCTGGAACGCGACGTCCATCTCCGCCTCGGTCAGCTCGCGCACGGATTGCCCGAAGCCGCGAGGCAGCGCGGGGATCGCGTCGTCGGTCCACGGTTTGCGCATGTCGAGCTTCGCGCGGGTGATGCGGTGCGCTAGGGACACGGAGGATACTCCGTACGGAGGTCTGCGTCCCCGATCGGTGATCGGACCATGAAGGGAACAACGGCAGCCCGCCGACGACCTTGATGCGCGACGTGCCCGCCGCCTCTCGTGCGCGTGTTCGTCCTCGTTCACGACCGGCGGTCGATCAGAAGATCGAGTAGCCGACGAGGAACCGCCCCTCGATCGCCTCGTCGAGCCCGCCGTCCGCGTCGAAGCGCGATCCACCGGCCCCCTCGAACCCGAGCGCCAGGTACGAGAGCCCGAGCCGCGCCGCGTACGTGAAGCCCTCGATGATCCCGCCGACGCCGAGGAACAGATCGCCGCCCCCGAACGCGAGCCCCGGTCCGTACGCAGCGGCGAGCGAGCCCGCGTCGAGCCCGATCCGCGCGCCGAGCCCGAGCTCGACGACGACGATGCTCTCGTACGCCTGGATGCGCGCCATCGCGGCGGGGCGCAAGTAGGTGTACAGGATCGACTCGAAGCCATCGCTCTGATCGAGCGACACGCCCTCGATCCCGAGCCCGAGCATCCCGACGATCTCGAAGATCTCGCCGCTGTATCCGAAGCCTCCGTCGAAGCGCATCCGGAACGACGTCATGTCGCGCTCGCCGCCGACGGTGTCGCGATAGCGGATGCCGAGCGAGAACGCGCCCTCCGCGCCGAAGTAGAGGCCGCGGATCAGATCGTTCGCGCTCGCGAGCGGCCGCACCGCGACGGAGAGGTCGATCTCCGGATACCCGTCCGTCGCGAAGAACGGACCGCGCCCGTCCGCGCCGAGCGCCTGCGTGAGCTGCGCGCGCACGCGGAGGCCACCGAGCATCGACACCATCGGCTGGCGCCACCCCGGCAGCGGGACGCTCGGGCGCTCGTCGCCACCCGGCCGCTCGGGATCGTCCCCCGCGCCGACCTCGGGATCGGTCACCCCGCTGCCGCCGTTCGACGGTGAGGGACCGTCGCGGCCCTCGTCCGGATCGACGGGATCCTCCGCCGCGCCGCCGCCGCCGTTCGCGCGCGCGCGGAGCGCCGCCTCCGCCTGCTGCACCGCCTCGACCGCGCGGTCGCCGATCGCGACGGGCTCCTGCGGCCCCGGTGCCTCGACGCTCGCGAGCTCTTCGCCTTGCGGATCGACGATCGCGATCGTCGTCGGCCCACGCCGCCCCTCCACCGTGCCGAGGACGACGAGCGAGACGCCCATCTCCTCGACCACGCGCGCCATCCCGTCGGGCGTGCTCACGTCGACGCCCATCTCCTGCGCGGTCGCGATCGCGTTGCGCTCGTCCACCAGCTCGACGAACGGCGCGATGCCGACCATCACCGCTTGTCGCGCGACGTCGCCCTGCGGGCCCGCGAAGCGGAGCACGATCGCGCGCGACACGCGGGACGGCTGCGCGTCCGCGCGCGATGCCGCGGCGAGACCGAGCGCGAGCATCACCGCCGTCGCCCAAGCCGCCGTGCGCCGCGCCACGAAGAACACCGCGGCGAGTCTACCCTGACGCGCGCCGTGGGCCGAGCGACGCGCGCACCCCGCGATGAGCCCAGGATCCTGGGCCAGAAGCGCGATGGCCCGAGACCTGAAAAGGTCCCGGGCCATGCTGTTGCTCATCCCCGTCTCTCTGGCCGCGCTCTCGCTCGGCATCTTCACCCTGACGATCCACCTCGACCCTCGCAACAGAGCTCGCGACGGGTTGATCGACGCCCTCGAAACCGATCTCGACCCTCGTCGCTCCTCAACGATACTCCAGCATCGCTTCGTCGCGCCGAGGGCCAACCTCGGCCCCGATCATCGACGCTGAACCCATCGCGATCTCTGTTGCGAGGGTCTGGCGAAGACCGGGGCTGAGGACCTCGCTCAGAGGTTGTTCGGTACGCAGATCGAGTCGTTCATCCCAGGGAACGTCACGTCGATGCAGGTCGTGCCGGTGTAGCAGTCGCTGTTCGCCGCGCACTCCTGGTAGCAGACCGCCGCCGCACCCTCGACCGAGTAGCAGCGACCCGGGAAGCCGTGGTCCATCATGCAGTCGCCGTCGACGGTGCAGGTGTGCGTGCACATCCCGCCGTGGGTGCCCGCGCTCGGGATCGTGATCTCGAAGCAGGTGTCGCGACCGCTGCACATCCCGCCGATCTGGCACTCGAGGTACCCGGTCGACTCGAGGAAGCAGTCGAACGAGCAGCCGTCGCCGTCGGCGTTGTTGCCGTCGTCGCACTCCTCACCAGCGTCGGTGAAGCCATCGCCGCAGACCGGGACCACCGTCTCGATACGGCAAGACGCGCTGCAGCCGTCGCCGTTGATGTTGTTGCCGTCGTCGCACTCCTCGACCGAGTCGAGGAAGCCGTCACCGCAGAAGGTCTCGAAGAAGCAGTCCGCCGAGCAACCGTCGCCATCGCGGTTGTTCCCGTCGTCGCAGTCCTCTCCCACGTCGCGGAACCCGTCGCCGCAGGTGTCGCTCACGACGATCTTGCAGCCGGGCACCGCGGCGAGCAGCGCCCCCGTGGCGGCCACGCCCAGGATCCGGAAACCGAACCGACTCAAGCTCTCCATCTCTGACCTCCCACCGGTGGGAAAGCGTACCTCAACCCGCTCGCGTTTTGCCCACCCGCGAGCGCCCAGGTAGAACCGACGCGGCGCGGGCCGATGCTCTTCAATAGTCTCGACTACTTTTTGTTCCTCGGCCTCTGCCTCGCCGGATTTTGGGCGGCCCGCTTCCTCGGTCCCGAGGCGACGGGCGATCCGAAGGCCGGGCGTTCCCCCGCTGCGGCGCTTCGCCTCGGCCTCATCGTGGTCGCGAGCTGCGTGTTCTACATGGCGTGGAACCCGCGGTATCTCGGGCTGATCCTGTTCTCCACCGCGCTCGACTACGTCGCCGCGCGCCAGATCCATGCGGCGAAAGACCCCACCGTCCGCAAGGTCTGGCTCGGGATCAGCCTGACCGGGAACCTCGGGCTCCTCGGCGTCTTCAAGTACTTCAACTTCTTCGCCGAGGCGACGGCCGACACGTTCGGCCTGTTCGGGCTGAGCATCCATCCGCCGGTGCTGGACTTCCTGCTCCCCGTCGGCATCAGCTTCTATACCTTCCAGACCATCAGCTACACGGTCGACGTCTACCGCGGCCGGCTCGAGCCGGTGAAGAGCCCGATCGAGTTCGCGTTCTACGTCACGTTCTTTCCGCAGCTGGTCGCCGGTCCGATCGTCCGCGCGGCGGAGTTCCTCCCGCAGCTCGAGCGCCCGCCGTGGCTCGATCGCGAGCGCGTCGGCAAGGGCCTCTTCCTCATCGCGATGGGCCTCGCGAAGAAGGTGATCTTCGCGGACTTCCTGAGCGTGAACCTCGTCGATCGCGTGTTCGACGACCCCGCCGCGTTCAGCGCCACCGAGACGGTGATCGGGCTCTACGGGTTCACGCTCCAGATCTACGCGGACTTCAGCGGCTACACCGACGTCGCGCGCGGCTCGGCGCTCCTGTTCGGCTACGAGCTGCCGGAGAACTTCGACCGCCCGTATCAGGCGACCAACGTCGGAGAGTTCTGGCGCCGCTGGCACATGACGCTCTCGAGCTGGCTGCGCGACTACCTCTACTTCCCGCTCGGTGGCTCGCGCCACGGGGAGCCGCGCACGTACCTCAACCTGTGGATCACGCTGTTCCTCATCGGGCTGTGGCACGGCGCGTCATGGACGTTCGTGATCTACGGCAACCTCCAGGCCCTCGCGGTGGTGGGCACGCGCGCGTGGGGGACCGCGCGCGAGAAGCTCGGCTGGACGCGACCCGACCCCGCGTGGGTGAACGTGATCAAGGTCGTCCTCACGATGCAGTTCGTCGTGTTCTCGCGGATCCTCTTCCGCTCCACCGACCTCGACAACGCCGGCGAGATCGTCGAGCGCCTGATGAGCGGCACGACGTCGGTCGCGCAGGTGTCCGACGACGTCTGGCGCGTTCTGGTGCTCGGGTTCGTTCTGCATTACGTTCCGCGCTCGCAGCTGGAATGGGCGCGCGCGCGCTTCGTCCAACTGCCCGCGTGGGGACAAGGCGTGATGCTCGCTGCGGTCGCCGCGATCATCGCGATCTTCGCCACCCACGAGGTCGTGCCCTATATCTATTTCCAGTTCTGAACGGGAACGCGCGTGTCGGACGACCTCCTCGGCAAACGTGAAGAAGGAACGCTCGTAGACGCGTTCTCGGACTCGCCGAGCCACCGTGACCCCGCGCGTGTCGCGAACGAGGAGCGCACGACCGCGCGCGGCCTCGTGCACCTGTTGGTCGCGGTGGGCGTCGCGAGCGCGCTCGCGGTGGTGCCCTACGCCTCGGCCGACTTCGCGCCGTGGCAGGTGTGGGTGCGCGGCGAGGGCGTGCCGATCGTGCGGATGTTCACCGAGAGCGCCGAGCGCGCCGGCGGCATCGAGATCGCGACGGGCGGCGCGGTGACCCGCGGCGGCGGCGGAGGGACGACGGGGATCCCCGACCAGATCGCGACGAGCCTCCTCGCCGACGAGACGCCCGACGTCGCGCCGCCCACCCCGAGCGAGGACGATCCCTCGGGCCCGCGCGTCCGGATCGATCCGAGCGAGCTCGAGGGCCTCGTCCGCGAGCTCGAGGATCCGGACGGCCGCGCGATGCGGCCATTCTACGAGGCGCTCGTCCGCACCGCGGAGCGAGAGGACCACGCGATCACGCGCGTCGCGCACTACGGCGACAGCTCCATCGCGGGCGACGGCATCACCGTCACCCTGCGCCGTCGCCTTCAGCAGCGCTTCGGCGACGCGGGCCACGGCTTCGTGCTGATCGCGCGCGGCACCATGCCGTATCGCCACCAGGACATCCGCCACAGCGCGAACGGACCGTGGAACCTCAGCCAGCTGATCCGCGCGGGCCTGCGCAGCCATCGCTACGGCTACGGCGGCGTGCTCTTCCGTGCGGGGCCCGGTCCGACCGCGCGCTTCGAGACGAGCGAGCGCGGCCCGGTGGGCAACGAGGTCTCGCGCTTCGAGCTCTGGTACGAGCAGCACCCGACGGGCGGCCGCGTGCAGCTGCGCGTCGACGAAGAAGACCCCGTCGAGGTGAACACGCGCGGCGAGCCGCTCGCCGATGGCTGGCACGCGGTCGACGTCGCGGACGGCGCGCACCGCCTCGATCTTCGCGTCCTCGGCGGCGGAGACACGCGCCTCTACGGCATGGTGCTCGAGCGCGAGGGCCCGGGCGTGGTCTACGACTCGCTCGGCCTCGTCGGCGCGCGCGCGCGGCGCATGCTCGGCATCGACCCCGCGCACTTCCGCAGCCAGCACGCGCACCGCGGCACGAACCTCATCGTCCTCGCGTTCGGCGGCAACGACGCCGACGACCGCCGCACCGCGGATCAGTTCGAGGACGACTTCCGCCAGGTCGCGCGCATGGTCCGTCGCGCGCGCCCCGAGGCGAGCTGCCTCTTGATGGCCCCGCTCGATCAAGCGGAGCGCGACGAGCGCGGCAACGTCCGCACGATGGAGACGGTCCCCGTGATCGTCGACGCGATGCGCCGCGCCGCCACCGCCGAGGGCTGCGCGTTCTTCGACACTTACACCGCGATGGGCGGCGAAGGCGCGATGCGCGAGTGGTCCCGCGCGAACCCCCGCCTCGCGTTCACCGACTACCGCCACGCCACGCCGGCCGGCTATCGCGTCGTCGGCAACATGCTCTACAAGGCGCTCCTCAAGGGCTTCGCCGACTACCTCGCGCGCACCGGCCAGTAAGAGACCGCGCCCCACGCTCTCGTGCACGTGCTCGTCCTCGTGCACGTGCACGTACTCGTGCACCTCCACGTACACGCGGATCGCGATCCGAACAAACCGGAAGGAGAGAAGACGTGGGAAGACGAGAAGCGTCAGCTTCTAAACAAAGGAATCTTCATTCCCGTCGGCGCAGCCGACGACCTCCTCGCCTTCGCCCCTTCTCGCCTTCCGGTAATTCCGCCGGCGA
>JBFWYI010000107.1:0-13827 GCA_050186575.1 Sandaracinaceae bacterium | reverse complement strand
GAAGGAGAGAAGACGTGGGAAGACGAGAAGCGTCAGCTTCTAAACAAAGGAATCTTCATTCCCGTCGGCGCAGCCGACGACCTCCTCGCCTTCGCCCCTTCTCGCCTTCCGGTAATTCCGCCGGCGAACCCGCCAGAGGGAGCGCGGGAGAGGCTCACTCCATGCCGCGAAGGATCGCGTCGGTCAGCACGTCGCCCAGCCGCTGGTACCCGCGCGCCGTGAAGTGCACGTAGTCGCGCTGCGCGAACGCCGGCTCGGTGTGCGCCCACTGGAGCATCGACAGCGGACCGCCGCCGAAGCTCACCAGATCGAAGAACACGCAGCCCATGTCGCGGGAGACGCGGCGCTGCACCTCCACGATCTCTGCGGTGCGCGGCCGGTCCACCATCTCGCGCGCGTCGTCGCGCATCGGGCGATCGGATGGACCGATCAGCATGCACGCCGCATCGGGCAGCGTCCCGCGGACCCGCGCCACCACCGCGCGGAGCTCCGCCTCGTACGCCTCGATCGGGTGGTTGTCGTCGCCCGCCTCGTTCGTCCCGTACGCGAGCACCACCAGATCCGGATCCAGGTGGCGCAAGTACTGTTGATGAATCGGCTCGTCCCACAAGAGCTGCGACACCGCGCGCGCCCCGTTGAGCCCCATGTTGTCGACGATCACCCCGGGCGTCTCGCGCTCCACCGAGCTGCCGAAGATCCGCACCGGCCCGTCGCCGCGGAGGTGCACCTCGAACTGATGCGTCCCCTCGGGCACCGTGTACTGCGCGAACCCCGGCGCGCGCTCCGCCGCCGCCGTCGCGATGCGAGCCACGCGCCGCCCGTCGATCTTCACGTCGAACGACCCGCCGTTCGGCTGCTGGAGATAGAACAGGTCGAAGCGCCCCGTCGGACACGTCGCGTCGATGCGTCCCCACGCGGTCGGCCGGCTGTCCTCGATCGCGAGGCCTGCCACCCCGAGCGAGTCCACGTCGGTGCTGTTCGCGCGGACGCGCAGCCCTTCCCACGCGTTGCGCGGGCTCTCCACGTCGACCCCGCCGAGGTGCCGATACCCGCGCCACGGGAGGCCCGGCATCACGAACCCGTGCCCCGCGTCGCCGAACCGCTCCTGCAGCCGCGAGCGCACCACGTGCGTGAACAGATCCGACGCCACGTGGCTTGCGCCGTAGAACACGATGCGCGCCTGGTCTTCCCCGCGCTGCGCGCGCCGCAGCGCCTCGTGCAGCGGCGCGAGCCCCTGCCCGCTCGGGTCGTAGAGCGTGATGTCCTCGCCGAACACCAGCTGCTCGACCTCCGGCGTGTCCGGCAGGTCCGCCGTGATCACCTCGCGCTCCGTCACCTCGGGCGCCAGCGCCGCGTGCTGCTCCTGCGCCGAGGCGCGCGTCGAGAGCCCTGCCACGAGGCCGAGGGCGAGCATCGTCGTCGAGGTCGTCGTCGAGATCCGCGCTGCGCTCACCCCCTAGTGATGGCGAGCCGGGAGCGAACCGTCAACTTTTGCCCATCCGCAGCCGGGGCTAGGGAACGCAGTCACTCAGCATCGCCTGGATGTCCGCGCGCGCCGGCGGGCAGGCCCGGAGCTCCTCGAGGACCTGGGCGCAACCCATCAGTGCTTCCGGGCTCGACGCGGGGCAGCCCACGAGCACGCGCTCGACGCACGACACGAACGCATGCGACTTGTTGGCCGCGCACTCGAACCGAGGCGTGAGCTCCTCCGGGTACGCATCGTAGACCGTCCGCGCGCACTCCAAGAGCTCGGTCGGGAACTCATCGGCCACCCTCTGTCGGCACTCCTCCACGGTCGACTCTCCGAGCTCCTGGGCGCACATGCACGCGAGGTCCACGCTCTCGCGGAAGTCAGCCTCGAAGCGCGTCACGGGATCGGGCGCACACCCCGCGACGGTGACGACCGCGAAGAGCAAGAGCGCTAGCATGCCACGTCGCATGCGCGTGAGGTTATCGCCGCCGCTGACCCGGGCGCGAGGGATTTCCCACCCGCGCGGTCCGCCTCACTCGGCGAGCAGCGCCTCGAGCGCGCCCACCAGGCTGTTGAAGTTCCCGCGATCGAGGTTCGTCGACGCCTGCCAGCGGATGATCCCCTCGCTGTCCACGATCCGCGGCGGGCGATACGCGCTGGGGGCGCGCACGAGCTCCCCGACCACGAGGGACGACTGCCCGTGCTCGGCGCGCCAGGCGGCGAGGTCGTCCGTCGTGAGGGGCCGGTTGCGGCTCCACAGCCGGGTGATGACACGGACTCCCCTCTCCGCGAAGCGAGCCGTGACCTCCGCCTCGAGGGCGCTCGCCTCGGCTTCGTCGAGCCCCTGCTCGATGTAGTGCTGAACGATCACGTGAAAGCGGTAGCGACAGAAGGTCTCGAGGGGTGCGCTCTCGGCCGCGTCGTAGAACGTGAAGATCTCGCCGTGCTCGTCCGATGCCGACCAGTTGCGATGCGCGGACCCCACGTTCTCCCCGAAGCCGCTCGTCGGCTCCGAGCACGTCGCTGGCTCATCCCAGCCGTCGTCGATCCGATCGAGGACGCGGCAGACGAAGAGCCCCCCCTCTTGCACGGCGAGACACTCGACCGCGCCACGCACGCTCCGCGTCACTTCGGCGGTGATCACCCCGCCCGCGGTCCGGTGCGCGCAATAGAGCGTGGTCTCGGGAACCTCCTCGGCCCTCTCGACGGAGAACAGCTCGTTGACGTCATACGTCCGCACGACCGAGCTCCGCCAGTCTCCCGTTCCCGGTGCGTCGGGCCCGACGCTCGCGGACACGTGGAGACGAGACGGGCACTCGATGAGCTCCCAGTGCGTCTCCCCCTGCTCGGTCGGCATGCCCTCGAGCGCGAGCGCGGCCTCGGGGTCCTCTCGGGCCAGGTCTGCGATCTCCTCGAGGTCGCGCGCCGGGACCGCGCCGACCGGCGCCTCGCGCGAGAGGCGCTCGGATCCCAGATCGAGCGGCTCGGCCCCGCCGAGCGCGCATCCGCCGAGCGATGCGAGCGCGACCACGGTCAGGAGCGGCGCGACCGTCCAGGCCGCGCGAGTCGACGCAGCGTACGTGGAGAACACAGCGTACGTGGAGAACACAGCGGAGCCGGAGAACACAGCGGAGCCGGAGAACACAGCGGAGCCGGAGAACACAGCGGAGCCGGAGAACACAGGGGCGGTGCGATGAGTCATGCCCCCGTGCACAGCGATGTGCGTGCCAACGATCCCGCCCGCGGCTCAGCCCGCGCGTGTTCCGTGCCGGGTGACAGACCCGGAGCCGAATCGCCGAGCGTGTCCATCGCTAGGTGCACCCTTCGTCTCCAGGCTCGCCGGCGATCCCGCGATGCGAAGCGCGCCGCCGCGCGTCCTCGCGACCCGTGCGGAGCCGGCGTACGGTGCCGCGAGGAGAACCGCGTGAAGCTCTACGTCACCCCCGCCTCCCCGTACTGCACGCTCGTGCGCGCGTTCCTCTTCGAGAAGGGCCTCGACGAGCGCGTCGAGCTCGCCACCGCGACGACCCGCGTCGCCGACAGCCCGTACTACGCGACCAACGTGTCAGGACGCGTTCCCTACCTCCAGCTCGACGACGGCCGCGGCCTCGAGGACTCGCGCCTCATCATCGAGTACCTCGATTCCCTCGAAGGCGAGCCGCTCGTCGCGCCCCCGTGCGCCGACGGATTCGAGAGCGGTCGCCTCGAAGCGCTCGCCCGCAGCTTCCTCGACGGCCTCGCGGTGTGGCGCCGCGAGCTCCGCCGCCCCGACGGCGAGCGCTCGCCCACGGTGATCGCGCACGAAGCCGCGCGCGCCGAGCGCCTCGCCGACGCCTGGGAGCGCGAGCTCGCGCATCCGCTCCTCGACCCGAGCCGCTTCCACCTCGCCGCCTTCACGCTCGCCATCGCGATCGACTACGCGCGCCGCACGTTCGGCTGGGACGCGTGCGCCGATCGCCCCGCGCTCCGCGCGTGGATGGACGCGAAGCGCGCCCGGCCGTCGATCGCGCGCGCCACGCCGGCGTAAGCGGAGCACGGGAGCGACCCCACGAGACGGCCGCGGCGACCCTCTCGCCGCGCGAACCGGGCACGCTCGCGGTTCGTCTCGACGCGCTCCACCGCGACGCGCGGCGGGGCACGAGGCGGCCAGCGGCGGCGGGGCCTCTTTGGGCGCGCGAGATCACCGCCGCGCCCGCTCGCCCGACGCGGTGCTAGGGTGCGCGCCATGAGCCTGGATGACACCGCGCGCGCCGTGTTCGAAGAGACCCGGCCGCCCCTCGGCATGCTGGTCGCGGGGCGCGCCACCGAGATGCTGACCTCGGAGCTGAGCCCGGAGCAGCGCGCCCCCTTCGCGCGGCTCACCGAGGCGCTCGAGGCGTGGTGGCCCCACAAGAGCCGCGACGCAAAGGACATCTACGAGGTGGAGGTCGCGCCGATCCTCGACCTCGCGGAGCGCGAGGACAAGGCGACGTTCGAGGCTCCGCTCCGCGCCGCGTACGTCCAGCTGAGCGCGTTCCTGACCGTGCGCCCGCGCAGCCTCCCGCCCGGCCCCTTCTACGACATGGGCCCCGACGACTTCGTGAGCGTGCTCCGCGACGGCGCCAAGGCGATCCGATTGCCGCTCGCCCAGCTCGACGCGCGCCTCCAGGCGCTCACCGAGCACAAGAAAGAGAAGTGGCCCGACCTCGTCGCGCGCTCGCGCCGCATGTCGTGGGAGCGCGGCCCGCAGTGGGGCAAGCTCGACAAGCGGATCCTCGATCTCGCCAAGCTCGCCGATCTCGGCGCGAAGGCGACGTGGTCGAAGGTCGGAGCGCAGAACGCCTTGCGACTCGAGCTCGACGACGTCAAGCGGATCACCGTGTTGAAACCCGAGGAGCTCGAGGCGCTGCGCGCGGTGATCCCGAGCATCCCCGAGCCGGGTTGATCCGCCATGAGCCTTCCGTAGTCCGCGATGGCCTCCGGCAGCCCGCCGCTCGGCGGCCGGCGATCCACTCAGGAATCTGCTCGACAATCCAGCCGTGCGCACAATCAGCAATACGACCTGGGTCCGAGCTCGTCGCCGAACGAGTCGCCCGGCGAGTCACGCTCCGACGGGGACCGCATTCGATCGCTTCGTCTGGTAATATCGCGTGCCGATGTCGAAGCTTGCCGCGCTCCTATCGACGACAGCGAGCGTTGCCGCAGCGTGTGCCTCGCTGGTGGCATGCAGCGAAACCCAACACCTCGACGCCGGGAACGTCGACGCCGGCACGCGCGACTCAGGGATCGACGCCGGCGTGGACGCGGGGCCCGCGCCCGTGGACGGCGGCTTCGACGGAGGACTCGCCGATTCGGGCACCGACGCCGGTGATCCGTGCCCGGCCCGCGACGTGGTTCCCACCTGGGAGATGTTGCCGGAGGGCGGAGCGCTCTCCGGTGACACGAGCGCGTTCTACCAAACACTCGTCGTTGTCGACGACGTGCCGTACATCTCGTTCGAGGAGTACAACGAAGGGAGCGGGACTGGCTCCAACGTGTTCGTCCAGCGATGGGTCGGCGCGTCGTGGGAGACGTTGGGTGGGCCGCTCAGCGTGGCGGAGCAGGCGTCGGCGAACTCCCTCACGCTCGACCCGATGGGGCGCATCGTCGCCGCGTGGTCGGAGGCGGAGTCCGGCCTCTACAACGTCTACGTTCGACGACTGTCGTCGGGCGTCTGGCAAGATCTCGGAGGACGCCTTGGCGATCCGGCTTCGGGCACCGGCTCGCCCAGCCTCACCGCAACCTCGAACGGCGACGTCTATCTCGTGTATCGGGAGGCGAGCGCGAGCGGGGTTGCCCTGCACACGCTGAGGTGGACCGGCACGACGTGGGAGGAGGCGGCGGCGGTCATCACACCGACGGGGACCTACACCTCACACGGCCTTCCCCAACTGCACGCCGTCGACGAGCAAGTGTTCCTCTCCTGGAGCGAAGACGGCCCCGCCGGTGCGCGATACCACGTGAGTCGGCTGGAATCGGGGGCGTGGGCAGACCTCGGAGCGACAGCGCAAGACGTCATGCTCAATCAACAGCGCATGGCCATCGACCCCGCGACGGGCGTGATCATCCAGGCGTATCGGCGAGACCTCACCGGCATCGAAGTCCGGCGGTGGAACGGCGCTTCGTGGGACATGCTGCCTCGACCGGACGTCGGGCTCGCGGGGGTCACCGGCGCGCGCGAGCCGGACGTCGCGATCGATGGACGCGGCCGCGTCAGCATCGTGTTCTTCGTCGATGGTCCAGGAGCAGGCCTCTACCTCCGGCGCTACGACGACACGGTCGGAGCGTGGCGGACGCTCGTGTTCCGCGATGACCCGGATGTGATCGCGAGCTCGTCGGGTGCGACCCGGGCGCGAGTGGGGATCGTGTCGTGCGAGGATCCGCTCGTGACGTGGACCACCTACGTCTCGGGGACGGGGGTCGTCGCCGGCTTGCGCTATCACCATGGCCCCGCCGGTGAGTAGGCTGAGCGGACGGCGGGTTCGTGGCGGCGGCCGACGGAACGACACGAGCCCGACGCCACGATGGGCGCCGGGCTCGTGCGGCTCACGCCGAGAGATCGACTACGCGTCGGGCCCCTCGACGAACGGCGGCGGGTCCGGCGCGTCGGTCGGCTCGTCGTCCGTCGGCTCCTCCGCGATGTCCTCGACCTCGTCGATCGCGTCCTCGCTCGCGCCCCGCCCGCCGAACGCGCGCGCGCGGTACGTGTCGAGCGGCTCCATCGCGCGGAGGAACCGCGCGAGCGAATCGGGATCCTCACGGTCGGAGATCCCCGCCATGAGCCTTCCGTAGTCCGCGATCGCCTCGGACAGCTCGGCGATCGCCGTCGCGATCGCACGCTTCGACGGCCGGCTCGTGGGCGTGGGCCCCGCGCCGATCATCTCCGAGTACCGCGCGTGCAGCTCGCGGATGCGCGGCAGGTAGTCCTCCCCCGCGATCGACGCGAGCTCGCCGTCGAGCCCGAGCCGCTCGATGCGCTGGAGGATCCGATCCGCCGTCAACCACTGCGCGCGGTGGTTGAGCATCACGAACGACGTCCCCTGCGGGAACACCGTCTTGAGCAAGCTCGCGCCCCGCTCCCCGCGGTCGGTCCCCTCGAGCCGCGCCGCGGCCTCGAGCGCCATCCGCAGACCGACCCACAGCTTGTCGACCATCTGGTCGAGCGGCTGCAGCTCCGACGGCCCCGCCTCGAGCTTCACGTCCACGAGGGCCTCGAGCACGACCCGCCGCTCCGTCATCCGCTCGATCGAGCGCGCCACCGGCGGCGGCGGCTCGGTCATCGCGTTCGCCACGAGGTTGCGCGCGAGCACCACCCCTTCCGCGGCCGAGAACCGCGTCGCGATCAAATAGGAAGCCCAATTGATGTCAGACATGACCTTGACCCTCTTCGCGATGGGCGTCGCGATACCCCCCGACGCATTCGGCTCGCTCACTCCGCCCGTCTGGCGCTCTCCATCGGGGCGGCCAGCGAGCGGTTGCGTCCGAACCGCGAAAAAGATCGTCGCCCAGCGATCCGACGGCTCCAGACCCGAGCGACAACGAAACCTGCCGCGACGCGGCTAAAAAAAAGTAGCCAAACAGTAAGAGTTAGCGATCGCGCGGGTCTGGAGCCCCCAGGATCGCTAACGGTTAGCGATCTTGCGGGTCCGAAGCCGTGGGATCGCTGTCGGTCAGCGATCGCACGGGTCTGGAGCCCCCAGATCGCTGGCGGCTAGCGATCTTGCGGGTTCGAAGCCGCGGAATCGCTGTTGGTCAGCGATCGCGCGGGTCCGGAGCCCCCAGATTGGTGGACGTTGGTGATCGCGATGATTCGAACCTGACTGCCCACGTCGGCCACCGATCGCCCCCGCTGCGAGCCGGCCAGCCGAGCGAGGCGGCGGTGGACGCGCGTTGGAGTACCGCCGAGCCCGCGATACTCGAGTCCACAGGCAACCTGGTTCGGATCGTAGCGGAGGGACCGGCAACGTACGCTTGGCGTGGGCGTCATCGCAGGGCCGCTCACGGGTCCATTCCTCGACACAAGCCGGGCTCAAGCCGAATCGACTCGCCGTGCAAACGGCGTCGCATCATTCGTTGCCGCAGTGCGCTATCCTCGCTCCATGGGGGAGAAGACCGATCTCGAGAGCATCGACGCGGGGGCTCGGTTCGTCCGCGGAGACCTGCACATCCACAGCTACCGGGGTTCGCACGACGTGAAGGACGTGCGCCTGACACCGGCGGCCATAGTGGAGGAGGCGAGGAAACGCGGGGTCTCGATCGTCGCGCTGTCGGATCACAACAGCATCGACAACGTGCGCACCTTCCTGGAAGCGGCCGAGGGCTTTCCCGATGTGCTTGCGGTCGCGGCAGTGGAGCTCTCCTGCCCTGAGGGTCACCTACTGGTCTACACGCCCTCACACGGGACACTCCAGAGAGTCTTTGGCCAGATTTCGATCGAAACCGGGCGGACGGCGAGCAGCGAGACGAGCTGCAACACCGGGATGTTCGACGTGCTCGAGCGCGTGAAGGCAGTAGACGGCTTCGCTGTCCTCGCCCACGTCGACGTGGCTTCCGGGTTCGAAGAACGAAGCTCAGCCTGGACGCCGCAAAAAAAGGCAATTCTCTGCCACTCCGCACTGCTGGGCCACGAGGTACGAAACTGGCCCAGCCCAATCTCCTACGGCGAGGACGAAAAGGACAAAGACCGTAAGGCTGCGGGCAGGGAGCGCATCGCGAAGCTCGGCCTCCCTGCCAGCCTCTATCGATTCGCGGGCATAGTTAACTCTGACGCGCACGATCTGGACCGCGTGGGCGCCAACGATGCCGGTCGCCAGCGAACGACGCGCTACAAGATGAGTACGCTGTCCTTTCAGTCACTCAAGCTCGCGCTAAGCGACCCCGGCGCGCGGGTGCGGATTGAAGAAGACCTTCCCGGCGAAGCCCCGCGGCTGTTGGGGATCCGTATTCGAGGCGGATTCCTCGACCAGGCGACCGTCAGGCTGAGTTCGAACCTAACCTGCGTCATTGGTGGACGAGGGACCGGCAAGACAACAGCCATCCGCTGCGCAGAGAGCGTGGCACATGTTGGTCGACGTCTCGGCACCGATGACGAGATGAGGGTACTCGAGAGTGAGGCGGGACCAGACGAACTCGAGCTGGAGCTTCGGGATGCCCTCGGGACCAAGCTGGCGATCCGAAAGACGAAGGGAGAATCCGTTCAGCTGGTGGGGGCCGAGGGTCGCGACGTCATAACGGACTTTCGAATCGACTGCTTCCGGCAATCTGAGGCCTCCGACCTGGCTCCCGAAGTTCGAAAAGATCCGGGCGCGTTGCTGCGCTACTTCGACAAGCATATTCCCGGTGTTGCCGCGTTACTGGAGTCGGAGAAGCGTCTCCGTGAGCAGCTCATCCGCGCTCAAGCGAAGTCGCGGATAATGGCTGAGAAGAGCGCCGCTTGCGAAGCGCAGCTCGCGTCAACACAGGGCGCGGTGGCTCAGGTGAAGGAGGCCAAGCAAAGTAAGGTGGGGGAGCTTGGGCGGATCGAGAGCCAGCTCTCCAAGACGCGGCAGATCGGAGAGCGAATGGCTCAGCTCGACCAGGGCCTTGCCGAGATCTCGGCGCTCCGTCCATTCGCACCTTTGCTCGAGGAGTATCCCGACCTATTCGGCATACCGGCTGAGACCGAAGGCGTCCAGCCTGAAGCCGATGAGGAGGGAGCACCCGCCATCTTGAGCGCGCATCGTGAGTGGGTACAGAAGTCAGATGACGCGCTCGGCGCATGGCTCGAACAGACGCTGGAGCCCATGCGGAGGCTACTCGTAGAACGCATTTCTGAGTTGGAGGTGCAGGCCACTAAACAGGCAAAGGAAGCGGACGACAAGAAAGAGGAGTTCAGGGCGAAAAAGATCGTCTTTGACATTAAGCGATTGAAGATCCTAGCTCGCGACGCCGCCAAGCTCGAACAGCACCAGACAGCGCTGAAGAAGACGAAAGCAGAGCTTCAGGAGGCGTTAGCCGCTGAGGACCGGCTTCTGGACGACCGTCGAGCCGTGTGCTCTCAACTGTCCACGATCCGGACCAGCTGGGCAACACGGGTCATGCGCGGCTTGCCACAGATCGATCTCCGCTTCTCTCTCAAGTTCCGAGAGGGGCGCTACTCGTCCGACACACGATCGACGCTGGTCGAGCTAATGGGCTGGCGTACAAACCAGGTTCAGCGGGCGGATGCTCTACTCAGTGACCTCGGCTACTGGCCCCTCCTTGATCTGCTGCGCGGCGCTGCCAAGGGAAAAGAGAGGGCCGTAACGAAAGCGATCAATGCGATCCGCGCTGTCAAGGGCTACCGATTCGATCAGGGCGAGGCATCGCAGCTCGTGGAGCGACTTGCGACGCCAGAAGCTCTCCGAAGGTTGGCTAGTGCCTACGCGGACTGCCTACCCGAGCTGAAGGTGAGACTGGGCTCGCAGGGAGCGGTGAGAGACTACGTTGATCTCTCGATCGGACAGCAACAGTCCGTGCTGCTGACGCTCCTACTCTCGGACGAGGAAGCCAATGCTCCCCTGCTGGTTGACCAACCCGAGGATCACCTGGATAGCGAGTTCATCTTTCGAGCCATCGTCCCGGCGCTGCGCCGGGCAAAAGAGCGTAGGCAAGTGGTTCTGGTCACCCACAATGCAAATGTCTGCGTACTGGGAGATGCAGAACAGATCGTCGTGCTCGGTTCAAGCGGCGATCGGGGTCACGTGGTTTGCTCCGGGGCAATCGATGGGGAGGAACTCAGGCGTGCAGCCTGCGATGTTCTCGAGGGTACCGAAGAGGCTTTCCGTCTGCGAGGACTGATGTACAGGATTGCTTAGGCTTGACCACCCAACATCAGGCTCGATGGCGCGACGCCCACGCCCTACACACGCGAGCTCTCTCCGGTGGGTTCGAGACAGTGTTTCGCTACGGTCGGGCTGCAGAATCGCTATCGGCCAACGGCCGTCGGATATGTGACAAGCCAGCGACAGTACTGACTGTGGTGTCCTTACCACGGGCATGCCGAGTCGCCGGTCATCGCGGACTATCCGGCTGGTCGTCCGGGTGCGCGTCGCGGAACGCCGCCATGTCCATGCACGCGGCGTCGATGGACTGGAGGCGCGGCCAGCGAGCCGCGACGTCGAGGTCCATCTCTCTTGCTTTGATGAGCTGGGGGACGAGGACGACGTCGGCGATGGTGGGGTGGTCGCCGACGCTGAAGCGGCCCGCCGTGGTGGCGGCGACGGCGTCGTAGGCGTCGAGGCCGCGGGCGACGTAGTGGGCGGCGAAGGTCTTCGGGTCGATGCCGTGCTCGCGCTTGAGCTGGAGGCCGAGGTAGCGGTTCTGCATCGGCTGGATGCCGCTGTTGACGATCTCGGTGAGCTGGCGGCAGCGGGCGCGCGCGATGGGATCCTTCGGCATGAGCGGGGGCTCGGGGTGGACCTCGTCGAGGTACTCGAGGATGGCGATGGACTGCGCAAGCTGGGTTCCATCGTCGAGCTCGAGGACGGGGACCTGCATGCTGGGGTTCTTCGTCTTGAAGTCGTCCCTGAGCTGGTTGCCGTCGTTGAGGGAGACGCTGACGAGGTCGTACGCGAGGCCCTTGAGGTTGAGGGCGATCCTCGCGCGGTAGCTGCAGCTGCTGGTCCACCAGGAATAGAGGCGCATGGGGTTCTCCTACGGGTGAGTGCGATCGATGGGGGCGCGCAACGCGCGATGAGAGGCTTCGGATTCCCGTCGGGGTAGTGAGCAAACCCGACTCGATCGTCCACGTGCTCGTGCACGTGCACGTACTCGTGCACGTCCACGTACACGCGATGGGGTCAGTGATCGCTCGGCCGCGGGGCGCGAGCAAGGAGGACGCAGAGACGGTGGACGCGGAGACGGCGGACGCAGGGACGGTGGACGCAGAGACGGTGGACGCAGAGACGGTGGACGCAGAGACGGTGGACGCAGAGACGGTGGACGCAGAGACGGTGGAGGGGCTCCGGAGCGCGCTCGACTCGTCGCGAACGATCGCCGCGGAACCAGCGGCGTGATGCGGAGCTCATGCTCTCGCGTGTACGTGGACGAGGACGGGTACGTGCACGTGCACGTGAACGAGGACGTGCACGAGGGCGGGTAGCTCGGGCTTCCGTACGCGTGCAACTCTCGGCGGACTGCGATCCGGAGTCAGTGATCGCCGAGGATGACGTCGGTCGACGCATCCGCGAGCGGGCGGTCGGCGTGCATGATCACCAGCTGACTCGCGCTGAGCTGGCCCGCCACCTCGACCACTTCGCCAGCGCCGTAGACGCGCACCGGTCGCACGAGCACGCGGTTGTGCTCGACGAGGTGGAGCTGGATCTGCTTGTCGTGATGACGCAGCGCGTGGCGCGGGGCGAAGAACGCTTCGCGCTCGCCGACCGGCAACAGCGCCGTGCCGCGCTCGCCGGCCGCGATGCGGGAGTCGACGTTGGGGACGTCGATGAGCATCCGGCGGACGCCGTCGTTCGCGGTGGGGGACCAGCGGCTGACCACGCCCTCGCGGACGACGTCGCCGAGTTGGACGTCGACGCGCGAGCCGATCTCGCAGCGGTTGCGGACCCACGTGGGGACGTCGACGACGAGGACGACGGGGTCCGCCTCGACGAGCTCGATGAGCGCGTGGCCGTGCATGATGGTGCCGCCGTTGGCGGCGTTGACCGCGGCGATGAAGCCACCGAACGGGGCGTTGACGTCGACGAGCTCGGCCAACAGCACGTGGCGCTCGCGTTGGATCTTCTCCTGCGCGAGCTTGTGGCGGAGGACGCGCAGCTTGGCTTCCTGAGTCTTGATGCGCTCGGGGTTGTCGGGGCGCGCCGAGACGACGGCCATCGCCTCGTCGCCCTCGGCGAGCTGCGCCTCGAGGAGCTCGATCGCCGACTCGGTGGCGAGCGCGCGCTGGCGCGCAGCGAGGGCGCCGATGCGGAGGAGGAGCTGGCCGGGCTCGACGCGATCGCCGAGCGAGACGGTGAGCTCCTCGACGACGCCGGACGATGGCGCCTTGATGGCGACGGCGCGCGACGCGGCGAAGCGGCCTTCGACGGCGAGCGGCTCCGATGTGGTCCGCGCGCTGAGCGGCACGACCCTCACCGGGACGGGCGCGCGCGGGACGTCGTCGTCGTCGATCGGCTCCATCGGCCGGGGATGGTAGCAGGCGCCCGAGGCGCTGACTGTCGGGAGTTCAGCTACGGGTTCGGCGCGCGTCGCGGGTTCGACGTTCGTCACCGCGCCTGCGGCGGGCGGCCGGGAGATGCGTCGAGTGCGCGACGCGGGTTCGACGTTCGTCACCGCGCCTGCGGCGGGCGGCCGGGAGATGCGTCGAGTGAGCGATGCGGGTTCGACATTCGTCACCGCGCCTGCGGCGGGCGGCCGGGAGAAGGGGAGAGTGGGAGACGAGGAGGTTGCGTCGGCTGCGCCGCCGCAGAAGCAGAATTAGGTTTGCACGTTCGAGCAGAATCTCTCTGCTCCGCGTCCGCGCAGCGGACGCACTCTCCCCCTCTCCTACTCTCCTCGTCTCCCGGCTAGAAATACTCGCGCCGCGACACGCATCACCGCGCCTGCGGCGGGCGGCCGGGAGAAGGGGAGACTGGGAGACTGGGAGACGAGGAGAGTGCGTCGGCTGCGCCGCCGCGGGAAGAATTAGGTTTGCAGGTTCGAAAGAACCTCTCTGCTCCGCGTCCGCACGGCGGACGCACTCTCCCCCTCTCCTACTCTCCACGTCTCCCGGCTAGAAATACTCGCGCCGCGACACGCATCAGCGCGCCTGCGGCGGGCGGCCGGGAGAAGGGGAGACGGAGAGACGAGGAGAGTGCGTCGGC
>JBFWYI010000106.1:0-30604 GCA_050186575.1 Sandaracinaceae bacterium | reverse complement strand
GCGCGAGCGCAGCCCATCGGGCACGCGGTTCCGGCTCCTCGCGAGCATCCGCGAGTACGCGCGCGCGCACGGGGAGCCGGGCGATGCCTCGACGCGGCACGCGGACTACTTCCTCGAGCACGGGCTCGCGAAGGCGAACCGATACGAGCATCGGCGCGGCTCGGAGGAGCGGGACTGGCTGCTCCGCGAGGAGGCGAACCTCTGGGCGGTCCATCGGCGCGCGCTCGTGCGCGCGGACCGATCACGCGCGCTCGACGCGGTGTTGGCGTTGCAACCCATCTTGCTGGCTCGAGGTCCCGCGGCGCTGCGGCTGAGCTCCCTCGACGCGGCGCTCGCGGAGCGCGCCGGCATCGACGCCCTGCGCCTCGCGTGGGCGCTCCTCGCGCGGGCCGACACGCTGGAGCGGCTCGGGCGTGCGGAGGCGGCGCTCGAGACGGGGCGCGAGGCGCTCGCGCTCGCGGAATCGACCGAGAGCCCGCGGCTCGAGGTGGTGGCGTGCTGGCGGATCGCCGCGCACGTCGCGCAGAGCGACATCGACGAGGCGCGCGCCCTGTTCGAGCGCGCGCTCGCGCTCACCCGGACGAGCGGCGATCGGTACTACGAGCTTCGGGTCCTCACCTCCTATGCGGAGGCCGCGCTCGAGCGCGGCGAGCTCGACGAGGCGGCGGCCTTGCTCGCGCGCGCCGAGACCGCGCAGGCGGAGGTGCGCGACGAGACGTATCGAGGGGTGACGCGCGGCCTCGCGGGTCGGCTCGCCCATCACCGCGGCCAGCTCGACGAGGCGCGGACGCGGTACGCCCAGGCCATCGAGCTCCACCGTGCGATCGACAACCGGCGCTGGCTACCTCGCCTCCATGCGCAGCTCGGGTTGCTGTGTCTGGAGCTCGGGGATCTCGCCGAGGCGTGCGCGCACCACGCGCGAGGCGTCGGGCTCGCATCGGGCTCGGACGCGGCGGAGCTCGCGCTCTTGGGCGGGCTCACCGCGGAGGAGACGGGAGACGCGGAGCGCGCGAGCGAGCGTTACGCGGCGGCGGCGCGCGACGGAACGGATGAGGTGCGGGCCGCGGCTCAGCTCGGCGCGTTGCGCGTGCGAGGTGGGGAGGCTCCCGATCGTTCGGGGTACGCCGAGATCGGCGCGGCGCATCTCGCGCTCCGCGATGGGCGCTGGGACGATCGCGCGCTCGCGGCGAGCGGGACGCCGTGGTTGCGCGACGCCGCGCGCCGCCTGTCGGCCGAGCTCGAGCGCGCCGCGCGAGGCGCGATGCTCGTGGGACCCGAGGCGCGATGGATCCGCTGGGACGATCGGGTGGTGAGCCTCGAGCGCACGCTCGCCCCGCGGCTCGTGCTCCTCGCGCTCGTCGAGTCCCATCGCGATCCCGGTCGCGCGTGGTCGATCGAGGAGCTGTTCTCGCGAGGTTGGCCGAACGAGCGCGCGACGGAGAAGGCCGCGTCGAGCCGCGTCTACGTGGCGCTATCCGCCCTTCGCAAGGCGGGTCTCGAAGACGCGATCGAGCGCACCGACGACGGCTATCGGCTGCGGGAGGGGCTGCGCGTCTTGCGATCCTCGAGCGAGAGCGCGCCCTGAGGCTCGCGCGGACGCGCGTCAGCGTGGTCGGCAGAGCAAGAAGGCGTGCGTCTCGACGTGCATCGCCTCCGCGCTCTCGCGGGAGAGCAGCGCCATGCGATGGTGATCGAATCGGCCCTTCCACAGCGTCAGCCAGTCGAAGTCCGTCTCCAGCGGGGCGAACCATCGCTCGACGAACCCGGGCGTCGCGGCGCGCCAGCGCAGCGGGTGGTGGTCTTGGTAGTAGATGAGCACCCACGGCGCCGTCTCGTCGGGGCCGGGGCGCGCGCACGTGAAGCGGGCGTCCAACGTGGCGCGCGTCTCGCGGTAGGCGCGCGGGCTCACGAGCTGCGCGTCGTCCGTCTCGGCGAGGTAGCGCTCCGCCTCCGCGACGATCACGTCCCGCGTCGTCGTCCGCATGCTGTGATCCGCATAGACGAGCCAGCCCGCGTTGAACGCGAAGATCCCGACGACCGCCGCCGCGAGCGCGTGGCGCATCCACGGCTTACGCAGGAGCGTCGAGAGGTAGACGAGGCCAGCCGCGAACCCGATCGCGAAGAACGGGACGAGGTGCAAGTAGTTGCGGAGCTGGAACAGGGGGAGCCGCGTCATCATCGCGAGCACGAGCACGGGATAGACGCCCGCGGTGAGCGCGAAGCGACGCCGGTCGCGGACGAGCGCGTAGAGCCCGACGACGGCCACGAGCGAGAGCGCGAGCGCGAACACCGGCACGTGCGACGGCTGATAGAGGAACAGCCACTCGCAGATGCGCGCGAGGTGGCCCCACGGCGGCGCGACGTAGACCGGATAGTCCTCGGGGATCGATCGGTAGTCGGCCACCTGATGGAACGCGTGCGTCAACGTGCCGATCGGATCCGCGAACGACGCGGGGCTCAACGTCGCGTAGGTCGCGATCGCGCCGAAGCTCATCGCGAGCACGAGCGCCGCGCGATCGCGGACCCGCGTCCAGTACGGAAACCGGACGACGCTCAGGCCGCCCACCGCGAGGGCCCAGACGCCGCTCACCTTGCACGCGATGACCAGGCCCGCCGCGACGCCGACCCCGATCGCATGCAGCATCGCCGCCTCGCGCGTGCGCGCGGTGATCCCGCACGCCACGAGGTATGCGAAGAGCGTGATCCCGGTGGTCATCGGGACGTCGACCTCCGTCCAGCGGAAGTGCATCACCACTTCCCACGACAGCGCGAGGAACGCGACCGAGCCCACGGCCGGCGCGTACCGCCCCGGGAACAATCGAAGCACCGTGAGGTAGACGAAGAGCACGGCGATCAGACCGAGCGCGAGGTGCACGCGGCGCACCTCGACCTTGTGCGCTTCGGTCCCGATGCGACGGAACATGTCGTGCTGCCACTCGGCGAGCGTCGGGTACATCCCGGGCTGGAGCGGCATGCGTGGGTTGTGCGCGATCTCGGAGATGATCTGCGGCAGCTTCGGCACGAGGTAGACGGCCGCGACGAAGAACGTCGGGTCGTACGCCATCCCGTTCCACGTGCGGTCGGGCTGCACGTACGCGACGGCGGCCACCGAGTCGCGCTCCGCGTCGAGGATGCGGTGCTGATCCCACTCGTAGTGCGCGTCGAGGGTAGCCGTCGACGCGGTGAACGCGAGGATCGCGGCGGTCAGCGAGTGCCCGATCCAGCGCTGGAGTCGGGGGTCCCTCATGGGAGCAGCTCGACCTCGGCGAACCCTCCACCGTCACCGTGGAACGAGCGGACCTCGATCCGGATGCGGTCGACGTTCGAGGCGACGAGGGGGATCGTCTCGCGATCCCAGTCGCTCATCGGCGAGAGCTCCGCGTCCGCCTCCGCGACGACGTGCGAGCCGGCGTACGCGACGACGTGGATCGCGTTCGCCGCCTGGCGGTTCTCCGGCCGCCGGAATCGAGCGCGATCGCGCAGGTGATAGTCATGCCCGTTGAGGATCCGCAGCGCCTCGATCGACCGAGGCGCATCGAGGCTCAGCTCGATCCAGCCGGTCTCCCCCGGGGGGAGCAGCCAGTAGGACATCTCCTGTCCGTCGATCGCGTTCTCCGGCGGGTAGGTGAGGTGACCCTCGCCGCTCTTGTACGCCGAGGCGGTCGCGTGGATGGTCGGCGGACGCGTCAACTGGACGTACATGGCACAGGCTGCGAGCGCGGCCGTGAGACCCCCGAGCACGGCGATGCGGCGACGCGAGGTGGTGGCTCGCTCGTCGGCGGTCATCAGACACGGTCGCAGGCGCCGCGCGAGGAGCTCGCCCGCGCGCATCCTCGCGTCGAAGCGCGCGCCCGACGCCGTGACGTCGATCGCGATCGCGTCCCGAGAGGCTCCGTCGAGCCCGTGCGCCGCCGCCTCGAGCTCGCCGCGCTCGCGCGCCGACAGCCCGCACTTCTCGAGCGCCGCGCCGAGCTCCACGCCGAACGCGCGTCGCGCCGCGCCGATCACGTCCTCGAGCCCGCCGTCGCACATCGCGATCGCCTGGGCGCGCGCGTTCGCCGCCCACAGCGTCTCGGCCGCCGCGAGGCGCGAGGTCCCGCGCTCGAGCTCGTCCCGGGCGTCATCGCGCGCGGACGCGATGACGTCTCCAGCGAGTCGCGTGGCGCGCCGGAAGAGCAGGGCCTCGAGCGCGCTCATCGCGCGAACCGGTAGCGCAGCAGCGTCCAGATGTTGATGAGCCCGTCGCGCGCGCGGATCTTCTTTCCCTCTTCGACCTTGCGCGGGTAGTAGCGGATCTGGATCTCCGGGATGCGGAGGCCGCGGCGCAGCACCTTCGCGGTGGCCTCCGCGCAGAACTCGAAGCCGTCGCACTCGAGGTCGACGGACTGGATGAGCTCGCGCCGCCACATCTTGTAGCAAGTGGGCTCGTCGGTGAGGTGCACGCCGTAGATCAGGTTCGTCGCCCACGTCACCGCGAGCCCGCCGAGGTAGTACTTCCACTCGACCGCGCTCGAGCGGTACTCGAGGCGCCGGCTCCCGTAGAGCACGGGGGTGTCGAGCCGCTCCATCGCGTCGAGCATCTTCACGAGGTCGTCCGGCTCGTACTCGAGGTCGGCGTCCTGGATCACGACGATGTCGCCGACCGCCGCGCGGATCCCCTCGCGCACCGCGGAGCCCTTGCCGCCGTTCGGCTTGTGGAGGACGCGCACGCGCGGATCCTCGCTCGCGAGGCGGTCCGCGATGCTCGCCGTCCGATCGCGGCTGCCGTCGTCGACGATGATCAGCTCGAGCGAGATCGGCAGCGCGAGGACGCGTCGGACGATCGCCTCGAGCGTGGCCTCCTCGTTGTAGGCGGGCATCACCACCGACAGCCGCGGTCCCTCAGGGTCGATCACACCGGGCGTCTACCAGAACTGCGCCACCCGGACAATCGGCCGTCGGGCGCCTTGCCCGGGCTGGGCGTCGGACGTACACGAACCCGATGTGTGGAGTCATCGGGCTTTCGGTCGCGCGCCCTCGCAAGGATCTCGGTGCCATCGCGGGTGAGCTGCTCAGGACGCTCCAGTACCGCGGCTACGACTCCACCGGCGCGGTGATCCAGGGCACCGACGTCGTGCTCAAGAAGGGCGTCGGCGCGCCGTCGGACCTCATCCACTCGCTCGGGATCGTGGACCTCGCCGGCGACACGTTCTGCGGGCAGGTCCGCTGGGCGACGTTCGGTGCCGTCGACGAAGCGAACGCGCAGCCGCACGTGGTGCGCTGCAAGACGTTTCTCTATGGTGCACACAACGGCAATGTCACGAACTGCGACGCCCTCAAGGAGTGGCTCACCGCGCGCGGGCACACCGTCTTGAGCGACAACGACGGCGAGATGGTGGTGCACCTCGTCGAGCACTACTTCGCGGCCGCGCTCGCGGAGGGGTACGCGCGGGACGAGGGGATGCGGCGCGCGGTGGTGC
Source organism: Sandaracinaceae bacterium (assembly GCA_050186575.1). Lineage (GTDB taxonomy): Bacteria > Myxococcota_A > Polyangia > Polyangiales > Sandaracinaceae > JAUHXR01. The sequence goes on along the minus strand of JBFWYI010000106.1, from coordinate 25,145 downwards.
GCGCCTCCCACCAGCTCGAGGGGAGCTTCGCGGCGGTGATCGTCGATCCGGAGACGCGGACGCTCTTCGCGATCAAGCGCGGCTCGAGCCTCTACTTCGGCGTCGGCGAGGACGCGGAGGGCGCGTTCGGGCTGGCGAGCTCGGATCTCTCGAGCGTGCTCAAGCGAACCCACGTGCTCCTCCCGCTGACCGAGGGCGAGTACGTCGAGTTCCGCGCCGGCGACTACACCGTGCGCCGGATCGACGGGACGCCCGAAGGCACCCAGCTGGTCCGCGAGCCGCGCCGCTCGCGCCTCCGCGTCGAGGACACCGCGCTCGCGCCGGGCTTCACCACGTTCATGGCGCAGGAGATCGCCGCGCAGCCCAAGGCGGCCGCCGACGCGCTTCGGATGTTCGAGGGTGGCGACCAGGCGGTCCGCGCGGTCGATCGGGTGGTGGACGGCTGGACCGAAGATCTGGAATCGTCGTTGACGGCCCGGATCGAGGCGCTCCGCGGTCTCTACGCGGACGACGACCTCCGCGCGCAGCTCGAGACGATCGCGACGAGCGAGGCGGGGCGTGCGCTCGCGAAGCTCGAGCTGGATCGGCCGCTCGGCTCGGAGGAGAGCGCGTTTCTCGGCGATCTCCTCGAGCTCGTCCCCGAGCGGGCGTCGCTCGTCCGCGCGCTCGACGCGTACCTCGAGGGACGCGAGATCGCGCGTCTCACCGAGGCGGCGAGCGCGTGCGCCAAGACGATGTCCGAGGCCCTGGAGGCGGGCGGGCGGATCTACTTCGTGTCGTGCGGGACGAGCTTCCACGCGGCGAAGGCGGCGAGCCTCTTCTTCGCGGAGCTCGCGCGCGCCGAGGTGATCCCGCTGTTGCCCGGTGAGTTCCGCGGCCAGTACGCCAAGACGATCGCGGATGGCGACGTGCTCGTCGCGGTCTCGCAGAGCGGCGAGACGAAGGACCTCATCGATGTGATCAACCAGGTGCGCGCGGACGGGCGTGCGGTGCGCCTGATCGGCGTCGTGAACAACCTCAACTCCACGCTCGCGCAAGAGAAGTGCGAGATCGTGGTGCCGCTCGGCTGCGGCCCCGAGATCGCGGTGCCGGCGACGAAGAGCTTCATCAACCAGCTCTGCGTGTTCTACGGCCTCGCGCGCGCGCTCGGCGCCGAGCGCAAGCTGCCGATCGGACCGGCGCTCCCGGTGGCGTCGCTGATCGAGCAGACGCTGTCGAGCACCGAGGCGGCGGTCGAAGAGGCGGCCGAGCTCTTGTATCTCGCGCCGTCGATCCACCTCCTCGCGACGCGGCTCTTGGCCGTCGCGAAGGAGGGCGCGCTCAAGGTGCGCGAGGTGGTGCTGAACCACACCGAGGGCTTCGAGGGCTCGGAGTTCAAGCACGGGCCGAACACGATCCTCGGCTTCAACACGCTGTTCGGCCCGGCCGGGGTCGAGGCCCTCCTCGCGCGGCTCGCCGACACGATGGGAGAGGCGTCCGATCCGGCCGCGCACGTACGCGAGGGCCTCGCTCACGCGATGGACGCGCTCTACCAGGACTACCCGCTCGTGTTCATCACCGGTCCGGAGCGGCGCGACATCGATCTCACGATCTCGCAGCTGAACACGCACAAGATCCGTGGCGTGAGCACGGTGGTGATCGCGGAGGAGGACGAGCGCCTGCGCGCCGCGGCGATGAAGCCCCCCGCCAACAACCCCGGCTACCGCGCGGTGTACATCCCGCTCCCCGCGAGCGGCGACACGCTGATGACGACGTTCACCGCGACGGTCGCGCTCCAGCGCCTCGCGCTCCGGATGAGCGAGCGCAAGATGGCGTACCTCGAGGGGCTCGGGAAGCGCGACCACGGCGTGCACCCGGACGTGCCGAAGAACGTGAGCAAGTCGATCACGGTCGACTGAGCGACCGCAACGCCCCTTGCCCCTGCCCCCGCCCCTGCCCGCGAAGCGTGTCGCGGAGAACGACGTAGAGGGATCTGGAGGGGCGAGGTCCCTCGGATCGATCCGCTCCGGAGCCCCGTGGGCTCGATTTCACGGGGGAGTGGTCTACGCTGGGACCATCCCTGCCTTGGAGGTTCGCATGCTTCGCCGATCCACCTTCTCTCTCGTGGCGTTCGTCCTCGCGGTCGGCTGCGGCGGCGGCGGCGTCGGAGACACCTGCTCGTCCGACGACGACTGCGACGCGCCGCTGCGATGCCTCGGCGGCACCTGCCAGGCGGGCACGGACGCGGGCGGCGGCGGGACGGACGCGGGCGGCGGGGGGACCGACGCCGGCGGCCGAACCGACGGCGGCGGAGGGACCGATGCGGGCGGCGGTAGCGACGGCGGCGGTAGCGACGGCGGCGGCGGTAGCGACGGCGGCGGTGGTAGCGACGGCGGCGGTGGCACCGACGCGGGCGGCGGCAGCGACGCGGGGATGTGCGCGGCCAACCTCGCCAGCTGTGCAGACGGAGAGACGTGTTGCACCGGCCTGATGTGCTGCGCGGGTGTGCCGGTGCCGGCTGGCGCCGAGTACTGCGCCGTCACGTGCCCCCGGTGTGCGTCCCCCGACACCCCCATCGCGACGCCGAGCGGGGAGCGGGCCATCGCGACGCTCGCGGTGGGCGACCTCGTGTTCAGCGAGGTGGACGGCGCGCTCGTGGCGGTGCCGATCGCGAGGGTCGGGAGCATCCCGGTGGTCGATCACCACGTGATGCGCGTCGCGCTCGACAACGGCGAGGTGCTGTTGATCAGCCCCGGGCATCCGACGGCGACGGGCGGGCTCTTCGGCGATCTCACGACCGGCGCGACCCTCGGTGAGACGACGGTGATCGCGGCCGAGCTCGTGCCGTACCCGTATGCACAGACGTACGACATCTTGCCCGCGAGCCCGTCGGGCACCTACGTCGCCGGCGGCGCCCTGATCGGATCGACGCTCACCCCGTGAGGTCGCTCCGCACGCTCGGGTGGATCGCGCGCGCGTCGGCGCTCGCATGCACGATGCTCGGCTGCACCGGGCCCGAGGCGTACTGCGGTCTGCCGCAAGACATCACGATGCGCCTCACCGCGTACTGCAGCGACATCGACTCGGATCCGGTGTGCGACTACGAGGGGCAGGAGGCGCACTACGAGGACACGCCCTCGGGCCTCCGCCTCGTCGGTGGCGCGCCGGCGACGTGCGACATGGACGACGCCATCGTCTGTCCGGGCGGCACGGTCGGTGAGCCGCGCTGCATCCGCGATCCCGAGCTCTGAACGGCGCTATCCTGCGCGCGTGCGCATCGAGATCGTGCACGAGGACGCGATCGTGACGTACGCCGTCGCCCCGCACTTGATCATCTGCGTGTGGAGCGACGCGCCGACCGTCGCGACGATCCGGCGTTTCTCCGAGGTCAACCGTGACCTCCGCGCGCGCTACCCCGAGGGCGCGGCGATGGTGAACCTGCTCATCGGCGGCACGCCGGTGTTCGCCGCCGACATGCTCGAGGCCGCGGTGAGGGCGCTCCGCGAGGTCTCGGGTTGGCGCACCGCCACCGCGCACGTGATGTTCACCGACGGGTTCGTGGGCGTCACGGTGCGGAGCTTCCTCAGCACGCTCAACCTGATGAGCCGCGCGAAGCGTCCCGTCAAGATCTGTGGCGATATCCCGACCGCGGTCCGCTTCCTCTACGAGCGCCTCGAAGGAAGCCCGACGCGGAGCTGGACCGAGGCGGAGCTGACCCGCGAGCTCCAGCGCCTCTACGAGAGCAAGACGGCGTGATCGGCGCGGTCGCGCGGCGATCGCGCGGGTGGGTCGGCCGCCGCTCGATGCGCCGCGACACGCGTTCGGAGCTCGTAGTGGCGGAGCGGTGAGAAGCGGCTGCGCCACCACATCTCCGGACCGAGATGAGGCCGCAGCGCGACCGGATCGCCGTGGCGGCTGTAGTAGTAGCTGTTCGAGCCCCCGCACGCGCCGCTCTGGAACACGCCGTGCCGCAGCCGGCGCTGGATCCCGTCGAAGTACGCGGCGTGCGCCTCCTCGCGCACCGACGCGTACGTCGCCCCTGCGCGCCGCGCCGCGCCGATCACGCGGATCGCGTGGTGCACCGCCGCCTCGACCATCGCGAGATACGACTCGCCGCCGAGCCCGTAGGGAGCGGTGAGCAGGAAGGTGTTCGGCCATCCCGGCACGGTGCAGGCTTGGTAGGCCTGGTAGCGCTCCTCGTGCCAGAACGCGCCGAGCTCGCGGCCGCTCTCGCCGACGATCGGGTAGGGCGGCGCGTTGCCGAGCTCGAACACCTCGAAGCCGGTCGCGAGGATCAACACATCGAGCGCGTGCATGCGCCCATCCTCGGTGACGACCCCCTCGGGCACCACGCGCGCGATCCGATCCGTGACCAGTGAGACGTCGTCGCGATCGAACGTTCGGAGGTAGTCGCTCGATAGCGCCGGCCGCTTGCAGCCGAACGCGTAGCGCGGGGTCAAGGCGGCGCGCGTGGCGGGATCGCGGACCTGGCGCGACAGGTGATCGCGCGCGATGCGCTCCGCCGTGCGACGTAGGAAGGGAAGCTGACGGTGGTGGATCGTCCCGAGCCGGAAGAACAGCGCGGAGGGGAGCCCGGTCATCCGCCGGATCGCACGATAGCTGCCGGGGACGCGCTCGAGCAGCTCGCGCGCGGCCGGAGGGATGGGGAAGTCGAGCTTCGGGATGACCCAGATCGGCGTGCGCTGGAAGACGCTCAGGTGAGCGACCCGATCCGCGATGCTCGGGACGACCTGCACGGCCGACGCGCCCGTCCCGATCACGCCGACGCGACGGCCCTCGAGACCGACGCGCTCGTCCCACTCCGCGGTGTGCATCACCGCGCCGGAGAAGCTCTCGAGGCCTTCGATGGCGGGACGCTTCGGTTTGCTGAGCCCTCCCGGTCCGTGGATCACGAAACGGGCGGTGAGCGTGTCGCCGCCCGCGAGCTCTACGCGCCAGAGGTGCGCCTCGGCGTCCCACCTCAGCGCTTCGACCTCCGTGTGGAACCGGATGTGCGATCGCAAGCCGTACTGCGTCGCGATGTGCTCGGCGTAGCGACCCACCTCGGCGCCCGGGGCGTACGCGCGACTCCAGCGCGCGTAGCGGGTGAACGAGAACGAGTAGTTGAACGAGCTGACATCGACCGCGACGCCCGGATAGGTGTTCACCTTCCACGTCCCTCCGACGTCCCCGCGCCGCTCGATGATCGCAAAGTCCGTGATCCCCGCGCGCCGGAGCTGGACCCCGGCGCACAGACCGGCGAGGCCCGCGCCGATCACCGCGACCTCGACGTCAGGGGCGCTCATCGCGGGGCTCCTCCGTCTCCCTCTCCCGCCGCGGCCACAGCCCGCGCACGAACCACGCGGCGCCCACGAGGACGAACCGCGGGTCTCGGACGAAGCTCGGCGCGTTGCCCTCGAAGGCGTGCCCGAGGAGCTGGAGCGCCGTCCCGACCGCGAGCATCGCCGCACCCCAGATGGGCGCCACGAAGAGGGTCGGCACCGCGGCGAGGAGCAGAGGGATCCCGATCAGGTGGGTGGCGCGGTTGAGCGGATGACGATGATCCGCCCGGTATTGCTGGAGCATTCGGTCCATGAAGCGCATGGGCGAGTTTGTACGGTACAATGTACCGTTCGTCAAGTGGTACAAACTGGGCCGCGTGATACGACATCTCCGATGCCGCGCGCGAAGGACGGAGCGCTGGTCGACGAGGTCACGGATCGCCTCGCGTTCGAGATCGCGTCGGGCGTGTACGCGCCCGGCGACCGGCTACCTCCGGTGCGCGAGCTCGCGGCGCGGCACGGGCTGAACCCGTCGACGGTGCAGGTGGTGGTCGCGCGCCTCCGCACGGCGGGCTTCATCGAGTCGTCGGGGAGCCGTCGCGGCGGGTTGGTCGTACGCGACGTCGAGGAGCTCGGCGGCGTCGACACCTGGCGCTACGTGTTTCGCTTCGCGCAGCGGCTCCCCGAGCGCGCGATCAAGCTGTTCGAGGGCTTCCTCTCCACCCGCCGCATCCTCGTGATCGAGGTCGTCAAGAAGCTCTCCGCGCACCCCGACGCGTACGACCTGGCGCCGCTCCGCCGCGAGGTCGAGCGCCTGCGCCATCTCGCCGAGAGCCACCCGGACCCCGAGCGCTTCGCGCGCGCGGAGCTCAAGGCGGCGCGTCTCATGCTCCGCCTCGTCGACGAGCCGGTCCTCCTCTCGCTCTACAACACGATCGGCGAGGTGCTCCTCGAGGTCCCCGCGGTGCTGCAGGCGATGTACCGCGAGCCGACGTTCAACGTCGCGATGTGGACCTCGCTGGTCGAGGCGTGGGAGCACGGCGAGGCGGTCCCCGGCGCGATCGAGACCGCGGATCGCGCGCTCGCCGCCTTCCACGAGACGTGCGTCGGCCGCTTCCGCGCGCTCGTGTCGGCGTGATTCGGCGCGCTACGCGCGTGCCTGTTGGACCGCCTCGCTCGCGTAGAGCTTCGCGATTCGATCCGCGTACTTCTTGTTGACGACGTCGCGCTTCACCTTGAGCGTCGGCGTCAGCTCGCCAGAGTCGACGCCGAACGTGGTGTCGAGGATGTCGATCTTCTTGATCGACTGGTAGCGCGCGACCTTCTGGTTGCACTGCGCCTCGACCTCGCGCTCGAGGAACGCCTTTACGCCGGCGTCCTTGCTCGCCTTGGCCACGCTCGAGAGCCCACTGACGCCGCTCGCCTTCTCGAGGGCGGGGAGCGCCTCCGGATCGAGCACGACGAGCGCGCAGAGGTACGGCTGACGATCGCCGACCACCACCGCCTGGCCGACGCCATCGATGCCCTGGATGTAGCCCTCCATCTCCGAGGGAGCGACGTTCTTGCCCCCTGCGGTGATGATGAGGTCCTTCTTGCGCCCCGTGATCTTGATGAAGTTGTCCTGGTCGAGCTCGCCGAGGTCACCGGTGTGCATCCAGCCGTCCGCGTCGTACAGCTCGTCGGACTTCTCGGGCAGGCGGAAGTAGCCTTTGACCATGTTCTTTCCGCGCAACATGATCTCGCCGTCCTCCGCGATCTTCACCTCGTTGCACGCGAACGGCTGTCCGATCGTCCCGAACCGCGGCTTCTTGTGCGGCTGGCAGCTCGCGAACGCGGTCGTCTCGGTCATGCCGTAGCCTTCGTGGATCGCGATGCCGATCGACGCGAAGAAGTCGAGCGTCGAGCGCGAGATCGGCGCCGCGCCGCTCAGCGCGAGCTGCAGCTGATCGAGGCCGAGCGCGCCCTTGATCTTCGAGATCACGAGCCGGTCCGCGAGCGGACGCAAGAGCGGTCCGCCCCGGCCTGCGACGTCCGCCTCGAACCCCGCGAGCTCCGTCCTCAGGGCCCAGCTCGCGAGGATCGCCTTGATGCCCTTCGCCTCGGCCATGCGACCGCGGAGCGCGGCCTCGAACTTCTCCCAGACGCGCGGGACGGCCAAGAAGATGTGCGGATGGACGTCGACCAGGTAGTCCTTGATCTTCGACATGTCCGGGCAGAAGTACGCGCGGGATCCGGTGCGCGTGCCCGCGAAGTTCGTGATCCCCTGCTCGGCCGCGTGGCAGAGCGGGAGGTAGCTGATCGCGCGGAGCTCGGGGTCCTCGAGCGTCGGGTACAGCTTCACCGCGCTGTCCGCGATCGCTTGGATCCCCTCGTGGCTGAGCATCGCGCCCTTGGGCAGGCCCGTGGTGCCCGACGTGTAGATGAGGAGCGCGGTGTCCTCGAGCTTCACCGCGTCGAGGCGCGCGTCGAGGTCCGCGTCGTCGACCGACTCGCCCTTCGTGCGGAGCGCGGCCAGCGTCAGCACGCGCGGGTCGGAGCTGCCGAGGTCGTCCATCGTGACGATGTGCTCGAGCGGCGAGCCGTCCTTGTCGGCCACCGCGAGCATCTTGTTGAGCTGCTCCTCGTCGTCGACGATCGCGACGCGCGCCTGCGCGTTGTCCACGATGTACGCCACTTGATCGACGAGCAGCGTCGTGTAGAGCGGCGCGGGGATCGCGCAAGCCGCGTTGATGCCGTGCTGGCACTTCACCCAGTCGGCCCGGTTGGCGCCCGCGATCGCGACGCAGTGTCCGGGCTCGACGCCGAGCGCCATGAGGCCTTTACCGATCGCGCGCGCGGACGCGTAGTACTGCGTCCACGTCGTGATGTCCCAGCTCCCGGGCCCCTTACGGTCGTGCAGCGCCGGATCGCTCCCTCGCGACTTCGCGTGCTTCTCGATCTGCCCGAGCATCGTGAACGACTTCGGCATGGCCCCTCCTGAGGAAGGCGGGAACCTAGCAGACCGGCGACGCCCGCTCGACTCGCCGCCGGTTGATTGAGACGACGTGACGAATCGCGTCCCCGGAGCCGGCGGACGCTTCGTCGTCATGGCGTCGTTTCGGTGCGGCGGTCCGTCCGAGGCCTGGAAAAAAGGGCGAGACCCGACTATTTCCTAGCCATGACCGCTGTGACGTCCGTCTCGGGCACGCCCGCTCGATCGACCCAGGTGGCTCGCGATCCGGGGGCCGCGCCGCGCCAGGGGTGGCGGGGCATGTTCGGTCCGGTGCCGCCGGAGCACGGGTTCGTACCGCTCACCGTGGAGGGCGAGATCCCGCGCGAGCTGCGGCTCGTGTCGTACTTCAACGGGCCCGGTCACTTCGGCGCGTGGGGAGAGTCGTACGGGCACTGGTTCGACGGCGACGGGTCGCTCGCCGCGGTCCGGCTCACCGATGGGCGCGCGGAGGGCGCGTATCGGACTACCGCGTCGCGCGGCCGCACGATCGAGTCGGTGCTCCATCGCCGCATCTTCAGCGCGTACGGCACGAAGGCCGCGTGGCCGCTGACCGTCCTTCACCCGCGGCATCGCACCAAGTCTTCGGCGAACACGGCGGTGCTGTGCCACGACAACGAGGTGTACGCGCTCATGGAGGGCGCGCTGCCGGTGAAGATCCAACCGCACAGCCTCGCGACGATGGGCTCGACGAACCTCGGGTGCGACAAGATGCTCAACTACAGCGCGCACCCCGTGCGCTTGAAGGGGGGCCGGCTCGTGAGCACCGGCCTCAAGATCAGCAAGGAAGCGTACGTCGAGCTCTACGAGACGAAGGGCGGCGTCACCGATCGGATCGCGAAGATCGAGATGCGCTTCGCGACGATGGTGCACTCGTTCGCGGCGACCGAGTCGTGCGCGGTGCTCATCCTCTTGCCGCTGCGCCTCGACAAGCTCCGTTACCTGTTGAACCTCGGCTCATTCTCGGAGCTGCTCCGCTGGGAGCCGCAGCACGGGGTCGAGATCGTGGTCGTCCCGTTCGACGATCCGGAGAACGTGACGCGGTTCACCATCGACCCGTTCTTCTTCTGGCACATCGGGCAGACGTTCGAGCGCGGCTCGGACGTGCTCATCGATCTGATCCGCTACGACGACTTCGGGAGCCACGCCTGGCTGAAGGCGATGCACACCGGCGGGACCGAGCGGCGCCCGGGGGGGACGCTCCATCGGCTGTGCGTCGATCGGGCAGGGCGGCGCGCCACGATGGAGCGGCTCTCCGACCGCGTCGTCGAGTTCCCCGTGGTGAACCCGCGGCTCGAGGGGCCGTCGAGCACGATGATCTGCGGGCACGAGTCCAGCGACTCGATGACCAACATGATCGACACGCTCGTCTCCGTCGATCTCGAGCGCGGCACCGACGCGCGCTTCGAGACGGGGCTCACGGAGTCCTATCCCTCCGAAGTGCAGCTCGTCCCGCGCGGGCCACATGGTCGCGGCGTGACGGCGTCCGACGCGTGGGCGCTGAGCATGCTCTACGACCCGGCGCGGCATCGCAGCGGGCTTGCGGTGTTCGACGCGCAGCGCGCCGCAGCGGGGCCGCGCGGGATCGCGTGGTTCGACCATCACGTGCCGACCCGCTTCCACGGCGACTACCTCCGGTTCTGAGCTACCGTCCCCCGATGGATCGTCGGGCGTGGATCGCGTGGTGTCTGCTCATCCTCTCGGCCTGCGACGACGGCGCGGACCCGGGGCTCGACGCGGGCCCGTTCGATGCCGGAGCTCCGCACGTCGTCTTGCCGTTCGAGCCGACCGACGACACGGCCGCGTATTGTCAGGGTGACGACGCCGCGATCGAGGCGCGCGTCCAGGCGCTGCTCGAGGCGCTGACGCTCGAGGAGAAGGTCTCGCTCATGGCGGGCGCGTCGACCGGGCTCGTCGAGGGCGCGTGGCTCGTGCCCGGCATCGAGGAGCACGGCATCCCGGGCCTCCACATGCTCGACGGTCCGCGCGGGGTCTCGGGGTTCACGAGCCTCCACGCGACCACGTTCCCCGTCGCGATGCTGCGCGGCGCGACGTGGGATCCCGAGCTCGAGCGCGAGGTCGGCGCCGCGATGGCGCGCGAGCTCAAGGCGTCGGGCGCCGACGTGCTGCTCGCGCCGACCATCAACATCCTGCGTCACCCGCGCTGGGGACGCGCGCAAGAGACGTACTCCGAGGACCCGATGCACATGGGCGAGATGGGCGTCGCGTTCGTCCTCGGGGTGCAGAGCGAGGGCGTGCTCGCGAGCGCGAAGCACTTCGCGGCGAACAGCATCGAGGACACGCGGCACGACGTCGACGTGACGCTGGATGAGCGCACGCTGCGCGAGATCTATCTGCCGCACTTCGAGCGCGTGGTGCGCGACGCCCACGTCGGCTCGGTGATGAGCGCGTACAACCGTGTCAACGGGCTTTACTGCGACCTGAACCGGCACCTCCTCACCGACATCCTCAAGGAGGAGTGGGGCTTCGCCGGGTTCGTGGAGTCCGACTGGCTGCTCGGCACCCACGGCGACGGCGAGTCGGTGACGGCCGGGCTCGACATCGAGATGCCCGACGACTTCAACTTTCGGAATCTCCGCCGGGCGATCCTCAACCGCGAGCTCACCGAGGACGACATCGACGCGTCCGCGCGGCGGATCCTGCGCGCCCAGCTCTGCTTCGGCCTCGACGCGCGCGAGCGCGTGCTCGACGACCCGACGATGCGCGAGACGCCCGAGCACCTCGCGCTCGCGCGGCGCGTGGCCCGCCGGGGGATCGTGCTGCTGAAGAACGAGGGCGGCGCGCTGCCCCTCGATCGCGCCGCGGCGACGCGGCTCGTGGTGCTCGGGCGCAACGCGGACGTCGAGAGCATCGGTGACCTCGGCTCGAGCCAGGTGAACCCGACGCGGGTGATCACCGCGCTCGACGGGCTGCGCGAGGCGGCGCCGGGGCTCGAGATCCTCTACATCGCGGGCACCCCGCTCCCCGTATCGGAGGAGTCCGTGGTGTCGAGCGCCGACGCCGTCATCGTGGTGACCGGCCTCCAGGCGAGCGACGAGGGCGAGTCCGACATCGGCGCCGGCGATCGCGAGTCGCTCGCGCTCGCGCCGGACGAGGTGGCGCTGATCCAGCGCGCCGCGGCGCTCAACGATCGGGTGATCGTGGTGCTCGAGGGCGGCGCGGCGATCCTCGTCGAGGACTTCGAGGCGGACGTCGAGGCGATCGTGATGGCGTTCTATCCAGGCTCGGAGGGCGGGGCCGCGCTCGCGGAGATCCTGTTCGGCGACGAGAGCCCGACCGGACGGCTCCCGTTCGTGTGGCCGCGCGCCGAGGCCGATCTGCCGCCGTTCGACAACACGAGTGGCGCCGTCACGTACGGCTACTTCCACGGCTACCGACACCTCATGCGCGAGGGAACCGCGTCGCGCTACGCGTTCGGCCATGGGCTCGGCTACACGACCTTTGCGATCTCCAACCTCGTGGTCGATCCGGCGGTGACGGCCGGGCAGCCGGTGGAGCTGACCGTCGACGTCACCAACACGGGCACCCGTCGGGGCCGGGCCACGGTGCAGGCCTACGTCGCCGCGGTCGGCTCGCGGGTCGAGCGCGCGGCCGAGGATCTGCGTGCGTTCGCGCAGGTCGAGCTCGACCCCGACGAGATGCAGACGGTGACCCTGCGCTTCGACGCGGACGACCTGCGGTTCTGGGACGAGACGGCGGCGGCCTGGGAGCTCGAGGCGACCGAGTACGAGCTCCGGGTCGGGCAGAGCGCAGAGGCGATCGAGGTCAGCGCGACGTTGACCGCGCCATGAGGGCGCCCCGTGCGTGTGCGCACACACATTGGCGAGCCCGGCGTCGGACGCTACGAACTCCTCGGACCATTGGGGGGAACCGCCCCGTTCGTTCGGGCACAGCAGGAAGGTAGACGCGCGCGCATGGCACGACCCGATCGGATCCAGTTCTCCGGCCGCATCCTCTACCTCACCGAAGATCCCGAGCTCTTGCGAGCGCAGCTCGCGGGCGAGGATCTCGATTTCGATCCGAGCCGCGCGCTCATCAGCAACATCAGCACCGACGAGATCACGCCGGGCTGGGTCTGCTTCTACTACGACCAGACGCTCGGCGAGTTCTCTCTCGTGGGCCTCCGCGGCGGGCACTTCGAGCGCAACACGCTCAAGAACGGTGGCTTCGACGTCATCGTGAGCGGGATGAGCAAGGGCTGCGGCAGCTCGCGCGAGACCGCGCCGTACAGCGAGCTCACGGCGGGCATCCAGCTCGTGATCGCGCAGAGCATCGAGAAGATCTACGGGCAGAACTCGCAGAACATCGGGCTGCTCACGTCGACGGACATGTCGCTCATCCCGCGCATCGCGAAGGGTGAAGCGATCCCGATCGAGGAGTTCACGCGCGGTCTCGACCCGATCAGCGCGGAGATCGTGCGCCAAGGCGGCTTGTTCGCCTACAACCGCGCGCGGATGGCCGGCGACATCAGCCCCGAGCTCGTAGACACGAAGCCGCGGCCGATGACGATGGTGGAGAAGATCATCGCGGCGCACGCGGTGGTCGACGCGAAGAGCGGCAAGCTCGGCGTCCCCGCGGTCGAGCCCGGAGACGCGCTCTTCGTGCGCACCGACGTGCGCTTCAGCCACGAGTACGTGACCCCGATGGCCGACGCGCTCTTCCGCGACGGCTTCGGCGAGGACGCGACGGTCAAGAACCCCGTGAGCGTCTTCACGTTCCGCGATCACCTCACGTTCCTCGGCAACGTGATGGATCAGAAGAAGCGGGAGATGGGGCTGCTCGATCACGCGGACGGGCTCGCGGTCACCCAGGCGAAGTTCGCGAAGCGCCACGGCCTCAAGCTCTACGGCGAGGTCGCGAGCGGCGGCAGCGAAGCGATCTGCCACAACGCGGTGATCGAGGACATCGCGCTCCCCGGACAGATCGTGGCGGGTACCGACAGCCACACCTGCATGGCCGGCGCGCTCGGCTGCTTCGCGTTCGGCGTTGGCAGCACCGACATGGCGAACGCCTGGTTCACCGAGGACGTGCGCGTGAAGGTGCCAGAGACGGTGCGCTTCGAGCTGACCGGCACGCTCCAACCCGGCGTCTGCGCCAAGGACGTCATGCTGTTCATCCTGAGCCAGCCGTTCTTCCGGACGAGCAAGGGCATCGGCAAGGTGCTCGAGTTCGCGGGCGAGGGCGTGCAGAAGCTCGCGTTCGACGAGCAAGCCACGCTGACCAACATGGCGGTCGAGGCGGGCGGGTTCACCGGCATCATCGAGCCGAGCGAGGTCGTGGTGGACTACCTCCACACGATGCGCGGGATGGCCAAGGACGACATCCGCGCGCGCATCGTGACGAGCGACCCCGACGCCGAGTACCTCGAGGTGTTCCGCTACGACCTCGGCGACATCCCGGTGATGGTCGCGACGCCCGGCGATCCGCGCAACGGCGTGCCGCTCGAGCAGCTCGACGGCGACGTCAGAATCGACATCGCGTACGGCGGGAGCTGCACCGGCGGGAAGAAGGCCGACATGGACATGTACGCCTCCGTCTTCAAGAAGGGCCTCGAGCGTGGGATGAAGGTGAAAGACGGCGTGCGCTGCTACATCCAATTCGGATCGCAGCACATCCGTCGCTACGCGGAGGAGCAGGGCTACGTCGAGCTCTTCGAGGAGGCGGGCGTCTCCTTGATCAACCCGAGCTGCGGCGCGTGCATCAACGCGGGCCCCGGCAACAGCGCGACCAAGTCCGAGACCTCGGTGAGCGCGATCAACCGCAACTTCCCCGGCCGCTCGGGCCCGGGTCAGGTCTACCTCGCGTCGCCGTTGACGGTCGCGGCGAGTGCCCTCGTGGGGAAGGTGGCCGGCCCTGACGATGTCTTTGCGTCGTCCTAGCTTCGGCGTCGTGTTCCTCTCCGTCCCGCTCGCGCTTCTGTGCGCGCCGGCTGCGGCGCAGACGCCCGACGGACTCGGCTATGCGGCGGACGAGCTCGCGTCGCCGACCCCGGCTCCGTCGTGGGGGGAGCGGCGGCCGGGCCCGGAGCCGGAGCGCGCGGGACCGGGCCTCGAGCGCACCGTGTTCCATGCGTACGTGGGCGGAGGGATCGCGCTCCTCGTCGACGCGGGGCCCGCGTTCTTCCTCGCGTTCGCCGTACAGGACGCGGAGGGCTCGGGCCAGCTCGTCCCCTCGATGGGTAGCGCGGCGCTCGGCGCGCTCGCGCTGATCCCATTCGGCTCCGCGCTCGCGGCGTGGGGCTGGGGCGAGAGCGCCGGGGGGACCGGCAACTTCTTTAGCGCGCTCGGTCTCGGCTATGGCGGCGCAGCGATCGGCGGCGCGCTCATGGCGGCTGCGATCGCGATCGACGAGCCGGCCCTCCTCGCGGTCGGCGCCGTCCTCGGCTTCGCGCTCGCGCCGCTCGGCGCCGCGATCGGATACGACGTGACGGATGACGGCCGCCGACGCGGAGAGGCGCCGCGCGGCGCGAGCGCCTGGGTGCCCTACATCGCGCCGACCGCGGCGGTCGACGGGGCGATCGTCGGCGCGGTCGGCCTCTACTGAATCGGTCCTCGGGTCCGTCGTCACGGCGCGGACCCTCGCGCTATGGTGCGCGTCCGATGACGACCGAACGCGGGCTCGCGATGACGATCGAGGAGATCGTCGCGTTCGTCGAAGAGACGTTCCCGCAGGCCCTCACGTTCGGCGTCACCATCGAGTCGCTCGAGCCGGGGCGGATGACGCTGCGGATGCCGGTCGGCGAGCGGAACCTGCGCCCGGGCGGGACGGTCTCGGGCCCGACGCTCATGACGCTGGCCGACACCGGGTTCTACTTCCTCCTCCTCGCGCATGCGGGGCCGATCCCGCTGATGGTGACGACCCACCTCTCGATCGACTTCCTCACGCGGCCGCGGCCGGACGCGGATCTGTGTGCCGACGTCGAGCTGCTCAAGCTCGGTCACAAGCTCGCGGTCGGCCGCGTCACGATGCGGAGCGACGGGAGCCCGGATCCAGTCGCGCACGCGACGTTGACGTACGCGATCCCGCCGCGACACCTTCGCTGAGATGCGCGTCCCGCGCCTCTGACTGGCCCTGGCCGAGCGCCGTTCGATGCGCTCGGCGTGTTCGGCGACGCCTAGAGCACCGATTCGTTCGATTCATGGTGAAGGCTCGGAGCGCGACGGGTCCTCGACGTGGTTGGGCGTGACGAGGCGATGCCGGAGTATCGTCGAGGAGCGACCGACCGCGTCCAGGGCTCGTCCCGCCCGAGGAATCGCTTTGAATCGAATGAATCGGTGCTCTCGGAAGCGCACCGGCGCGTCGGCGTGACAAGTTGGTGTCGCCGGACCGCGAGGCTCCCCGGCGGGGACTGTCGAATCTCCGTGGGGAACGGGCCAACGGTGGGGATCATGCAGAATTGTCGTAGTGCACCCAGCAAATTCGGCGCTGCGTCGGACCGGAGCAAGAAGCATGGCGGCCAGCGCTAATTCTCGTTGACACCAGGGGGGGGGGCTGTACGAGGATTGCGCAACGCGTCCTGCGGCGCGTGCGTGACCGGCGGGCCGTCGCCGGTGTCACGTGTGAGCGCAGCCGATTCGGCTCGCGTGAGGGGGACGTATGCGTGCACCGACCGGTCTGCCAGGTTTCGTAGTTCGTCTTGCGTTCGTGCTGCTCCTGCTCTCGTGCACCGAGAGTGACGTCGCCCGCTCGCGCGCCGCGCTGGAAGAGGACGCAGGCACCGACGCCGGGGATGGCGAGCCGTACTGGTGGTGCGATCCCTCGTGGAACCTCGTGATGGGCACGAGCGCGTCCGAGACGTTGACGGGCACGTCCGGCCCGGACTGCATCGTCGGGCTCGGTGGTGAGGACACGCTCGTCGGCCTCGGCGGAGACGACCACCTCTGGGGTGGGAGCGGGAATGATACGTTGCATGGCGGCGACGGGGACGACTGGCTCGAAGGCCAGACGGGGAACGACGTCCTCTACGGCGAGGACGACGACGACGAGCTCGTGGGCAACGCGGGGGACGACGAGCTCTACGGCGGGGAGGGAACGGACATTCACAAAGGCAGGGCGGGTTGCGATCGCTTCGTCGACTCGGTCGGCGCCGACGAATTCTACGGAGACGAGGGCGACGACGTCATTCTGACGGGGACCGACTTCTGGTACATCGACGCGGGAGACGGCGACGACGTCGTCCACGTGGTCGGCACGTTCCCGAGCTGGTGGGGGACCGGCGGGGCTGGCAACGATCGGTGCGATCTCGACGACTGCGAGTTCGCCGAGCCGGCTACCTGCACCACCTCGGGCGACTGCGCGAGCGGCGAGCACTGCGATGGGATCGGCGTGTGCGTGCCCGACACGCTCTGCGGGGGCAGCTGCGCCGGCAGCGACGCGACCTGCGACGGGAACGACGACGACTGCGACACCGACATCGACGAGGACTACGCGTCGAGCGGCACCACCTGCGGCGTCGGAGCGTGCGCGGCGACGGGCTCGACGAGCTGCATGAGCGGGAGCGAGACGGATAGCTGCACACCGGGGACCCCAGCCGGTTCCGATGCGACCTGCGACGGGATCGATGACGACTGCGACGCGAGCAGCGACGAGGACTACGCGTCGACCAGCACCTCGTGCGGTACTGGCGTGTGCGTCTCGAGCGGAACGACGAGCTGCGTCTCCGGCTCGGTCGAGGACAGCTGCACGCCTGGGTCGCCGACCGGTGACGACTCCGCATGCAACGCGGTGGACGAAGACTGCGATGGCAGTACGGACGAGGCGTTCGCGTCGTCGTCGACCAGCTGTGGAGTGGGCGTCTGCGGATCGGCCGGCGCGACGAGCTGCGTGGCGGGAAGCGTCCAAGACAGCTGCACACCGGGCTCACCCAGCGGCGATGACTCCGCGTGCAACGGGGCGGACGACGACTGCGACGCGAGCACGGACGAAGCCTATGCGTCCGTCAGCACGTCGTGTGGGGTCGGCGCGTGCGCGGCTACCGGCACCACCTCGTGTGTCGGGGGCTCGGTGGCCGATAGCTGCACGCCCGGGACTCCTTCGGCCGACACGAGCTGCGACGGGGTCGACCAGGATTGCGATGGGCTCGTGGACGAAGCGTACGTCCCGGCCGTGTCGAGCTGTGGCCTCGGCGTATGCCAAAGGAGCGTGACGGCGGCCTGCGTCGGCGGTGTCGAAGTCGTCCCGACGTGCGTTCCGGGAGACGTGATCGGCAGCGACTTGATCTGCGATGGCGTCGACGAGGATTGCGATGGATCCGTCGACGAAGCGTACGTATCCGCGTCGACGAGCTGCGGGATCGGCGTATGCGCTTCGACGGGCACGGCCACGTGCTCGGGTGGAGTCGTCGTCGATAGCTGCAGCTCGCCGTCGTCGTGCGACGAGGTTTGCGACGACTCGACCGACGAGGACGGAGACGGCCTCGTCGATTGCTTGGATCCCGACTGCGATGGGGACGCGAGCTGTCCCGCCGAGAGCTGCGCGAACACCACGGACGACGACGGAGATGGTCTGACGGACTGTTGGGACCCCGACTGTGCCAACGAGGCGTCGTGCGGGTCCGTCGTTCCCGCGGATCCCCTCGCCGCGGCGCCCGAGCTCGGCACCGGCATCGTCCCGTTCCACGATCGAATCGCGTTCCTTTACGAGGGCGCGACGGCGGTTCAGACCGGCGTGACCTCGGCGACCTTCACGCCGCGTCGGACGAGCGTTCTGTTCGGGCATGTGTACGCGGACGACGGCACCCCTCAAGCGGGTGCCGAGATCACGGTGCAAGGGCATCCGGAGCTCGGCGCGACGCACTCGCGCGCAGACGGACGCTACGACCTCGTCGTCAACGGAGGTGGACAGCTCATCGTCGACGTACGCCTGCCAGGGCATCTGCCTGCGCAACGAGCCGTGCAGGTCGAGTGGGCGGAGTGGTCCGTCGTCGACGACGTGACCCTCGTCCCGCTCGATCGCCTGCACACCTCGGTGACGTTCGGTGCGAGCACGAGCCAGATCGTTCGCGGCTCGACGAACGTGGACCAGGTGGGGGTGCGGACGCCGACCGTGCTGATCCGCGCCGGTACCCACGCGACGATGCGCATGCCCGATGGGTCGTCGTCGGCCCTGACCAACGGGACGATCCGAGCGACCGAGTTCACGGTCGGTCCGGATGGTCTCGAGCGGATGCCGGCCGGTCTTCCTGCGACGTCGGGCTACACGCACGCGACCGAGCTCAGCGTGGACGAGGCGATCGAGGCGGGCGCGAGCCACGTCGAGTTCGATCAGCCGGTCGTCTACTACCTCGAGAACTATTGGGCGTTCGATGAGGGCGTCCCCGTCCCCACCGGCTACTACGACCGCGAGTCGGGTCGGTGGGTGCCCATCGACAGCGGCCAGATCGTTCACGTCGTTTCGGAGGCCGGCGGCGTGGCCGCGCTCGATATCGACGGAGACGGCATCGCCGACGACGCGAGCGGCATCGGCGTCGACACCGACGAGCTCACGTGGCTGGGCAGCCTCTATGAGCCGGGGCAGAGCCTCTGGCGCGTCGAGCTCGACCACTTCACGCCGTGGGACTGCAACACGGGACTCGGTCCGCCGCCGGATGCGGAGCCGCCTAAGGGCCCCGTCCTCGCGAAGTACACGCAGGAGTGCTCGGGCACGCAGGTTGGATCGGTCGTCGATTGCACGAACCGCAGCCTCGGTGAGTCCATCCCGATTCAGGGAACGAACCTTACGCTCAACTACGAGAGCTCTCGGTCGCCTGCTCGGGATCGCGAGAGGTACTCCGACATCCCGCTCACCAACGGTGGGTCCCTGCCCGAGTCGCTCGAGATCGTCCGGGTGCGCATCGTCATCGAAGGCGGGCTCGTCTTCGATGCGAGCTTCCTACGCGAGGACGCCCTGAGTCGGGGGACCGTCCGGTGGACCTGGGATGGCCGCGACGCGGCGGGGCGGTTGCTGGATGGGCCTCAGGAAGCCCACGTCTCGATCGCGTATGTCTATCCCGCGGTCCCCATCTTCTCATCTCGCTTCGGATCGATGGCGAGCATCTACGGCGGAGGCGGTGGTGCAGCGGTACGACAGGTCGCTCTCTCGAAGCGATTCGATCTGATCGTCGGCAACCACCGCCGCTTTCCCGAGAACAGCGTTGGCGGATGGGGCCTCGATGCGCAGCACACCTGGAGTCGGGTGGGCGGGGTGCTCTATCTGGGCGACGGAACTCAGCGCAACAGCGTTGGCTTCTCAGGATTCTACGGCCGCGGGCTGATGGGTACGTGCATCGATTCGATGCTGCCGAACGCCCTCGACGTACCCAGTTGGGAGAGCGGCTTCTCGACCGACCGCATCGAAGTCGCTCCCGACGGGACGATCTACTTCATCAAGTTCGGGCACGTATGGCGCGTCGACGAGGACGGGTACGTCCGCGACTACGTCGATATCTACGGCTTACTGGACGCGACGGGTGGGGCGCAGCCGCCCTACCCGCGCGACATCGCGGTCGCGCCGAACGGCGATCTAGTTGTGCTGGTCGATCACCACCACACCGGGCCTGACGTCCGGCTCTATCGCTTCTCGGGCCCGACGAGCTACGCGCTGCTGGCGGGGACCGGGAGCCTCGCGCCAGCGAATGGCGTGCTGGCCTCCGACGTAAACCTCGCGCTCGGTGCCGTCCATCGGATCGCGATCGACCGCGACGACAACATTTATCTCACCGGAGATCGGAGCCGCGTCATCGACCTGAGCTGGTCGGCACCGTCCTTCGGCGTGCACGTGATCCGCCCGGATGGCCGTTGGGAGGTCTTGCTGCCTGGGTCCGCGAGCTCGACATGTACGGCTCCGTCGCCGGCGGAGGGCTCGGTCAATGACCTCATCCCCGCGTGCGACGTGACGGCGATCAGCACGGGCCCGG
This sequence comes from Sandaracinaceae bacterium, assembly GCA_050186575.1. Classification (GTDB taxonomy): domain Bacteria; phylum Myxococcota_A; class Polyangia; order Polyangiales; family Sandaracinaceae; genus JAUHXR01. Next base: position 4,981 of record JBFWYI010000106.1, on the reverse strand, counting down.
ATGGGTCCGTCTACTTCGCGGACACCCTCAACGCGGTCTACGGCGCAGGCTACGCGACCGCACTACGCCGTATCTCGCCGGACGGACGGATCGAGACCATCGCGGGAGCGTATCTGGGCACAGCGCTCAACGACCCTGACGCGGTGCCCGCTCTCTCCGCACCGATCAGCCGCATCGGCGACATCGTCGCGCGACCGGACGGCACGATCGATTTCACCGCAGACATCGAGGGCTACCGCGTTGTGCGTCTGCAAGACGGCTACCTCTATCGGATCGCCGGGTCCGACGTAGCCACCGGGCCGAAGCTCGACGGCGCCTCCAACGTCCTCTCGCTGTCGGGAGCCAACGATCTCGACGTCCTGCCTACGGGAGAGTTGGTCTACTCAGAGCACAACTGCTTGCTCCTGCTATCGCCCCTCGCGAGCGGCGCGGTCCCGTATCCCTCGGAGCCGCAGAGCAGCGTGACCGCGGCCAGCGACGACGGCTCGGTGGTCTACGCCTTCGACGTCCACGGACGGCATCTGCGCACGCAAGACGCCAACACCGGCACGACGCTACAGACGTTCGGCTACGACGCCGCAGGGCGCGTCGACACGATCACCGACGCGTCCGGGAACATCGTCGACTTCACCTGGCCGCTCTCGTCGGGCTCGCCTCTCGTGATCACCTCGCCATTTGGCGAGGTCACCAACGCGTACTTCGACGCGGACGGCTTCTTGTCGGAGGTCATCGCGCCCGACGGCGCGACCTGGAGCCTCGGCTACGGAGGCGAACAGCTCACGAGCATGACCGATCCGCTCGGTCGTGCTCATCAGTACGCCTACGACCCGTCGGACGGCGCGCTCATCAGCGACGTCGGACCGGGGGCGAGCGGCGAGCAGAGCAGCATCACGCTCAGCGAGACCGGGAGCGGAAACACGAGCACCGTGACGACCACGAGCGCGCTCGGGCAGACCCGCGTCTACACCACGGAAGGTTCGATCTACACGCGCATCACGCAGACCACCGTCGACGCGAGCGGGCTGGAGACCGAGCTGATCCGGAACGCCGACGCGTCCGCGCAGGTCACGCTCCCGTCCGGCACCGTCTCGTACGTCACCACCGGTCCCGACCCGCGGTTCGGGATGGATGCGCCCGTGCCCTTGTCCTCGCGCACCACGTTGCCGGATGGCAATACGACGTGCACGGTCAGCGGCCGCACCTACGACGACGTCTCGGGGAACGTGACGTCGTTCGTCTCCGCGTGGGAAGGCACGAACTCGGCCGCCTGCGATACACCCCCGAGCGCGCCGCGCGTCTCGTCGAGCGTGTACATCGCGAGCACCCGCACCGAGCTCGTCACCTCGCCGGAGGGTCGCTCCGTCACGACGGTGACCGACGCGCAGGGGAGGGTGATCGAGGTGCAGGTGCCGGGGCGCGCGACCGCGCACGTCGCGTACGACTCGGCGGGTCGGGTCGAGCGCACGTGGTTGACCGACAGCCTGAGCGTCGATCACCGCGAGACGATCTACGCGTACGACGCGACCACGGGCCGCCTCCGCACGACGACCACCGCCGACGGACGCACCTCGCGCGTCTTCCACAACGCGAGCGGTTTCCCGACCGAGGTGGTGATCGGTTGGGATGCGGTCAGCGACGCACCTGGCCCAGACGCAGAGTCCACGCTCTTCGACTGGGACATCATGGGCAACCTCACCGGCCTGACCCCCGCTGGCGGGTCGGAGCATGGGCTCGCGTACAGCGCCCGCGACGAGCTCACCCGTCACGTGATGCCGGCGGTGAGCGGCGACGCGCTCGTCCGCGCCTCGAGCTACGACGCGGACCGTCGTCCGACCGCGTTCTCGGCGGGGCTGTTCGAGGACGTCGACGCGGATGGCGAGTACACCGATCCCGTCTCGTCGGGGTTCGGCGTCACGACGACATACTTCGGTGCGTCGAGCCCCGCGGGGAGCCGCGGTCGTCCGTCGACGATCCACTTCGGCACGGATCCGGACGACGCGATGGCGACGGCCGACGTGACGCTGACCTATCACGGCAACGGCACGCCAGGGGCCGGCGCCCTCGCGTCGCTCGACCACAGCGACGGGGTGAGCCTCGACTACGCGTACAACGGGCCGGAGCTCACGAGCGAGACCATCAGCTTCGGCTCGACCCTCAGCGCGACGCTCGCGATCGAGCACGAGGGTCCCGGCCGCGGGCTCTCGGCGCTCGAGCTCACCGTCGGCTCGGGGACGTACCGTGCGACCTACGACGCCGACGACGACGGCGCGCTCTCGGTCCTCGGCTTCGAGGACGGGAGCTCCACGCTCGCCACGTTCGCGATCACGCGCGAGCTCGGTACGGGTGTGCTCGACACCACGACGGTAGGCGTCGTCGACAGCGACCTCGACGTGAGCGAGCTCGGCGACGTGGAGCGCCGCGCGTACGCGTGGACCCACGGTGGCCTCGATCAGGGATTGGAGTTCACGCACAGCTTCGACGCGATCGGACGGATCTCGCAGACGGTGGAGACGCGCACGATCAATGGCGCGGACACGGTCCGGACGTTCGACTACACGTACGACGAGGCGGGCCGGCTGCTCACCGTGACGTGGGACAGCGTGCTCAGTGAGAGCTACACGTACGACGACAACGGCAATCGCCTGGCGTGGACGCGCGACCCCGACGGCCCGGGTGCGCTGCCCGCGGTCAGCTACACGAGCGCGCAATACGACGCGCGCGACCAGCTGCTCAGCTACGTCGACCCGTCGCTCGGGACGGTCAGCTTCACGTACGACCAGGCGGGCCGGCTCGCGTCGCGCACCGAGGGGAGCGACACGACGTACTACCGGTACGACGCGGTCGGGAACCTCCTGCAGGTGGACCGACCCGGCGGCGCGCCGACCATCGAGTACGTGGTGGACGGGGCCGGCCGGCGGACCGGGCGGAGCGTCGGCGGGACGCTCGATCGGCAGTGGGTCTACAAGGACGGGCTCAACCCCGTAGCAGAGCTCGATGGCGCCGGCGCGGTGCAGCGGGTGTTCGTGTACGGGACCGACGCCCACTCGCCCGACCTGATGCTCGAGGTGTCGAGCGGGGTCGTGTATCGCGCAGTTCGCGATCACCTCGGGACGCCGCGGGTGTGGGTGTCGATCGCGGATGGGTCGGAGACGGTCGAAACGCGGTTTGATGCGTACGGTCGCGCGGGCGGGGCTGTCGCCGTGCCGGCGGTCGGGTTCGCGGGTGGGATCGGCGATGAGCTGACCGGGCTCGTGCGGTTTGGGGCGCGCGACTACGACCCGGTCGTAGGGAGGTGGGTGGCGGCGGATCCGATCGGGTTTGCGGGGGGTGGGGCGAATCTCTACGAGTACGTAGGATCCAATCCGGTTGATGAGACCGACCCGAGCGGGCTGATCTTCGGCTTCCTTCGTGACACACTCACGGCCGCGTGCTCCCGGAATCCGGCCCTCTGCCCCGCTATCGCGAGCGCCGGCGCGGCAGTCGCTCGCACCCTCAACAGTTGGGGCAACCGAGCTGCGTCCGTCTGCCCGTCTCTTGGATACGCACTGCAGCGGGCGGCGGTTCCCTTCCAGTCCGTCTCAAATGTTGCGCGTAGTATCAATATCGCCCAGGTGGGTCAGGCCGGCGAGCTAGCCGCACAGGCGGCAACCGGACTGCTAAGGAACACGGACCGTATCGAATCGCTGACCGAGACCGCTGCCTATCGCACTCCCGACCTACTAGACGCAGGCGCTCGCTTAATTGGTGAGGTGAAGAACGTTGCGTACCTCTCAAACACGCGTCAACTACAAGACTTCCTAGCGTACGCCGAACGCTATGGGTACGAATTCCATCTCTTCATACGCGCAGGGGAAGGTACCCGGCTGAGCGCGGGCTTGCGCGCACTCGAAGAACTAGGTAAGGTCATTATCCATCGCATTCTCTAAGTGCATTGTGCGGCTAGATATCGCGAAATCGAGGAGCTGCCGTGGGAGACGGGACCGCCAGCAGCGAGCGCATAAGAGAGCTTCGGGAGGCATACTCTCAGGATGCGCTACCCCTACTCCAAGAGCTAGCGGCGCATGGGTATCGCGTGCGGTCGATCGGCGAGCTCCGGCGCCTTGGGCGCAAGTATGCTGACGTTGTACCGTTGCTCACTCACTACCTGTCGCGTTCAACGAATGCGTCGGTGAAAGAGGACATAGTACGCACATTGTCTGTCCCCTGGGCGCGCGCGTCAGCCCCGGCGATTGCCGATGAGTTTGCGCGTGTCGCTGCCAACGATGAGAGCGGTCTCGGCTGGGCGCTCGGGAACGCACTGGAGGTGCTCGCCGGACCTCATCTCGCTTCTCGAATGTATGAGTTTGCTGAGGACAGGCGGTACGGACGGGCTCGTCAAATGGTAGTTCTGGGGCTTGCCCGGATACCGTCTTCGCAAACAGTAGACGTGTTGATTCGACTGTTGGCGGACGACGAAGTTGTTGGACATGCCGCAATGGCTCTTGGAAAGCTCAAAGCGACGCCCGCACGGCAACAGCTCAAACTGTTGGAGAGTCATCCGGTGGATTGGGTTCGCAAGGCGGTACGCAAGGCGCTGATCAATCTCGATAAATAACGAATCGGAAGAGATCGTACCCAGGTTGGCGTGCTGCTGAACGGCTGAGGCGCGCCCGGTGTGACTGAATCCGGCCCGCGCGGGTGTGACCTCGGCCCTCGAAAGGACCGTCTGAACCGTCCGAGCGCGCGATCCGCCGCTTCGAGCACGCTGACAGGCTCCCTGGGGGGTGCCCTGGCGAACGACGGACGGACCGATGCACGCCCGAGCCCCGGTCCCAGGCGCGCAAGGACCTTTGTGGCCGTCTAAGGCGGAGGGCAGACGCGCGCCTTGTGGTGGACGCGCATCCACCAGGTCCCCGGCGGGAACACGACCGTACGGTCGCCCGAAGTCCAGCCGGCGAGCGCCTTGTCGTAGTCCGACTCGAACTTGCGATTGCGTTCTACC
>JBFWYI010000105.1:0-30662 GCA_050186575.1 Sandaracinaceae bacterium | reverse complement strand
GCGCCCGGCGGTGAAGCCGACCTGGCGCCGCACCGTGAAGAGCTCCGCGTCCGCAACCTCGACCTCGTCGCGGCGCAGAGCGCTCACCCGGACTTCGACGCGCCTCGACGCGTCGTGCACGAAGGGCGCCACGCCGAACGAGAACGGGAATGGGATCCGCCCCGGCGAGCCGTTGGCGGTCACGCTCCAGAGGCGCGAGGTGCGCGGCGCCGTCGCGTCCTCGCACGAGTCGTCGCAGACCTCGACGTGCACGGCGCGCAAGACCTCGTCGCCCGCGACGGGAGGCTGGACGTCGAGCGGGAGGTCCGAATCGATCTGCACGATCAGTTGACTCGCCTCGCGCGCGCACCCCGCGTGGAGCGCGACCGCCACCGAAAGCGCGAGCGCGTGCTGGCGTACGCTCATCGGCGCACCGTCGCGCCCGCGCCGCCGCGCTTCACGGAGCTACGGTTGCGGCATGAGCACATCGTCGAGCGTGCCTCCGTCGTAGTTGGGATCGGACGGGAAGGCGAGGACGAGCCCGATCGTGAGGCCCGCCGCCAGCACGACGATCGCGCCGCCGATCACCCAGAACCACGGGCTCTCGTAGACCTGTTCGCCGTGTTGACGCAACGCCAGTGAGGCGAGCACGTCGAGGCGCGAGCCCGGACCGGGATCGATCCACCGCGAGAACGGCTCGTAGTCGTCCGCGCTGACGACGATGCGATGGCGACCGGCCGGCATCTCGAGCCGGACGTCGCCGGTGCCGCGGACCTCCCCGTCCAGCTGGACCTCGGCGCTCTCGACGTTGCTGCGCACGTTGACCTGAGCGAGTCGCGGCTCGAGGTGGACCCGGAGCTCGCGGGTGCCGACCGCGAGATCGAGGGTCTGGCTCACGTGCCCGTCCGCGGCGATCTCGGCGCGGTGCAGGCCCGGGTCGAGCTCGAGCTCGCGCGTCGCGCCCTCCCCCGCGCGCGGCGCGCCGTCGATTCGGATCGTCGCGTCGGAGGGCGAGACCTCGAGGCGCACGCGACGGATGCCGTCCTCCGCGCGCTCGAGGAGCGCGGCGCTCTGACGCTGCTCGTCGGGCTGGATGTCGCCCCGCGCACCGAGGGCCCGCAGGCGGTCGCGCGCCTCGATGTGACGACCGAGTCGCAGCAGCACCGACGCGACGTTGAGCCGGGTCGACACGCGATCATAGCGCTCCGCGGATGCTTCGAACGCCTCGAGCGCCTCGGTCCAGCGCTCGTTCTCTGCGTGCTCCATGCCCCGCACGAAGAGGGCGCGCGCGTCCTCCGCCGCGTCGCCTTGCGCGGACACCGGCGCGGCGCGCAGCGCGAGCAGAGCGACCAGAGCCAGCCGCGACCACACGGCCATCCGTGTCCACGAGGCTACCATCCTCGAAGCTCCATGGGATCGGACCGACCCGAGCCGCTCGTCGACGAGCCGCCGGTCGTCTCGTGGGGCGACGTCGTCCCGGGCGACGTCGTCCCCGGCGGCGTCGACCTCGGCGAGGTGGTGCCGCGCGAAGCGCCTCGGGCCCGCCGCGCACGACCCGACCCGGCGCCGTGATCGACGCGCGCACCCGGGGGCTCGGGCTCCGGCGCGTCATCCTCCGCGACGGCGGACGGATCGGGCGTGAGGTCCGCGACCTCGTCGATCGGCGAGTCGGTCTCGACGGGCCCGCCGCGGTCCTGGGCCGGCCCGCTCGCCGGTTGCGACGGACGCGCGGGGGAGGCCGCCGGCGTCGCGGCGGCCCGGGAGCCCGACGTCGGCACGCTCGACGGGTCGGGCTCGCCACTCCCCGACGGGAGCGCGACCGCGACCAGCGCGACCAGCCCGAGGCCCACCACCGTCGCGACGATCCACCCCCATCGGCGCGACGGAGCGGCCACGACCGACGGGGTGAGCGATCGGATGGACGAGATGCCGGTGGCAGGCGACCGCTCGATCGGACCTGTCGCAAGCGATGTTGCGGGGGGCGGCTCGACCGACGAGCGCGCGGCCGAAGAGGGAGGGGTGGAGGCCGGACCCGACGCGACGTTCGCGGGCGGATCGACGAGCGGAGTCGCGTGGATCGTCTCTGCGGTCTCGTGCGCGCGAGGACGCGTCGCGGACGCGCGCCCGGCCAAGGTCGCTCGGCCCCTTGCTCGCGCGCCCTCGTCCGCCGCGCTCGCCGAGTCCGCGCGGAGGGCCGCCGCGACTGCCGCGAGATCGCGAAAGCGCGCGCCCGGATCGCGTTCCAGCATCCGGTCGACGATCGCCGCGAGCGCGGGCGGGACCTCGGGAGCCACGTCGCCGAGCTTCGGCGGCGACTGGGTGAGGATCTTCCCGAGGATGACAGGATACGTGTCGCCCTCGAATGGCAGCCGGCCGCTGAGGAGCTCGAACATCATCACGCCCATCGCCCACTGATCGACGGACGGACCGAGGTCCGACTCGCCGCGTGCCTGCTCGGGCGCCATGTAGGCCGGCGTACCCATCACCGTGCCGGTGGCGGTGCGGAGCGTCGAGGTGTCGTCGAGCACCTTGGCGATGCCGAAGTCGAGGAGCTTCGGCACGATGTCGTCGCCCAAACGGGCGAGAAAGACGTTGTCGGGCTTGAGGTCGCGATGAACGATCCTGCGGCGATGCGCGTAGTGGAGCGCGTCGACGATCGGCGCGACGAACTGGACGACCCGGTCCGGATCGAGCGGCCCCTCACGCTGGAAGAGATCGCCGAGCGCCTCGCCCCGTAGCAGCTCCAGCACGAGATACGGGGTCTCGTCGTCAGACGTGCCGACGTCCAACACCTGCACCACGTTGGGATGCTCGAGCCGGGCCGCCGCCCGCGCCTCACGCAATAGGCGGCGAGACACCTCGCCCTCGAGGCCGTGTTGGGTGGTCAACATCTTGACCGCCACCTTGCGGCCGCTCCCGGTGTGCTCCGCCTCGAACACGACCCCCATCCCACCTTGGCCGAGGACGCGCTCGAGGAGGTAGCGACCGGCGACGACGGTGCCGATGCGCTCCGATGAAGTCAGGATCGGCACGGTGGAGGCACAACGCTAGGAGGCGGGGCGCGACTCCGTCAAGCGCGGCCGGACCCGAGCGGGGCGGCTGCGAAGCGGTCGCGCCTCACTCGTGCTGACAGATCCCCCCGCGGCACGTGTATTGAAGGTAGAGGCAGTCCGCGTCGAGCGTGCACTCGATGTTCGCGCAGTCGCCGATGAACGTCTGGTGCGCCGCGCGATCGATGCAGCCCGTGCAGCTCTCCAGCGTCCAGATCATCGTGTCGAAGTCGAAGTCGTCCTGCGTGACGATGCCCGGCTCCTGCGCGCCGTCGCAGCTGATGAGAGTGCTCGCGTCGACGTCGCACATCGCCGTCCCGCTGATGTCGTTCAGGTCCACGTTGCAGGAGCGACCTGCGCTGTCCGTGTAGGGACGGACGTCGGCCGGCTCCCCCTCCTCGCACGCGGGCAACGCGAGGAGCGCCGCGAGCGCCGCCACCATCCGAGCCCGTTCGATCGCCGTCGCCTTCATCGCCCCCTGCCTCCCTCCGGCGTACCCGCCGTGGCCGTCCCCTTCTCAGGTTCCGTTCCGTCGCGTTCACCGCGCACGAAGCGATCGTGGGCGTAGTGCGAAGCCCTACACCCGTGGGGCGGGCGCCTCGATCCTCATCAAGGCCTCTTGTCGTTGGGGCGGCGCATTGACACTGCGCGAGTGTTCAGTATACCGATCCGTTTATGGTGGCCCTGTCCGCCCTCGCGACCGGATCTTCCGGCACCGCCCCGTGGTTGCGGGGCGTGGTGCGGGCGCTCGATCTTCCGGTCCCGGAGATCGGGGCCGACGGCCGGCTCATCGAGCTGGCGGCCGGACCGGCGTCGGCGCGGACGAGCGTGGCGGCGCAGATCCTGTTGGCCGCGCAGCGCGAGGGCGATCTCGTCGCGTGGGTCGAGGGCGTTGGCTCGACGGCGTTTCCGCCGGACCTCGCGCGAGCCGGGCTCGACCTCGACGCGCTGCTGTTCGTTCGGCTGAGGGACGAGGCGGGGCCGGCGGCGCGGCCGAAGGCGGCGGAGATCCTGATGCGGACGGGCGCGTTCGGCGCCATCGCGCTGGACGTGTCCGACGTCCGCTTGCCGCGCGGCCAGGCGTGGCTCGGGCGGCTGGGGACCCTCGCTCGAGATCGAGAATGTCGTTGCGTCTTGTTGAGCGGCGAGTCGGAGAGCTCGCTCGGGTCGATGGTGGCGACGCGCGCGCGGGTGTCGCGGCGCCGGGTCCGCGCGGGCCGCTTCGCGCTCGAGACCGAGGCGCTCAAGCATCGGTCGCCCGAGCCGCTCCGCTTCCCGGGTCCGCGCGCGTGGATCGGACCGGAGGGTCTGCCGTGAGTCCCCGAGCGCACGAGCCGATGCGCCGGACGCTCGAGCGGCGACGCCCGCGCGCGCCGGAGGGGATGTGAGGCGCGCCGTGACTCACCGGGTCGCATGTGTGGACGTCCCGGCGCTGCCGCTGCAGCTCGTCCTGCGCGGCCGGGCCCGCCTGGATCCGGGCGGACGCGCCGGTGGAGATTCACCGCCCCTCGCGGTGGTGGAGGAAGACCACCCCCAGGCGAAGATCCTGATGGTCGACACCAAGGCGGCCGCGGCGCGGGTGCGTCCGGGCATGCGGTACAACGTGGCGCTCACCGTGTGTCGTGAGCTCGTCGCGGCGCCGGTGCCGGACCGCGAGCTCGCGGCGGCGAAGGAAGAGCTCTTGCGCGCGCCCCTGGCGCGCACGCCGCGGGTCGAGCCCGACGACGCGATCGACGGAGTGTTCTGGCTCGACCCGGCCGGGATGACCGCCCTGTTCGGTCCGCTCGATCGCTGGGCCGACTACGTGCACGGCGCATTGACGGCGCTCGGCTACGTCGGCGCGGTGGTGGTCGGCTTCGGGCGGTTGCCCTCGCTCGCGATCGCGCGCGTGTCGCGCGGCGCGGTGGTCCTCGCGAGCCCCGCCGACGAGGCGCGGCGGGCCGAGCGCGTTCCGCTCTGGCGTGTCGACGTGGACCCCGAGTTGGTGCGCGCGCTCGAGCAGCTCGGCGTGCGCACGCTGGGCCGGTTCCTCGATCTGCCGCGCGGCGAGATCGGCGTACGGTTCGGTCCCGACGCGGCGCTCGTGCACGCACGGCTGGCCGACGCGTTCCGCGTCCCGATGCAGCCGGCCGCGCATCCCGACCCGATCGTGATCGAGGCGGAGCTCGACCCGGCCACCGACGACGCGGCGCGGACGCTGTTCTGCATCAAGGGCGCGCTCCACGCGCTGATGGGCGAGCTGGCCCGCCGCTCGATGGCGCTGTCCGCGCTGGAGCTACGGCTCTCGTACGAGCGCGGCGGCGAGCGACGAGAGCACCTCGAGCCGGCGCGCGCGAGCCGGGACGAGGCCGCGCTCCTCGAGCTGGTGCGGCTGCGCCTGTTCGCCATCGCGCTCGAGGATCGCGTGGAGCGGGTGGTCCTCGACGCGTTGCCGGCACGACTCGATGGCGCTCAGCTCGCGCTGTTCGCGGGCCGCGGCCGCGACCCGACCGCGGCGGCCCGGGGCCTCGCCCGCCTTCGCGCCGCCTACGGCGACGACGCGGTCGTGCGCGCGCGCCTCGCGGACGGCTGGCTCCCCGAGAACGCGTTCCGGTTCGAGCCGACGAGCAAGCTCAGCGACCCAAAGCCGACCCCGAACACCGAAGGTGTCCTCGTGCGGCGCGTACTGGCCAAGCCAGAGCGCCTCGCGAGCGACGCGACGGGCCGACCTCGCACGCAACCTCCGTTGCGAGCTCTAGCCGGCCCGTATCGGTTGCAAGGCGGCTGGTGGGTGAAGGAAGCGGCGCGCGACTACTTCTTCGGCGAGCGGGATGACGGATCGCTGTTGTGGCTGTTCTTCGATCGCACGAGACGCGCGTGGTTCGTCCACGGACGGCTGGAGTGAAAGGCAGGAACGCGCGTCAGCTTGTCGTACCAAACGCATCCGTCTTCCGTTCTCGTTTTCCGTTCTCGTTTTCCGTTCTCGTTTTCCGTTCCCGTTTTCCGTTTTCCGTCAACCCGTTTTCCGTCGTCCGTATCCGCCTGCCGTAGCCGTCCGCCGTTTCCGATTCCGATTCCGTAGCCGTCCGCCGTTTCCGATTCCGTTTCCGTTTCCGATTCCGATTCCGTTTCCGTTTCCGTTTCCGTTTCCGTTTCCGTTTCCGTTTCCGTTTCCGTTTCCGATTCCGTTTCCGTTTCCGATTCCGATTCCGATTCCGATTCCGATTCCGATTCCGTTTCCGTTTCCGTTTCCGTTTCCGATTCCGATTCCGTTTCCGATTCCGTTTCCGACTCCGACCACCGATGACCGCGCCGTACGTCCCTCTCTGGGTCAAATCGAATGGCTCTCTCCTCGAGGGCGCCAGCCATCCGGAGGAGCTCATCGATCGCGCCGCCGAGCTCGGGCTCGATCGGATCGCGCTCACCGATCGCGACTCGATGAACGGCGTCGTCCGCGCGTGGATGCGCGGCAAGGAGCGCGGCGTCCGCGTGATCGTCGGGGCTCAGGTGACGGTCGGGGACCTCGACGCCCCGGACCGCGCGCGCAACGTGATCCTCTTGGCCCAGGATCGCGAGGGCTACGGCCGGCTCTGCCGGCTCCTCACCCTCGGGCACGCGCGGCGGCCGAAGGGGGAGTCGCTCGTCAGCCCGGACGAGCTCGGCGCGGCAGGGAGCGCGCCGATCGTCGCGCTGTGCCCGGACGCAACGACCCTATCGTGGTGCGGTGAGGCGTTTCGAGGCCGCGTGTTCGCGATGCTCGCTCGCCATCGCAGACCGGAGGAGATCGCGAGCGAGCGCGAGCTCCTGACCAGCGCACGGATCATGCGCGCGCCGGAGGTCGCGGCGATCGAGGTGCTCTATCACGCGCGCGAGCGGCGCTTCCTCTGCGACATCCTCGCGTGCATCCGACACAAGAAGACGCTCGACACCGCCGGTCGACGGCTCCGGCCGAACGCGGAGCACTACCTCGCCGACGCCCTTCAAATGCACCGGCGCTTCGAGGATCGCCCCGAGGCGGTGGAGCGCACGCGCGAGGTCGCCGATCTCTGCGCGTTCGAGATGGGACAGCTCCGCTATCGCTATCCGACCGAGCACCTGCCCGAAGGACAAGACGAGCGGAGCTGGCTCCGCACCCTGACCTGGGAAGGCGCAGCGGCACGCTTCGAGGGCGCGATCCCCGATCCGATGCGCGCGCAGCTCGAGCGCGAGCTCTCGCTGATCGAAGAGCTCGAGTACGAGGGCTACTTCCTCACGATGTGGGACGTCGTCCGGTTCTGTGAGGAGCACAACATCCTTTGTCAGGGCCGAGGGAGCGCCGCGAACAGCGCGGTCTGCTTCTGTCTCGGCATCACCGCGATCGATCCCGTGCGCATGGACCTCCTCTTCGAGCGCTTCCTCAGCCGCGAGCGCGCCGAGCCGCCCGACATCGACATCGACATCGAGCACGACCGCCGCGAAGAGGTGATCCAGTACGTCTACCAGCGCTGGGGGCGACGGCGCGCCGCCATGGTCGCCAACGTCACGCGCTATCGCACGAAGAGCGCGGTGCGCGACGTCGGCAAGGCGCTCGGGCTCCCGGAGACCGCGCTCGATCACGCGAGCAAGCTCTCGAGCGGCTGGGGCGATCCCTTGGAAGACGACGCGCTCCAACGAGCGGGCCTCGAGCTCGGCGCGCGCCGCGTGCGTCAGCTCGTGCGGCTCGTCGAGCAGATCCAGAGCTTCCCGCGGCACCTCTCGATCCACCCGGGCGGCTTCCTCCTCGGCGCGGAGCCGATCGACACGCTGTGCCCCGTCGAGCCCGCCACGATGGCCGACCGCACCGTCGTCCAGTGGGACAAGCAGGACATCGAGGACCTCGGCCTCTTCAAGGTCGACCTCCTCGGGCTCGGCATGCTCACGCAGATCCACGGGTGCTTCGATCTATTGAAAGCAAGTCGCGATCTCGACCTCACCATCGCGACGGTGCCTGGGGAGGACCCCGCGACGTACGCGATGATCACGCGCGCCGACACGGTCGGCGTCTTTCAGATCGAGAGCCGCGCGCAGATGTCGATGCTCCCGCGCCTCCGCCCGAAGACGTTCTACGATCTCGTGATCGAGGTCGCGATCGTGCGGCCGGGCCCGATCCAGGGGGACATGGTGCACCCGTACCTCCGGCGCCGGCACGGCGAGGAGACGATCGACTATCCGCACCCGAGCCTCGCGCGGATCCTCGAGAAGACGCTGGGCGTGCCGATCTTCCAGGAGCAGGTGATGAAGCTCGCCGTCGAGGCGGCCGGCTACACGCCGGGCGAGGCCGACCAGCTCCGGCGCGACATCGCGGCGTGGCGCTCGCGCGGGCGCATCGACGAGCACCAGCACAAGCTCGTCTCGCAGATGACCGCGCGCGGCATCCCGCGCGAATTCGCGGAGCGCGTGTTCTCGCAGATCCGCGGCTTCGGCGAGTACGGGTTCCCCGAGAGCCACGCAGCCTCGTTTGCATTGTTGAGCTACGTGACCGCGTGGCTGAAGTGCCATCACCACGACGCGTTCAGCTGCGCGCTCCTCAACGCGTGGCCGATGGGCTTCTATCAACCTTCGACGATCGTCGAGGACGCGAAGCATCACGGCGTCGAGGTGCGGCCGATCGACGTGAGCGTGAGCGAGTGGGACTGCACGCTCGAGGGCGTCGACTCCGGACCGCATCCGTCCGCCATCCGCATGGGGATGCGCTACGTCTCCGGACTCGGCGAGCGCGAGCGCGAGGCCATCGAGCGCGCGAACGGGAGCCGCTCGGTCCGCCCGTACCTGGGCCTCGCCGATTTCGCATTCCGGACCCGGCTGGCGCAACGACCGTTGCGACTGATCGCGGAGGCGGGCGGCTTCGAGTGCTTCGGCTTCGATCGGCGGCGCGCGCTCTGGGCGGTGCGTGGGCTCGCCTCGCAGGATCACGACGGGCTCGCGCTCGCGCCCGACACGTCACCGGAGGCGCAGCCGCGCTTCTTGGCGCTCGGCCCCGGCCGCGAGGTGAGCTGGGACTACGAGCGGAGCCTCCACAGCACGCGCGGTCACCCGATGGCCGAGCTGCGCGCCGAGCTCACCCGGCGGCGCGTGCCCGACGCCAAGGCGGTACAGCGGATCGGTGACGGTCAGCGGACGAGCTACGTGGGGATGGTGATCTGCCGCCAGCGCCCCGGCACCGCGTCGGGGGTGGTGTTCATGACGCTCGAGGACGAGACCGGCTTCGTCAACGTGGTGGTCTGGCGACAGGTCTTCGAGCGCGACGCCGCCATCATCCGCACCGCCACCCTGATCCAGGTCGACGGCAAGATCCAGAACGAGCACGGCGTCGTCCACCTCGTCGCCGATCGCGTGCGGGTGCCGTCCATCCGTCGCGCGCCGGACGGCACGCCGCGCTCACGCGACTTTCACTGAGTGGCCGAGCTCAGAAGCTCGCGCCGTCCCAGCGTCGTACCTCGAGCGCGTCCGCGTCGACGCCGTCGAGACAGCGGAGGTTGATCATCACCTTCATGTCGTCGCCCTCCCCCCAGCTCGAGTGCGTGCGGACGCCGCACGTAGCGCAGAACGGGTGGTGCGCGGTCTTCTTGCCGAACTGGTAGTCGGTCTCCGCGCCGACGCCGGACAGCATCGTGAACGCGGCCGGCGGCACGGACTTCACGACCCACCCCGCGCGCCGGCAGATCGAGCAGTTGCAGGCCCCCGCGTCGGCGAGGCTCATGTCCACCTCGAAGCGGACCGCGCCGCAGTGACAGGAGCCGGTGTGCGTCTTCGTCTCGTTCGTGGATTCGGTCATCTGCGAGACGTACCGCGCGGCGCCTTCCGCGGATTGTAGAAGCGCGTCACGCTCCCGACATGGCCACGATGAGCCAGGACGGGACCCTCGGGATCCTCGATCCCCGCCGGGGCTTCCGACACTTCGCGCTCGACCGGCGCGCGCCGCCGGCCGATCTCGAGGAGGTGATCGAACGGTTCTGGACGGTTCGGTGGGACCTCGCGCCGGGCGCCTGCTTCGAGCAAGAGATCCTGCCTCACCCGTGCGCGAACCTATCGAGCGAGCGCAGCCCGGTGGTCCTCTCGCCCGAGGTGCGGGTGACCGGCCTGTCGACGGAGCGCTTCGTCGCGCGGCTCGAGGGGAGCGGCGGCGTGTTCGGCACCAAGCTCACTCCCGGTGGGCTGTTCGCGATCGCGCGGGTGCCGACCGCGTCGCTGGTGGGTCGGCGCGCGTCGCTCTCCGAGGTGACGGGCCACGACGTCGAGCTCCGAGACCTCGATCCTCGCGCCGAGGGCGACGGGTTCGAGGAGGCGAGCCGCCGGATGGCCGAGCTCGTGCGCGCGGTGCTCACCGAGCGCCCGATCGATGCGCGCGTGCTCCGCATCAACGCGCTGGTCGCCCGCGTGCGTGAGGATCGTTCGATCCTCCGCGTCGACGACCTCGCGCGGATCGACGGCGGGTCGGTGCGCCAGCTCCAGCGCGACTTCAAGCAGGTCGTCGGCATCGGACCGAAGTGGGTGATCCGTCGCGCGCGGGTGCAAGACGCGGCGGAGCGCGTCGCGAACGGGGAGCGCGTCGACTGGGCGCGCACCGCCCAGGACCTCGGCTATCACGACCAAGCGCATCTGATCCACGAGTTCCGCGCGCAAGTCGGATGGACACCGGAGGCGTACGCGCGGCGCTGTCGCGACGGCCTCGTGAGCAGGCGACCGATCGAGGAGCGGTCGTTCGCGTGACGGATACGGGCGAGCGCTCGTTCGCAGCGCCCGTGACGGGGACGTCGGCATGACGCGGCCGCGCGAGCCCTCGCTCGACGCACTCGAGGCGTGGACGTCCCCGTGACGCGGCCGGACGAGCCCTCCCTCGAGGCGCTCGAGGCGCAAGCGCCTCGCGATGCCGACGCGGTGGAGGCGCTCCGCGCGCGCTACGAAGCGCTGGCGCGCGCGGCGCTGGGGGTCGACGGGACGGGCTCGATCGTCGCGCGGGTGCGGGCCGCGGTGGAGGCAGGCGTCGACGCGACGATCGCGCGGGAGGCGAGCGCGCGGCTCGCGCAGGCGGAGTCGATGCAGTGGACGATCGGCGCGTGGTCGACGGGCAGCGGGGAGGGGCTCGCGTCGATGGCCGAAGTGCGCGCGCTCCAGATCGCGCAGGCGTGGCTCGTCTCGACGCTGCCGGGCGAGGAGGCGGCGGCGCGCGCGGACGGGCTCTTGCGTCAGGCGGAGGACGACCCGAACCGCATCGCGAGCCGCTACGCCGACGACATGGCCGCGCTGCGCCGGCGATGGGCAGGTTGAGCGGCACCCGGGCGCGTGATAACCGCCTCGCGTGTCGGCGTACCGAGTCCAACGCATCGAACCGGGAAACGTCGCCGTCATCGCGTATCGCTTGGTGCGCGATGACGACGGTCGCGAGGAGCTCCTCGAGGAGGCGACCGACGAGCAGCCGCTCGTGTACCTCCACGGCGGCGACCAGATCGCGGAGCACCTCCAACGCGCGTTCGAGGGCAAAGAGGTCGGCGCGCGCTTCGAGACCGAGGTCGACGCCGTGCCGGAGAAGAGCCCCCGCTCCGGCGGCGTCGGGTGCACCATCCCGGTCGACACCCTGCCAGAGCAAGCAAACATCGGCGACAAGGTCGTGCTCGGCGACGACGACCCAATCGACGCCTGGATCGTCGCCAAGAACGCCTACCGCGCGCGCCTCGGCTTCTCCCCCCCGAGCGAGGAGAGCCTCAAGCTCACCGGCCGCGTGATCTCCGTCCGCACCGCGACGGCCGACGAGCGCCGGGCCAGGTCCGCCACCGCCGCGACCGTCGACGGCGAGCCCGACGAATCCGAGTAGGGGACGACCGTACGGAGCGCGTCCCTCAGGTGTAGAGGCGGGTGAGGTCCTTCGTCAGGTTCTTTTGATGTGCTTCGAGGGTGCCGCCGCCGATCTCGAGGAGCTTGGCGTCGCGCCAGAGACGCTCGACCGGATACTCGCGGCAGTAGCCGGCGCCGCCCATGACCTGCATCGCCCAGTCGGCGACCTGCTTGCCGACGGGGGCCGCGAACAGCTTCGCCGCGTCCGAGCCGACGCGCGCGCGGTTGTCGGCGCGGACGTCGCGCGCGACGTTGTAGGTCAGCGCGCGCGCCGCCTCGGTCATCGCGTAGCCGTCGCCGATGTAGCGCTGGATCTGACCGAAGCGGTTGAGCGGATCGCCGAACGCCTTCCGCTCGTTCGCGTAGCGCACCATGATCTCCACGCAGCGCCGCGCGATGCCGCAGCTCATCGCCGCGAGGGTCAGCCGCTCGATCTCGAGGTTCCGCATCATGTGCGTGAGGCCGCCGCCGATCTCGCCGAGGAGGTTCGCGGTGGGGACGCGGCAGTTGTCGAAGATGAGCTCCGCCATCGTGGAGCCGCGCATGCCGAGCTTGTCGATGTGGTTCGACGAGGAAAACCCCTTGCAGTCTCGATCCACCACGAACGCGGTGATGCGACCGTCGACCTTCGCGTAGACGAGGAAGCAGTACCCCTCGCAGCCGTTGGTGATGTAGGTCTTGGTCCCATTGAGCACGTAGTGATCGCCATCGAGGCGCGCGGTCGTGCTCATCCCCAAGACGTCGGTGCCCGCGCCGGGCTCGGTCATGCCCATCCCTGCGACCCACTCGCCGCTGATCACCTTCGCGAGGTAGCGACCCTTCTGCTCGGCGTTGGAGCAGTGGAAGAAGTTGTTCACGAACAACATGGAGTGCGCGAGGTACGCGAGGCAGAAGCCGGGATCGCTCTTGCTCAGCTCCTCGTGGACGATGACCGCCGCGACGGTGTCCATCCCGGCCCCGCCCGCCGACTCCGGCACCGTGATGCCCAAGAGCCCGAGCTCGCCGAGCTTTCGGAAGAGCGGGACGTTGAGCTCCCCCTTCGCGTCGTGCTCGGCGGCCTGCGGCTCGACGTCGCGCTGGACGAACTCCGCGATGGTGCGGCGCAGGAGGGCGTGCTCCTCGGTAGGATCGAAGAGCGAGTCGGAACCGGACGGGCTGGTCATGAGCCGAACCCTGCGGCGTTCACCGGGCTCCTCACAGTGGGGTTGTGCGTTCCCTCAAGAGGCGTAAGGTCCGCGCCGATGCGCTCGTCGATGGTCGCGGTGGCCCTCGCGCTCTGGTCCGTGGTCGGGCCGTCGATCGCCGTTGCGCAGGGCGAGGGCGAAGCCGAGGTGGTCGTCCTGGCGATGGGCGGGGACGCTCCGCGCGACGCGTCGGGCCGCGCGCGCGAGGCCGTGCTCAGCGCGCTCGTCGCGGAAGGGGCGCACGTGTTGCCCGACGCCGACGTAGCGATGCGCATCGCGCCGAGCCGCCTCGCGAGCTGTCGGAGCGCGAGCTGCGCGTGGACGATCGCGACGGAGCTGTCGGTCCCCACCGCGGCGACCGTCGCGCTGTGGATGGACGGAGACGCGCTCGGCACGGTGAGCCTCAGCCTCATCGTGAGCGCCGACCGCACGTTCAGCGGGAGCGCGGCGGTGGCGGACGGAGATCTCGCCGCCGCGGCGACGCGAGCGCTCGCCGAGGCGCGCGCGGCCCAGCGGCGCTCGCTGCTCGTGGAGGGTCCCGCCGCGGCGCGTCCCCACGACGGCGAGGATGGATCGTCGACCGATGTGACGGAACCGAATCCCCTCGGTCCCACCCACCTAGAGCCGGAGCAACCCGGGGACTCCCCGTTCCGCGCGGAGCGGAGCCTCGAGGAGTGGATCCTCCCGAGCCTCCTCGGCGTGGTCGGCCTCGCGCTCGTGGGGCTCAGCGTGTACGCGCTGCTCGACGAGCAATGCGACGTGCGAGGTGCAAGCGGCGACTGCCTGCGCGGGACCGCGCCGAATATCGGCGTCGGCGCGACGTTCGCGGTGACCGGAGCGCTGGCGATCGCGGGCGGGATCATCTGGCTCATCGTCGGCGGCGCTCCGCCGAACCAGGAGCGCATCGACGTGGTCCTCGGCCCCGACGGTGGAGGAGCGGTATGGCGCGGCGCGTTCTGAGGCTCGCGCTGATCGCCACGTGCGGCTTGTCGCTCGCCGGCTGCCTGCGGGTCAGCTTCGATCGCTGCATGGAGACGCCACCCCACCCCGACTGCATCGACGGAGGAACGGACGCCGGCGCAAGCGACGCAGGAGAGAGCGACGCGGGCGCCACCGACGCAGGAGAGAGCGACGCGGGCGACGCGGACTCGGGAGCGAGCGACGCGGGCGCCACGGACTCGGGAGCGAGCGACGCAGGCGACGCAGACGCAGGAGCGAGCGACGCGGGCTGACTGAAACCGAGCGCCGATTCCGATTCCGAGTAGTCCGAGTCCGATTCCGTTTCCGATTCCGATTCCGTTTCCGTTTCCGATTCCGACTCCGATTCCGATTCCGTTTCCGATTCCGATTCCGTTTCCGATTCCGATTCCGATTCCGTTTCCGATTCCGTTCCCGAGTCCGCGTAGTCCGAGTCCGAGCCCGCATCCACGGCCCGTCCTGTCTGCCTCCCGCCGTGCCTGACGCCAGGGGCGAGGAGCGGTAGCCTTGGCGCGTGAGCCCCGCCGCCGAGACCCGGCAGCGCTTCGGTCGCTACGAGGTGCTGTTCCCCATCGCGACCGGCGGGATGGCGGAGGTCTACGCGGCGCGCGCGCTCGGCGAGGCGGGCTTCCAGAAGCTCGTCGCGCTCAAGCGCATGCGCCCCGAGCTCACCGAGAACGTGCGCTTCACGACCATGTTCCTCGACGAAGGGCGCATGGCCGCCAACATCACGAGCCCCAACGTCGTGTCGACGCTCGACCTCGGGCGGGCCGAGGACAACTCGCTCTACCTCGTGATGGAGCTGGTGACCGGCGCCTCGCTCGCAGGGCTGATCGCGGAGACCACCCTGCGGCAAGAGACGTTCCCTGCGCCCATCGCCATCGAGATCCTCCGGCAGGCCGCGAGCGGGCTCTACGACGCGCACATGGCGCGGAGCCCGGCCGGCGAGCCGCTCGGGATCATCCATCGCGACGTCTCGCCCCACAACGTGCTCGTGGACGTGAACGGGCAAGTCAAGATCACCGACTTCGGCATCGCCAAGGCGCTCGAGCGGCAGACCCAGAGCCAGGCCGGCGAGATGAAGGGCAAGCTCTCGTACCTGAGCCCCGAGCAAGCGCGCGGGCGCGACGTCGATCAGCGCACCGACATCTTCATCCTCGGCATCGTCGCGTGGGAAGTGTTGGTCGGCGAACGCCTGTTCGGCGGTCGCGGTCCGGTCGAGGTGCTGCACAAGATCGCGTCGATGCCGATCCCGCGGGTCGACGTGAAGCGCCCGGAGCTCGGCGAGGCGATCGGCGACGTGGTGGCGCGCGCCCTCGAGCGCGATCCGGCCGCGCGCTACGAGACCGCCCGACAGCTCGGCGAGGCGCTCGCGCGCGCGTACGGCACGTTGCTCCCCTCGCGCAGCGAGGTCGGCGAATTCGTGCGTCAGTTCGGCGGCACCAACCTCTCGGAGATCGAGAACGGCCTCAGGCGAGCCGCCGGTGGATCGTTCGACGACCTCCCGGCGGCCGAGGTCGAGCCGTCCTATCCGTTCGCGCTCTCGCGCCCGTCGCCCGCCCCGCCGTCGGACACCATGCCGGACGACGAGGTCTCGGATCGCACGAGCGCGATGTCCCCGCTCGAGCTGCCCGAGGAGGTGCGAGCCAACCTGGCGCCGAAGGCGCCGCTCGGGAACATGGCGCCGAAGGCGCCGCTCGGGAACATCGCGCCGAAGACGCCGCTCGGGAACATCGCGCCAAACGCGCCCGCCGTCCCACCGCCGCCGCGCATCCCCAGCGGCTTCGTGGGCGCTGTCCAGTCGGTCGCGATGCCCGCGCAAGACGACTTCGGGGCGACGATCCGCGACGACATGCTCGTGGCGAGCGAGCTCGATCTCACTCCTTCCGTACCTCACACGATGCCGACCCTCCCGTCGCGCATCGAGACGTATCGCCCCCCGCCGCTCGAGCCCGAGCCCGTACCAGAGAGAGGCATCCCATGGCTCGCGGTGCTCGGTGCGGTCGGCGCGCTCGCGATCGTCGGTATGGCGTTGGTGGGCGCCCTGCTCGCGCTCGACGGACCGACCGAGCATCCCTCCGGGACGACCGCGGAGCCCCCGACGAGCGTGCCGCCGAGCTCGAACGAGGTCGCGCGCGCGGCGGGCGCCCCGGCCCCGACCGAAGAGTCGACCACGCACACGACGTTGCCCTCCGAGGAGATCGCGCCCACCGAGCCGGTCGAGGCGACGCCCGACGAACCCACGACGACCGGGGAGGCTCACGTCGCCCGCGGCTCACGCCGCGGGGCCCGCGAGCCCGAGGGCGACCCACCCCCGCGAGTCGAGGGCACGGCGGCGCCCACCGGCGACCGCGCGAACGCGTTCCACGAGATCTTCGGCGAGTAGCGGCAGCGTCGCCAGCTCGGCGATATGCTCACCGCGCGATGCTCCACGACGACGAAATGCTCCTTGCGTGCTTGCGCGAGCCGCAGGCCGCCCTCCCCTACGCGCTCAGCCTCGCGGTGCGGCGCGCGCGACCCGGCAAGGCGCTGTTCGAGACCGAGGACATGCTCTTCGACTTCGTGTCGCACGCGAAGGAAGGGCGCGCCGAGCTGCGCGTGACCGACGGAGTACACCCGCAGTACGACTACCACTGGACGGGGCGCGAAGAGCCGATCGGCGAGGCCCCGCGCCTCGCATCGTTCGACATCCGCTGGCGCGGCGTGCGCTTCGAGATGCTGCAGGCGACCTACGCGATGGGGTACGGGGTGATCAGTCGCTACTTCCTGGTGGCGGACGAGCACGCGCGCGCCGTCGACTACTTCACGGAGGTATGCGAGCACTCCGCGGAGCTGCGCGATCGGATCCTCGTGTATGCGAACGGCTGCTGGTCGACGAGCAAGGAGCTCTACGCGTCGGTCGCGCGCACCTCGTTCGACGACATCATCCTCGCCGAGCCGCTCGGCCGGTCGATCCGGAGCGACTTCGATCGGTTCCTCCGGGCACGCGAGCAGTACGAGCGCTGGCAGGTGCCGTGGAAGCGCGGCGCGCTCTTCTTGGGGAGCCCCGGCAACGGCAAGACGATGTGCATTCGCGCGCTGATCCGCGAGCTCGCTCTCCCGTGCATCTACGTCCAGGGCTTCGTCGCCCCGCACCGACCTCCCCAGGTCGGGATCAAGGAGGTGTTCGATCGCGCGCGCCGCCAGGCGCCGTGCCTCCTCGTGCTCGAGGACCTCGACGCGCTCGTGACCCCCGACTCGCGCTCGTTCTTCCTCAACGAGCTCGACGGGTTCGCGACCAACAGCGGCATCGTCACGATCGGGAGCACGAACCACCCCGAGCGACTCGACCCCGCGCTGCTCGATCGACCGAGCCGCTTCGACCGCAAGTACTATTTCGCGCTTCCCGAGACGGCGGATCGCGCGCGCTACATCGGCCTGTGGAACGCGAAGCTCGCCGACGGGCTCTCGCTGGACGACGCCGCGGTCGCGCGCATCGCGGAGGCGACCGATGGCTACTCGTTCGCGTACCTCAAGGAGCTGTTCGCGTCGGCCTTGATGCGCTTCGCGAGCGAGGCCGAGAGCGCCTCGCCGCCGACGAGCCTCACCGACGTGTTGATGGACGAGGCCTCCCTGCTCCGCGACCAGATGACCAAGCACGACGTGGTTCCGGGCGCCGGCGTTCCGCTCACACCGGATCCCCGAGACCGGGTGCTCGCCATCGATTACTGACCCGCTGTGGCGTGTTGCCACGTCCTGGCCCCGCGGCAGCGCGTGATATATTGCCCGCAGTGACCGGCCTTCGCTTAGGCGCTGTGGTCCTCGTTGCCCTCACGCCGTGCTTCAGCATCTCGGCGGCCCAGGCGCAGGATCGCCAACCGGCCGCCGTCCTCGCGACAGAGGTCGCGGCCCCGTCCGACGCGCGGCTCGGCAGCACGCTCGACCGAGCGCTCCGTGCGCGGATCGAAGCGATCGGCGCCGTCGAGCCGCGCGGCAGCGTCGCGCTCAACCTCGCGGACGTTCAGCTCGCGTTGTCGTGCGAGGGCGAGTCTCAGACGTGCCTGACCGCGGTCTGCCACGAGCTCGCGGTGCGCTACCTCGTCATCCCGAACCTCGATCGCATCGGCGCGCAGCTCGTCTTGAGCATCGGCCTCTTCGACTCGCAGTCGCAAGGCGCGATGCGCCGCGTGGAGCGCCAAGCCTCGGGGGAGTCGGCGGCGAACACGCTGCTCGACGGGCTCGATGCGCAACTGCGCGAGCTGTTCGGCGAGATCGGCGGCGGCGACACCTCGGAGCCCGACCCCGATCCGGATCCGGATCCCGAGGGCGATGCGTCGAGCGATCCGATCGAGGCGCCTCCGCCCGCGACGGGAGGCGGGATCGACGCAGGACGCCTCGGTGCCGCGATCGCGGTGGACGTCCTCGGCCTCACGGGGCTCGGCCTCGGCATCGGCTTCGGCCTCTCGGCGGAGGAGCGCACCGACGCCTACGCGAACGCTCAGGTCGCCAACGCACAAGATGCGGCGAACGCGCTCGCCTTGTATCGGAACGCCACCGACCACGCGCTGCTCGCCAATGTGTTCTTCGTCACCGGCGGAGTGGTGTTGGCCGCGGGTCTGGTCTGGACGATCATCGAGCTCGCGAGCGGGAGTGACGCGAGCGAGTCGGCGAGCCTCGTGCCGGTCATAGGGCCCGAGTCGGTGGGCCTCGCGGTGATCGGAGCGATGCGATGACGGTTGGACGCGCGCTCGCGATCCTCGCCCTCGTCTCCTCGATCGGATGCTCGGTCGACCCGGATCGGAATCCGAACCGCTGCGACCCGTCCGGTGGCTGTCCGGCCGGTCGGACGTGCGTGAGGCCCGAAGGGCTGTCGGCGGACGAGCGGGGGTTCTGCGTCGGCGGATCCACGATGGACGCCGGTGAGGTCGACGCCGGCGCGCCCGACGCGGGCTGCCTCATCGGGGAGCCCACGAGCTGCGCGGAATGCAACGTCGCTTGCACCGCTCCAACGCCGATGTGCGCGCCCACCGGCGGCGGGTTCGAATGCGTCGCCGCGTGCTCGGGATCGCAGATGTCGTGCAGCGGGAGCTGCGCGGACCTCATGACCGACGACCGCCACTGCGGAGGCTGCGACCACGCGTGCGACGCGACGCAGATGGAACAGTGCATGGGCGGCGACTGCATCTGTCAGCTCGACGGACGTGCGTGCACCGCGGCCGAGACCTGCTGCGCGGGTCGCTGCGTGGTGACGGACACGAGCCTCCAGCACTGCGGGCAGTGCGGACGCGCGTGCATGGCGCGCGACACGTGCGTCGCTGGCGTCTGCCAGTGTGAGAGCGGGATCATCAGCGGCTGCCAGTCGGGCAACGAGTGTTGCGACTCGCGCTGCGTCAACACCTCGATGGACACGCAGAACTGTGGCTCGTGCGGCGCGGCGCCGTGTGGCGGAGGGGCCAGCTGCAGGATGGGGCTCTGCGAGTGCCCTGGGCTGGTCGGATCGGACTGCCGCGGGAGCGGGATGCGTTGCATGGTCGCCACCGGGTTGTGCGTGGCCGGATGAGCATCTCCGTCGATCTCGCCGCGGACGACGCGCTGATCGGCACGCTGATCGGCGGCCGGTACCTCGTCACCGAGCTCCTGGGCGAGGGCGGGATGGGCAGCGTCTACCGCGCGACGCACATCGAGCTCGAGCGACCGGTCGCGGTCAAGGTGCTCCTCCCCTCGCTCGCCAAGCACCGCCAGGCGGTGGAGCGCTTCCAGCGCGAGGCGAAGACGGCGAGCAAGATCGGTCACCCGAACATCGTCAGCGTGTTCGACCTCGGCCGCACCGAGAGCGGCGCGCCGTACCTCGTGATGGAGCTCCTCGAAGGGCGTGACCTCGACGACGAGCTGCACGCCCACCGAGGCCCGCTCGAGCCAGCGCGCGTCGTCGAGCTCCTCAAGCCGATCGCGAGCGCGCTCGACGCGTGCCACGCGCAAGGCCTCGTGCATCGCGATCTCAAGCCGAGCAACGTGTTCCTCGCGCGCCTCGCCGACGGCACCCAGAAGCCGACCCTCGTCGACTTTGGCCTCGCGATCTTCCACGCGACGGACGAGCGGCTCACCCGGAGCGGGATGATCGCGGGGACGCCTCACTACCTGCCGCCGGAGTCTGCGCAAGGCTCATTGTGTGGGCCGTCCGGCGACGTGTACTCGCTCGCGGTGATGGCGTTCGAGGCGCTGTGCGGCTCGCTCCCGTTCGACGCCGAGCTCCCGAGCGGGATCCTCGTGAACAAGGTGGTCGACGCCGCGCCCACGATGAGCGACGTGACCGGCCAACACTTCCCGACACCCGTCGAGCGCGTCCTCGCGCGCGCGCTCGATCGGACGCCGGAGAACCGACCCGCCAAGGCGAGCCTGTTCGTGCGCGAGCTCGAGCGCGCGATCCGCGGGAGCATCGACGAGTGGGTGTCCACCGTCCCGCCCGCGACGGGCGCGCCCGCCACGGAGGGGGCGCCCGCCGAGGGGCGCGATGTCCCGTCCTCGCGCATCCAACCGGTGCCGCGCATGGCGTCCGAGGCGCCGCCGGAGCTGCCGACGAACACGCGCGCTCGCGCGGTCGCGGCCGCGGTGATCCTCGCGCTCCTGCTCGTCCCGGTCGGGATCTACCTCGCGGTGCATGCCGGCTCGGGCGACGCCGACGCCTCGACGAGCGCATCGACGACGAGCGAGACGACGACGAGCGATCCCGTCGCGACCGATCGGGCGACGCCGGACGTTCCCGATGTCGCCGAGCCGCCCGACCCGGTCGAAGAGAGCGCGCCCACGATCGCGGAGGCGAGCGAAGAGACGCCCGTCCCCCGAGAGCCGGCCGCGACCTCGACCGAGCCGACGGCTCGCCGGGCGCGGCGCGGATCGGGAACGCGCAGCAGTGCGCAATTGACGTCGACTCCTCCTTCGGAGCCCAGCGCGACCGCGGACGAGCCGCCGAGCGCGAGCGACGAGCCGACCGGCGCGCGCGATCCGCAAGAGGCGCGGCGCCTCGTCGACAGCGCGGGCTCACTCCTCATCCGCGGCGATCACGGGCGCGCCCTGCCGCTGCTCGAGGAGGCGCGGCGTGCCGATCCGCGATACGCGGCGACCTATCGCTCGCTCGGTCTCGCGTACACGCTCGCGCGCCGCCCCGACGAAGCGCGCGCCGCCTACGAGCGCTACCTGCGCCTCGCGCCGAACGCGTCGGACGCCGATCGCATCCGCGCGCGTATCGAAGCGCTGTAGAGATCGGGTGAGCTACGCGCCGGCTGCGGCGCCGCGGAACAGCTTGAGGGTCCGCCGCAGGATCTCGATCTGCTCGCTGACCTCACCGGGCTCGCCCTGCTCGAGCGTGCTTCGCGCGCGGCGCACCGTCGCCAACGCGTCCTCGACGCTGCGCTGCGCGAAGTCGCTGCCCGCCACCGCCGCTTGCACGCGCGGCGTGAGCTCGTCGATCTCACCGAGGATCTGGGCCGCCTCGAGCCGTGCGCGATCGAGCGCATCGTCCGCCTTCTTCGCGAGGCTGTGGGTCGCCGCTTCCTCGATCATCTTGTCGAGCTCCTCCGAGGTGAGACCGCTCGAGCGCGTGATCGAGATCGACTGCTCGTCTCTCGTCTCGAGGTTCTTCGCGCGGACGTGGACGATGCCGTCCATATCGAGCTCGAACGTGACCTCGATCTGCACCGCCCCGGCCGGCGCGTCGCGGAGCTGGGTGACCGCGAACTCGCCGAGGAGCTCATTCTCCTCGGCCCGCCGCGACTCGCCCTGGACGACGATGATCTTCACCGTCGTCTGATGATCCCGCACCGTGGTGAACACCTTGCCGCGCGAGACCGGCACCGTGCTGTTCTGCGGGATCAGCTCCTCCATCCAGCCGCCCGCCACGACGATCCCGAGGGTGTGCGGCGTCACGTCGAGGAGCACCATGTCGGTCACGTCCTCGCGGAGCGCCGCGCCCTGCACCGCGGCGCCCATGGCCACGACCTTGTCGGGATCGATCTCGGCGTTGGGGTCGCGCCCGAAGTAGCGCGCCACGCTCCTCTGCACGAGGGGCATCCGCGACATCCCGCCCACCAGCAACACGTCGTCGATGTCGGCGGTGGTGAGGTGTGACTCGTCGAGCGTCGACGCGCAGAGGACGATCGTCTTCTCGACGAGGTCGCGCGTGAGCTCCTCGAGCTCCGAGCGCGCCATGCTCCGCACGAGGTGGATCGGCTGCCCGTCCTCGCTCGTCGCGAGGAACGGCAGGTTGACCTCGGCGTGGGTCGCGGTGCTGAGCTCGCACTTCACCTGCTCGGCCGCGTCGCGGATCCGCTGGATCGCCATGCGGTTCTCGCTCACGTCGATCCCGGAGAGCGAGCGCAGGCCGCGGATCAGCGTGTCGATGATGCGCTGATCGAAGTCCTCGCCGCCGAGGAACGTGTCGCCCGCCGTCGCGATGACCTTGAACACGCCGGCGCTCGTCAGCTGGAGGATGGAGACGTCGAACGTGCCGCCCCCGAGGTCGTACACCGCGATGGTGCGATCGACGCGCTTGCCGAACCCGTACGCGAGGGCCGCCGCGGTGGGCTCGTTGAGGATGTGGATCGCGTCGAGGCCGGCGATCGCGCTCGCGTCGCGCGTCGCCTGCCGCTGCGCGTCGTTGAAGTACGCGGGCACGGTGACCACCGCCTCGCGGACCGCCTCGCCGAGGTAGTCCTCCGCGATCAGCTTCATCTCCGAGAGCACCACCGCGCTGATCTCGGGGACCGAATAGGTACGCGTCGGGAGCTCGATGCGCGGGTCGTCGTGCGGACCCTCGGTGATCCGATACGCGACCGTGCTCGCCATCCGCTGGACCTGCGGGCTTCGGAAGCGGCGCCCGATCAGGCGCTTGGCCGCGTAGATCGTGTTCTCCGCGTTCGTGATCGACTGTCGCTTCGCGGCGCGCCCGACGACGCGCTTACCGTTCTCCACGAAGCCGATGACCGACGGCGTCGTGGTGTCTCCGTTGCGGTCGGCGATCACCTGCGGCGCGCCGTTCTCCATCAGCGCGACGCACGAGTTGAACGTGCCGAGATCGATCCCGAGGACCCGCCCCACGGGGAGCGATCATACACGCTCGCCGATCCCCTGCGCGAACCACCGCGCTCCGTGAGGATCCGGCCCGCCTCGTGCACGTCATCGAGCACATGCTCGCGCACGACCGGCCCCGCACCCCGCCCGTGTGGCGGACCGGACGCGACGGGCGACTGTGCTCCACCCCGGAGCCGGGTAGACTCGCGACCATGCGCGAGCCCGCGAGATCCCGCCTCCTCGTCCGCCCCTCCTCCACCGCGCTCCCCGTCAGTGCCCTCGCGGTCCTCCTCCTCGGAGGCTGCGGCATGTTCGGATCAGACGATCCACCGCCGGCGCCCGAGACCCCGCCGCCTCCGCCGGTCGAACCGGAGCCGGTGCCGACGCCGGCGACGGATCCGCCCGCGCAGACGGGTGGGTTCACGATCCCGGGCCTGCCAGGCCTCACCATCCCTCTCCCCCAGCCGAACGGGCAGGCCACCCCCGTCGAGCGCGAGCCCCCGGCGCGCGGCTCGCTGCCCGCGGTGCCACCGGGGAGCTACGACGCGAACGGCTTCATGACGCGGCAGTTCCTCGACGCCGAGGCCGAGGCGATCCACCAGGCGCTCCTCGCCGCGCTCGACGAGCGCGAGCGCCAGCAGGTCGGGCAGATCCCGTTGTCGATCGTAATCGAGCACGAGGAGCCGAACGCGGCGGCCGCGTGCATCCGCCAGGGCGGGACCACCGAGGCGCGCATGATGATCACATCGGCGATGCTCGAGCTCTGCGCCGGGATCGCGGAGGCCAAGGCCTACGACGAGATCGCGGGCACTCACACCTACGAGGACTACGTCACCACCGTGGTCGACCTGATCCGGCGGGGCCAACCCGTGCGCGGCGTCGAGGCGTCCGTGCATCCGGGACCGCACAACGTCGATCCACACAAGCTCGCGCGACAGCGACACCTGTTCGAGCAGCAAGTCTCGTTCATCCTCGGGCACGAGCTCGCGCACCACTACCTCGGGCACACGAACTGCGTGAGCGGGCGGAGCGACGCGCAGATCGAGCGTGACGAGATGAGCTCGGTGCTCGCCCACACCATCCCGCCGTTCGAGCAACCGCGCGAGGTGGAGGCGGACATGTGGGGCACCGTCGACGCGATGGAGGCCGGCCGCGAGCGCCCCGAGGGCACGTGGACCGAGGAAGGTGCCTTGCTCAACCTGGACTTCTTCCGGCGCCTCACCGACCGCGGCGGCGAGGAGATCCTCCTCGCGTTCCTCAGCACGCACCCGCCGAGCATCGTGCGGATGCCGATCGTGCAGTCGACCGCGCAGCAATGGACGCCCGGGTGGCGACCGCCCCGCATGCCGGTGCCCGGCGAGACGACCAACAACCCGCTCGGCATCCCGATCCCGACGAACCTGCCGATCGATCCCAGCCAGCTCCCGATCCCGCTCCCCTTCCCGCCGCGCCAGCAGTGATGAACGCGCCGCGCACCGTCGGGATCGCGATCGCGATCCTCGCGCTCACGGCGGCGCGCGAGGCGCATGCGCAGCCCGCGTCGTTCGGCCAGTACCTGCTCGTCCTCGACGACAGCGGCTCGATGGAGGAGTCGGATCCGCGCCGGCTCGTCGAGATGGCCGCGCTCGCGTTCGCGGGCGCGCTCGAGGACGGCGACCAGGTGATGATCGCCGGCCTCGGCGAGCTCGCCGCGGGGGGCGTTCCGGCTCGCTTCCAGTCTCCGCGCGAGCTCCTGGCAGGACGCGACGGGCCCGAGGGCGTCTCCCCGATCGGCGAGGCGCGGCTCGAGCACCACGAGGGACAGACGCCCTGCGCGGCGGGGCTCGCCGAGGCGCGCCGGCTCCTCAACGCGATGTCGTCGTCTGGAGCACCGCAAACGTTGTTGCTGCTCACCGACGGCGCGTGCAACGGAGGCGCGCTCCAGCCGGCCGA
This sequence comes from Sandaracinaceae bacterium, assembly GCA_050186575.1. GTDB lineage: Bacteria > Myxococcota_A > Polyangia > Polyangiales > Sandaracinaceae > JAUHXR01. The sequence continues at coordinate 5,665 of JBFWYI010000105.1, read as the reverse complement.
CGCGTGGCTCTCCGAGCTCCGGCAGCGCGATCGGTTCCGCTTCGTGCCGCTGATGCGCCGCGGCCGGACCCGCATCGACCCCTCCCTGGCCGAGCTCGCGCGGCGCACCGGCTGGACCGAGGACGGCATGGTCGACTTCGACGCGCGGGCGCTGTTGCGCGCGTTCGCGGCCGTGCTGTCGTTCAGCCGCGGTCTGCGCTTCGACGAGGGCGGCCGCGTCGGCCTCGAGCGCACGTTCGCGGGCGCTCGCACCGTGCGCGTCCTCGCGATCCGCGATCAGGGCGACGGCCCGCTCGCGCTCGAGCGCGTCGATCGCGCGTCGCGCCGCGCGATCGTCGGCGGACCCACGTTCCGCCACCCGACCCACGGCTGGAGCCTCCGCTTCACCGCCGAGGACCCGGCCGAGATCCCGTATGCGGTGCGCAGCCCGACGGCGGGCGCCGAGGTGATGGTGATCCCGGTGTACGGCCAGCTGCGCGTCGAGGCGGTGGTCGCACCGTGCGGCGAGCCGCCCGCGTTGCCGTGGAACCACGAGCGCACGGTGCGCGCGGGTCAGCCCGCATGCGCCTGGGCGCGCCTCGTCGGCGAAGCGATGACCACGATCGAGCCGGACCGATCGTTCGCGTTCGAGATGCAGTTCTGCGAGCAGCCCGACTGCGCGAGCGCATCGCCGATGCAGTCCGGTGAGGACGGGACGTTCCACGCCCAGCTCGGCGCCGAGGTCCCGCTCGGTCGTCACGAGCGCACCTTCCGCGCACGCGGGAGCGGGATGGCGGCACCGATCGTCGTCACGCGCGGGTTCAGCGCGGTGAGCTTCGGGATCCACCGCGTGGCCACCGCCGCGGCGCCGTCCGTGCCGATCCAGGAGATCGCGCTCGGCGTGTTGCCGAAGCCCACCGCGGACGACGTGCAGCTGATCGTCAACGGCGCGTTCCCCGCCGGGAGCCACGCCAGCGTGACGTGCGCGGTCGAAGGCGACCCGACCCTCGCCGAGTGCGTGGTGTGCGAGCTGCCGTATGCCCAGCTCGAGCTCACCGACCCGTTCAACGTGCAAGCTCGCGTGCGCGGTACGGCGTACTGCCCGGCGGTGAGCGAGCACGGGCGCGACGTCCCCGTCGAGATCCGGCTCACCATCCAACCCGACGGCGAGGTGCCGCCGCGCTCGATCCCGCTCCGCGCGACGCTGCACTATCCGCATCCGAGCACCGTCTCCGTCTCGGTGATGGGCGGCGGCGTGTCCGAGGCGAGCGTGGAGGTACCTGGGCCGATCGCCGCGACGGAAGTGACGGTCGCGGTGCATCTCGAGGTCGAGGATCTCGAGGTCGCCGCGACGCAGACGACGAGCCGGCTCCAGGCCGACGACGCCGACGCCGCGTCGATCTCACTCCGCGCGACGGCGGAGGATTGCTGCGGCGTCGACACGTACCGCGGAGAGCTGGAGCTCACCGCCGCGTCGGGCGGCCCGAGCCAGCGCGTGCCGCTCGAGGTGTCGCTCGTCGATCCCGGCTGGTGGACGTGCCCCGGCAAACAGATCGCGACCTGGTCCGCGATCGCGCTCGCGCTGCTGCTGCTCGTTTGGATGGTGCATGGATTCTTGTCGCCGGCGAAGTTCCGGGAGGGCGCGATCCTCGCGTGGGCGGAGACCCACGAGGGCCTCTTGCGGCTGCGCGACGGCGACGAGGGATACCGAAAGGTGATCCGGTTCACCGAGGCGTCGCGCGGGTTCCGACGGGCCGCGGCGGTGCACCTCGGCGGTCCGCGCGCGCCGCTCCCGTCGCTCAAGCGGCTCCCCGACGATGGCCTCATCCGGGCGAGCGGCGGCGGCGGCGCGACGCTCGTCGTGCGCGGCCCCGGCGTCGAGCGCTTCGAAGAGTCGAAGGGCTGGGTGGAGCTCCCGGTCGGCGAGTACCCGCTCAGCAACCGCGTGACGCTCCGCCGAGGCGAAGAGATCTACCTCCAGCTCCGGCGCTGACGCCGCCCGCGAGACCGACGATGGAGCCCGATCCCGCCGGCGCCCCTCTGCCGATCGCCGAGAGCGCCGCGTTCGCGCTCGGCGCCGTCCTCTCGGCCGCGATGAGCGCGATGGTCGGGTCGGTGCTCGCCGACGCGCTCGGCGTCGCCGCGATCGACGTGCGGTTCGTCGCGGTGGCACTCGGCCCCGCGCTCGTCCTCCTCGTCGCGCGGGTGCTGCGCGCCGGGCCGCGCGGTCGGTTGGCGCTGCTCGTCCTCGCCGCGCCGTTCGCCGCCGCCCTCGCCTGGCCGCACTCGCCGATCGCGGTCACGTGGCTCAGCGGCGCGGTGCTCGCGCTCGGGCTCGACGCGACGGTCCACGCGGTGCGCTCCGCCGCAAGGCTCATGGACGCCCGCCTCGCGCGCGTCGCGCTCGGCCTCGTCGCGCTCGCGCCTTCCTCGTATTTCCTCGCCGCGGCGGCGGTCGTGATCGTCAACACGCAGCTCGTCCTCGCCCCGGTGCGCTTCGCTCACCTCTCCGCGCCGCTCCGCGAGGGCGAGCGCCTCGTCACGTTCACCATGGACGACGGCGTGCGCATCGAGGGCACCCTCCGAGGCGGAGGAGGCGCCCCGCTCGTCGTGTTGCACCACGGCGTGTCGGACGGACGCCGTCGCCTCGCGGGCTGGGCCGACCGGCTCGCCGCGAGCGGGGTGGGCTCGCTCCGCTACGACGCGCGCGCGCACGGGCGGAGCGGCGGTGCGGTGTGCACCTACGGGCAACGCGAGGCGCGCGATCTCGCCGCGATCGTAGAGGAGCTCGACGAGCTCGTACCGGGACACGGTCCGTTGTCGGTGGTCGGCGCGTCGATGGGAGGCGGCACCGTCCTCGCCGCGAGCCCCGCGCTGGTCCAGCTCGGCGTGCGGCGCGCGGTCGTGTTGGCGCCCGCGTCGCGCTACGGAGAGCTCGTCGTCCAACGCACCGCGATCCTGGGCCCGATGCGAGGCCCCATTCTGAATGCGAGCGCGCGCCTCGCCACGGCGATGGGGCAAGTCCCAATGACGGCGTGGAACCCGGCCGACCACCTCGACGCGAGGCTCTCGCTGCTCGTGCTCCACGGCACCGCGGACCGCACGATCCCGATCGCACAGAGCCGGCGCCTCGCGGAGCGCGCCAACGTGAGGCTCATCGAGCTCCCGGGGGTCGGCCACGACGAGATCCCGCGCGCGGTGCTGGACGACGCCGTCGCATGGTCGCGCGTCGTGGAGCACCTCGGGACCGATCCGGCGCGGTGATCGTGACGGCGGCGCGCTCGGGTCACCGCTTCCTTGGGGCTCCGACTTCGCATGCGTGTCCGATTCGCTTCCGCTCCTCTGGGATGAGGACGGTCGACGGGGGATGGGCGAAGGGGGATGGTCGACGGGGGATGGTCGACGGGCGAAGGGCGAAGGGGGATGGGCGAAGGGGGATGGGCGACGGAGCACGGGGTGCGATCGGCGTCCTTATATTGATCAATCCAGGTTGACAGCCCGGGCTCGTTGGAGGTAGCGCCGGCGCGGATCCGTGCGCGGTCTCGAAGCGCACCGCCCCCACGCCCGACCCAACGATCCCTGAGGAAGCGAGGAAGCTCAGGAAGCGAGGACGTGCGTTCGCAACGCGAACGCGAGAGCAAGATGACTTCCGATTCCGATTCCGATTCCGATTCCGATTCCGAGTCCGATTCCGAGTCCGAGTCCGAGTCCGATTCCGATTCCGATTCCGATTCCGCGGCCGCCCGCTCGAGATGCGCCTCCCCGCCGCCCGTGGTACCGACCCCCGTGGCCTCCGCCGTGCCGCGACCCGCGCTGGCTCCCGAGCGCGCGCTCCCCCGCGAGGCGATGTGGTTCTTCGTCGCAGCCCCTCCGGTCCTCGCCCTCCTCTTCGATCCGGAGTGCGTGAAGGACGCCGATCACGTGGTCCGCGCGTGGGGCGCCATCACCGCCTACACCGTGATCACCGGCATCGGCGTCCACTACGGCTTCGAGTGGCTCGCCGCCAAGCTCGCCGGACGGAGCGGGCTGGTGCGCTTGCCCGCCCACCTGTTGCTCACCTGCGCGATCGTCTCCGTCCTGACCGCGGCGCAGCTCCCGTTCGTGTTCTTCCTCTATCCCGAGGCGAGCGACGCTGCGCTCGGTATCCTCGGCCGCGGGATCCTCGTGAGCGTGATCTACCTCGGGCTCGCGAGCTTCGTCGCCCACCTCCAGCGCGCCGCGGTGCGCGAACGGCTCCGTGCCCACCAGGAGCGGACGGCGGCGCTCGAAGCGCGGCTCGCGGCGCTCCGCGCGCAGATGCAACCTCACTTCCTGTTCAACAGCCTGAACGTCTGCGCCGGCCTCGTGCACGAGGACCCGGACGCGGCCGAGTCCACGCTCGATCGCCTCGCGGGGTTCCTCCGCTACACGCTCGAGAGCACGGAGAAGCGTCTCGTCAGCCTCGACGATGAGCTCGACGCCCTCGCCTGCTACCTCGAGGTCCAGCGGAGCCGCTTCGGCGATCGGCTCGCGTTCGAGATCGACGCCAGCGACGACGCCCGCGCGTCGACGCTTCCCCCGATGCTCCTCCAGCCGCTCGTCGAGAACGCGCTCCTGCACGGCCTCGCCGATCGGGAGAAGGGCGGCCACGTCCGCATCGAGGCGCGCGTCGACGACGGCACGCTCGAGATCGTCGTCGACGACGACGGCGTCGGTCCCGATCGCTCGACGCACGCGGGCACCGGTACCGGGCAGCGCAACGTGCGCGAGCGGCTCGCCCTGACGTACGGGCCACGCGCCACGCTCGAGGTCGGCGCGTCGTCGCCGGGCGGCTACCGGTGCACGATCCGGATCCCGCGATGAAGATCCTGATCGCCGACGACGAGCCGATCGCGCGAGCGCGCGTGCGGCGCATGCTCGGGCGGATCGAAGGCGTGACGGTAGTCGGCGAGGCCGACAACGGAGCTAGCGCGGTCGAGCTGGCCCTCGAGCTCCACCCCGACGTCCTGCTCCTCGACATCGAGATGCCAGGCAAAGACGGGCTCGCGGTGGCGGAGGACGAGCGGATGCCGCCCATCGTGTTCACCACCGCGCACCCGCGCTTCGCGCTCGAGGCGTTCGAGCTCGGCGCGCACGACTACCTCCTCAAGCCGATCGACGCCGGCAAGCTCGCGCGCGCGCTCGAGCGGGTGCGCGAGCGGAGCGCCGCGCCGCCCCCCGAGCCCGCGTTCGGCCCCGAGCCGTGGCGCCTGGTGGTGAGCGACGGTGCGCTCAAGCGCTTCGTGGATGCGCGCGAGGTCGACTGCTTCCTCGCCGATCAGAAGTACGTGGCCTTCCGCTGGCAGGGGCACGAGCTCCTCGTGCGAGAGAGCCTCGATCGACTCGAGACACAGCTGTCAGCCCTCGGCTTTCTGCGCGTGAACCGCGGCGCGCTCGTGCGACGCGACGCTATCGTCGCGTTCGACGCCCGCGATGGAGCGTCGGTCGTGCTCGCGGGCGAACAGCGCATCCCAGTGAGCCGACGCGCAGCGAGCGCGGTGCGCGAAGCGCTCGGGATCTGACGCGAGACCTGGAGCTCGAGAGGACTAGACCCTCGCGACGGAGATCGCGATGGGTTCAGCGTCGATGATCGGGCGCGAGATTGGCCCTCGGCGGGACGAGGCGATGCCGGAGTATCGTCGAGGAGCGACGAGGGTCGAGATCGGGT
>JBFWYI010000104.1:0-30833 GCA_050186575.1 Sandaracinaceae bacterium | reverse complement strand
CCCGCGACTTGGCGTGCTCATCCTGAGACGGTCATCGCACGAATCGTTCGACGAGCTCGACGTCCACAACATGCAGCAGAGAATCTCCAGCGCCTAACGCTTAGATTTGAGGGGATCCATCAGATTCGGATTCGGATTCGCTTTCGGAATCGGATTCGCTTTCGGAATCGGATTCGGATTCGGACTCGGACTCGGAATCGGATTCGGAATCGGATTCGGATTCGGAATCGGAATCGGAATCGGATTCGGAATCGGAATCGGGCTCCGGCATCGGCTCGCCGGTCGGGCGACCGCCTCCGCAAGCCGTCACGAGGCCGAGCACCAGGATCGATCGCACCACGTGTCTGCACCCACCCACGCGCGGCCGAACCGGGCCCGCGGCCCACCGCATTCCCGCTCGACGGCCGGGCTCGTCTCGCGCGAGCGTGCTCGAGTACCACGTGGTCACGGCCGGCGTCTGTTGGGCCGGCCTCCTCGACGAGCCGCCGCGACGGCTCGGAGGGGGTCCCGAAGCAACGGGACTTCCCCGCCGAGCTTGGCGGCAGCGGTCAGCCGATCGCCGAATGACGGGGCGAGCGCGCGCCGATCACTCCGCCGGCGCGGGGGCCGCCTGGGTCGGCTCCGGCGCGTGCGCCGCCTTCTGGATCCGCATTCCGTAGAACGAGCGCCACGCGAACGCGAGCGCGAGGACGACGCAGATCGCCGCCGCGACGCGCGCGATGGTCACGCCGAGGCCGCCCTCCGCGAAGCGCTCGGGCAGGCTCACGCCGAGCTCGACGGCCAAGAGGCCGAAGAGCGTCGTGAACTTGATCACCGGGTTCATCGCGACCGACGAGGTGTCCTTGAAGGGATCGCCGACCGTGTCGCCGACGACCGACGCCGCGTGCAGGGGAGTCCCCTTCGCCTTGAGCTCGACCTCGACGACCTTCTTCGCGTTGTCCCAGGCGCCGCCCGCGTTGGCCATGAAGATGGCTTGGAACAGACCGAACACCGCGATCGAGACGAGGTAGCCGATGAAGAAGTAGGCGTCGGCGAACGCGAACGCGAGGGTCGAGAAGAACACCGTCATGAAGATGTTCATCATCCCCTTCTGCGCGTACACCGTGCAGATCTCGACGACCTTCTTGCTGTCCTCGACCGACGCCTTGGTCGTGCCGTCGAGCTTGATGTTCGCCTTGATGAACTCGACCGCGCGGTGCGCGCCGGTGGTCACCGCCTGGATCGACGCACCGGTGAACCAATAGATCACGGCGCCGCCGGCGATGAAACCGAGGAGGAACGGCGGATGGAGGATCGAGAGCTTGTCGATGTTCGCGGTCAGGCCGTCGGTGAGCATCACGACGATCGAGAAGATCATCGTGGTCGCGCCGACCACCGCCGTACCGATGAGCACCGGCTTGGCCGTCGCCTTGAACGTGTTGCCCGCGCCGTCGTTCTCCTCGAGGAGGTGCTTGGCGGTCGCGAAGTTCGGCTCGAAGCCGTGCTTCTTCTTGATCTCTTTCTCGATGCCCGGGATCGTCTCGATGACCGAGAGCTCGAACACCGATTGCGCGTTGTCGGTCACCGGACCGTACGAGTCGACCGCGATGGTGACCGGGCCCATGCCGAGGAACCCGAACGCGACGAGGCCGAACGCGAAGACGCTCGGCGCGAGCATCAGGCTGTCGAAGCCGTAGCCGCTGATCCACCACGCGATGCCCATCAGCGTCATGATCGCGAGGCCGAGCCAGTACGCGCTGAAGTTACCCGCCACGAGGCCCGAGAGGATGTTGAGCGAGGCGCCGCCCTCCTCGGAGCTGGTGACGACCTCCTTCACGTGGGCCGACGAGGTCGAGGTAAAGATCTTGACGAGCTCGGGGATGATCGCGCCGGCGAGGGTGCCGCACGTGATGACGCTCGAGAGCTTCCACCAGAGCGTCCCGTCGCCGAGGTCGCGGATGAGCACGTAGCTGACCGCGTAGGTCAGCGCGACCGAGATGATCGAGGTCAGCCACACCAGAACGGTGAGCGGCTTCTCGAAGTCCATCTTGTCGGAGTCCCGATACTGCGCCTTCGAGATGAGCTCGTTGACGTTGTACGAGATCGCGCTCGCGATGATCATCACGACGCGCATCGTGAAGATCCAGACGAGGAGCTGGACCTGCACGGCGGGCTCGCGCACCGCGAGGAGGATGAACGAGATGAGCGCGACGCCGGTGACGCCGTAGGTCTCGAAGCCGTCGGCGCTGGGGCCGACGCTGTCGCCCGCGTTGTCCCCCGTGCAGTCGGCGATGACGCCCGGGTTGCGCGCGTCGTCCTCCTTGATGCCGAACACGATCTTCATGAGGTCGGACCCGATGTCCGCGATCTTCGTGAAGATGCCGCCCGCGATGCGGAGCGCCGAGGCGCCGAGCGACTCGCCGATCGCGAAGCCGATGAAGCACGGGCCCGCGTACTCGCCGGGGACGAACAGGAGGATGAGCAGCATGAGCAACAGCTCGACGCTGATGAGGAGCATCCCGATGCTCATCCCCGCCTGGAGCGGGATCGCGTAGACCGGGTAGGCCTTGCCGCGGAGGCTCGCGAACGCGGCGCGCGAGTTGGCGAGCGTGTTCACGCGAATGCCGAACCACGCCACGCCGTAGCTGCCCGCGATGCCGATGAGGCTGAACACCAGGATGATCACGACGCGCATCGGCTCCATCTGTCGAAGGAAACCGAAGTAGACGACCATGATCGCGCCGATGAACACCTCGAGGAGCAAGATGAGCTTGCCCTGGGTCACGAGATACGTCTTGCACGTCTCGTAGATGAGCTCGGAGATCTCGCTCATCGAGGGGTGCACCTCGCGGTTCTTGAGCGAGTAGAGGTTGAACAAGCCGAACCCCATCCCGAGCGCGCAGATCACCAACCCGCCGTAGAGCAGCGTGGTCGCGCTGAAGCCGGCGAGCTCCGCGTTCGCGAGGCTCGGGAGCACGAGGTCGGCCTCGCTGTGGTGCCCGCCGTCCGCGAGGGCGAGCGAGGGGATCAGAGAACCGAGCAGACTGAAGATTGCAAAACGAGCGGCGCTGGCCGCGGTGAAGGAACGCTTCATGGAACGACTCCTGTGTGGATGGCTCGGCTACCCCGAGCTCGGGCGCACGCACGGCGCCGCCCGCGACCGATGGACGCACCTCGCCGCGCCCGGGAGCGGCCCGCGCAGAGGAGGTGCCCAGTACCTCCCGCCCGCGCGGGGCGAAGACTGATCTCGACGATGGACGCGCGCGTCGGGGCCGACGCGGCGGAAGAGCTCACCCGATAGGTGGCTCCTCCGCGTCGGCCCCGCGCACGTCGAACCCCGCGTGGGCGCGGCGGTGGTGCGAGAGGGGATGGTCGATGCCTCGTCGGGGCCTCATGCGGCGCGGACACTACCACCGCGCCGCTCGTCCGCCAGTCGAGTCGGCCGCCACCGCGCGAGGTGGGCTACGGCCCTTCCGAGCCGAAGAAGACCGCCCAGAGCAACACCAACGCGAGCGGGATGAGGAACACGAGGAGCAGCTTCAGCGGAGAGCCCTCCGAGGTCGGCTCGTCCACCGGGGCGAGCGGCGTGGGAGGCTCCGACGCAGGGGGATCGGACGGACGGGAGGCGGAACGGCCGGGACCGGCCGTGCGAGCACGTCGAGACATGGAAACGACACCTTCTTCGCGCGCGATGCGCGACCTTGAAGTGACTCGGGCGGTCGGGCGTACGCGCACCATCGCGCGCGCGCCCGGGCCGGCTACGAGTCCCCGGTGTCGTCGGCGGAGAGACGGAGGATGCGTCGCGCGCGCGGACGCGTCGGCTCGACACGCGCGTGTGGACGATCCGAGCGGGGGGGCGCCGCGGGCAGCTCTGCGATCGGCGCGTCGAGCGCGCGGACGTTGCGCGCAGCGCTCGGGCTCCGCGCCGAGCGTTCGAGGCTGACCGGCGAGGCGACCGCGTCGAACGCGAGGATCGCCGCGCCCCCCGCGGCGTGACCCGGCGACGGCGAGCCGAGCGCGACGTGCGCGCTCGAGGCGCACACGGCGGTCGACACCATCCACACGGCCGCGAGGGCGGCGAGCCTCATCGCGCTCCAGTCTGGCGCGCGGCACGTCCCTCTGCCACGTCACCCACCGTCGTCCTCGTCGCCCTCTCCGTCGGGCTTGCGCGCCCACGCCGACGCGGCGATGCCGGCGAAGAGGAGCCCCGAGATGACCGCCAGCGAGACGAGGTTCGGGATCACGTAGTGGCCGTGGAGGAGCAGCTTCACGCCGACGAACAGGAGGATGAGCGCGAGTGCGTACTTGAGCTTGCTGAAGCGATCGAGCAGCGCCTCGAGGACGAAGAAGAGCGCGCGCAGCCCGAAGATCGCGAAGATGTTCGAGCTCATCGCGAGGAACGCGTCGTCCGTCACCGCGAGCACGGCGGGGACCGAGTCGAGCGCGAAGATGACGTCGGTCCATTCGACGGTGAGGAGCACCAACGTGAGCGAGGTGAACACGAGCCTTCCGTCGAGCCGCGTGACGAAGTACGGACCGTGATCGCCATCGACGAGCGGAAGGAACCGCTTGAGGAACCCGATCACCCGGCCGGACGGCTCCGCCGACTCGTCGCCCTCGCGCAGGAGCTTGATGCCCGCGTACGCGAGGTACGCACCGAACACGTAGAAGAGCCACGCGAGGTGATCCAGCAGCCAGAGGCCGAACGAGATCATCAGACCGCGCAGGACGACCGCGCCGAGGATCCCCCAATAGAGGACGCGGTGGCGATACGCGCGCGGCACCGCGAACGACTCGAAGACGACCGCGATGACAAAGAGATTGTCGACGCTCAGCGACTTCTCGAGGAGGAACGCGCTCAGGTAGCGCGAAGCGGCGTCGAGGCCGTCGAGCGGTGAGTCGACGACGTCCTCTTCGTAGAAGAGATAGACCGCGCCGGTGAAGCCGAGGCCGAGCGTGATCCAGAACGCGGACCACCACGACGCGGCCTTGAGGCTCAGCACCTCCGCCTTCCGGTGGATCACCGCGAGGTCGAGGACGAGGAGCCCGACGACGATCGACGCGAGGACGAGCCAAACCACCATAGAGGGAGGGCGCGAGGGCGACGGCGAGAGGGGGGAGCACGGCCCCAGGCGAGCCGGGAAGATGCGGCGGCGAACCGGCGTCGTCGATGCTTTTTTTTTCGGCCCCTCCGAGACGACTCGACGCGGGGGTTGCGCTCCTTCACGATGCCAGATCGAAGCGCTTGCGTGCGCGATGGCGATCGGTCTCGTTCCCGAGGGGCGTGCGTCGGTTTGCCGCGCCCCCGGCGTCGCTTTCTGCCGCTGCCGCGCTGATCCTGGGATGGTCCGTGGGTGCCTCGACGCTCGCTCGCGCGGACGGCGGCGTGGTAGACGCGGCGCTCGCGCGCGAGGCGGGGATCTCGGACGCGGGGATCCCCGACAGCGGCGCCGCACCGGCGATCGTCGATGCCGGTCTCGTCGATGCCGGTCCCGTCGATGCCGGTCTCGCCGATGCCGGTCTCGCGGATGGCGGGCATGTCGCGTCGTCGAGCGGGGACCACGCGGGCGGGTTCTCCCCGTTCTCCCTCCTCGACGACGAGTCGACCGCGCTGGTCGTTCGATCGGTCCTCGCGCTCGGCGTGCTCGTCCTCTTGATCTGGCTCGCCTCGCACCCGTGGGTGCGACGCATCGAGGAGGCGCTGGGCGTTCGGGAGATCGTCACGAGCGGCCTCGTGTTCGTCGCGCTCGGCGTCGTGCTCTCGCTCCCCTCCGTCGCGATCCTGACTCCGGAGCTGTTGGAAGGTCTCGCTCCGCTCCTCCACTTCGCGCTCGGTTGGCTCGGGTTCATCGTCGGCTTCCAGCTCGACGTGCGGATGCTCGATCGTCTCCCGCGCGGCACCTCCACCACCGTCGCGATCGAGAGCGCGGCCCCGTTCGTCATCGTCACGCTCGCGTTCGGCGTCGCGCTCTACCTGTTCGGCGAGCCCCTCGACGAGGACGGTCTCTTCGCGCGCCACGCGCTCACCCTCGGCGCGGCCGGCTCCGTCTCCCTGCTCGCGCGCGCGCGGCCTCCCCTCTTCCGCGCCGACGAGCCGCAGGACGTCTTGCGATATCGCATCGACGTGCTCGACGAGGTCGTCGCGGTCGCGGTGCTCGCGCTCCTCGGCGCGTTCTTCCGGCCGCGCTGGGTCGAGTGGCGCTGGGATCTCCCGGGCACGGTGTGGCTCTTCCTCACCGTCGGGCTCGGCGTCGCGGTGGGGCTGCTCGTCTACGTGATGGTCCGCGAGCGCGCGTCGGCGGGGGAGTTCGTCGCGATCGTGATCGGCTCGGTCGCGTTCGGCGCCGGCGTCGCCGGCTATCTCTACCTCTCCCCGATCGTGATCTGCTTCGCGGCCGGCGCGCTCCTGACCAACCTGCCGTTCGAGGCGCGCGAGCGCGTGTGGACGGTCCTCACCACGCTCGAGCGCCCGATCACCCTCGCGCTCCTCGTGGTGGCCGGCGCGCTCTGGGACATCTCCGACTGGCGCGGCTTCGTGCTGGTGCCGCTGTTCGTCGTTACGCGCGCGCTCGGCGGCCTGATCAGCAAGCGGCTCATCGACCGCACCGAGCACGCGCCCGAGCCGGGCAAGGAGCCGCCGATCTTGCGGCCGAGCAGCCCCATCGCGCTCGCGATCGTGATCGGCGCGCAGGCGATGTACCGCGGGCAGGCGATCTCGTGGATCGTCACCGCGGTGATCGGCGGCGCGATCGTGACGGAGGCGATCGTCCAGATCGGCGCGCGCCTGTCCGGGCGACGTCAGCCGGGCACCGAGCCTCGCAAGCGCAAGGGCAAAGGCCGCGGCGCGCGGCCAGCCCCCGCGTCGGGAGACGGTCACTGATGCGGCACATCGCGATCCTCCTCCTGCTCGGCTGGCTCGCGCACGCGGTGACGAGCTTCCGTCCGTCGGAGGGAGAGGCGAGCGGCTTCGCCGCGATCGCGCTCTCGTTCGGCGCGTTGATGCTCGCCGCCCTCTTCTCGGGTCGGCTCGCCGCGAAGGTCCGCCTCCCGAAGATCGTCGCCTACATCCTGGCCGGCGTCGCGGTCGGGCCATCGGGGCTCGGGCTCATCCCGGAGGCCACGGTCGGTCGGCTCGGCCTCGTCAACGGCGTCGCGGTGTGCCTCATCGCGCTGACCGCGGGGGGCGAGCTCAACCTCCGCCGCATGCGCCCGCTCCTCGGGGTGATCGCGCGCATCTCCGGCATCGCGGTGCTCGGCACGTGCGGGCTCCTCATCGCGTGCCTGATCGTGGCGTCATCGTTCCTTCCGTTTCTCCAAGGTTACGAGGGCGCCGCGCTCGTCCTCGTCGCGGCGTCGATCGGGATCACGCTCACCGCGCAGTCGCCCGCCGTGGTGATGGCGATGATCTCGGAGACGCGCGCGGACGGACCGGTGAGCCGCGTGATCCTCGGCACCGTCGTGATCGCGGACCTCATGATCATCGTGCTGTTCGGCGTCGCCAGCTCCGTGCTGCAGCTAGAGACGGGCGGCGGCGGGGACGCGGGCGCCGCATCGCTCTCGATCGCCTGGGAGCTGTTCGGATCGATGGCGGTCGGCGTCGCGGTCGGCGGCGTGCTCGCGCTCCATCAGCGCTTCGTGAAGCGCGACGCGGCGCTGTTCGTGCTCCTCACGTGCGCGGTGGTGAGCGAGGTCGGACGCCGCGTGCACCTCGATCCGCTGATCGTGATGCTCGCGGCCGGCATGGTGCTCGAGAACCTGACGAAGGCCGGGGCGAGCGCGCTCCTCCACGAGCTCGAGCCGGCCGGGCTCCCCGTGTTCCTCGTCTTCTTCGCGCTCGCCGGCGCGTCGCTCCACGTCGACGCGCTCACCACCCTCGGGATCCCCGCGTTGATCGTCGCGCTCGTCCGCGCGAGCGGGTTCTGGGCGGGGGCCAACCTCGCGACCCGCGGCGCAGAGGAGCCGGTGAGGCGCTACGCGTTCGCGGGGCTCCTCCCCCAGGCCGGCCTCGCCCTCGCGCTCGCGATCCTGCTGCGCCGGATCCTCCCGCACGAGGGAGAGGCGGCGGCGACGTTCGTCTTCGCGGTCATCGCGATCAACGAGCTGACGATGCCACTCGTCTTGCGTCATGCGCTCCTCGCGGCCGGCGAAGGGGGCAAGCGCCCCGAGGCCGGGCACGATGCCGAGCACGCTCCGAAACCGAGCGCTCCGCCCGCCGACCCGGCGCTCGCGATGGCGGACGGCCCTCCCGTCGCCCCCGACGCGTGAGCCGCGCGCGGACCGTCAATGTCCGTTGCCGTTCCCGTTCGTCTTCTTGTTCGGCGCGGCCGCCGGTCCGACGAGCCGCACGGTGCTCGTCCGCACGTTGCGCGCCGCGGCTCGCTCGACCGCCTCCGCGAGCTCGTCGATCGGCTGCCACTTGCGGACGACGAACGACGCCTCGGGGAGCTCGCCCTCGCGCAGCGGGGTGGCGCCGCTCCAGATCCCGGCTGGCAGATCGGGCGCGAGGTTCTTGAGCAGCTTGATCACGTCGCGCCCATTCATCCCGGGCATCTCGAGATCGACCACCGCGACGTCGTAGCCCTCGCCGAACATCACGAGCGCGATCGCCTCGTAGCCGGTCGACGCGGTCTCCACGACGCAGCCGAGCAACGCCTCCAGCGAGCGCGCCGCCGCGCGCCGGATCAGCTCGTCGTCGTCCACCAACAGCACCCTCAGTCGACCGCTCGTCCGCTTCTCCATCGAGTCTCTCGCGCCTCCGGGGAGACGCTTCATCAAGCGCCGTGCCGACCGCGCGCGATGGACATGCGGCCCGCATTCTCCGCGCTTCGTCGACCGTGCGTCGCAGCGCGAGGCAGTCGACTCTCGACCGTCTCGGCTTGATACAGTGCGGCCATGAGCAGCGAACGTCCGCTCGCGGTGTTCGTCAGCGACATCCACCTCACCGATCAGCTCGCCGGCGCCGAGATCCCGCGGGCCGCCGCGTTCGAGCGGTTCTGGCAGCGCATCGAGGTCGCGCGTGGACATCGGCCGGCGACGCTGTGCTTCGTCGGCGACCTCTTCGATCTCGTGCGCTCACCGCGGTGGTTCGAGACGAGCCATCGCCCGTTCCACGACCCGAGCCCCGGCGTCGAAGCGGTGGTCACCGACATCGTCACGCGCACGCTCGAGCGCGAGTCGGCGTTCTTCGATGCGATCCGAGGGCGCGTACAGACGGGCGCGCTCCGCGTCGAGTACGTGCTCGGCAATCACGACCGGCTCCTTCGCCACGCCCCCCTGGCCCGGCGCGCCGTGCACCGCGCGCTCACCGGCGAGGACCGCGACGTGGTGTTCGGCACCGAGCTGATCTCGGACGAGCACCGCGTGCTCGCCTATCACGGCAACGCGGGCGACGACATCAACTACGACCCCGACGGGGGGGCGACGATCGGCGATGCGATCGGCTCGGAGCTGATCACGCGGTTCCCCCATCGCGTCCGCGAGCTCACCGGCGAGCCGCACCCCGAGCTCGACGACATCGACGACGTGCGACCGGTCTACGCGGTCCCCGCGTGGGTGCGCCACCTTGGCTTGTCACGCCCCGAGCTGTTGCGGCCGATCCAGCGCGCGTGGTTGGAGGTCGTGGAAGGCTTCTTGCACGACGACTTCGTGCGCGACTGGATGAAGCTCAAGCACAAGCGCTTCGGGCTCGACACCGGCAAGAAGCTGCGCTTGCTCCTCGAGCTGAGCACCAAGCGCGTGATCGCGAAGGGCAGCGACAAGCGCCTCAGCGAGGCCTACCGCGTCATGCAGCACGCGTTCGACGGACGGATGGCGGAGCTCGCGGCGAAGCGAGTGGCGCGGGACACGCGGACGCGGTTCGTGGTGAACGGTCACTCGCACTTCGCGGCGATGCGGCCCGTCGGAACCGTCGACGGCAAGCCCGCCGTGTACTTCAACACCGGCACGTGGCGCGCGGTGCATCAGATCGGTCACGACCTGAAGGGCCGCCCGACGTTCCTCCCGTACGACGCGATGAGCTACCTCGTGTTCTTCCCCGAGGGCGATCCGCTGGGCCGCGACTACGAGTGGTGGACCGGCGCGCTCGTGGCGACGCAGCGCGGCGCGCACGCGGGCCCGTCCGGATCGTGAGCCGCGCCTTCGTGGGCCGCATGAGCGTGGACCGGGTGTACGTGCACCGCGTATTCGCGGAACGCAACGCGACTTGACGGTCTATTCGACGGGCGCGAGCCGCAGGGTCGCGAGCGGGTAGCTCGTGCCGATCTCGGGGCTCGCCTCGACACGGTTGAGCACGCCGAGGCTCTCGCCCTCGAACGCTGCGCTCAGGCTGAGCGCCGTCGCGTCGGCCTCGCCGCAGATCGCGGTCACGCGCGCCGCGATGCGGATCTCACCCGGGCTCGGCGCCGCGAGGCGAGCGAGCGCCCGCGCGGGCGGCACCGCCTCACAGCCCTCGGACAGGGGCACCACCTCGAACGAACCGGGTCCCTCGATCGCGAGCTCGACCGCGACGGAGCTGCTCCACGCGATCCCGATCTCGAGCGCGCTCGGGGCGTAGGCCTCGCAGCCCTCGTCGATGTGACCGTCGCAATCCGAGTCGACCGCGTCGCACGCCTCCTCGGTGCCGCAGACGGCGTCCATCCGCACGACGGTGTCGGCCGGCTCGAGGGGGGACGCGGCGAGGCGCGCTTCACCGTCGGCGGTGTCCCACTCGCCCATCGACGGAGAGCCCCCGCACGCGACGACGGGGACGGCGACGAGGACCACGGCGAGTCGGCGGATCATGGAGCCGGTCATAGCAGCCGACCCGGTCGGGCGCCCTCGGGCGTTCGAGACCGGCGCAACGTGAGCCGCGCTGTGCCAGGGTCGGGAGCGCGCGAGCCGCGAGAGCAGGCCGGCGGAGGTGGCATGGGCCATGCGGGGTCGCGCGGCACGGGAGGGATGGGATGGACGACCTCGACACGCAGCGCTGGTTCGACCCGATCCTCAAGCCGGTCGGGCGGAGCCTGAAGGCGTCGTTGGCCGCGGCGGGCGTGGCGGGCGCGCTCTCTCTCGCGGCCCCGTCCGAGGCGGCCGCGCAGCAGGATCTGCAGCCGTATGGCGCGGGCGGCGTCTACATCGGCTACCAGTGGGGCGGCGGTGGGATGCACGGCGTGCAGTGGGGCGTCGAGGGCCGCGGCGGCTTCAACATGCCGGCGCCGGGCTTCTCCGCGATGGCGGTCGGGCGCTTCGGCTTCGTCAACTTGGATCCCGAGCTACACTTCGGCGGACAAGCCGGGACGACGTTCGGGCTCATCGCGACGATGGGCGAGCTCACGTTCGGCTATCGATGGGGCGAGCGCGAGGGCTTCAGCATGCCGATCGGCTTCGAGCTCGACGTCTACTTCGCGACTACGTACCTGCGGTTCGATCCCCTCTTGATGACCGGCGAGGTGGGCGGCGGCGCCTACGTGCTCCCGCGCGACGGGCTGTTCGGCGTCGCGGTCGACGGTCGACCGCTCCACGACGAGGCGGGCCGCGCGCCGCTCCCGACGCTGAGCGAGCTCGACGAGCGCGCGTTCGCGCACGATCTCGATCGCGAGACCGCGCTCCGCGTCGCGAACGCCTACGGCCAGCGCGCGAAGGGCGAGTGGGCGTCGGTCCCCGCGTTCATCCAGCTCGCCGAGCAGCTCCGCGTCGTCGGCGCGCCCGCGTCGCTCTCACGGCGCGCGCTCCGCGCGGCGGACGACGAGGTGCGCCACGCGATCGGCACCGCGCGCGCGAGCGCGGCGTGCACCGGCGCGCCGCTCCGGCTCGGCGCGGTGACCCCCGACACGCGCGCGCCGGCCGAGGGCTCGCACGCGCTCGTGCGGCTCGCGGTCGAGAGCTGGGTGGACGGCTGCCTCGGCGAGGGCCACGCGGCGGCGGTGGCGATGCACGAGCACGAATATGCGTCGCACGCCTCGTTGCGGGCGCTGAAGGAGACGGTCGCCACGGACGAAGCGCGCCACGCCGAGCTCGCGTGGGACGTCCTCGCGTGGACGATCGAACAGGGCGGCGACGACGTCCGCCACGCGATCGACGCGGTCCGCGCCGCCAGCCCGTCGGCGAGCGCGGCGGAGGGCGAGGGCCTCCGCGGCTTCGGCTTGCTCGGCGACGCGGAGCGTTCGCGCGTCGGAGAGCAGGTCCGTGAGCGAGCGAACCGTCGCCTCGACGAGGTGATCCGCGGGTAGCGCGCCGGCTTCGCCGGTCGCAACGTAGGTTGCGCCCTTCCGATTCCGATTCCGATTCCGATTCCGATTCCGATTCCGATTCCGATTCCGATTCCGATTCCGATTCCGATTCCGTTTCCGATTCCGATTCCGATTCCGATTCCGGTTCCGATTCCGTTTCCGATTCCGTTTCCGTTTCCGATTCCGATTCCGTTTCCGAGTCCGAGTCCGAGTCCGAGTCCGATTCTGATTCCCACGCTGCGCGGCGCCCTCCCCTGGACGCCGCCGTCGTGCGTGGCAGACCCTCGGGGCTGTGGACCTCTGGATCCTCCAAGCGCGCCGCGTCCTCGGCGCGCGCTCGCGCCCCCGAGGCGAGGGAGCCGACTCGACGCTCGACGCGCTGGTCCGCGAGGACGCGCATGCCAGCGACGGTGACGAAGGGCTGCGGCCGTCGGTCGCGCTCTGCCTCCAGCTCGCGCGCGCGCTGCTCTCGTGGGGGATGCCCGCGCATCGGGTGGAGCGCTCCCTCGATCGTCTTGCGCGCGCGCTCGGGCTCGAGGTGCAAGCCTTCGCGACGCCCACCGCGATCCTCGCGACGCTGTCCGACGGCGACGAGCTGATCACGCAGGTGGTGCGCGTCGAGCCGGGTGGGACGGACCTCGAGCGCCTCTCCGCCTTGAACGAGCTCGTCGGTCGCGTCGAGCGGCACGAGCTGACCCCGGGGGACGCCAAGCGGCGGCTCGACGTGATCCTCGCGCGGCCGCCGCGCTACGGAGCGACGGCGAGCATGGTCGCGTACGGGCTCGTGTCGGTGAGCGCGGCCGCCCTACTCGGAGGAAGCCTCGTGGACCTCCCGGTCGCGGCGGGGCTCGGCGTGCTCGTCGGGATCGGTGAGGGCCTCGCGGCGCGCTTCGACTCGCTCGGGCGCTTGTTGCCCGCGCTCGGCGCCGCGCTCGCGTCGTTCCTCGGCACCGCGGTCGCCGCGGCCGGCGTGCCCGTGCAACCTTCCGTGCTCCTGCTCGCCGCGGTCGTCGTGCTCCTGCCGGGCTTCACGCTGACGACGGCGATGTTGGAGCTCGCCAGCGCGCACCTCGTCTCGGGCATGGCGCGCCTCGCCGCGGCCGCGATCACCTTCCTCCAGCTCGCGTTCGGCATCGCCCTCGGCCGCGCGCTCGCGCAGCTCCTCGGAGAGGTCGACCAGGCGAGCGCGCCGTCACTGCCGGAGTGGACGCTCCTCGTCGCACCCGTCGTCTCGGCGCTCGGCTTCGGTGTCCTCCTCAAGGCACGGCCGTCCCACGCCCTGCCCGTGCTCGCGTCGGGGTTCCTCGCGCTCCTCGGCTCGCGCGTCGGCGGACAGCTCTTGGGCGCCGAGCTCGGCGCGTTCGTCGGCGCGTTCCTCGTCGCCGCCGCCGCGCACCTCTACGCGCGCCGCTCGGGTCAGCCCGTCACGCTCATGCTCGTGCCGGGGATCCTCTTCATGGTCCCCGGCAGCGTCGGGTTCCTCTCGCTCAGCTCGCTGATCGAGCAAGACGTGCAGAACGCCGTGATCACCGCGTTCCGCATGTGCCTCATCGCGATGGCGTTGGCGGCCGGCCTGCTCGCGGCGAGCGCGGCGATCCCATCGCGGCGCGCGCTCTGAGCGACGCTACTTCTTCTTCGCGGGCTTGAGCTCGCCCGAGCGGAGGAGCGCGATCGCCTTCTCGACGTTGCGCTCCCGTGTCGCCGCGCTCTTCCCGTTCGCGATCGGCAGGACGAGCCGCTGCCGGTTGCTGAACGACAGCGACTCGAACAGCGTCGCCAACGTCGCGTGCTTCTCGAGCGCCGCGCTCAGCTCCACCGGCACCTCCAGCTCACGGACCGCCTCGTCGACCTCGATGCCGACCGTCACCGTGTCGCCGCCCGCCACCTTGGCGCGCTCGCGCACCTCGGCGCTCACGCCGACCATCGTCCGACCGCCCATCACGGCGGTCGACGAGCGATACGTGTAGCCATTGATCGTCACGCGCACCGGCACGCGGCGCTTGCCCCCCAGCTTCGCGATCACATCGTCGGGGATCTCGATCCCGGTGGTGTTCTTCCCGCTCTTCAAGATGGTGGTGCGGAACTTCATCGGCGCCTTCCTCCAGGCGGAACGTCGATCACGCGAGGAAGGTCGTCAACCCGCGCGTCGCTGAGCCCATGCCGCACCGTACGGCGAAGTCGGCACACCACGCCGACGGCGCGTCGGAGATCACCGCAAGAATCGTTGCAGCGCCGCGTTGACGGCCCCGGGGCGCTCGAGGTTCGGAGTGTGGCGCGCGCGCTCGATCACCACGAGGCGCGCGTCGGGCATCTGTCGCACCAGGCGCCGCGCGATCGCGAGCGGGAAGATCGGGTCGCCATCGCCCCAGATCACGAGCGTCGGGGCAGTCGGGTGCGCGCGATGCGTGAGACGCGGCAGATCGCGCTCGAGCGAGTCGAGGATCGCGTAGAGCGTCCGTCGGCGCTCCGGCGGGTAGAGCTCGCCTCGGATCTGCGAGAGCACGAAGTCGGGAGCGAACGGCGGATCGTAGTAGGCGACCGCCATCATGCGGCGCACATCCTCGTCGCGGGCGGGCACCATCAGCTCGCCGACGTGCCGGACGCGGAAGCGCGCGAGGAGGCGCGCGTGATCCTCACGGGTGTACGCGCGCCCCGGGCTGTCGAGGATCACGAGGCGGCGCACGCGCTCGGGGTGCGCGGTCGCGAGCTCCGTGACCACGAGACCTCCGTAGGAGATCCCGACGAGGTCGAACCGATCCATCCCGAGCGCGTCGAGCGCCCCCGCCATCGCAGCCGCCTGCCGATCGAGCGAGTAGTCCGGCTCGCCTGCGCGGGAGCGACCGAACCACAGGAGATCGAGGAGCACGAGCGGTCGACCGTCGAACGCGCGCACCTGCTCGGCCCACTGCCACAGCGCCTCGCTGCCGAAGCCGTGCACGAACACGATCGGCACGCCCTCGCCCTCGCGCACCCACGCGCGCACCGTGTCGTCCCCAACCGCGAGCTCGCGCGAGGAGAGGCCCTGTTCCCGGAGCGACGCGACGAGGCTCGCCTTCTGCCACTGGACGACGTTGCAGCCGGCGAGCAGCGCCGCGAGGACGAGGGCTCCCGTCCACCACCGCACGCTTCGTTGCGCCACCAGGATCTGGTCCGGGGCGCCCTTCACGCCACTCCGCAGACGACGCCGTCGGAACGCCGCGCCGACGCCGAGCCGCTCGACGCTCGAGATGGTGCCGTCGACCCGGAGACCGACGCGACCGCCGCGAGGCGCGGCCGGACCGCCGGCTCGCACGACGGGCGACCTCGCAGCGCAGCGCACGTCGCCCACCTCGGCGCCGAGGTGGGCGTCCATGTCGTCTACCTCCTGCGACGCCAGCCGAGCGCGAGGCCGGCGAGCCCGAGCAAGAGCAGCGCGATCGGCGACGACCGCGTCGGCGACACGCCGCAGAGCGCGCCTCCGCTGAGGCCGCCGAGCGACGGCATGTCGCCCTGCGCCTCGAGGTAGTCGGGGATGCCGTTACCGTCCGCGTCGTTCGGCTCGTCCCGGTCGAGGATGCCGTCGCCGTCGCTGTCGACGTCCAGCCAGTTCGGCACGCCGTCGCCGTCGACGTCGTCGCTCGGCATGGGGAGCGCGTTTCCTTCGCGGACCTCGGTCGCGGTCGGGATGCCGTCGTCGTCGTCGTCCGGATCGAGGTAGTTCCGCCGTCCGTCGCCGTCACTGTCCTCTGGCATGGTCGGTCCGTCGGGGCCGACCTCGTCGCGGGTCGGGATCGTGTCGTTGTCGTCGTCCTCGTCGAGGTAATCCGGGATCCCGTCGCCGTCGGTGTCCATCGGCGTGGTCGCTCCGCCCGTGCCGAGCTCGGTCGCAGTCGGGATGCTGTCCCCGTCGTCGTCCGGATCGTCGAAGTCGGGGTGACCGTCACCGTCGGTGTCGGGGCACATCGTCGGATCGGTGCGCGGATTCGCGGGCGGCGGGCACTCGCGCGAGTCGAGGAGGCCGTCCATGTCGGTGTCGCGATCCCCTTCGGGGTTCTCGAGCCGACACGTGCCGTCGCATCCGTCACCGCCGGTGCGATTGCCGTCGTCGCACTCCTCCCAGCTCGTGACGACGTCCCACATGCTCACGCGTCCGTCGCCGCACACGTCGAGGTAGTTCGGCGTGCCGTCGCCATCGCTGTCCACGCAGCCCGCCATGAAGCTCGGGCACTCTTCGGCGGTCGGGATCCCGTCGTTGTCGTCGTCGCGATCCAGGTAGTCCGGGATCCCGTCGCCGTCGGTGTCGTCGTCGGTCGGATCACCGTCTCCGTCGTACACCTCGTTGCGGGTCGGGATGCCGTCGTCGTCGTCGTCCGGATCGTCGAAGTCGGGGTCGCCGTCCCCGTCGCTGTCGCGGCAGCGCGTCGGATCGGTGACCGGATCGCCGGGCGGCGGGCACTCGATCACGTCCGGGATCCCGTCGCCGTCCGTATCGATCGGCGCGCCGTCCGGATCGAGGTAGTCCGGGTTCGCGTCGCCATCCGTGTTCGGACACGCGCTCGGATCGCGACACTCGAGGCCGGTCGCGATTCCGTCGCCGTCGTCGTCGGCGTCGCGCCAGTCGGGAAGCCCATCGGCGTCGGTGTCCTGGAGCGGCGCGCTCATCCCACCGTCGTCGGGATCGTAGGCGTCGTCGAGGCCGTCTCCGTCGGTGTCCATCCCGAGCGCGGCGCGGTCCGCGACGCCGTCCATGTTCGCGTCGTGACCCTCGACCGAGTCGGCGATGCCGTCGTTGTCGGTGTCGAGGTCCCAGAGGTCCGGCGTGCCGTCGCCGTCGGTGTCCTCGCACTCCGCCATCGTGCACTCGACGCCGTCGGGGATGCCGTCGTCGTCGCTGTCGATGTCGAGGTGGTTCGGGTGCCCGTCTCCGTCGCGATCGCAGCTCGCGGGGCCAGTCGGACACTCGAGCCGCGTCGGGACGCCGTCGCCGTCGTCGTCGTCGTCCATGTGATCGGGCATCCCGTCACCGTCCGTGTCGACACAGGAAGCGACATTGCCCATGCACTCGACGTCGTCGGGGATGCCGTCCATGTCCATGTCGGGCAGCGGCATGTCCCGATCGAGATAGTCCGGCGTTCCGTCGGCGTCGCTGTCCGGGCAGCCGGCGAACGGATCCGGACACTCCGCGCTGCTCAGCCGCAGGTCGCCGTCGTCGTCCGGATCGCGCCAGTCGGGCACGCCGTCGCCGTCGCTGTCCTGGAGCGTCGCGCGCGTCCCCGACGAGTCGGGGTCGAACGCGTCGTCGAGGCCGTCCATGTCCATGTCGGTCCCGCTCGGCATGCGATCGGGGAGGCCGTCCATGTTCGCGTCGTGGCCCTCGGTCGAGTCGGCCACGCCGTCGCCGTCCGCGTCGAGGTCCAGGTAGTCGGGCGCGCCGTCGCCGTCGGTGTCGGGGCAGCGGGTCGGATCCGCGCACTCGCGCTCGTCTTCGATGCCGTCGCCGTCGCTGTCGACGTCGACATAATCGGGCCGTCCGTCCGCGTCGTGATCCGGTCCGGGCGCGGTGCGGCCGCCCTGATCCGGATCGAACGCGTCGTCGATCCCGTCGCGGTCCGCGTCGATCCCGCTCGCGAAGACGTCTTGCACGCCGTCGCCGTCGAGATCGTTCGCCTCGCGACGATCCGGGATGCCGTCGTCGTCGCTGTCGCCGTCGAGGAAGTCCGGACGCCCGTCGCCGTCGGAGTCCTGTACCGCCGCCATCGTGCCGCCGTTGTCGGGGTCGTACGCGTCGGCGAGGCCGTCGTTGTCCATGTCCATGAACATGGCCGGCACCGGGGTGTCCGGGATGCCGTCCATGTTCGCGTCGTGGCCCTCGGTCGAGTCGGGGAGGCCGTCGCCGTCCGCGTCGAGGTCGGCGTGGTTCGGGATCCCGTCGCCGTCGAAGTCGACCTCGAACGGCAGCGCGTCGCAGCTCCCGTTCGCGTCCGCGTCGGTGCACGTGACCTCGTCGGGATCCGCGTAGTCGGGGATCCCGTCGCCGTCGGTGTCGACGCTGTAATCGCGACCGCCACCCTCGACGGTGTCGACGATGCCGTCGTTGTCATCGTCGATGTCGATGTCGTCGGGGACGCCGTCGCCGTCGGTGTCGGGGAACGTGCACATCTGCGTCGAGGTGCAGATCTGGAGACCCGCGCAGTGATCGTCGTCGATGCACTCGACGCACATCGCGCCCGCGCCGGTGGTGTCGCAGATCGGCGTCGGCGCCATGCAGCCAGTGTCGGTGACCCCACCGGCGCCGTCGTCGACGCACGCCTCACAGGTGTTGGTCGTCGTGTCGCAGACGCCCGTCGCGCAGTGCGTGGTGTCGAGGCACTCGACGCACCCCGTCCCGGCCGTCCCCGGACCGCTCGCGCCGGCGCAGACCGGAGTGGCCATCGTGCATCCGTTGTCGATGCCGCCGCCGGTCATCGAGTCGAGGCACGCGACGCACATCATCGCCGCCGTGTCGCAGACCTGGCCGCCGGTGCAGTCGGTGTCGCTCGCGCAGCCCGGCGTGCACATGCCCGACGGGTTGCAGAACGTCATGGCCGGACAATCCGAGTTGCTCAGGCACTCGACGCACATCCCGGCCGCGCCCATCGCCGCGTCGCAGAGCGGCGTGCCCGCGCTGCACCCGCTGTCGGTGCCGGTCGCGCGGTCGTTCACGCAGTCCACGCACATCCCGGTGCCGTTGCAGGCGTCGCCGGTGCCGCAGCTCGTGCCGATCGGGCTGCTCGGGTTCGTGCACATCCCGGCCGCGCTGCACACGTCGGTCGTGCACTGGTTGGCGTCGCCGCAGTTCGCCGCGCTCAAGCACTGGACGCAGCTCGGGGTCGGTCCGGACGTGCTGCAGAACGGCGAGCCGACCGCGCACCCGAAGTCGCGATCCGTGCTCGTCGTGCCGGGGTTGTCGTTCTCGCACGCGACGCAGCTGCCCGTGCCCGCCGTATTGCACACCGGCGTGGTGCCCGTGCAGCCGAGGTCCATCACGCCGGCGCCCGAGTCGAGGCACGCGCGGCACACGTTGAGCGTGGGATGGCAGATCGGTGTGGTGGCGCCGCAGCCGTCGTCGGTCGCGGTGCCCGTTTGATCGTCCTCGCACGCGCGACAGCTCGCCGTGCTTCCGGACAACACGCACGCGGGGAGCGCCGCGGTGCAGCCCATGTCGACGCCGCCGGTGCTCGTGTCGCTGCACGGCTGGCACGTCATGGTGAGCGGGTTACACGTCATCGACGCGCACTGCGTGCCCATCACGCACGGCTGACCGTTCGTCAAGAGACACGCCGCGGTGCAGCTCGCGCTCGCGCCGGCCGTGTCGCACGCCTCGGTGCCGCGCACGTACGCGTCGCCGCACGTCTCGAGCCAGTCTGGCCGTCCGTCGCCGTCCTGATCGCGGTACGCGATCAGCGGCACCGTGATCTCGTCGCCGTTCGCCATGCAGCCGGGCGGGGTCCCCACGCCGGTGCAGTCGGAGTCGTACGCGTCGTCGATCCCGTCGCGATCGTGGTCGTTGCCCACCGGCACCGTCTCGGCGCCCGCGAGGACGCCGTTGCCGTTCACGTCGTGCGCCTCGATCGCGTCGCTGAGCCCATCCGCGTCGCTGTCGGGGTCGAGGTAGTCCGCGATCGCGTCGCCGCCCGGGAGCGTCGCGTCGGTGTTCGGCGGGGTCGCGACGGTGATCGCGGTGCCGCCCGCGTTCAGGCAGATGCCCGCGAGGTCGACGTCCACGCAGTTGTCGGGGATGCCGTCGCCGTTGGCGTCGAGGCCGCCCGACTCGAACACGTCGGTGATCCCATCGCGGTCCGCGTCACGGTCGAGATGGTTCGGGATCCCGTCGCCGTCCGCGTCGACGAGGCCGGCGTCGAGAGAATCGCAAACGCCGTTGCTGTCGACGTCGGGGCAGAGCCCGCCCATCGCGAGCACCGTCACGTAGTACTGGCGGTCCTGCCAGTTCGGGACGCCGTCCCCGTCGGCGTCGCCGCTCGGATCGCCGAGGAACAACGACGAGGTCTCGCGCGCGTCGAGGATGCCGTCGTTGTCGTCGTCATCGTCGCGGAAGTCCGGGACGCCGTCGCGGTCGGTGTCGGGATCCGCGCACGTGAGCCCACCGGGAGGCGTCGCCACGAACGCGCTCACGCCCGCGCCGCCCCCCTGGCCCACGCGATCGACCTGCGGCGCGCCGCCGCCGGGTCCGCCGGTGACCGTCGCGCTGAACGTGACGGGATCGCCGAGCGGGTGCGTGACGATCACGCGTCCGCCGCCGCCGCCGCCGCCGCCCGCGTCGTCGGCCGTGCCGGTCGAGGTGCCGGCGCCGCCGTTCGCGCTGAGGACCACCGCGCCGAGGCTGCTCGACGCGACGTCGACGATCACGTTGCCGCCGCCGCCGCCGCCGCCGCTGCCCTCTTGGGCCTGCATGTTCGCGCCGTCGCCGTTCGCGCGGATGTCGCCCGTCCCGCTCACCGCGAACGCGCGCACGAAGACGAGACCGCCGCCCGCCTGGCCCGACACCGCGGGGACCGGCGTCGGATCGTCGAGCGTGCCGCTGCCGCCGCCGCCGCCCATGAACAGGCGCTGGACGTTGTCGATCCCGCGACCGCCGCGCGAGCGATTGGGAGGCAGCAGCGTGCCGCCGGCGCCCGGACCGATCGCGCCCTCGCCGCCGTCGCCGAAGCCACCGCCGCCGCCGCCGCCCGAGTCGTTGATCACGGGCACGCCGCCCGCGTTGCCCGCGCCGCCCTGTCGGTTCTCGACGTTCGCGCCCGGAGGCGTCGTGGCGAAGTAGCCCGTCGCGCCGATCACGGTGACGGTCGGCACCGCGCGCGCCGCGTACGTGCGCGTCGGCGTGCCGGCCACGCCCTCACCGCGGACGCCGGCCTGGTCGCTGTCGAGCACGGTCGGGATCACCGGCGTGCCGCCGCGGTAACCGAGGCCCGACGCGTCGATGGTGGCGCGCGTGGCCACGCCATTGTCGTTGACGACGAGCGAGCCGATCACGTCGACCGCCACCACGCCGCCCGCCCGCCCGTTCCACGGCGTGCCGGTGAGCGTGCCGTTGATCGTGAGGTTCACGAACTCGGGCACGCGCACGACCTGATAGCGCCGCGGGCCGCCGCCCGTGCCATCGCCGTTGTTGATCACGGCGGACGAGCTCACGTACGCGTTCCTCAGCGGGCGCGTCAGCGGAATGCTCCCCGCCATCGGCGCGCCGGCCGCGCGCGCGTACTCGTAGGTGCCCACCACGAACCCACCCGGCAACACACCTTGACGGTCCGAGCCGCCCGGTCCGTCGCCGTACGATCCGCCGGTCGTCGTCTGCGAGCCGCCGTCGATCTGCGCGCCCTGCATCTGGATCACGATCAGGAGATCGCCGGCCGCGATCGCGACGGGCGCGCCGGTCACCGCCAACAGATCCACGGGCACCGTCGTCGCACCGGCCGCGACGTTGGTGAGCGCGTTCGGGCTCGGCAGATACGTGTTGAGCACGAGCGAGCTCGCGGTCGGGATCGTCATCGTCCCGCTCGAGCCGTCGCCGCAGCTCTGCGCCCAGGATCGACTCGGCGCGAGCGGCGCGAGGGCGAGGAGCGTGCACGCCGCCCACGCGGAGAGGGCCCGAGCCGCGCGAGCCACCCAAGACAAGTTGCGATGGAACATCTTTGCCTCGCTCATCGATCGATCGTGTCGGCTTGAGGTCCGGTGGTGCGCTGCTCGATGCCCTCGGTGCGCGGGATGTTGAACTCCACGCGTCGGTTCTGGGCGTGCTCCTCGGCGGTGCTCGCGTTCTCGACGACCGGCCGATCGGGGCCGTAGCCCTGCGCCTCCAGCCGGTCCTCCGCGACGTCGCCGCGCGTCACGAGGAAGCGCACGACCGACTCGGCGCGGTCCTGGCTGAGCCGCATGTTGCGGTCGTGCCGACCGCGCGCGTCGGTGTGGCCCTCTACGCGGATGTGCTCGATCTCCGGGTGCGCGTTGAGCACGCGCGCGACGTTCATGAGGAGCGCGTAGCTGCGCCGCTCGATCGTCGAGCGGTTCGTGACGAAGTAGACGTGGTCGAGGATCTCGAGGCGCCCCTCCTGGATCACGACCTGCTGCTCCTCGCGGCAGCCGTGGTTCTCGGGCGGCCCCGGCTCGTCCGGACAGTTGTCGATGCGATCGACCACGGTGTCGCCGTCGCGATCGCTGTCCGGACAGCCGTGGTTGGCGACCGGCCCGGGATCGTTCGCGCACGCGTCGGCGTCGTCGGTGACCCCGTCCTGATCGTTGTCGGAGTCGGGGCAGCCGTTCTCGTCCTCGAAGCCGTCGAAGTCCTCCGGCTCGACCGGGCAGCCGTCTTGGTGGTCGAGATAGCCGTCCCCGTCGCTGTCGGCCGTCTCGTCGGGGCAGCCGTCCTCGTCGTCGAGGTGATTGATCACCTCCGGCTCGAGCGGGCACTGATCGTTGACGTCGAGGATCATGTCGGCGTCGTTGTCCGGATCGGGGCAACCGTCGTCGTCCTCGAACTGGTCGGGGTCCTCCGGCTCGTCGGGGCAGCGATCGGCGTCGTCGAGGAGCCCGTCGCCGTCACGATCGCGGACCTCCTCGGGCTCCGGCATCATCCAGGCGAGCGTCGCGATGGCGCGGAGATCCGGGCTGCCGAACCCGCGGTTGAGCCCGGGGCCCGCCGCGAGGCCGCCGACGAACCCGCTCGCGTGGAAGAGCTTGAAGCCGCCGAGCGCCTCGAGCGCGGTGCCCTCGCGCTCGTCGAACAGCGCGAACGCGGTGGCGCCATAGATCTGCGCGTGGAGATCGAAGTGGGTGCGGCGATCGCCCTCATCGGTCCACAACGGGATCGCGAAGCCGAGCGCGTAGGTGAGCTCGTGGCGGAACGCGAGGTTCACCGCGGGGCTCGTCGTCTCCTCGCGGATGCGCGCGCCGACGTTGAGCGTGATGCGCGACCCCGCCCCGGGCCGGAGCTCGCCGACGAGCTCGGGGCTGAACGTGAGGAACGGCTCGCCGCGATAGTTCCCGTCGATCGACGTCGGCAGCGTCATCGAGACTTGCAACGCGAGCGCGCCCGCGTCGTCGCGGTCCCCGACGAGCCGCACGCGGCCTCCGAGGTACACGTCGCCGAGGCCCGCGCCGTCCGCGCCGTTGACGCCGGCGGGGAGCATCGTCTGGTCCGCGCCGTCCATCACCATCACGATGGGCAGCCCGGCGAACACCACGATGCGGTTCGCGAGCCCCAACGCGAACCCGAGCGTGCCGGTGAGCTGGTGCTCCACCACGGCCAGCGACTCGCTGCTCGGGTCCCCGAGCATCGTCTCGTAGACCAGCGGGTTGAACGCGTAGTCGACGTGCAGCTGCGCCGCGAAGCGCAGATCGCCGAGGTCCGTGGGACGCGAGATTTGAAAGTCGTCTTCCGGAGTCTCGGAAGGGGCGAACCGATTGAGGGTCCCACTCTGCGCCGCCGCGGGGGCGGAAAAGGCGAGTGAGACCAGGACGATCCAAGACGAACGCCGCATCGTCTCTCCTGAAGTCAGAAGCTCGCGACTGTACAGAATCAACGGATGATTGCAATCGGGAATGCCCCGACCCCGCCCGGTCGGGTGGGGAGTCACGGCCCCGGGCTGTCTCATCGCGAGACGCGTCTAAAGATCGCGGAAGCGCCGCCGAGATACCCGTCGATGAAGAAGATCATGCACGCGTGCCAGGACCTCTCGCTGCCGCTGATCGCCGGCGTGTTGAGCGCGATCGCCTGGGCGAACCTCCACCACGGGTCCTACGAGGCGTTCGTCCACGCGTCGCCGTTCGGCGAGCACGGGCCGTTGTCGATCCATTTCATCGTCAACGACCTGTTCATGGTCCTCTTCTTCGGCATCGCGACCAAGGAGATCACCGAGGCGGTCCTGCCCGGTGGCTCGCTGAACCCACCGAAGAAGGCGGTGAACCCGCTGCTCGCGACGCTCGGCGGCGTGGTCGGTCCGATCCTCGTCTACCTCGCGATCGTCCACCTGCTCGGGCAGGACGAGCTGCTGGGCGGCTGGGGCATCCCGACCGCGACCGACATCGCGCTCGCGTGGCTCGTCGCGCGCATCGCGTTCGGCCCGCAGCACCCCGCGGTGAGCTTCCTGCTCCTCCTCGCGGTGGCCGACGACGCGATCGGCCTCGTGATCATCGGGGTCTTCTATCCCGACCCGCACCACCCGGTGGAGCCGATGTGGCTCGCGCTCGTCGGCGCCGCGATCGTCGGCGCCTACCTCCTGCGCCGCCGCCGCGTGCAGAGCTTCTGGGCCTACCTCGCGCTGCCCGGCGTCTTGAGCTGGGCCGGCCTCTACCTCGCGCACGTACACCCCGCGCTCGCGCTCGTGCCGATCGTCCCGTTCATGCCGAACCAGGGTCACGACGACGGCATGTTCGTGGAGCTCGACGACGGCAAGAAGCGCCACGACACGCTCAACCGCTTCGAGCACTTCTTCAAGGCGCCGGTGGACTTCGGGCTCTTCCTGTTCGGGCTCGCCAACGCGGGCGTCGTGTTCGACGAGGTCGGCGGCGCCACCTGGTCGGTGCTGTTCGCCCTCGTGATCGGCAAGACGGTCGGCATCTTCGTCTGCTCGATGACCGCGCACTCGCTCGGCTTCTCGCTCCCCAAGGGCATGGACTGGAGGAGCCTCCTCGTCGCGGGCATGACGGCGGCCCTCGGCCTCACCGTCGCGCTGTTCGTCGCGGGCGTCGCGTTCACCGAGCCCGGGCTCGTCGGCTCCGCCAAGATGGGCGCGCTGATGAGCGCGTTCGTCGCCCCGCTCGTCCTCGCGGCGGCGCGCGTCCTGCGCGTGAAGTCCCCCCGCCCGGCCGCGGCGCGGCACGAGGCGCAGCCGCACCTCGCGGGCGCGCCGTCCATCCCCCCGCCGATGGGCGCGTGAGCGCGCCCTCAAGGTTCCGTCTCGATCGTCCGAGGAGGAGTACGTGAGCCAGCCGATCATCATCTCGGTGGGAGGGGGCAAGGGCGGCGTCGGCAAGAGCGTCGTCGCGGCCAACCTCGCCCTCGCCACCGCGGAGCTGGGGATGAGCACCGTGCTCGTCGACGCCGACTTCGGCGCCGCGAACCAGCACACGCTCTTCGGGATCGACCGCCCGCACGCGACGCTGCAGTCGCTGCTGCGCAAGGACGTCGAGTCGATCGAGGCGATCGCGATGCCGACCGGACAGTCGCGCCTGTTCCTCGTCCCGGGCGTGGGCGCGGTCCCCGGCGCGGCGAACATGTCGCACGCGCAGAAGCTCAAGGTCATCCGACACATCAAGAGGATCGACGCCGAGGTCGTGGTCATCGACGTCGGCGCCGGCGTCTCGTTCAACGTGTTGGACTTCACCTCGCTTGGCGATCTGCGGCTCATCGTGAGCTCGCCGCAGCTCACCGCGATGCAGAACGCCTACTGCTTCCTCAAGGCCGCGGTGCACCGACTCCTGCGCGACCGCGCGATCACCCACGCACAGCGCGAGCTCTACGCGAACGTGACGAGCGATCGGGAGACCGACCGGGTCGCCGAGCTCCGGCGCCGCATCGCCAAGGAGGATCCCGCGTTCGCGCGCTCGCTCGAGCAGGTGCTGCGCGGGTTCGGCGGCTACCTCGTCGGGAACATGCTCGAGGGTCCACACCAGCGAAAGGTGTTGCAGGCCCTCACCCGGATGGCGCAAGACTTCTTGGAGATCGAGCTCCCGCTCGTCTCGACGCTCGCGATGAGCCGCGCGATCCACGAGTCGGTCACGCGCCGCCGCCCGATCCTCGCCGCGCATCCCTCGCACGCGCTGAGCTCGGGCATCCGCCAGCTCGCGGAGCAGCTCTTGAGCGTCGACGTCGAGGCGATCCGCCGGCTCCGCACGGAGGCCAGCCCTGCCCTGCCCGACCGGGTGAGCGACGAGGAGCTGCTCGGGGTCACGCTCATCGACTATCTGCGCGCCGACGAGCGCGTCCGGGTCGACCACGCGGCGCGGGTCAGCGTCGGCTCGACCACCACCATCCGCGGCCGGGTGCGCGACCTCTCGTACTCGGGCGCGCTCGTCGAGGCGCCGATCGACGCGGCCGAGGGCGACCACATCCGGATCACGATGGTCGGCTTCGAGGACCGCCCGGCCCTGCGCGGGATCATCCGCCACGTCGCGGTGAGCGGGGCCTATTGCGGGGTCGAGCTCGACGAGACGAGCCAAGCGATCGCGCGCGACCTGCTCGAGAGCGGGGTCCGCGAGTCGTCGACGCTCCCGCCTCCTTTGGAAGTGGCGACCGGCTGAGCGAGATCCGTCACAGACGGCGGGGCGAGCGGGCCCCAGAACACTGCCTCCACCTTTACGCAGAGCTCCTGGAGGCACGATGAGTCTCAAGCTGGGCACGATCGCCCCCGACTTCCAAGCGGACACCACCGAAGGCCCGATCAAGTTCCACGAGTGGGCGGGCAAGGACTGGGTGATCTTCTTCTCCCATCCCGCCGACTACACGCCGGTGTGCACCACCGAGCTCGGCATGGCGGCGCGCAAGAAGGGCGACTTCGAGAAGCGCGGCGCGAAGATGCTCGCGATCAGCGTCGACCCACTCGACAGCCACAACGGCTGGGTGAAGGACATCGAGGAGACGCAGCACGTCAAGATGAACTTCCCCATCGTCGCGGACCCCGACAAGAAGGTTGCCGAGGCGTACGACATGATCCACCCGGAGGCCGACGCGAAGGTCACCGTGCGGAGCGTGTTCTTCATCGACCCGAACAAGAAGGTGCGCGCGACCCTCACCTACCCGCCGGCCACCGGCCGCAACTTCGACGAGCTCCTCCGCGTCCTCGACGGCCTCCAGCTCACCGACAACCATTCGGTGGCGACGCCGGCGAACTGGAAGGACGGCGACGACGTCGTGATCGTCCCGTCGCTCAAGGACCCGAAGGTGATCGCGGAGAAGTTCCCGAAGGGCCACACCGAGCTCAAGCCGTACCTGCGGATGACCCCGCAGCCGAACCGCTGATCGCAGCCGAACCGCTGATCGCGAGTGAATCGATGAGAGGTGACGCCGGCTTCCGCGAGGAGGCCGGCGTCGTCGTGTCTGGAGGTCGCAAGATGTGTTACGGAGCGGGCGTCGCCTCGACCGGCGGCGGGACGGCGATCGGAGCCGCCGTGCCGGTCGCGGGCGCGGGGGGCCGCGTGACGAGCACGCCCATGGCACCACGACCGTCGGTCTCGTCGCGGCCGCGCTGGCGCGAGAGGCTCCCGGCGCTGTCCGCCACGCCGGCTCCCTCTGCGGTGGCCATCGCCTCCTCGATGTTTCGGAGGTCGGTGCTGGAGCTGAACACGTCTCCGAACGCGTCCCCTCCCAACGCGCCCAGCAACAACTGCTCGACCCTCGCCGCCTCCACGGCCGCGCGAACCGAGTCGCGCGCGTGCTCCGGCATGCCGAACGACGGCGTGGTGGGTTGCCAACGCATGCGGAGGCCCGGGTCCGACTCGTTGCCCGCCGCGTCGCGCGCGCGCACCTCGAGGTCGGTCGGCGCGCTCCACGCGACGTCGGTGAGCGTCAGCTCGGTGGCGGGAGCGTCCACGGTCCCGATCTCTTCGCCGTCGCGCAGCACGCGGTAGCTCGCGACTCCGACCGTGTCTTCGGCGCTGGGCCACGAGAGGTGCACCGTGCGAGGCGCGTCCGCCGCCGCCCCTTCGGCCAACGGATCGATCCGCACGTCGATCGGCGAGAGCGAGCCGGTGATCCCGTCCTCGCTCGGCGCGAACGTCGGCGCGGTCTCGTCGGCGGTCGTCGCCGTCGCCTCGAGCCGCGTCGACTCGCGACCCTGGTCGTCGACCGCGAGCACCGCGAGCGTGTGCTCGGTGCCCTCCGGCAGTTCCTCCGCCGCATACTGCCGGACGTCGGGATCGAGGCGCGCGACGTTCTGCCAGTCCACCGACACGACGTAGGCGCTCACCGATCCCTCGGCGATCGCCGGCCAAGAGAACGCGATCCGATGACCCGAGGTCTCGTCGATCGTAATCGCGCCGTCTTCCCCGAACGCGGGAGGACCCGCGCAGGCGGAGACGAGGGTCGCGACGAGGAGGGCGACGGCGCGCGGCATCGGCGGATCCTACGCCGCGACGCCTCGCCGTGCCCCCTCGGTGCGACCGCCGCGCCATCGCGCGCCGCGCTCGTGCCACGCTATCGGAGCCCCATGCGCGTCAGCCCCGTCTTCGCCGCCGTCACGCTCTCGCTCCTCGGTGGGTGCGGCGCGCGCACCGCGCTCGAGGTGAGCGCGGATCCGCCGCTCGTCGGACCGGACGCGGGCCGTCGCGACGCGGGACCGCCGCCCCGCGATGCGGGACTCGACGGAGGCATCGACGGAGGCGTCGACGGAGGGCGTGACGGGGGACGCGACGGCGGCGCGGAGGACGCCGGGACCGTACGACAACATGCCGTGCGGATCACGATCACCGTCGACGATCGATGGGACGGCTGGATCGACGGAGCCACGATCGGCTCCAACGAAGACTGGCCTCAGCTCACGACGATCGAACGCACCCTCGGCCCGGGCCACCACGTGCTCGCGATCCGCGGACAGGACGTGTTCGGGGTCATCAGCGCGCTGCTCGCCGTCGTCGACGTGGACGGCGCGACGATCGCGGTCACCGGCGACGGATCGTTCCTCGCGCGAAGCTCACCGCCCGCGAGCTTCTTCCAGCCCACGTTCGACGACAGCGCATGGCGAGCGGGCGACGTCTGCTCCGATCCGAGCCCGTGGGGCACCTCGCATGGATCGTTGACGAGCCGCGGCGCGCGTTGGATGTGGGCGGGCGACTGCCGCTCGCTCGGCACGGTCGGCTTCCGCCTCCACTTCGACCTGCCGTGAGCGTCACGGGCAGGGGTAGATCGTCTTGCTCGCTTCGCCGGACACCATCGACTCGACGCCGGTCGTGTTGTACGCGCTCACCGCGAAGTAGACGAGCCCGGCTGGCAACCCGGACAGCGCGTACGAGCAGCGGATCGCCGGATAGCACGCGCCGCGCGTCCCGAGGTGCGCGCAGCGCATCCCGGGATCGTCGAGCGGGATGTCGACCGAGTCCGTGTAGCTCATCGACGCGGTGCCCCAGTACGCGCGGAAGCCGGAGAGATCGCTGAGGCACGAACCGTCCGTGTTCTGCTCCGGCGCGTCCCACGCGAGGCGCGCGGTGTCGCCGCAGCACGTCCCGCCGCGGCACATGTCGCTCCTGCAATCGGCGTTGTCGCCGCAGGCGTCGCCCTCGCGGCACTCCCCGCACGCGCTCCCGCCGCAGTCGACCCCCGTCTCGCTCCCGTTCTGCGTCCCGTCCCCGCACGTCGCGTCGACCGCGCCGCAACGGTCGCCTCGACAGAGGAGCGTCTCGCAGTCGAACGCCCCGTCGCACGTCTCGTCGGTCCCGCACGGCGGGCAGATCGTCCCGCCGCAGTCGCTCGCCGTCTCGTCGCCGTTCTGCATCCCGTCCGTGCAGCTCGGCAGCCCGAGGCAATGGCCACCGCTACAGCGGAGGCTCACGCAGTCCGAGTCCGCGTTGCACATCGAGTCGTCGCTGCATCGCGGACACGCGCCGCCCCCGCAGTCGATGTCCGACTCCGTTTCGCCGAGCTCCCCGTTCGTGCAGCTCTCGAGCGGCGCGCGCGCGTCGGTCCCGGCGTCGCCGCCGCCCCCACCTCCGTCGACCCGCGCGCCCCCATCCATCCGCGGACCCGCGTCGCCGCTCGGATCGGAGTCGCAGCCGCCGAGCGTGAGCACCACGATCGCACCCGCTCGCACCGCCAGGCTGTGGATCGTCTCGACTCGCGCAAACCGTTCCGTGAAGCGCATCGTCCCCTCCGTGCTCGTCCGTCGTCGTCGGAGCCGAGAGCGCAGGATATCCGAAGGCTATGATCGCGCGTCACGGTGTCTCGGCAGGGCGGAACTGCGCGACGATCTCGCCGATCGCGGGCTCCGACCTCGACTCGCAGAAGCTCGCTCATCCCCGCGCCGTCCTCCGTCGGTCCGCGGCCTCGCTCCGCCGCGCAAGTGGGGCCGGGTCCCCACGCGCGAGCGCGGAGCGGCGCAGCGGCGCAGCGTGACAACGAACCGCTCCCCGCCCGCCAACGACTGGCCAAACCGCCGACGCGAAGCCGGCAAGTGGGGCTGGGGCCCCACGCGCGAGCGCGCAGCGCGGAGCGTGACGCGCGGATGCGCGGAGCGTCGAAGACGCGGAGTGCGTAGCGCGGCGCGGAGTGTGACAACGAACCGCCCACCGCCGACCAACGGTCTCGCCGAACCGCTGACGCGAGCCGGCAAGTGGGGCTGGGGCCCCACGCGCGAGCGCGCAGCGCGGAGCGTGACGCGCGGAGGCGCGGAGCGTCGACGACGCGGAGTGCGTAGCGCGGCGCGGCGTGTGACAACGAACCGCCCCCCGCCGACCAACGGTCTCGCCGAACCGCTGACGCGAGCCGGCAAGTGGGGCTGGGGCCCCACGCGCGAGCGCGCAGCGCGGAGCGTGACGCGCGGATGCGCGGAGCGTCGAAGACGCGGAGTGTGACAACGAACCGCCCACCGCCGACCAACGGTCTCGCTGAACCGCCGACGCGAAGCCGGCAAGTGGGGCTGGGGCCCCACGCGCGAGCGCGCACCGCGGAGCGTGACGCGCGGATGC
>JBFWYI010000103.1:0-31222 GCA_050186575.1 Sandaracinaceae bacterium | reverse complement strand
GTAGAAGTCGTCCCGCTGGTATCCTGAGAACGCCGAGACACCGCCGTCTCTGACGCGGAGAGCTTCCTTCAGCTCTCTGGGCA
The DNA here is from genome assembly GCA_050186575.1 of Sandaracinaceae bacterium. GTDB lineage: Bacteria > Myxococcota_A > Polyangia > Polyangiales > Sandaracinaceae > JAUHXR01. The sequence goes on along the minus strand of JBFWYI010000103.1, from coordinate 31,139 downwards.
ATCGTCGCCCGATCGCCTGTTCGGTGTTCTCGATCTCTGCGGGCGCTGCTCCCGCACGATCGCGATCGAACCAGAACGCGAACCTGAGTTCATCCAGTCTCATGGTCGCCTCCCAAACACGTGTCCTTGGGGGAGGTCGTCACGTTCAAGTACGTGCCATCAAGCACCGAAGGTCCCGTCCTCGTCGGAGTTCGCGACTCCGGCGCATCGATCGCCCGTGGATGGACTGGCGTCTTACTTCCGCGTCGCCTCTGGATGGTACTCGCCGACGACCAACACCCGCCAGCCCGCGCGCTCGACCTCATCGACCGTCGCCCACCGGCCCAAGCCCACCGCCGAGCCGGGGTCCGCCTTCTCGTCCACACTCGGGGCGAAGCGGGCTGAGCTCAGCGTCACACGGCTGGGGTCCACGTACGTGGCGTCGCATTCATCACACCGGAGGACGAGCGTCCCGTCTTCCAATCGTCGGAAACCCAGGAGGCCGCCTTCGCAGGCCGGGCAACCTTCTTTGACATAGAGCACTGGCTTGTCTCCCTCTACGGCCCCGAGACCGGAAATGCGGTAACCACCCCGTCGGGACCAACAACGAGACGAATCCAACGGGCCTCCGGGTGGTGGTTTGCAGCACCGAACTGGCCCCCGACGAACCCGACTCTTCGTCCCATCGGGATGTCGTATCGCATCCGATTTCCCTGAGGGGTGACCACAACTCCCGGCACTCCCTCTTGCACTCGCAGCCAGGCGTCGTCGACGTCCGCCAGAGCACCGCGGCGACCGGCGTCAAACACCCCGTGCCCGTGGGGGCCCGGGCGATTGGGAATATCCTGTGCGTGGTTGAGCACGTGCTCGACACGGTTCCTGAACTGAGAGCCGGGGTGTTCCGGTCCGTAGCGCAAGCCGGCGGTGGACTCCCAGTGACCCGGAGTGGTGGCTCTCAGTGCTCCCAGCCTGGGCCCACGACTCGGCGTGCCGGTGTCGGGGAGTAGCCCGTCGTCGATGAACTCGCCACCCCAGTGGATGGGGTCCGCGCGCCGCGGCGACGGAGTGGGTGGGGCGCCGCGACGGAACCAGCGGCGGCCGCGCTCGAACAGACCGCCGATCCAGTCGCGCGCGCCGCGCAGCGCGTTGCCGATCGCGTCGCCGACTCGGTCGAGCGTCTCCTTGACGGCACGCTTCGCGGCCTTGATGCGGCCGAACAAGAAGAGCGCGATCGCCGCCGCCGCCGCGACGTAAGGCGTCGCCTCGCCGAAGTCGAAGAGCCCGAGCACGCCCCCCGTGACGCCGTTCGGGTTGGCGGCGGGATCCTGCGGGTCGTAGCCGACGAAGTCCTGGCTGAGGATGCCGACGATCGCGTTGACGGAGTCTTCGAACGTGGCCTCCTCGGTGCCGCCCTCGCCTCCCGAGAGCAGATCGCCGGCGTCTCCTCCGCTCGCGTTGCCGAGCAAGCTCCCTTGATCGCTACCACCCGCGAATCCGATGTCGCCGCCGCCGACGTGTTCGTTCGATCCCGTGCCCGTGGTCGTGCCGACTGGAGCGCCCTCGCGCGCGCGCTCACCCACCTGGGCGGAAGGAGGCGGCGGCAGGCCGCGGCCCGGCGGCGGATGCCCCGCGCCGCCGCCGTGTCCCGGCCGATGGCCCCGACCATGCGCGCTGCCCCCCGGCACGCCCCCGGCTGGACGCTCGCCGTGCGTACCCTCGCCGAAGCCGCTCCCTCGGCCCTGCAAGCTACCTTCCTCACCATGGCCGCGGCCGGCGCCCGTGCCGGTACCGCTGCTTCCCGTGCCGGGGCCCCGGCCGGCTTGGCCGCCGCCGCCGCCCGGTGGCGGACCGGGCGGGGCCTCTGGCTCGCCGGCACCTCCGCCCGTCCCCCCACCGGGCAAGCCCGCGAGCGGATCGTCGCTCGCGTCGAGCGCGCGCAGCTCGTCCAGCGACTCGTCGTACTCGCCGGGGAGCGCCGGTACCGATCCGATGTCGCCGTCGCCACCGCCCCCGAGCTCCTCCGCGCTCGGCGGCAGCCCCGAGGGCGGCAACGCCGGTGGCAGCGCGGGTCCACCGCCATCCAGGATCAGCCGCGCGTTCAGGCGTGTGCTACCGAGCTCGGCCTCCCACTCGGCCTCGGTCATCTCGCGCACACCGCCCGCCGCGACCGTCCACTGACCGGGGTGTCCGGCGAGCGGCTCGAGGTCGGTGAGCACGCGCATGTGGAAGCGCGCGTAGGTACGGTTGTAGAAGGCGAGCGCCTGTTGCTCGTCCTCGATCACCGGACCCGTCGCGAGGGCCGTCTGTAGCCCGTCGGGGTCGACGACGTTGACCGGGTTGTTGCCCGCGTACGCGTAGAGGTTGGGCCCGTCGATCTCCCCCGCGGGATCCGGACTCACCCAGTTGCCGATGAAGGGCGCGTAGTAGCGATACTGAAAGCAGTAAAACCCCGTTGCGTCGTCCTGATCCTTGCCGGCGAAGCGGATCGTTCGCAGGCGCACCTCGCGGACCGCGTCACCGGCGACGAACGAGGTACGGCCGAATGGGAAGTGCTCTTCGTACGAGAGGTACTCGCCGTCGTGACCGAGCTCGACCGACACGCTCCCCAGGTGGTCGGAGAGCGGATAGTGCGTCCGCACCACGTCGACGCGATCGACCTCCCGTGCGTCGTCATCGCGCTCCCAACGATGGATGTCGGCGAGGCGCCGACCCCCGCGCTCGACGTGCGAGGTCCAGCGCACCAACCGGACGCCGCCGCGCGTCACGCGTCGGAGCTCGCAGCCGTCGAGGTACACGGTCTCGACGGTCTCCATCGCGCCTTCGACGAGGCGACGACGCGTCTTGCGCACCCGCGCGCGGTCCGCCGCGTAGTCGTAGCGCTCGTCGTCGTCCGTCGCGTCCGGCCTCGGGATCAGGACGACCCGGCGGAGCAGCTCGGTCGCCGACCACTCCATCGCGCGCACGTTCGGGAGACCCACGAGCTGACCGCGGGCGTCGAAGTGCGAGCTCGGATCTCCCGATGGAAGACCATCGAAGCCGAACGCGGGGAAGCTCCGGTTGCTGTCCGACGCGACCCGCTTCTCGACGCTGAGCCGCGCGCCCGGGCTCGCACCCTCGGGCCGATGCAGCCAACCTCGTAGGTTCCCCGCCTCGTCGTAGTCGTAGACGCGCCGGTAGCGGATCACCGCGCCGCCGTCGTTGAGGCCGATCCGCCGCGTACCGCGGAAGCTACCCGGCGGCGGCAGGTCTCCTCGCAAGTCGGCTTGCAGCAGCGCGCCGTGCACGCGTCCGGTCGCCTCGACGAGCTGATAGCGGGCGTCGTAGCGATACGTGCGCTCCGCCGTCACCGTGAGGCCGCGGATGACGCGCTCCCGTCCGGGGCGCTGGGCCAGGTCGTCGACGAAGATCAGGTTGCCGACGGGGTCGTAGCGGTGCCGTAGGTCCTGGACCGGCGCCTCGCCCGGCACCGCCGCGGTGCTGCGATCGAGGCGGCGGGTCAGCGGGTCGTAGACGTCGCGGATCGCGACGTCGTTGCCGAGCGCGACGCGCGCCGGACGACCGTGGGCGTCGTGCTCCGCGTCGACCAAGACGTTCCTCACCGTGCCGTCGGGGAGCGTGACGACGTGGGTCCGTTCGGGTCCGCTCTCTAGATAGGTGATGCGCCGCCGCGTTCCATCTGGCAACTCCGCTTGCATGACGCGGCCGAGCGCGTCGTAGCTGCGCGCGCTCCTTTGCCCCTCTCGCTCGAGCTCCACCGTCCCGGACCAATCGGGCTCAGCGCCGATCTCGACGGTGAGCGTACGCTCGGCCTCGAGCACCTCCCCGAACGCGCCGTAGCGCGCGAAGGTCTGTCGACCGGCGCCGTCGTGGACGGCGACGAGCCGCCCTCGCTGGTTCCTCGCGCGCGCGTCGAGCGCGCGTTCACCGAACTCGTAGGTCTCGACGAGGGTGTTCGACGCCCCTTCGATCACGCGAACCTCGGTGACACGCCCCGCCGCGTCGTACGCCCGTCGCGTCTCCGTCTCGGGGTCGCCTGCGACGGCGGGCTCGCGCCACGTGCACACGTCGCGACCGAGCGCATCGAACAGCCCTCGCGTCGCGCCGCCGTCCATCGTGCGCTCGAAGAGGAGGCGCCCGAGGCGGTCGAACGCGCGCTCGGACGCGCGAAGCCGCCTGCGATCGATCGTGGCGGTGGACAGGCCGCGCACGTCGCGCTCCGATCGTTCGACCAGCTCGCGCCCGCCCTCGATCACCTCGACCGTCGCGATCGCGTGGCCGAAGGGATCGACGTGGACCGAGATTGGGGTCGAGGCGTGCGCCAACGCGGCGTCGAGCTCCATCCGATCGAGCTGCGTCGAGTCGGGTCCGCGCCGCCGCGCCGCGTAGGTCTCCGCCCGATCGGACGTGTCGTTGGCGTCGTACGACGTCGTCGACCAGGTGCCGTGGATCGTCTCCGCGAACGTCCCGTCTGGTTGGGTGACGCGGACCGCACGGCCCAACGCATCGAACGTCGTCACGCTCGCGACGCCGCGTCGCCTCTCTTCCATCGAGGTCCGATAGGCGGCCCCCTCGGCGAAGAAGGGCTCGTACGTCGCGACCGGGCTCTGCTTCTCGTCGTAGCGCGTCCATCCCGAGACCCGCCATCGATCGTCGGTCGGCGCCTCGACGAGCCTCCCGTCCACCCAGGCAAAGGCGATCCCATCGTCGGTCTTCGCCCGCGTCTGCACCGCGCGGCCCCACCCGTCGAAGTAGGCGACTCGAGCCTGGACGCGCGCGGGCTCGACGGTCGCATCCGGACCCCGAAAGAGGAATTGCTCGGCGGCGATCGCGACGGTTCGCAGCGGCTCGCCGGGGTGGCTCGGGAAGTCATAGAGCGCGAGCTGTTCGGCTTCGCCGAGCGCGCCGAGCGGATCGGCGAGCGCGTCCTCGATCGACGGGAGCGGACGACCCCGGTCGATCGCGGCGAAGCCGTACGGCATCGCCGTCGAAGCCCGATCCAACACGGTCCCGCGGCGGCTCCGGCGCCGCACGACCCCGAGCGCGTCGTATTGTGCTTCTTCGATGGTCCCGTTCGCGTCCGTGAGCTGCCACGGAGCCAACAGCTGATAGTCGATCGCGGCGGTCGTCGTGTTCCCGACCTCGTCGGTGACCGACGCAATGACGAATGCATGGGGATCGCCATCGATCCGGCGTTCTCCGCCATCGAACGCCTCGGTCCGCGCGAGGCGATGAAACCGTTCGGCGCCCTCGTAGTGGAGGACCGGGGAAGGCGCGTAGACGAGGTCGTCCTCGACGAGGAATCCGAGCCCGGACAGGTCGACGTCCGGGTCCACGCGCGGGCCCAGCAACCGCGCGAGCTGGCCGCGATCGTACGCGACCTGTTCCTCGTGATGCGGCAGCGTGACCGAACCGACCTGGCCGTGAGCGAGCGCGCGGGTGAGGTCGTCACTCCAGTAGAGCGTTCGACGCCGCGAGAGCTCGCGCGCGGTCCGAACGGTGGAACGCGCATCGAGCGGAACCTCATACGCGTTGGCGTGAGCCAGCGTCGCGCCGATGTCCTCGGCGAGCCTCTCCGAGAGCGCGTCATCGATACTTGCGAAATGGACCTCGAACGTGCGCGCCGAGATCTCGATCCCGACCTCGAAACGGTCCGGCGTATCGACGCTGACGAACCGATCCTCGCGAGCGATCGCGAGGATCTGGCCCTGCTCCTCGAAGCGCGGGATGCGCCGCGGCAGACCGACCGTGATCGCCTGCCGGGCGACGAGGAACGCATCCACGGCGAGGACGCGCTCGAGGGTCGTGCGAGGGTCTTCGGCCGCGCGCTCGTACTGCGCGGTCACGCTCGCCGCTCCATACCGCTGGACGCCGATTCGGTAGCGCACGTCCGGCGCGCGCATCGGGCGCACGACGGGTTGATGGCGCGTAACCGTGAACGGGTGGCCGACCGGCTCCCCATGGAGGTCCGCTGCGTACGTCTCCTCGCCGACCAACGCGCCCGTGAGCGCGCGCATGGCGAGCGCCTCCTCGATGGCGCTGAGGGGCCAGGATCCGTCGACGACGCGGGCCTCGGGCGGCGGCCGCGCGAGGAGATCGCCAGCGTAGTGGTGCTGTAGAAAGCGAGACGTGTAGTCCCCTTCCCCCGTGTGGAAGAGCTGTCTCGTAGAGAGCGGATCCGTCTCGAGGTCCTCTCGCGGGTCGACGTCCAGATGCTCGACCACCGCGAACACCGAGAACGCCCGCTCCTCACGGTCGTAATGACCGTCGTGGTAGCGATACCGCTCCGAGCGCGCCGCGCCATCGACCGGCTCGACGAGGTGCACCGCATCGATCACGGCTCGTTGCGCGGGCATGGGCGTATCCCAGCCCCGTCCGGTCGCGACGTCGCGGAGATAATGCGCGGTCGAATGGCCCCACTCCAACGTGGTGATCGCGCCCAGCGCGTTGCGCACCTCGACGATGCGCCGCGCGCCGGGGCTGCGGGCGAGCCGGACGACGTTCAACGCGGCGTCCCCGGCCGGCGTGGCAGCGACGTATGCGAGGCACACCGAACCATCGCCGTGCACGTCGGCGAGCTGCGGGACGACGCGACTCGGGATCGGCGCGCCGTGCGCGATCGCTTCGAGCGGCCCGAAACGCACCCCGCGTTGGTTGACCGCGCGGACCACCGCGCCGTCCCCGCGGAGATAGACGAGATCGCACGCCCCCGTTCCGCCGAGGTCGAGCAACATCACCCTCGCGGAGTCGAAGCTCGCCTCCGCGTCGAGGCGCGGCGCGTCGTCCATCACTACGACGTCACCGAACCTTCCGTGCCCTAGATTCGGCCAGTAGCGAACGGATCCGTCGAGGACCTCGACGAGATCTGCGAGGCCATCACCCGTCATGTCGGCGAGGAATCGGTCGAGCGCACGGTCGACGCGCGGCATCCGATCGGGGGGCATCGCGACGTCGATCGGCTCGGCGAAACCCTCCGCGCCGCGGTTCTCGAAGAGGAAGGCTCCTTGCGCGTGCCACACCACGAGATCGGCGCGCCCGTCCCCGGTCAGATCGACGCGCGATACCCGATCCGCCGTGACGTTCAGGATCCGATCGAAGCGGGCGAGTCGCTCCCACCGCTTCGTGCGTCGGTCGAGGCGGTAGTATCCCGCCGCGGGACCGCTGAGCTGCGCGAGCTCTGGGTCGCCGTCGCGGTCGAAGTCTTCGACGACCGCGCCATCGAGTCCGGTCGGCCACGCGTCGAGAGCGCGCGGCGCCTCGAAGTGCGTACCGCGCGCGGCGGAGTAGAAGGCCCCGCCGGGTCCCATGGTGAGGAGCCCCGGGAGTCCCTCGCCGTAGAGGTCGGCGAGGCGCGTCGCGGCGGACATCCACGGCAGAGACCGAGCTTCGAACGCCTCGTCACCGTCACGCTCGCCGTACGCGATCTCGGCCCACGGTGTCTCGATCGCCATCCGACCGATCGACTCCGAGCGGTAGCCGACGTACCGCACCGCCTCGAGCGTGGAGGCGTCCTTTGCCTCACGCACGCGCAGCTCGAGCGCGCCGACCTCGGTCGATGCCTCCCCGAGCTCCGCCTCGAAGTGGTGGATCATCACGACGCGGCGACACAGCCTCCGCGTGCGCACCTCGAACCCAGGGCGCGCGGTCATCGACACGTCCTGCCTCACCGGCCACGGCTCGCCGCCGTAGTCGAACCGCACCTCGAGGTGCCAACCGCTCTCGGGGATCCTCTCGTCGACCCCCAGCGGCGTCTCGTTTCCGTAGAGGATCCGGTCGATGTAGCGGTTGGCGCGCGCGCCGCGGAAGCGGACCGCCTCATGCGTCCCCGGATCCACGCCGAGGTCGTCCTCCGGACGGTAGCGAACCACCATCGCGTTGCCCAAGCGATCGTGCGACGCCTCGAGCAGCCAGCGATACGTCTTGTCGCCCTCTTCGATGCGCGTCTCGCCGTCGGAGCGCCGACCGAACACCATCACCGCGCCGTCCGGCGTCCGCACGCGCCAGTGGACCCGGCCGTCGGCGCGGCGGGTCCAGCGCTCGGCCCGCATGGGCGAGGACTCCACGCGAAGACGAAACGCGCGGACGTCGTGCCCGGTCGACGACCACGAGGTCGCGCGGTCGGCGCCGTCGATCGGGATGAGCTCTTGCCCACCGAAGACGTGGCGCTCACGGCCGTCGTAGCGCGGCAGACCGTCTCGCGTGTCGAGGTCGATCGACGGCAGGCCCGAGAGCGACCATCCGTGGGGAAATGGCGACAACGGGTCGTGACCGCCGTGCACCAGCGCGAGATCCGGACCGTGGCCGTCGCGACCCGGCGTCAACGGGATCGGGATCCGCACGCTCGGTGAGCCGGTGGATCGACTCACCGCGACGTCGACGTGCGCGAGCCCTGTCGTCGGGTCGCGAGCGAGCAGCTCCATCGGACGCAGCCCCGTCAACGTTCGCGTCCGTCTTCTCGCTCCACCCCCATGGCGCGCCGACTCTACCATACCCGCAATGCCCGTGGACGCATGCGCCGGCCTGCCGTCTCGCGTCCTCGAACGTCCGAGTCGTGACAGACTCGCCGCGCGTGCACGGTCGGATCATCGGGGGCGAGTACCGCATCGAGCGCACGCTCGGTGAAGGCGGCATGGGCACCGTCTACGAGGTGACCCAGGTGCGCACCGGGCGCGCGTACGCGATGAAGCTCTTGCGCCCGGAGGCGGCGCACAAGCGCGGGGCGGTGGATCGGTTCCGGCGCGAGGCGGAGGCGATCTCGCGGCTCGGGCACGCGAACGTGATCGCGATCCGCGACTTCGCCGAGGCGGACGGCGAGGTGTTCCTCGTGATGGAGCTGCTCGAGGGCGAGGACCTCGCGACACGGATGCAGCGGGTCGGTCCGTTCGCCCTCGCCGACGCGATGCGCGTCTTCGGGGAGGTCGCGGCCGGACTCGACGCCGCGCATCGCGCCGGGTTCATCCATCGCGATCTCAAGCCGGCGAACGTGTTCCTCGCGCGACACGCCGGAGCGCCCGAGCGCGCGGTGGTGCTCGACTTCGGGCTCGCCAAGATGTTTTCCGATGATACGGACCAGCAGCTCACCTCTACCGGCGTGATCATGGGCACGCCGCAGTACATGTCGCCCGAGCAGGCGTCAGGGCTGCCGCTCGACCAGCGCACCGATCTCTACTCGCTCGCGACGCTGCTCTTCCACATGCTTGCGGGCCGCCCGCCGTTCGAAGCGCCGACAGTACCCGCGCTCTTCGCGCGGCTGATCAACGAGCCGCCGCCGAACATCACGGCGCTGCGTCCCGATCTCCCGCCCGCGCTCGACGCGGTGCTCGCGCGCGCGCTCGCCAAGCCGAAGGAGGCGCGCTTCGCCGACGCGCCGTCGTTCGTCGCCGCGGTGCACGAGGCGCTCCAGTCCCCCGGGCCCACGGTCCCGCTCGCACACGCACCGACGTGGCCCGGCCCGCACGCCTCCCTCGCGCCGACGAGCGCGCCGCGGAAGGCGAGCTCCCGCGGCTGGATCGCGGGTCTCGTCCTCGGCGCGCTCACGCTCGGCTGCCTCGGGCTCGCGGGCGTCGGCGCGCTGCTCGTGCCTTCGTCGAACGACGCGCTGGACACGACCGCGCAGTCGGAGCCCGGGCCGCCGTCTCCCACCGTGCCTGCATCGTCGCAAGAACCGGTGACACCCGCGCCGGTCGCCGTCGCCGAGCCCGACGCCGGTGCAGCCACGATGAGGGCGACGACCCCCGCGTGCACGAGCGCGCTCGGATGCGCCGACTCGTGCGACGGGGCGTTCGCCTCGGTGGCGCTCGACGAGTCGTTCGACTCGGGCGCGATGCCGTTCCGCACGATCCGCGGTGAGGCCAGGCGCGAGGATGGTGCGTACCTCCTCGGCGGTCGACGCCGGCTCGCGATGATCGAGACGACCGCGACGTTCCAGGACGTGGTGACGTGCGTCGAGGCGCGCCTCCCTGCGATGCCCGCGCGGGCCTCGCGCTACGAGGCGGTGTTCGGCATCCGCACGCAGCACCGCGGCGCGTCGTTCAACCTGCGCGCGACGGATCGCCGGATGGGCCTCCTCGAGATCGCGTCGCCCGTTCGACCGGCGGCGCGCGGCGACTGTCCGTGGCTCGGCGAGGAGCTCGACGTGCGCGTGCTGCTGTCGCTGCGCGATCACCATGTCTACGGCGAGCTCCAGCGCGTCGACACCGGCGAGGTGCTCACGCTGTCGGGCGACTACCGAGGCCCCGCGAGACCCATGACGGTCGAGCTCGAGATGTGGGCGGACGAGCCGCTCCGGATCGAGCGCGTGCGCGTCGGCGCGCCCTCCGACGTCGTCCTGTCGGTCGCTCAGCGCGAGTGAGGTGGCGCGAGCGCGGGAGCTTTTTTACCGGAAGGAGAGAAGGGGTGAAGAGAGGAAGAGACTTTTTTCGGCGGGCGGCGCGAGCCGCGTCATGAACGGAGAGGGCTCGCCGACCGGCAGAGCGCCAGCGGAACGGATCCCACCGACAATCCTTATCTCTCTTCTCTTCGCTCCTTCTACCCTTCTCGCCTTCCGGTAGTAAAAGCGACCCAAACGTCAAAGCTGCTGGGCGATCTGGTTCACGCAGTCCTGCGAGACGTGCTCGATGAGCTGCCCGCGCGACGCGCCCATCACTGCCGTGGCATCGGCCTCCACCGTCGCCTCGACGCCGTTCGGCGTCATCACCTCGGCGACCATGTGCATGCGCGTCGGGCCGTAGCGGCTCGAGATGAACTGCGTGATCGTCACGCGCACGTTGGGGCCGGCGCCGACCGGGTAGCTGGCGCGCAGCGCGGCCGCGACCTCGGTGCGCATGTGGATCCGCTCGAGGAGGTTCACCCGGTCTTGCGGGATCTCCGGCGAGTAGCCGACCTCGAAGTTGGCGATCGGGATGGGACGGGCCGGCGTGACCGGGTTGAGGTGGAAGCTGCCGCACGCGCTGAGCATCAGCGCCGCTGCGGTAACCAAAGTTGCTCGCTTCATGTCTCCCCCAATCCGCCTGACGGCGGAGCTACGGATGTCCCGGCGGCAACGCGCCGTGCGGGTTCGGCGCGTGCGCGCCGTGTGGGTCCGCGCCGGCCGGCGCGGGTTCGGTCGGGGTCGGCGCCCCATTCGGCGGCTCGGTCGGTGACTCGGTCGGCGTCTCGGTGGCGCCGGGCGCCGCGGTCCCCGCGTCCGGCGCGCCGGCGTCCTCGGTGCCCGCGTCGGTCGCGGTCGGCGGTGGCGTGCGATCGATCGGGTCGAGCCCGAGCACCGGGCGGGCGTCGTCCTCGAGCTCCTGGGCGACCGACGGCGGCACCCGGACCCAGCCGCGCGTCGTCTCGGTGCGCGCGTAGTAGGCGGGCGGCGACGTGTCGACGCGCGACAGCTCGAGCCGACCGAGCTCGTCGCCGTCCTCGCCCTCGAAGCGGAGGCGCATCACCGAGACGGGCGGCGGCGTGCTCTCGCCCTCGAGATCGGAGCCCGGCTCGCCCTCGAGGTAGCTCTGCACGCGCAGCCGCGGATAGGTCGCGAGCCAGTTCCCGTACAGCTCGTTGACGGTGTCGGGCCGCTCGGCGTCGACCCACTGCGCGCTCGCCTCGTCGAGGCGGTTGCGGTGGAGGAGCCGCTTGTGACGATCGAACGCGTCGACCTCCGCGGCCGCCACCTCGCTCCACTCGAACGTGTGGAGCTCGCGCATCATGAGCCGCAGCTCCGGGTTCTCGAGCGGCTGGAGGCGCTCGTTGCCGAGGAGGAACACGGTGTTGCCCTGCCGCGCGTAGCGATCGCCCGAGCCGTACGCGCGGCCGCCGAGCGCGAGCTCGACGTTGCGATCGCCGCACGCGAGCCGCAACGTACCTTCCGGCTCGTCGAGCTCGACCTCGGCGATCTGCTCCTCGTCGAGCGTGCCGAGCGAGCGGCGCGCGCGGAGCGGGGCGATGCCCTCGAGCATCCCCGTGATGCCGTCCGACGCGAGGAAACGCTCGCGCGACGCCTCGCCGTTCTCGGGGTGACGCTCGAGGACGACCCAGGTGGGCTCGTCGTCGCCGTGGCCGAGCTCGATGGTGACGTCCTTGTCGGCGAGCGAGAGGTGGATCTCGCTGAGGTCGTCCGGCGAGCACTCGAACACCGTGACCTCGTCGACGTCGGCGCTCGGCCGCTCGTCGGTCCACACGAGGTACGCGAGGCCGAGCGCGCCGACCGCGAGGATGGCGTGCATGATCACGCTGCGGGCGGTGGGGCTCATTCCTCTTCCTCCTGTGACGAGGAGGGCGGTGACTTTTTTTCCCGGGAGGAGGGAAGGGAAGAAGAAGGGGAAGGGGGAGATTCAGGGGGGTCGGAGTCGGAGTCGGAGTCGGAATCGGAGTCGGAATCAGAATCTCCCTCCAATTCCTTCTCTCCTTCCGAGCTCTTCTCGCCTTCCGGTTTTGTTTTCCCACTCGACGTCGACCGAGGCTCGGGGTCGGCCGTGCCGCCGCTGCGTCGGCGGCGCGACATCATCCAGAAGCCCAGCACGATCAGCGGCAGCGGCAGGCCGAAGGCGCTGCCCCAGAACCAGACCGCGTCGTCCTCCGCGCGGATCTCGATCGGCACGTCCTCCTCCGACTGCGTCGGGCCGAGCACCTGCTCCTCGCCGACCAACCAGTTCACCGCGTCCATCAACACGAACGCGTTGCCCTGGTTGCCGATCCACGCGTCGGTGATGAAGTCGCCGTCCGCGACCACCACCGCGCGGCCCTCTTCACCGCCGCCCTCTACGGGCACGGTGATCGCCGCCATCATGTTGAAGCTCTCGCTCGGCTCCGCGCTCCCCTGCTCGTGGTCGCCGTCGAGGTCGAGCCAGTAGCCGCTCGGGCCGCGGATCGGGAACGTCACCGTCGCGCCGGCGAGCTCCTGCCCCTCCGCGCGCTCGAGCGCGCCGCCGTTGTCGAACACGCTCGCCACGCGGGCGCGGAAGCGGTTCGCCAACGTCACCGTCGGGTGCGCCGAGTACGTGTTCGAGTACACGATCGCGCGGTTGGCCGGCGGCGCGCCGCGGCGCACGAACGAGCGCTCGCTATGCAACACGCCTTGCCGAAGCCGGACGCCGAGCTTCGCGAGGAGCGGGTCGAGCCCGTGGTCGGTCGCGGGATCGACGAACACCAACAGGCGGCCGCCCTCGCTCACGTAGCGCGCGAGGCTCTCCGCCTCCTCCGGCAGGAACGGCTCGCGCGGTCCCACCACCGCCACCGCTGGCGCGCCCTCCGGCACGCGGCTCGCGAGACCCTGCGCGGGACCGAGATCGCGCTGCTGGATGTTGCTGCGCGAGAGCGCCTCGATCAGCTCGCCGAGCCGCTGGTCCGCCGGATCCCCCTCGAGCGGCGAGCTCGAGTGCTCGTGGTGGCCGACCGTGAAGTAGAGCTCGCGCGGCCGGCGCGTGAGCTGCGCGAAGTGCTGCTGGAAGAGGCCATCGAGCGTGCGCAGCCGGCGGCGCGCGGTGTCGAGCTCGAGGCCGACCTCGAAGCTCTCGGCTTGCTGGCCTTCGCCCTCGCCCCTCGTGATGAGCACGAACCCGTTACCGCGCACCTGATGCTCGCGCGCGAGCGTCGGCGCGAGCGCGTGGTCGTGCTGCACCACCGTGAGCTGCTCGCTCGCCGCGTCGAGCGCCTCGAAGTACGGCGTCAGCGCGTCGAGAACCTCGTTGACGTCCGGATAGAAGAGGTGCACCTCCACCGGCTCGTCGAGGTCGTGCACCATCCGCAGCGTCGTCTCGCTCGGCTCGGTGGTGCGGAAGTAGCTGAGGTCGCGCTTCACGTCGCGCTCGTTCGCGATGAACGAGAGCGACGCGGCGAACACCACGCTGAGCGCGAGCGAGAGGCCCGTCCCCGCCGCCGCGCCGACGCGGCGCAGCTCGATCGCCTCCTCGACCGGCATCAACCGGTAGGCGAGCTCCATATAGAAGAGCGCGGCGAGGCTCACCAGCAAGGTCACCGGGAACAGCACGGCGAGGACGCCGCCCGCGCGGTCCGCCGACTCGTCCTCGAGCCCCATCCATTCGATACCCGCGTCGGTCCCGAGCGCGTAGAGCCCGAGCGACACGATCACGCCGAGCGTCGCGATCGAGAGCCAGGTCTCGACCGTGCGCTGCGTGCCCGTCGACTTCACCCACGAATACGCGCGCCAGCCGACCGCCGCCGCGAGCGTCGCGCCCGCGATCAAGCGCCACGACAGGATCTGCTCGTTGGCCGAGCCGACGATGCGCTCGCTCATGAAGAGCAGCAAGAGGCCTAGCGGGAGCACGAGCCCGACCCAGAAGCCGCGGCGACCCTCGATGCGCTCGCGCTTCTCCTCGTCGCTCGCGAGCACGATCTCGAGCGCGGCGAACGTGATCACGCCCGCGACGAGGCCGAGCACCACGCCGATCGGCCCGAACACGGTGCCGAGGAGCGCGGCCGCGAGGCCGATCACGAGGCCGATGGTGCGGCGGAGCACGCGGCGGCTCATCGCACGCTCCCCTGGCTCGCGCGTTCTCTGATCACTGCCATCGCTGGCTCTCCGTGACCTTCGTCGCCGCGAGGAGCGAGACGTAGATGATGCTGCCGTAGAAGACGACGTCGCTGAGCTGGACGAGCCCGTTCTGGAACGGCGTGAAGTGCTTGGTGTGGAGCGCCACGTACGAGAGCAGATCGCGGAACGGCGGATCCACGGTTTGGCCGAGCGGCCACGACAGCTCGAGGAGCACCACGATCACGCCGGTGAGCACGACGGCCAAGAACGGGTTCTTCGTCAGCGAGGACGCGAACGCGCCGATCGCGAGGGTGGTCGCGCCGAGGAGGATCATGCCGAGGTAGCCTGCCGCGATGTGACCCCAGCTCACCTTGCCGTTGATCAGGATCAGCGCCGGCAAGTACAGCGAGCACAGCGTGACCGCGGTCATGAAGACCAACGTCGCGAGGTACTTGCCGAGCACGATCTCCGCCTCGCGCACCGGCGAGGTGAAGAGCAGCACGTCGGTGCCGGCCGCGCGCTCCTCGGCGAGCAAGCGCATCGAGAACAGCACGCCGCCGATCATCGTGACGGCGCCGCCGAAGTAGAAGTAGATGCGGAGCACCTCGGAGCTGACCTGGCGCTCCTCGCCGATCGCGAACGCGTTGAACAGGAGCCCGTCGAGCAGGAGCAAGCCCGCCGCGATGAAGTAGCCGCTCGGCCGTCGCAGATACGCGGCGAGCTCGCGCTTGATGAGGAGACCGAGGTTGATGAAGAACGATCCCATCAGGATGCCCCTCCCTCGTCCTTGCTCATGCGCACGAACGCGTCCTCGAGCGCGCTCGACGAGCGGCTGAGCGAGAGCAGCCCGAGATTCGCGTTGACAACGCGCCGCGCGATCTCCTCGCGCGGATCGAGCAAGCCTTGCAGCGTCGCGTAGACGACCCCGCGCTCTTCGGTGAGCTCGAGGAGGCTCACGCCGTCGATCGTCAGCGCCGCGCGCACCGCGTCGATCGCGCCGCGGACCTCGACCTCCACGATCGCGCCCTTCACCGCGCCGACGCGACCGGGCTGGCCCTCGAGCTGCTCGAGGAGGGTCTCCTCGCTGCCGATCGCCGCGATGCGCCCCCGGTTGAGCATCAGCAGGCGATCACACGTGCGCTCGACCTCGCTGAGGATGTGCGAGCTCAGGAGGATCGTGTGCTCACCGCGCAGCGAGCGGATGAGCTCGCGCATCTCGATGATCTGCACGGGGTCGAGGCCTTGGATGGGCTCGTCCAGGATCAACAGCGCCGGGTTGTGGACGATCGCCTGCGCGATCCCGACGCGCTGCTTGTAGCCGTGGCTCAGCGTCTCGATCGTCTGGCCGCGCACCCGCGTGAGCCCGGTGCGCTCGAGCACCTCGGGGAGGCGCTTCTGCACCGCGGCGCCGTCCATGCCCCGCAGCTGCCCCGCGAAGCGCAAGAACTCTTCCACCCGCATCTCGTCGTAGAGCGGCGGGCGATCCGGCAGATAGCCGATGAGCTTACGGATCTCGTGCGGCTCGGACTCCGCGTCGTGCCCCTTGATCGTGATGCGCCCGCTCGTCGGCAGGAGCAGGCAGCTCAAGAGGCGCAGCGTGGTGCTCTTGCCCGCGCCGTTCAGCCCGAGGAAGCCGATGCACTCGCCCTCGTCGATCGTGAAGTCGAGGCCTTGGACGGCCGCGTTACGGCCGTAGTACTTCGAGACTTTGTCGACGACGATCATCGGGTAAGCGATTCGGCACGAGCGCGGCGAGCCGAGGTCCCGAGGACCCGCCTCGCACGACGGCTGCCCCTGTACCCATCGCGCGCCGGCTCGTCAAGGCGCGGGCGCTACCGCTACCGACATGCGGGTGCCCGAGCAGCGCAGCGCCGGTGTCCGCCACGGCGGCGCCGAGCCACGGCGCGAAGGACGAACAGGACGACCGATCCGCGGCCGAGCGCTGCGTCGGTGGCACGTCTGCGTGCGCGGCGTTCTCGTGCGCGGTGCGCTCGACCTCCTCGAGCCGTCGCCGCTCCGCGACCGACGCGCGAGGCTCACGAGCCGCGCCTCGACCGAAGGATGCTCCGGCGCGTCGGGGACCGCGTCGAGATACGCCTCGAGCGCGCACTGCGATCGCTCGTCGTTGCGGAACCGGTCGGACTCAAGGACACACGCTCGCGGTCGGAGGCGGCGGACCGCCCGGGCACGGACCGGGCGCGGGCTCCTGCGGCAGCGGCTCGGGCGACGGCTCGACGTCGATCAGCTGCGGGACGACGTAGCGATTGAGCTCGGCGGTGCCCGGCTCGCCCGGGGCGGCGACCGGCTCGCGCGTCCCCGCCGCGCGGACGCGGAGGCGCGCGGGATCCACGCCGCGATCGATCAACGCCTGCATCACCGCCTCCGCACGACGTCGGCTCAGCGATTCGGGGTGTCGCTCGTCCTGCGACGCGCCGCCCACCAGCTCGACGAGGCGGATCGAGGGTTGCTCGTTCATCACCTGCGCGATCGTGTCGAGCACCGGCGCGTTGTGCGGCTCGATCGTCGAGCTGCCTCGCCGAAAGTAGATCCGCTCGATGATCTGGATCCGCATCGACGACGTGATCGACACATGCGGCGCGTCGGGGCAGCCGTCGACGTCCTCGAAGCCGTTGTAGGTCTCGGGCTCGTTCGGGCAGTAGTCGCACGCGTCGACGAGCCGGTCGCCGTCGTTGTCCTCGTCGGGGCAACCGTCCTCGTCCTCCCAGCCGTCGCGATCCTCCGGATGGCACGGGCACGCGTCGTCATCGTCGGGGACTCCGTCGCCGTCGCGATCCCCGCCGTCGCCGACGCGCTCCGGGCCGCTCGATGCGGTCGACTCGCTCGCGCGCTCGGGTGTGGACTCCGACGCGCTCGGCGGCTTCGGAGTCGCGTGTCCGCACGCAGCGAGGATCACCGCGAGCAGCGCGCGTCGAATCGTGCCCGGCACAGCCCGATCTTCGAGGGCCTCTGGGAAAACGCAAGGCGGTCCCGTCGGGCGGCTGCTAAGCCGTCGACTCCACCGAAACGACTCGAGGAACCGCGATGGCCACGCTCCCCACCCCCGTCAACGAACCTGTCTACGGCTACGCGAAGGGATCGCCCGAGCGCACCGCGCTCGTCGGTGCGCTCGAAGCGATGCGCGCCGAGACGGTCGAGATCCCCGTCGTGGTCGGTGATCGCGACGTCGCGAGCGGTCAGCTCGTGGACGTCGTCGAGCCGCACGCGCATCGACGCGTCCTCGCGAAGGCGCACCAGGCGAAGCCCGAGCACGTCCAGGCCGCGATCGACGCCGCGATGGACGCCGCGCCCGCGTGGGCGGCGACCCCGTTCGAAGATCGCGCGGCGATCTTCCTCCGCGCCGCCGAGCTCCTCACCACCACCCACCGCGCGCGCGTCAACGCGGCGTGCATGCTCGGACAGAGCAAGACGTCTCACCAGTCCGAGATCGACGCGGTGTGCGAGCTCGCCGACTTCTGGCGCTTCAACGTCGCGTTCACGCAGAAGATCCTCGGCGAGCAGCCGATCAGCCCGCGCGGCACGTGGAACCGGATCGATCACCGCCCGCTCGAGGGCTTCGTCTTCGCGATCACGCCGTTCAACTTCCTCTCCATCGCCGCAAACCTCCCGACCGCGCCGATCATCGCGGGCAACGTCGCGCTCTGGAAGCCGGCCACCACGTCGCTCCGCGGCAGCTGGGCGCTCGTCGAGCTGTTGCGCGAGGCGGGCCTCCCGCCCGGCGTGCTGAACATGATCCCCGGCGCCGGCCCCGAGCAGGGCGCGGTCGCGCTCGACAGCCCACACCTCGCGGGCATCCACTTCACCGGCAGCACGCCGACGTTCAAGCACCTCTACCGCTCGGTCGCGGAGCGCCTCGATCGCTACCGCACGTACCCGCGGATCGTCGGCGAGACGGGCGGCAAGGACTTCATCGTCGCGCACGAGAGCGCCGACGTCGCGAGCCTGATCACCGCGATCACCCGCGGCGGCTTCGAGTTCCAGGGCCAGAAGTGCAGCGCCGCGAGCCGCATCTACGTCCCGCGCGCGCTCTGGGACCGCGTCAAGGAAGGTGTCGCGGCCGACCTCGCGACCATCCGCTACGGCGACGTCACCGACTTCAGCAACTTCGGCGGCGCGGTGATCGACGAGCGCGCGTTCGACAAGATCGCGGGCTATGTCGCGCTCGCGAAGGAGACCGCAAAGATCGTGGCGGGCGGCCAGTGCGACAAGCGCGAGGGCTACTTCATCCAGCCCACGCTCGTCGAGGTCGACGATCCGAAGCACCGCCTCATGCAGGAGGAGATCTTCGGCCCGGTCGTCACCGTGTACCCGTACGAGCAGAGCTGGGAAGACATCCTGACGCTCGTCGACGCGACCTCGCCGTACGGCCTGACCGGCGCGGTCTTCGCGACGGATCGCCGCGCGACCCGCATGGCGGAAGACCGCTTGCGTCAATCGGCCGGGAACTTCTACATCAACGACAAGCCGACCGGCGCCGTGGTCTGTCAGCAGCCGTTCGGCGGCGCGCGCCAGAGCGGCACCAACGACAAGGCGGGCTTCCACTACAACATGCTGCGCTGGATGAGCCCGCGGTCGATCAAGGAGACGCTCGTCCCGCCGACCGACTACCGTTACCCGTTCCTCGACTGAGTCCTCTGGAGGCGACCATGCCCGTCGTGATCTGGCACAACCCGAATTGCTCCACGTCCAAGAAGGCGCTCGATCTGCTGACGAGCCGCGGCGTTTCGCCGACCGTCCGCAAGTACGTCAACGACCCGCCGAGCGCGAAGGAGATCGAGGACGTGCTGAAGAAGATGGGCGAGAAGGATCCGCACGCGCTCGTGCGCAAGCGCGAAAAGCTCTACGAGGAGCTCGGCGTGGCGGAGCTTTCGGGCAAAGCGGTCATCAAGGCGATGGCGGAGAACCCGAAGCTGATCGAGCGACCGGTGGTGATCACCGACAAGGGCGCGCGCATCGGCAGGCCGGTGGAGAAGATCCTCGAGGTGCTCTGAGGGACGAGTCCGCGCGCGCCCAATCGGGCAACGAGCGTTGCGGCTGCTGATTCCGATTCCGATTCCGATTCCGATTATTCCGATTCCGATTCCGATTCCGATTCCGATTCCGATTCCGATTCCGATCCCGATCCCGATCCCGATCCCGATCCCGATTCCGATTCCGATTCCGAGTCCGAGTCCGAGTCCGAGTCCGAGTCCGAGTCCGCTCCCGATCGATCCCCTTCAATCGCCGCGGCAGATCCGGGATCCAGCGCGAAGATCGGTGGCGCGCGACGGCCGAGCCCGGCGCGGTCGTGTTCGAGCGCATCCTCACCTGGCCGGACCTCCTCGGGACCGGCGGCGGCCTCGGCTTCTCGCCGCGCGCGACGATCGGCCTCCGCCTCGCCGAGCTCCGCGCTCTCCTCGGCGACCGCCTGCTCGAGCTCCGCCCGATGGCCGGCGTCGACCATGGCGGCATCGACGTCCCGCCCATCGAGCTCGCCGTCCCAGGTTCCCACCTCTCGTTCAGCGTGCTGCGCGACCGCGTCTACGGCGCAAGCATCGTCGTCGACCTCCCCGACCGCGAGACCGACGCCGCGTTCGAAGCCGCCGTGCGCGCCGAGCTCGGGGAGCCGGTCGCCTCCCCGACCCCTACGCGCACGTTCTACGGCGGCGATCCCTGCGTCGAGGTCAACCGGATGACCCACCAGGCGGAGATCTGGTTCGGCTCACGCCGCATCTCGCGCGACACCGGCGAGACGCCCGCGTGCGGCGACATCGGTCCCTGACGCGTGAAGCGCTCCGTCCCGTCGTCGGCCGGCGATCCTTCGGCCGGACGCCTCAGTCGGCCAGCGGTTCGATCCCTGCCCACGCGAGCAGCTCGGTCGCGCCGTTCGTGTGGGAGTAGACGCGATAGCCGGCGAACGCGGAGCCGTAGCTCCGCATGGAGCGCTGGTGGATGGCGTCCACGATCTCGTCGGCGCGCGGAAACGCGGCGAGCCCGAGCCAGTCTCCGCCTTTGGTCAGACCCGCGAGGTACCACCCGAGGTGCCAGCCCGTCGCTCCGCCGAAGTACATCGCCGGCCGGCGCGCCATCGACGACCAGAACGTCGCGGGCTCGCCCAACGCGAGGCCGCCCACCCCGTGTCGATCGACGCTGCCCTCGGCGAAGCGGGCCTCGACGAGCCCCTTCAGCTCCACCAAGACGTCGGACATCGCGAACTGCGTGAGCTCGAGCGCCATCGCCCAGCCGATCGAAAGCCCCGGACGTCCGGTTCGCGCGACCAGGCGCTTCACGAAGTCCGGATCGCGAAGCGGACCGTAGATGCGCCAGGCCGCGAACGAGGGGTCGGTCGCAGCCGCCCGGAGCTTCGCGCCGGCGAGGAACGCCTCTAGCGCGGTCGCCGACGACAGCCCGAGCCACTCGTCCGGGCTCTTGAGCACCTCGTGCGCCAGGCACGCATCGATGTCAGGCACCGTCCCGCCGTTTGCGTCCATGCGCAACGATACTCCAAGAAAGAGAACTAGTCGGTAGTGCGAGACGCACCCGGTCAGCGGAGATCGCGTAGCAAACTCCGGGCGATCCGGAGCGCGGGTTGCTTGCCTGCCGGGTTCGCCGCCGCGAAGCACAACAAGTAGAGCGGACATCCGGAGCTGTTCCGGAGCACCCCGGGCTCGGCGACGCCTTCGAACACGGTCTCGAGACGTCGCACGAAGTACCGTCCGATCACATCCATTCCCGCCTTCACGAGCTCCTCCTCCACGCCGAACAGAGTGAGCACCGGCTCGACGCGATAGAACTCGTCGTACCAGTCGTCGCTCCCCAGGAAGCGATCGATCCGGCGACGCCACCCGTCTGGGATCTCCCCGCTGCTGGGAAGCAGTCGGTTGATCCCGATCCCGAGCGGGAAGAGGAGCCATAGGTCGACCGACTTGGTGCGCGCGATGGCTTCGACCGCCGACCATTCGACTTGCATTCCGTAAGGATCCAAGAACATCACCGCTCTCCGCCCCCGCCAGTCCTTCGCGCAAAGCCGCCGGATCTCCTGGTTCGCGTCACCGCGGATGATGTCAATTTGGGTGGAACGCTCCGGGAACTCGGCTCGAAGCAGCTCCAGCTGAGCGCAGCGCTCACGGTCGCGCTCGATAAAGAGGTATCGCGAAAACCCGAGCTCCGCTTGGAGCGCCAATCGCGCCGAGCCGTCCAGGAGCGCTTGAGGCTCGTGCTCCGCGAGGTCTGGGAACATCACTCGCTCCGCCTGTTCGGACCCGGCTTCCACGCGATATCCGCTACCAGCGAATGCATCGATGTACGCCGTCTGGAACGGCTGGTTCTTCAACGCGCGTGCGTAGGCGTCCAGGTACTTCGCGAGCACCTCGAGCTTGCGCCGAGTCCATTCCCCACCGAAGCGGTGCAGCGGCCCGCCGCCCGGCCCATCGTCTTCCACCACGACTACGCTCGAACGCGCGGCGGGACCGGCATCTCGTTGTAGGTGCGCCCGTCCAGCTCGCGGCCCGCAATCTTCTTGCGAATGCCGCCCCACTGCTTGAAGAAGAACGGAACACGTGCCGTTCGGCACTGCCGACGGATGTCCACGATCCATTCTCGGTCGACGGCGCGGGCTCCTGCGCCCGACTCGCCGCCGACGATGACCCAGTGGATGCCGTCCAGATCGAGGTCCGGGAGCGGGCCGAGCAGCGGTTCGAGAGACAGGAAGCGAACCTGCGCCGGTACTCGCCGCAACAGATCGATCCGCCATCGGAAATCGGTGGACTCGACCGACACGCCCATCCAGACGTTGGGCGGCCAGGGGAGCGAGCCAGCCAGGTCCACGAGGCGGTCCGCACGCTTCGTCAGGATCTGAAACGTGTGCTGCGGACACGCCTGCATGGTGGCGAAGACCTGCTGAATGAACGCGAGCGGCGCCTTCTCGTGGAAGAGGTCCGACATCGAGTTTACGAACACGAGCCGCGGTCGCCGCCACCGCATCGGCTCGTCTACCGCCTTCTCGACCAAACGAAGCTGGCCCGTCCAGCGCGCACCGTTCCCGCGATTGCGCGTGAGCCCCTCGTACGGACCACCGGGACCGCTGAAGCGGTGCGCCATGGATTCTGCGTAGCAGCGCTCGCAGCCGGGACTCACGCGGGTGCACCCGCGGATCGGGTTCCACGTCGTCTCCGTCCACTCGATCGTCGATTGCGTGGCCACGGGTCCATCCTCCGGTTCGCTCGATCCTTCGTCAACTCTCATCGCTGTCCCCTCGTCCTCCCGTCTTGATGGGAAGGGACGAAGCGGAGCGCTCGCGACTGACGCTTTCTCCGGCGGTATCGAGCCGGTCCGCGTCGCGACGCGAAACGCCGTGGATCACGCGGTCCCGCTCAACGGTGCGTGGAGCGACCTCACCCTGCAACTCACGTTTCGGTGGCGCGGCCCCGACCTCGCGGTGGCGCTCGACCGTGCGCGCCGAGCGCGGCGAGCGGGTCGCCTCCCCGACCCCGACGCACGTTCTACGGCGGCGATCCCTGCGTCGAGGTCAGCCGGATGACCCACCAGGCGGAGATCTGGTTCGGCTCACGCCGCATCTCGCGCGAGACCGGCGAGACGCCCGCGTGCGGCGACATCTTTCCCTGACGCGCCGAGAGCTCCCTCTCGTTCGTCGACGTCGGCGTCCACGGCATCGAGGGCGGGGTGTTCGTCTACCTCTTCGGCATCCTCGAGGGTGACGTGAACGGCGACGGGTTCGTGGACGCCGCCGACTACACCGTCGTCACCGATCTCAGCGGGAGATACGACGAGCGCGCGGACCGCAACGACGATGGGGTGGCCGACAACGAGGATCGCATCCTGCTGTCAGCCACTATGGGAGCTCGCTGCCCGCTCCCCCCGCGGGGTGCTCGGGCACCGGGCCCGTGCCCTGACTCAGCAGCAGTCCTGCGGACAGGAGCGGCAGTCCTCGGGCGGGGCACAGTGGTGATCCCCGCAGCACGAACCGCAGTCCTGCTCGCATGAGTGGCAGTCCTCGGGAGGCTGGCAGCGACCGTCGCCACAGCTTCCACCTTGGAGCGGATCCGCGGGCGCAACCTCGCTGTCTTGCTCGACCGTGTCGTCCGGCGCGATCACGAGCGGCGCGGCGGGCGTCACCGCGTCGATCGACGTGCGTTCGGCGCGGGCCGAGCCGTGGTTCATGCCGACGAGCAGCGCGAGCGCGGCCGCGGCGAAGAGTCCGAGCGTGGTGGGGGCGGCGAGGTTCTTCATCGTCTGGAGGGTACCAGCTCGCGAGACCGGATCTCCCCCGCGACGACGTCGGCGAGCGCGCGGTTGCCGTCCGGCCCGTAATGGAGCTGGTCGCCGGGAAACCGGAGGTCCTCGGGGCGGTGCGCGGCGCGGAGCGCGTCGAGCGGATCGATCACGGTGAATCCCGCCCGCTCGGCGACCTCGCGCACGTGCGCGTGGAGCGACGACCAGCGGTAGGCGTCCCACGCTTCGAGCATCGGCGAGATCACGAGGACCGCGCGCGCCCCGCTCGCTCGGATCGCGGCGCCGAGCCGCGCGAGGCCCGCGTCGACCGCCGCGCGGTGATCGTCGTCGTCGAACGCGAGGAGGTATTCGTCGGTGTACGCAGCGTCGAAGCGCGCGCGCCGGATCAGCGAGCGTGCGCGCGCGAGCAGCGTGAACGTGGACTCCGCCTCGTCGCGTTGACCGATCGCGTCGATCGTCTCGCGGCGAACCCGGGCCTGCGAATCGAACCAGCGATCCTGCTCGTCCTTCTGCGCGGCCTCCGCGTCCGTCGCGAACCGACCGTACGGACCGCTCGCGCGGAAGAAGTCGTTCAAGCAAAACACGAGGACGACGAGGTCGGGCTCCGTCGGCGCGACGCGCGCCTCGAAGTAGCGCGCCTCCTCCATCGTCGCGTAGCCGCTCACGCCGAAGTTCGACACGCCGACGCCGTCCCCGAGCGCGCGCTCGAGCTGGACGGCGAGCGAGTCGGGGACGGAGACCATCTCGCTCCACGCGAGCGAGTCGCCGATCAGCGCGACGCCGATGCGATCGGCGGTCTCGTCGGGCGACGAACCATCCCAACGTCGGCGCGCCGAGTCGAAGCCGGCGACGCCGTACTCCATCTCGATCGTCGAGCTCGGCCGCGGCTCGTAGACGAGGCCGTCGATCGTCGAGCGCATGTAGATCGTCTCGTTCATGCGTCGGTAGCGCTGGGTCCACCCGTCGTCGCCGCCGCCGTCGCCCGGCGCGTCGGGTCGCGTCGCGCGGTAGCCGACCTCGGCGATCCCGAGCGCGACCCCCGTGCTCACGATGACGAGCGCGGCGCGAGAGAGGACGGTCCGGGCGCGGCTCACCCGCGTGTCGTGTCACCCACGACGCGGGGCTTCCAGCCGCGGCGTGGCGGAGGGGACACGATCGCGCATCGACCCGACGCTCCTCGCGCCGCGGCGGGGTTGGAACGGCCCGTGCTGTGGCTGAACCCATGGGACACCGTCACGACGACCGAACGAACGCTCCACGAGCGCTGGCTGGCCTGCTCGGCGCGTCGGTCCTGGCGCTGGCGAGCCCCGCCGACGCGCAAGCGCCCGAGCTCGTGACCCGAGAGGGATTCGCGGCGGTCGAAGGCACCCCGGCGATCAGCGAGGACGGAACGCGCCTCCTGCTCTCGGGCGTGTCCGACGACACGGGGGTGCAAGCTCTCGTGCTCATCGACATGCGGACCGGCCACCGCCTCGGCGTGGTGAGCCTCCACGCCGCGGAGTGGGATGACGTCGACGCGCGCTTCGTGCGGCAAGACGACGCCGAGGGCATCCGCGCCGCGCGATCGTGGCTCGCGTCGACCGCGTGGCGTCCGATCGCCGAGGCTGGCTGGACGCACATGCGGACCTCGAACAGGTGGCGCCGCCGCTTGGCGAGCGACGAAGAATTCGAGGCGCTCACCGCCGTGTGGCGCAGCCCCGACGGCACCATCCTGGCCGAGGTCTGGGGGTGCGCGTGCGAATGCGGGAGCTGGTGGATCCTCCGCCCGCCACGCTGAGCCTCCGTCGATCCGACCGAGATGCCGAGCCCCGGCCCGTGCCCGCGTCCGATTCCGATTCCGATTCCGATCCCGATTCCGATTCCGATTCCGACTCCGACTCCGACTCCGACTCCGATCCCGATTCCGACTCCGATTCCGACGACTACTCCGACTCCGACCCCGTTGACAAAACGAACGGTCGTTCTATTATCCGCTTCGTGAGTAAGGGCGACGAGACGCGGCAGGCGATCCTCTCGGACGCGCTCGCCGAGGCGAGCCTCCGCGGCCTCGAGGGGCTGACGATCGGCGCCCTCGCGAAGAAGACGGGGCTGAGCAAGAGCGGGCTCTACGCGCACTTCGAGTCAAAAGAGGCGCTCCAGATCCGCGTGCTCGACGAGGCGCGCGATCGCTTCGTGACCCAGGTGGTGACCCCGGCGCTCAAGCATCCGCGCGGCGAGCCGCGCATCCGCGCGCTGTTCGATCGCTGGATGGCCTGGGAGCGCGCCGCGTTCCTGCCCGGCGGGTGCCCGTTCATCGCGGTGGCGACCGAGCTCGACGATCAACCCGGCCCCGTCCGCGACAAGCTCGTCGCGACCCAGCGCGACTGGATGGACACGATCCGCGGCGCCGCCGCGATCGCGGTCCGCGAAGGCCACTTCCGCCCCGATCTCGACGTCGCGCAGTGGGCCTACGAGCTGTGGAGCCTCGTCCTCGGCTACCACTGGCACGCTCGGCTCCTCGCGACCGACGACGCCCGCGACCGACTGCTCCGCGCGTTCGAGGGACTCCTCGAGCGCTCCCGCGCCTGAACCCGAAACCTTCGAACAGGAGCCCTGCCATGAGCGCGCTGATCTCCTCTTTCTCGTCGTCGACAAATAAAAGCACGACCGGTCGTTCACGTCGCGATCCGCGGGTCCCTCCGTCCTGGATGCGCGGCGGGATCGGCGCGCTCGAGACCGCCTCGCCCGAAGCGGCGGGACGCGCGCTCGCGCATCTGTTCTTCCGAACGACGCGCCTCCCAGAGCGCGAGGCCAACGCGAAGGTCATGGGCCTCGCCTCGCGCGGCTCGCTGCGCTTCGAGGGCGAGTCGGTCGCGGTGTGGTCGTGGGGTCGCGGACCGGCCGTGCTGCTCGCGCACGGGTGGAACGGGCGCGCGTCGCAGCTCAGCGGGTTCGTCGAGCCGCTGCTCCGCCGCGATCGTCGCGTCGTCGCGTTCGATCACGTCGGGCACGGCGAGTCGACAGGCAACGAGACGAACTTGCTCCAGATGGCGCGCGCGACCCGCGCGGTCGCCGACTATGCGGGCGGCGTCGACGGGCTGGTCGCGCACTCGCTCGGCGCGGCCTCGAGCTTGTTCGCGCACACCGAGGGCCTCGCCGTCCAGCGAGCCGCGCTGATCGCGTCGCCGATCTCGCCCGAGCCGTGGCTCGGCTACATGGCGAAGATCTTCGGCGTCGGCGAGAAGACCGTCGCGGTGACCCGCGAGCGCATCGAGCGCCGTGTCGGCGCGCGCATGGACGAGCTCTACCTTCCAGACTACGCAAGCGACGTAGACGCGCGGATCTTGCTCGTCCACGACCGCGACGATCACGAGGTCGCGATCCGGACGAGCGAGACGCTCCACGCGGCGCTGCCGGGCTCGGAGATCGTTCGAACGGAAGGCCTCGGCCACAACCGCATCCTCCGCACGCCCGAAGTCCTCGAGCGCGTCGCCGAGTTCGTCACCGCCGCGTCATGAAGCGAGAGGGTGGGCGGGGTGCGGGGGCGAACCGGACGCGACGACCGAGCGGCATCACACCGGCAAGGCACCCCAGCCACCACTCTGGAGGGGTGCTCGGGCCGATGCTAGATTGATTTAGAAGCTCAACCTCGTACCAGCGATCCAACCAATATTGGTGCCCGATTTTGCCGGAATCTTGCAATACATGAGTGCGACGCCACCGCCAAATACCGTGTGACTGACCAACAGCTCAGTATAGCCAGTGAACGATCCACCGCTGCTAGCACCAGGGCCGGAACTCCAGGACGTGCTCGTTCGATCCATGGTGGCTGAGTAGGCCTGGCAGAAGATCGAGAGTGAAGCAGAATGGTCGAAGACCTCTGCCCGGTACGCATGATTACCCGTAGTCGTAATTGAATGGGGAAAGTCGCATGTGACTTCCATCGTTGTCGTGCCGTAGTTTGCCAGGATTCCGTGAGACCAGTATTGATAGTCCGAGAAGCCATCGATGGGATGACACGCTCCTCCACCTCGAAACTGATCCGCAGCTCCTGGCGAGGGGCTAGCCATCCCGATAGCCAGAAGAGCACTGAGAATCCCGAGGAACGCTCGAACTCTGTTCGCATTGGTCATTGGGGCCTCTCTTCCTTGTTGAAATAGCCTGTTGAACGGCCATGTCTCCTCTGCCTAAGACCGAAGACACATGAGCGCCACATCCAGGTCCGCGCTAGTGGACTGGCTCCGGCGGTGGGAGTGGGAAACCGGGGCGACCCAGAAAGACCACGAATTGCCGGCCCTCAGACGTCGAGCCTTCGAGGTGTGACGCCCCCCCCTCGAACTGTGCATCCTCGGTGAAGACGAACTCCCGCTCGAACATCGTTCGGGCAAGCTCGTCCGCATAGGTCACGCCCAACTCGCACAGAGTTTCTCCGCACCTCACGCTATCGAGGTGAGCCCCAAATGAGTCTAGCTCCTCAAAGCGGCGCGAGACGTTTGCCACCGAGTCGACACCCCAGTCAGAGTCTGACTCGCTGTCGAGGCGTGCGCGCAGCAATGCCGCATGCTGGCGAGCCATCCGCGCATCGAGCTCTGACTGCTCCTCCGCGGTGCGGTCGGGCAGGCCCGGAGCGGCCTCGTTGGTTACCGAGTGATTGTCGAGCGAGCTGAGCTGCGCACGTAGAGATGAAATCTCACGCCGCATCTCGTCCATCTCTTCGCGAGAGCTGGCCGTAGGTGCGGAATCGGACATGCTCGCACCAGAATCAAGGATGCGCGCGGGGGATTGCCCCTCGTCCGCCGCAGAATCCGAGGCGCGATACGCAAGGATGGCTCCCGCCAGCGCGAGTAGTATTGCTGCTATTGCCCATCGTCCGAGTGAATATTGTTTCATTGACCCTCCCTCAGCGTGGAGCCAGCGCAACCCCCGCGCGCGCTGTGGAGCCGATTGCGCCCGGCCCGTCCTCCGGCGCCAACGGCAATAGGTCTCCTGTATACGGTAAGCGAATAGACGTCAACTAGTAATTCGCTTGCTCATCTCAGCTGAGACCAATTGGTGTGACGGTGCTGGTTTCCATCGGGAACTCGTACCCGCTTCAGCGCAGCGGGCGCTCCCCACTCCATCCGCTCCGAAGGTAACGCTTCCAGCGGGGGTATGAGAGTCTGCGGTACGAATACACGGTGCGAGACAGCCGTATTGACGGCGGTCCCCGCAGGTGACTTCCCTGCCCCCAGCTCACTCCTTCTCCGACACTCCCGAGTTGTCCACGGCTGCCAAGCAACCCCGAAGCCTGCGACTCGCCCTCGATCGTCCGATGCGCCGTCCCGATCTCCCCCCTTCGACGAAGGCTGGTTGGATCGCCTCTCGGCGGCGTCGCTCATGGCTTACATTCCGCACCGCGCGGCCTCGACGAGACGTCCTCCGTCGAGGTCAGTCGCGCCAGAGGGTCGGGAGCGCGATCGAGAGCCGGCTGATCCGAAGGTTCGGATTGATGAGCGCCGAGTCGGCGAGCGTCTCGCACTCGCCGAGGAGGCGCCTGCGCACGATGCGGCGCGCAAAGCCGTCGTACTCGCAGAGCGCGAACGCGTTGGTGTTGTAGGTGGGATCACCGACCGCGTGGATGTACTCGCAGGTGACGTCGTACGCGCCACCGCCGGGGAGCTCTTCGCACTCCTCGGGGAGCGGGACGGTGTTCGAGGAGACGGGGTCCGCGTTGAAGATGCGGAAGATTCGCGACGCACCCGACGTGTCGCGCCCCGTCCACAGCGTCCGGTAGAGCGAGCCGTCGTAGAACGAGTGGATGGAGTCGAGCGGATACTCCGGCCGCGCGAGCACATAGTCGGGCGTGATCACCATCTCCGTGTTCGGGTCGACGTCGCGCGCCGCGTACATGTCGGAGCGCACCGCGCGGAGCCACGTGGCATCGAGCGAGCTCTGGGTCATGCTCGTCACCGCGAGCCCGAGCGGGAGGCCCATCTGGTTGAGGTACTCGACCCTCGGGGCCCCGCCGGACGAGGCGTCGTACAAGGCGACTTGCGCGATGTGATCGAGGCCGGGGTTCGAGCTCGCCACCGCGACCAGCGGGGTTCCGCCGGGTGAGCGCATCGCGAACACGTCGACCGGCCGGAGACCGAAGTAGCTTGCGTCCCAGGTCACGCGATCCGTCGTCGCGTCGACCGCGACCACGCGATCGTCGGCTCCCGCGACGACGACCGTGGACGGCGGCGAGAAACCGACCGTCGAAAGCACCCGCGGGATGCCACCACTCGCGTCGAGCGGCTCGCACGCACACCACGCGTCGTTCGCGGTGAGCGAGAAGCGCCACACCATCCCGGGACACGCGCTTCCCTCGAGGCCCTCGACGCCGGCGAGCAGCCAGGGCATCGGGCAGCCGTCCCCGCACGTCACCTGGGGCGCGCAGTTGCCGGCGACGGGCGGCCCCGCGTCGCGCCGGAGATCGCCCGCGTCCTGCCCTTCGGGGATCACGCGGAACCGATCGAAGTCGGGGTAGCACCCGACCACGAGCAGAGCGGTGAAGAGGACGCGTCCGGCGCGGATCACGGGGTAAGGGGACGAGCAGCGGCAAAGGCGGGCCACCCGCGAGGGAGCTTACGTCGCGGAGGACCCCAGGCCCCCTCGGCGACGCGAATCGGCGGTGGAGTAGTCGGACTCGGATTCGGATTCGGACTATTCGGACTCGGACTCGGACTCGGACTACTCGGACTCGGACTCGGAATCGGACTCGGACTCGGAATCGGACTCGGACTACTCGGACTCGGATTTGGAATCGGACTCGGACTCGGACTCGGACTCGGAATCGGAATCGGAATCGGAATCGGAGTCGGGCAGGGGCACGGGCACGGGCAGGGGCACGTGCACTTGCGTGCACGTGATCGGAATCGGCGGTCGCAACCCTCGTTGCGACCGCCGAGGTGTTTTCAGCGCCGCCGATGCTGACAGCGCCAGATCGACGCCGCGATCTTGTCCGCCAGATCGAACGCCCTCTCTCCGCCGTGCAGCACCTCGAACGCCCACGCGACCCGCAGATGCGTCTTCACCTCCTGCGCCGATCCGTACGCCGTCTCGAAGCGCTCGCGCTGGTGCCCGCCGCGCCGATGCATCCCCTCGGCGACGTTCGCCGACACGGAGCCGGCCGCCTTGTGCAGCTGAACCGCAAGCGACTTGTCGTGCTTCGCGATCTGCGCGACCAGCGGCCGCACCAGCGCGACCAGCCGAACCGCATCCTCGAGCACCCCGAACCGACTCTCGATCCGCGCCCTGATCCGAAACTCAGTCATCACGATCTCCAACGTGCCCGTCCCGAGCGCGCGCCAGTCGCGCGCTCGTCCGTTCACGCCGCCCCGCCGCCCTCCGAGCGCGCGCCGGGTCAAGGACGAGGAGGTCGGGTGGCCCCGGGGGATCACTCCCCCGGGGCTCCCACAGATCCGGACGTGCGGGACTA
>JBFWYI010000102.1:0-33052 GCA_050186575.1 Sandaracinaceae bacterium | reverse complement strand
GTCCTGCCGGCTCCCGTTGCGCCGCGCGATCCGATCGTGCCGATGGGGAGCCCGAAGTGAGCGCGCCGCGGTTCGTCGCGGTGACCGGGGCGAGCCGCGGCATCGGGCGCGCGATCGCGACGCGCCTCATCGAGGACGGTCGCCGCGTCCTCCTCGTCGCGCGCGATCGCGGTCGCCTCGAGGCGCTGGCCGTCACCGCGGACGGCCGCGCCGAGGTGTTGGTCGCCGATCTCATCGAGGACCCCGCCGCGCTGGGGCGGGCCATCCGAGAGAGCGACGCGATCGACGGCGTCGTCCACGCCGCGGGGATCGCGCCGCACGCGCCGCTCGAGCTCGTCACGGAAGAGGCGTTGACCCGCGCGATGCGCCTCCACGTGCTCTCGCCGATCGAGAGCGTGCAGGCATTGTCGCGATCGCTCCGCGGCCGGGGCGTGCCGGGGTCGGTGGTGCTCATCGCGTCGACCCTCGGGGTGCGCCCCGCGGCGGGCATGCTCGCGTACTCGGCGAGCAAGGCGGCGATGATCTCCGCCGCCCGCACGATGGCGCTCGAGCTCGCCGCCGATCACGTGCGCGTCAACGTGCTCGCGCCGGGGGTCGTCGACACCGACATGGCGCGCGAGCTCCGCTCGCCGGACGGTTCTCCGCCGCCCGAGGATCCCGCGCAGCGCGACGCGGCGGTGAAGGCGCAGCTCGAGGATCTGCGACGGCTCCATCCGCTCGGCCGGCTCGGCACGCCGGAGGACGTGGCCGCGCTCGCTCGGCACGTGCTCGACGCGCCGTGGATGACGGGATCCGTCGTGGCGATCGACGGCGGGCTGCTCGCAGGGTAGGGCGTGGATCACGATCTGCCCGACGCTCGAAGCGCGCTCGTGTACGTGGACGTGCACGAGTACCTGCATGTGCACGAGGCGTGGGCGCGTCGGCGGTGCGGCGCTCCGAGTCCGTGCGGTTCGGCCACGCGTGTGGGCTCATGAAGGAGCGACTGATCATCGGGACGGCGGAGCGGGTCGATCTTCCCGAGTGGGGCGTGCGCGGGCTGCGCGCGAAGATCGACACCGGCGCCAAGACGAGCGCGCTCCACGTCGACGCGATCGAGGAGCTCGGGGGCTCGCGCGTGCGCTTCCAGGTCGTGACCGGCAAGAAGCGGCGCGCGCGTCCGGTCACCGTGGTCGCCCGGGTGGTGCGTCGGACGCGCGTGCGGTCGAGCACCGGCATCGCCGAAGAGCGCATCATCGTCTCGACGCGCCTCGCGCTCGGCGGCCGCGAACAGGTGATCGAAGTGAGCCTCACGTCGCGCGCGGGGATGATCTTCCGCATGCTGCTCGGCCGCGCCGCGCTCCACGACGTGCTCATCGATCCGAGCCGGCGCTACGTGCTCGACACGCCGACCGGCAAGACGAGCGCCGGTCAGATCCGCGCGGTGAGCGAGCGGAAGAAGAAGCCACGCAAGAAGACGACGCGGGCCGCGTCCTCGAAGAAGAAGCCCGCGAGCATACGCAAGAAGGCGACGACGAAGCGCCGCCGGCGCGAGGACGAGTGAAGATCGTCATCCTCAGCCGCTCCGCGCAGAGCTACAGCACGCGGCGCCTCCGTGAGGCGTGCGCGAATCGCGGCCACACCGTGCGCGTCCTCGACACGCTGCGCTTCGCGATCTCGGTGCGCAAGAAGAAGCCGCGGCTCTACTACCGCGACAAGCTGCTCTCCCACTACGACGCGGTGATCCCGCGCATCGGCGCGTCGATCACGTTCTACGGCACCGCGGTGGTGCGCCAGTTCGAGCAGATGGGCGTGTTCACGCTCGCGTCGTCGAACGCGATCGCGGTCTCGCGCGACAAGCTGCGCGCGCTCCAGGTGCTCAGCCGCGAGCGGATCGGGATCCCCGACACCGTGTTCGTGCGCGACCGCGCGGCGGTGGCCGGCGCGATCGAGCGCCTCGGCGGCACCCCGATCGTGGTGAAGCTCATCGAGGGCACGCAGGGCATGGGCGTGATCCTCGCGGAGACGGGCAGCGTCGCCCTCGCGGTGATCGAGACGCTCCACGACGCGCGGCAGAACGTGCTCGTGCAGCGCTTCGTGCGCGAGAGCCGCGGCAAGGACATCCGCGCGTTCGTGGTGGGCGGCCGCGTGGTGGCGGCGATGCGGCGAACCGCGCAGGGCGACGAGTTCCGATCGAACGTCCACCTCGGCGGCCGCACCGCGCGGGTGGATCTCGATCCGGAGTACGAGCGCACCGCGATCCTCGCCGCGCGGGTGCTCGGCCTGCGCGTAGCGGGCGTCGACATGCTCGAGTCGAACGACGGCCCGCAGGTCATCGAGGTCAACAGCTCGCCCGGCCTCGAGGGCATCGAGGCGGCGACCGGCGTCGACGTGGCGGACGCGATCGCGAGCTACGTCGAGGACGCCTCCGTGCTCCCCGAGGTCGACGTGAAGCAGCGCCTCGGCCTCGACCACGGCTACGCGGTCACCGAGTTCGTGGTCGCCGAGCCGAGCGCGCTGGCCGGCGCGACGGTATCCGGAGCATCGCAATCGGGTTTGACGGTGCTGCGGGTCCAACGCGGCGACGCGGTCCTCTCCAACCCCGCCGGCGCCGAGCGGATCGAGGCGGGCGATCGCGTGCTCGTCTACGGCGCCGAGGACGCGCTCAAGCGCGCCGTCCGCGTCGGGGCCTAGTACCGCGGCGTCGCCGCGTCACGGCGGGACGGTCGGGCGCGGGCGAATGCTCAGCGCTCCTCACCATCCCAGCCGACGCGATCCGAGCTCGGCGAGGATCGCGTGGACGCCGCCCCGCGCCTGCCTCGCGCGGCGCGTGCGCTTCCCCTGCGCGCGTGCGCGCGCGGGGTCGAAGGCAGCGCGTGCGCCGACACCGCCTCGGGTGCCTCGGCGCGCTCGCTCGGTCCGCGCTCCGACGGCGCGGGCTCGATCGTCGTCGCTCCCTGGCCGGGCTCTCCCGCGATCGTCGCCTCGCTGACGCGCTCTCGCTCCGGGCGCGCGCTCGCCTCGGCGGGTGGGTCCGGTGCGGGCGCGGGTAGACCCCACACCGCGATCGCGATGACCGCCGCGGCGATTCCGCTCAGCGCGAGCCCCGCGAGCAGCCACCGCACGCGGTGCGTCGGAGGTCGCATCGTCGGCGCCGACTCCAACGGTAGAGAGAGCGCGCGTCGTTGACGCTCGTCCAGCTTCTCGCGCTCGGGCGAGGCGACATGATCGAGGACCGCCTCGACCGACGTCTCGGCGCCCGCCGCGATCTCCTCGGCCAGCACACGCTCGAGGCGGGTGACGACCTCCGCCGCGTCGGCCGGCCGATCCTCGGGTCGCTTCGCGAGGAGGTCGAACAGGAGCTCCACCATCGCGGGCGGCACGTCCTGTCGGAGCTCGCCCACGTCGGGGGGCGGCTCCTCGAGGATGCGCTGCGGTCCGTCCGTGCCGGCGCCCGAGTAGAGGCGCGCCTGGGTCAGCGCTTCGAACAGCACCACGCCGAGCGAGAAGAGGTCCGATCGTCGATCGAGGGGCGCGAGCCGGATCTGCTCGGGCGACATGTACGAGTGCTTGCCCTTCGCCACGCCGGTCGAGGTCCGCGTCGATTGTCCCAACGCCTTCGCGACCCCGAAGTCGGTGATCCGCGCGACGCCGTCGAAGCCCACGAGGATGTTCTGCGGCGAGACGTCGCGATGCACGAGGCCCAGGAGCTCGCCCGCCGCGCTCCGCACCTCATGCGCCGCGTGCAAGCCGCGCGCGACGTCCAGCCCGATCCGAGCGACCACGGCGGCTGGAATCGAGAAAGAAGCGTTGCAGGCTAGCTTGATCAGCTGCGCGAGCGACAAGCCGTGCACGTACGGCATGACGAGGTAGGGACCCTCGTGGTCTCGCCCGACGTCGAGCACGCTCACGACGTTCGGGTGGTCGATGAGGCCGGCGATCCGCGCCTCGTCGAAGAACATCGACTCGAAGTCCTCGTCGATGAGGTGCGGATGGAGCCGCTTGAACGCGTAGAGCCGGCGAAATCGCCCCTCTTGCCGCGCGACCAGCTCGACCCGGCCCATCCCCCCGTGCGCGATGATCTCGATGCGCCGGTAGTTGGTCGACGACGCGGTGAGGCCGGACGCGCTCGCGTAGCTCACCTCGGTTGTCGACGCGTGGGCCTGACTCGTACCATCGCGGCTCATGCCTCCGCCAAGGCTAACCGACGCTCAAGAGCGTTGGAAGATCGGGGCGCTGAAGGGCGACGCGCCCACCCTCGACGCGTTGCTCGACGAAGCGCGTGAAGCTGACGAGTCGAGTTGGGTCACCACGCTCGCCTACGCGCGAGCGATGCTGGGTGGCGCGACGCTCGCGCCTCCGCCGCGACCGCGCGACGACGATCCCGCGGCGCCCGTCATCGCCGCGCTGCGCGTGCGCGCCGGGCTCCTCGCGTTGGACGTAACGGAGCTGGCCGAGGCCTCGCGGCTCGCCGCGCGCGTGGCGGATAGAGAGCCGCTGCTCGGTGCGGCGAGCCGAGCGTGGGCGGGCCTCGCGCTCGGCGAGGATCCGAGGGCGGTGCGAGACACGGCGTTGGACGTCCAAGAGCGAGCGAAGCGCGAGAAGCATGGTGGCCTCCTCGTGGACGCGACCGCGCTCGAGGCGATGACGTATCTCGCGGACGGCGAGGCGGACGAGCACGCGGTGTCGCGCGCGCGGCTCGGCTCGCGCATGGCCGCATCCGAAGGGCTGGCTCCGATCACGGTGCTGGCGCATCTGGTGCTCGCGCGCGCCCGTCGCCTCAGCGGTCACCCCTACCTCGGATCGCACATCGCAAGGTCCGTTGCGCAGTACCTGGGCGCGGGTCTGCGGCGTTGGTCCGACTGGGAATCCGTGCTCGGGGCGGGCGACGCGAGCGCCGTCGAGGAAGGGTCGAGCTGTGCGCTCGTCGGGCTGCTGCGCGCGTTCGAGGCATGCGACCGCGCCGCGCTCGGTGATCGTCGCGCCGAGCTCGAGGTGACGGAGCTGCCTCGGTTCGCGCGTCGGGACGCCGACGTGCTCCTCGAGCTCGCGGACCACCTGGCGCCGGCCGTTCACGCCGCCGGTTGGCTCGACGGGACGGACGACGCGGTGCCCGCCGGGCTCGGGGTCGGCCCCGGCCACGCGTATCCGGGGTACGTCGTGGCGCGGCCGGGCGGCGTCGCGCGTCGGGTGCTCGCGGTCGGCGTCGCGTTGGCGCGCGCGGAGCTCGACGCCGTGGTGGTCCAGCCTCCCACGCCGCAGCATCGAACCGACTCGGCCATCGCCGCGCTGCTCCTCCACGGTGACGCGGGCGTCGACGTCTCGGTCCTATTCGAGCGCCTCTACGGCTTCCCCCTCGCCGCGCGCCACCGCAGCGTGCTGCGCGTCCTGCTGCACCGAGTGCGCGCGCGGGTGGGTGAGCTCGAGCTCGAGCGGGACGCGGATCGGGTCCGTCTCAGGTACGAGGCCGCTGTGCTGTTCCCTGATCCGCGCTGCTCCCGATCGGACGCCAGCGTCCTCGCGCTGGCCGCTCAGCGTGGTGCGATCAGCACGCGCGATCTCGAAGGGATGGGGATGCCGCTTCGCAGAGCGCAAGAATCGCTGCGGAGGCTGGCGGAGGATGGCCTCATGCGCGCCCAGGCTTCGGAGCGCGGGATGGCCTATCGGCTCGAAGACACGTGCTTCACCAACCCGGCTTGAGCGCCTCGGGTTAGAACCGGACGAGCGCCTCCACGTCGGCCCACGCCGCGTCGCCGTCGGCGAGCGCGAACCCGACACCGACGCCGACCGCGGCGCCGACGACCACGACGGCGATGAGCGTTCCGACGATCCACCCGATCGCGTCGTCGCTCCCTCCGCTCGATTCGTCGCCGCGCGCGTGGGTCTGATCGGCGAGATCGATCACGAGTCGGACCCGCTCGCCGCTCGCGAGCCGGACGGACCGGGTGAGCTCGGGCCCCGAGTCCGTCCGCACCGCGACGACGTGGTCGCCCGGGTCGAGGCGGAGCTCTCCCGCGCCGGCCTCGAGCGCGCGCTCCTCGCCCTCGTCCACCCGCAGCCGCGCGCGCTCGGCCCCCCGGAGCTCGACGGTGAGGTGCCCGTACGCGGCGGGCAGCTCGCCGAGCAGCGCCTCCGTCCGCGTCCGAACCACCTGATTGAGCGGCCCGTATGCGCCGGCCAGGATCCCGCGCAAGTAACCTTCCGACTCGGTGATCGCGCCGAGCGAGCGGAGCACGTGGGCCAGGTTCAGCGCCGTCGCGGGACGAGGGCTCAGGCGCAGCGACTCCTCGAAGAGAATCCGCGCGTCGGCGAATCGGTCCGCGTCGGCGGCGGCGTTCGCCTCCTCGAAGGCGGCCCGCGCACGCGCCACGTCCCCGTCTTCGCTTTGCGCGGCGGCGCGGAGAGCGGGCGCCGCGAAGGCGAGAATCGCAAGGAACATGACGAGCCGAGTCGACAAGGCGTCCTCCTCGATGGATCCGTTCAGGGAGCCGGCAAGCACACCCGGCGCGGCGTCCTCGACGACGCTCCGTCGAAGCCCAGCACGCCCACGTCGTTTTGACCCCAGCACATCACGATGTGGCTCGAGGTGACGCCGCACGTCGTCTGCGGGCCGAGGGAGATCGAACGCCACTCCGTGTCCCCGGCGATCCGCTCGGGCATGAGCTGCGACGTCAGCGTGCCGTCTCCGAGCTGTCCCACCGCGTTGCGTCCCCAGCACGCGAGGTGCCCGTCGCTGTCGATCGCGCACGCGTGGTCGTCGCCGACGCTCGCCGTCTCCCACACCGCGCCGGCGGCGTCGGGGATCGGGCCGGGCTGATATGCCTCGAGCGTCCCGTCGCGCGGTCCGAGCCACTCGCCGTCACCGCCCCAGCAGTACAGTCGTCCGCTGTCGCCCAGCGCGCACGCGAAGTGGAAGCCGGACCACACGTTCACCGCGGGCTCGCCCAGATCGATCGTGACCGGCGTGTACATCGCCGAGCCCGCCGGCCGCGCGAGCTGACTCCGGCTGTTGCTCCCCCAACCGCGCAACGACCCGCCGACGATCGCGAACGCGGTGTGGAGACCGACCGTCACGCGCTGCGCGAGGTAGGTGACGCGGACGGGGGTCGCCGAGCTGGGCAGGGTCGCCGGATCGACGCCGAGCGTCCCGTTCAGGTTGCTCCCCCAGCAATAGACGGCGGAGGTCTGGTCGCGACCGCACGTGAAGCGGTAGCCCGCCGCGATGTGCGACCACTCGATCCCGTCGTTCGCCTCGACCGGAGCTTCGATGTTGGTGGTGCTCTCGGGGTCGAGCGACTCTCCCATCGTGTTCTCGCCCCAGCTCCAGCGGTGGTGCTGGGCGTCGAGCGCGCTCGTGTGTCCGGGTCCCCGCACCTCGAAGCGCCCGAACGGCCCGATCGCGGTGGGCGGCCGGATCCCGGAGGGCGCGCCGTCTCCCACCTGCCCGAAGTCGTCGGCACCCCAGCACCACATCGTGGCCGGTCCGGAGGCGCACGTGCGGTGCCACCACGTCGACACGACGTCGGCCGCGCGCTCGGGGGGCGGCG
This sequence comes from Sandaracinaceae bacterium, assembly GCA_050186575.1. Taxonomy (GTDB): domain Bacteria; phylum Myxococcota_A; class Polyangia; order Polyangiales; family Sandaracinaceae; genus JAUHXR01. The sequence continues at coordinate 25,529 of JBFWYI010000102.1, read as the reverse complement.
CGCACGTCCCCGCGACGCAGAGGTCTCCCTCGCACTCGCACGCGACGCAGTCGGCGCCGGCTCGGCCGCACTGGGCGGCGTCCGTCGGCTCGACGCAGCGCTCCCCGTCCCAGCACCCGGTGCAGCAAGCTCCTCGGTGACAAGTCCCGTTGCCACCGGCGCAGGGGTCGAGCTCGACGCACCCGCCCGCGTCCACGTCGACGCCGGCGTCGGAACGCTCGCAGGCGATCGGCGCGGTCGGAGGCGACCTCGACGCCACGAAGCAAGCATCCGTGCAGAGTCCGTCCCAGCACGTCCGTGCGCCCGCGCCGCAATCGACGTCGACGCAGGCGTCCGTCAGCGTCAACCAGACGTGCCGGGATTCTGCCGAGACGAAGCGCGCGCGCGCCGTGATCGCGACGACCCGACCGTCCTCGAGCTCGGCCTCCGCGACGAGCGTCGTCTCGTCGTGGTTCCTTCGCGTGACGCGCAGCGCGGCAGGCCACGAAAACTCCGTTGCCTCGCGGCGCTCTTCGTACAGCGTGGCGCCATCGGCCGAGAGGTGGAGCCGCAGCGAGCCGGCCGCGGCGCGCACCACGTCATCGGCGTCGACGTGGTAGGTGACGGAGGTGCTCGTGTCGCACCCGCACGCGAGCGAGAACGAGAGCGCGAGCGCGCATCCGCGGACCGCATCGGCGCCGCGATGGCGGACTCGGCGACGGGTTGCCCCGCGCTCGATCGCCCCGCTTTGGGGCTCTCCATGAGAGATCTGAGGTGGCATGCCGGTGCCTCGCGAACAGGGCGATGCTACCGACCCCCAGCGTCGCCAACAACGCGGCACCTCCGCGATCTACGAACGCTCGGACCGTCGAGCGTCATGGCATCGACGGTGCGCGCATCGCGCCTGCGTCCAGGCGGTCCCCTCGGCGCGGCCTCAGGCGAGGCCGCTCACCGTCCCGGTGCAGTGCTCGGGGATGCCGAACGTGGTGTCCGACATGCCCATGCCCTGCATGAGATCGACGAACAGGTTGGCGTGCGGTGCGTCGACCCGCGCGTAGCGTCCGGTGCGGAAGTAGCCGCCGAGCGCGCCACCGATCACGTACGGCATCCGCGCCCAGCCGTGGTTGTTCCCGATCCCACGCTGCTGCTCGTTGCACCAGACGACGGCGGTGTGATGCAAGAGCGACTGACCGTCCGCCTCCGTGACCGAGTCGAGCGCGCTCAGGAGGTGGGCGAGCTGCTCCGCGTAGAAGCGGTCGATCTCCGTCGAGAGCTGCCCGTACGTGCGCGAGCCGTCCCAGCTCGGGACCTCCGACTCGCTCTTGTGGCTCACGCCGTGATGAGAGTCCTGCATGCCGGGGATCCGCGCCCCGGACTGACCGGTCGACCACTGGATCGAGGCGACGCGCGTCAGGTCACACTTGAGCGCGTGCGTCAGCAAGTTCATTTGCAGCGCACCGAGATCGGCGTATTGGTTGCTCGTCCCGCGCTCCGGGATCTCGCACGCCGCGTTGGCCACGCCCTCGAGCTGGCGACCGAGCGACTCGATCGCGCTGGCGTGCTCACCGAGCCGGGCGCGATCCCCCGCGCCGACGCGCCCGCTCAGGCGACCGAGCTCCCCGCGCGTGTAGTCGAGCACCCGCGCTCGCCGCGCGGCCAACGCGCGAGCCGCCGCCCCGTCGCCCGCCAGCGGGAGGAAGAGCCGATCGAACGCCTGTCCCGCGTCGTTCATCGGGATGACCGGCTGGAACGAGCCCGTGTAGCTGATGCGGCTCGGCAGCGCCTGCGCGATCCCCTCCGCGCGCACGCCGAACTCGAGCGACGCGTACGGCGTCGCGCCGCCGACGCTGGCCGCGATGTGTTGATCGATCGAGATGCCGCCGGCGGATCCGTCCCAGAGGTGGCCGAACTCACCGCGGCCCGACGGCCCGGCGACGGTGTCCCGGGCGGTGAGGCAGTGTGCGGTGCCTTTGTCGTGGCCGTTGCCGCTGACCCGGTCGTTGGTCGCGGTGTCCATCCGGATCCCGTCCGCGATGAGGATCTTGTCGCGGAGCGGCGCCAGCGGCGCGAGGCTCGCGGAGAGCTCGAAGTCCGTCTCTCCGCCGCTCGGCCAGAACGTCGACGGGTTCACGCCGCACGAGGTGAAGAAGAACACCACGCGCTTGGGCACGGCCGCCGCCTGCGCGGCGGTCTGGTTCGCCCCGAGCATCGCCTCGAGGAACGGGAGCGAGACCACCGCGCCGCCCGCCCCGCGCAGCATCGCCCGACGACTGAGCTTCTTCATTCCGACTCCTCCGTGGCATCACCGGGCTGCACGGCGGCCCGATACAGGAACGCGTCGCTCAACGTGAACGCGACGATCAGCTCGCGGACGTCGTAGCCGGACTCGACGAAGCGCTCGCGCACGTTGTCGAGTGAGCAAGCGTCGTTGCGAGACTCGGCCCGACCGATCGCGGTGACGAACCACCGCTCGGTGAAGCACGCTTGCGCCTGCTCGCTGTCCACGATCCTCGCTGCCAGCGACGGCGCGCCGTCGAAGTGACCGTCTCGGTCGGTGCTGAGGAGCTCGCCCGAGGCGTCGATCGGGAGGTCGTTCTCCTCCGCGCGGAACCGGCCGGCTCCGTCGAAGTGCTCGAACGCGAAGCCCAGCGGGTCGATCTGCTCGTGGCACGAGCGGCAGTACGGATCCTCGCGGTGCTGCGCGAGCCGCTCGCGCGTGGTCAGCGACGGGTCGGGTGGGATCGGCGTGATGTCGAGCCCCTCGGGCACGTCGGGTACGTGGCCGCACAGGAGCGTCCCGCGGACGAACATCCCGCGATGGATCGGCGAGGTCTCGTAGGCGCGGGCGCGCGTCGCCATCAGCCCGCCTTGCGTGAGCAGGCCCGCGTGATGGCGCGCGTCCAGCGGCACGCGCTCGAACTCCTCGCCCGAGGGCCCGTCGACACCGTAGTAGTCGGCCAGCTCGCGGTTCATCATCGAGTAGTCCGCCGTCAAGAGCTCGCGCCAGCTCCCGCTGCCCTCGACGACCACCTCGTGGATGAACGCCTCGACCTCGGTCCTCATGAGGGACGCGATCGTCGGCGTGAACTCGGGGTAGGCGGCGGGGTCTTTCTCGACGTCACCGAGCGTGTCGATCTCGAGGTAGCCGGCGAAGAACCGCTGCACGGTCGCCTCCGACTCCGGTCGCTCGAGCAGCCTGCGCGCGTGCTCCTCGACCCCCGCCGAGGTGTCGAGCTCGCCCGCTTCGGCGGCCGCGAAGAGCGCCTCGTCGGGCATGCTCGAGGTGAGGAAGTAGGAGAGCCGATTGGCGATCGCGTAGCCGTCGAGCCGGACCACCGGCTCGCGGCTCGGATCGACCACCTCGACGCGGTACAAGAAGCTCGGCGACTGCAAGATGGCTTGCACCACTACGCCGACGGCCGGCCCGAATCCGTCGTCCGCCTCCACCGCTTCGAAGAGCATCGCGAGGCGCTCGACCTCGTCCGCCTCCACGGGGCGCCGGAACGCGCGCGGGAGGAGCCGCTCGATCCACGCGCGGACGCACGCCGCGTCGTGCGCGTCCTCGCCGCATCCCGTGGTCGCCTCCAACGCCGCGTCCGACGCGATCAGCGTGCCGCTCACTTCCTCCGCCGCGTTCATGTACTGCTCGGCCAAGAGGGGCGTCAGGTGCCGCGAGTCGGCCGCCGCGACCCCGCGCTCCGGATCGATCAAGCGCGAGGCCGGCGCGGTCGTCACGCCCAGGAGATCGGCGATCGTGTTGTCGTACTCCTCCACGGTGAGCCGCCGCAACGGGGCACGCCCGGGATCGGGCGGCGCGGCGCGGTCGCACACCGGCGGAGGCGGCGCCGTGACGTGGGGATTGGCCTCTGGCGCCTCGATGGCGCCCTGGCACCCCATCCCGAGACACGCGACGAGGGCGAGCCAGCGCGAAACGTGGAAGCGTTCGTGTGCCATGCCGCCAGTATTGAGGAGGACCGCGTCAACCGGGCGTTACGGGATCCGCGCCCCCGATTTGCGGGGGATCGAGAACGCAGCGTGTCCCTCGCCTGTGCCTCTGCCCGCGGATCGCTGCGAAGAGCCCGCACCATCCGCAGCTCGACCTCGTCCCCGGGACTGGAGGGCAAGGGTACGGGCAGGGGCAAGCGCAAGGAGAGGAGAGGAGCGGCCTCTCAGGGGTCGAAGAGCGCGATGAGCTGCCGCGTGCTGCCGAGCCACTCGCCCGTGGGCGCGTAGAGCGACGCACGCTCGTCCGCGTAGCCATCGTGCGCGAACGAGCTCTGCGCGACGTACATGGCGAAGTCCTCGAGCATCGTGCGGCCGAAGCGAGGCGGGAGATCCGCCGTGAGATCGATCGACGCGGCGGGCGCCCAGCCTTCGCGCCGACAGAGCGCGGCGGGCGCCCACGCGTCGAGGAGCGAGAGCACGAGCTCGGCGCTCAACGGCGTCGGCGTCCGCGGGCGACACCAGCCGGCCAGCCGCGCGACCTCGCCGCCGCTGAACGAGGTCGGCCCCTCGGCCTGACGAAACTCGAAGTAGCGACAGAAGTCCGGGATGTAGAGCGCCTTCGGTCCATCCGAGACCTCGCCGGGCGGCGGCAGCTTCGGCGCGGCCGGTGCCTCGAACCCGAACGAGACGTCGCGGTCCTTCGCGAACGTGGCTTGCGCGCTCGCGATGAGCTCCCCGTCGCGGATCATCTTCGCCGCCGCGACCGCGACCGATCGCCCGACGCGCAGCCGCTCGACCGCGATCTCCACCTCGCCCGCGGTGGCCGGCGACGTAAACGCGACGTGCACCGTGCGCGCGGGCCAGTCGTCGCCGAGCTCGGCGCGCATCGCGCGGGTCGTCAGCGCCGCGACCAACCCGCCGTAGACGCCGCGGCCCTGGTACCAGTCCTCGCGGAGCGCCGCCGCGTAGCGCCCCTCGCCGAGCGGCCGCGCCGCCCAGTGCGCCTCGAGCCCCTTTGCCTCGACGCTCACGCCGCGCGCTCCGCCTCGCAGAACCGCCGCACCTGCGCGCGCACGGAGTCGCTCCAGTCGACGTGGGGATCCTCGGCGCGGTAGGCCCAGAGCAACGCCCCTTCGTAGCCGCGATCGCGCACGAGGGCGAGCCGGCGCTCGAGGAACGTCCCTTGCTCTTCGCGGCCGAGCTCCTTCCACGCGCCGTGACGCGACGTCGCGAGCTCGCCGACCCAACACGGGCGACTGATCGCCTCGCTCGCGTGCGGCAGGCGCGCGCGCCCCGTGACGCTCGGGTAGTGGTGCGTCTGGTGTCGATAGGCGCCGCGCTCCGCGAGCCGCCGCAGCGTCATCTTCGCCGACGGCGGCAGCCAGCTCGGGTCCGCGTCGAGAAACCCGATCGTCGCGAGCAGCCCGCGCGCCGCAATACGGCGTGCACCTTCTACGAGGAAGTCACTCAGCGCGATCGCGGACACCCACGCGGGGTGCGAGCCCCAGCGCGCCTTCTCCCAGTTGGGGACGAGCGCCCAGCCGGGCTCGTTCGCGACCTCGAACGCCTCGATCGCGTCGGCGTAGCGCGCGCACACGTCGAGGAGCGGCTCGAGCGTCGCATCGAGGAAGCCGTGCATGCGCTCCCCGAGCGCGAGCGCGCTCAGCCCGCGGCTCGTCACGCCGCCCACCTGATCCTCGATCGGGAGGAACAGCTCGAAGCTCACCAGCGATGGCCAGAGGCGCACCCCGCTCCGACGGCAGGCGAGGAGCAAGCGTTCAACGTCGGCGATGAATCCGCGCTCGAGCGCGGGCAGTCGATCGAACGGCACCCACCGCTCCGGCGTGCGCCGCCGCCATCGGACGAGCGGCGCCCGCCGCCCCCACGGCTCGAGCCAGGGCTCGCGCCGCGCGATCGACGACGGGCCGACCTCGGGCGGCAGGTTCACGCCGCCACCGAGGATCCACCAGCGCACCGATCGGATCCCATCCTGCGCGAGCGCGACGAGCGTCCGCTCGACCTCGTCCCAATCCGTCGGCGGCGCGCCTCCCCACGGGGCCGGCCGCGGCCCGAAGTCGTGCCCGCAGGTGACCCACGGATAGTTGATGCCGACCGCGAACATGAGGCGGCCGGAGCGTGCCGAAATCCCGCCGAGCCGACAACCCGGACGGCGGGCCGGCGCTCGACCGACCTGGGTCCGGATCCCATGCTCGGAGCGCGTGGTCGGTCGACGCCCGATGTCATGGCTCGTGCTGGGAGCGCTCGTCGTCGCGTGCGATGGCCCGCCGAGCGACGGCCCGGTGGCGACCCACGTCGACGACTGGCGCGACCACGTCATCTACGAGATCGTGGTCGACCGGTTCGACGACGCCGACCCGGACAACGACGTGTTCGACGGCGTCGGCGTCACCCCCGGCGACCTCGCGCGGCATCAGGGCGGTGACTGGGCCGGCGTGCGTCGGCGCCTCGACTACCTCGAGCACCTGGGCGTCACCGTGCTCTGGCTCTCGCCGCCGTACCGCAATGTGACGTGCTGTGAAGAAGAGGAGTCCTATCACGGCTACTGGCCGCTCGACTTCACCGAGCCGAACCCGCGCTTCGGTGACCTCGACGAGCTGGTCGGGTTGGTTCGCGACGCGCACGCGCGCGGGATGCTCGTGATCCTCGACGTCGTGCCGAACCACGCCGGCCGCGTGTTCGGCTACGACCTCGACGGCGACGGCGCGATCGGCGTCGGTGAGGTGGAGCCGCCGTTCTCGGAGACCCCGCACGACGCGTTGATCTGGAGCGCGCGCCCGCGGATGTGGCGGGACGGCGTGGCGACCGACCTCGGCATGGACGACTTCCATCGCCGTGGCGCGATCGACTTCTCGCGCCCCGCTACGCGCGAGCTCGGCGACTTCCCGACCGGCCTGCGCGACCTCGACACCGAGAACCCGGCCACCGTCGAGTCACTCATCGCCACCCACGTGCGCTGGGTCGAGCTCACCGACGTCGACGGCTTCCGCGTGGACGCGGTGCCCCACGCCCCCGCGCGCTTCTGGGAGCAGTTCTCACGCGGCCTCCGCGAGCGCCTCGCCGCGCTCGGCAAGGAGCGTTTCTTCCTCCTCGGCGAGGTGTTCAGCGCCGACCCGGACGAGCTGGCGCGCTACACGCGCATCGATCAGCTCGACGCCGCGTTCGCGTTCGACCTCAAGGTCGACGTGATCGACGACATCATCCTCGACGGCGCGCCCCCGACCCAGGCGCGGGCCGCCCTCGAGCAGAACCGCACCCGCTTCGACGCGTCGGCTCAGCCGGGCGGCATCGGCCTCGACCCGTGGCGCGCGCGCGTCGCGTTCGCGGACAACCACGACACCTGGCGCCTGCGCGGCGAGCTCGACGATCCGTTCGCCGCGGCGGTCGCGCTCACCGTGGTGTTCACCGTCGACGCGATCCCGGCCGTCTACTACGGCACCGAGCAGGAGCTCGACGGACGCGACCACCACCTCTCGCGCGAGCCTTTGTTCCTCGAGTCGGACTTCTCGGAGCAGACACCGACCTACCGCGTGATCCAACGTCTCGCGGCGGCACGCGCGCGCTCGAGCGCGCTCCGCTACGGCGATCTCGTGGTGCGCTACGCGGCGGAGCATGGCGGGCGCGAGCCGATGGGGAGCCCGGACGCAGGGATGCTCGCGTACGAGCGCAGCCACGAGGCAGACCGTGCGCTGGTGGTGTTGAACGCGGGTCTCGACACGTCGGTCGCGACGATCCCGACCGGGTGGGGCGGCGGTGTAGCGCTGGGGGACGAGCTCGAGAGCACGCAAGACTTGTGGCGCACCGACGCGATGGGCAGGGTGACGGTGACGCTGCCCGGGCGCAGCGCGGTGGTGTTGCGAGAGAGGTGATCCAGGCGCCGGACTCGGCCTCGGAATCGGCCTCGGAATCGGACTCGGAATCGGAATCGGACTCGGAATCGGAATCGGACTCGGCCTCGGCCTCGGACTCGGAATCGGAATCGGAATCGGAAACGGAATCGGAAACGGAAACGGAAACGGAAACGGAAACGGACTCGGCCTCGGAATCGGAATCGGAATCGGAATCGGAATCGGAATCGGAATCGGAGTCGGAGTCGGAATCGGAATCGGAAGCCGACAATCGAGTTGCCCCCCCGCGGACGCACCCTCGTCCCCCGCCCCACCGCGTCGATCTCACAGCCCGCGATCACCCTCGATCGACAGACGCGTGTGCTACACCCGCGACGATGCCCACGGCGCGCGCGGTGATCCTGATCGGCTCCGGCGGACCCGAGGCGCTCGCGCTCGGTGACATCGACGTGCGCGATCCCGGTCACGGCGAGCTCCTCGTCGACGTCGTCGCCGCCGGCCTGAACCGCGCGGATCTCCTCCAGCGCCGCGGCCTCTATCCCGCGCCGCCGGGCGTGATCGCGGACGTGCCGGGGCTCGAGTACGCCGGGCGCGTCGCCGCGGTCGGTCCGGGCGTGCGCGCGTTCGCGGTCGGCGATCGCGTGATGGGCATCGTCGCCGGCGGCGCGATGGCCACCCACCTCGTCGTCCACGAGCGCGAGGCGCTGCCGGTCCCCGCCACGCTCTCGATGGCCGAGGCAGCCGCAGTGCCGGAAGCGTTCTTGACGTCCTACGACGCGCTCTTCCTCCAAGCCGGGCTCCGCGCCGGTGAGCGCGTGCTCATCCACGCGGTCGCCAGCGGCGTCGGCACCGCCGCGTTGATGCTCGCCAAGCGCGCCGGCGCGCGCACGCTCGGTACCTCTCGCACGAAAGACAAGCTCACGCGCTGCTCCGGCCTCGGGCTCGACGAGGGGATCCTCGTCGGCAAGGACCGCGCGTTCGCCAAGGAGGTCAAGGCGCGCACCAAGTGGCGCGGCGCCGACGTCGCGCTCGATCTCGTCGGCGGCGCGTACCTCTCCGAGAACCTCGCGTCGATGGCCCCGCTCGGCCGCGTCGTGGTCGTCGGGCTCATGGGCGGCGCCTCCGGCGAGCTCCCGCTCGGGCTCCTCCTCGCGCAGCGCCTGTCGGTCCGCGGCACCGTGCTGCGCTCGCGCCCGCTCGAGGAGAAGGCCGCGCTCGCCCAGCGCTTCCATGCCGAGGTGCTCGGCGGCTTCGAGGACGGGTCGCTCCGGCCCATCGTCGACGAGGTGTTCCCCATGGATCAGGTGGCCGAGGCCCACCGCCGGCTCGAGTCCAACGACACGTTCGGCAAGCTCGTCCTGACCTGGGACTGAGGCCGCCCGGAGCGTCCGATCGCTCCGTTTTGGCGACCGGTCCCGCGGTCGTGGCAAACTCTGCCCGCCCATGGCCGAGGACGAGAGCGAACGGCGCCAGTCGGCGCGCTTCGCGGCGCGCATCAAGGTGCGCTTCCGCTCCGTCGACGAGCTCATCACCGCGTACACGGAGGACGTGAGCCGCGGCGGGCTCTTCGTCACCGCGCAGAAGCAGCTCCCGCTCGGCTCGCTCGTCCAGCTCGCGCTCGAGCTCCCCGACGGAGGTCCGAGCGCGCTCCTCCCCGCGCGCGTCGCGTACGTGCTCGGCCCCGAGGACGCCGCCGAGCAAGGCCGCAGCCCCGGGATGGGCATGCGCTTCATGGCCGAGGACGTCGCGCCGCTCGCGGAGCGCATCGCCGAGTACCTCGCGAGCACCGCCGGCTCCGGCGAGCACGAGCGACCGCAGCCGATCCACGCGCTCCTCGTCGACGACTCGCGCACCTACCGCGCGACCATCAAACAGGCCCTCGAGCAGCTCGGCCACCGCGTGACGGAGGCCGAGCACGGGCTCGACGCGCTCGGCAAGGCGATGCGCGAGCCGCCCGACGTCATCCTCACCGACGTCGCCATGCCGGTGATGGACGGCTGGCAGCTCCTGCGACTGCTCCGCGCGCGCGACGCCACCCGCCGCGTGCCGGTGGTGTTCATGAGCACGCTCGCGAGCGAGCGCGATCGCATCCGCGGCTACGAGCTCGGCGTCGACGACTTCCTCAGTAAGCCCGTCGCGCCCTCGGAGCTGCTCGCGCGGATCCTCCGCGTGGTGATGCGCAGCCGCTGGGAAGGTGCGGCCGAGGCGCCTCCCGACGAGGCCTCGATGAGCGGCGACCTGCGTCAGGTCTCGCTCGCCAGCCTGCTCGCGTTCGCCGAGGCGGAGCGGCGGAGCGGTTGGATCCACATCGCGGACCGCCATCGCCGCGGGCAGATCGGCCTCCGCTCGGGCGTGATCAGCCACACCTACGTCAACGACGCGAGCGCGCCACACTCGCTGCTCGAGAAGACCCTCGCGATCCTCGACTGGACGGAGGGCCGCTTCACGTTCCGCGAGACCGCCGTCGACCCGAGCCCCGAGTCGGTCGGCGTGCAGATGGCGCTGATGGAGCACGCCCGCCGCAAGGACGAGCAGAACCGCTAGCCGCGGCGCCCCTGCCCGCAGGTGCTCGCAGGACGTCTTGCGTCCTCCCCGACCGTCCCTGTGCTCGTGCACGTACACGTGGACGTCCACGTACACGGATCGCGCCCTGCGCGACGAGCGGCGCACGTGACCGCTTCTCCGAGCCCCGCGAGAGGATGCGCGCGGCGTGTACGTGGACGAGCACGGATACGCGCACGAGCACGAGCACGAGCACGAGGGGACGGGGCCTTCGGCCCGTCCCAGATCTCTCAATCCCCGCCGGTGATGCGCTCGGGATCCCCGAGGAACTCGAAGTGCATGGTGTCCATCAGCCGGTCGTGGCCGAGCCAGTAGAACCCGTACTTCTCGAAGCTCGACACCCAGCACGCGGGCATCACCATGCGATCGAAGATCGAGCGCACCTCGGCCTGACAGAGCGGGTGGAGGCGCCACTCCTTCACGCAGTTGCAGCACGTGTTCTCGCGCGGATCGAGATCGATCGCGATCCCGTACACGTGATTGCTCACCTCACCGTTGTGGTAGGTGTTCTCCTCGCGGATGCCGCTGAGACGTCGAGGCTGGTAGTCGTCTCGACAGGTCCGCGCGACCTCCATCTCCGCGCAGCGCGCCGCCTCTACGACCCGTCGGTTCAGCCGGATCGGCCGATCGAACAGCCGCAGCGACACCGCGTTCTCGAGCGGCGTGGTGCGGTTCCACTCGCGCATCCCGAAGCCCTGGAAGAACCCGTAGTTCTCGGTGCGGTAGCGGATCGCCCGTTGGTGCACGGCGCGCCGCTCCTGGATCTCGTCGCGCTCCATCCCGGCGCGCGTGCTCCAGTTCTCGCGGATCAAGAAGTCTTGCGGGTCCTGCCGGTTGCAGGGGATCTCCCCCTCGCGGGCGCGCTCGCGCCACGTCTCGCCGCTCGGCGCTTCGTCGTCCTCCTGGGCGTCGCCGGGCGCCGCCGCGAGCACGACGACGAGCGCGGCCGACGCGAGGAACGACGCGGTCGCGATCGATCGGAGCAACCCGGCGCGGGATCGACGCACGCCGCGACTCTATCGCGCCGGCTCGAAACCGCAATCGTCGTCGCGCGCCGTCCCCGTCAGGTGCCGCGGGTGACGCCGTAGAGCGTCCCCACGCGGTCCCAGAGGTAGCTGAGCAGGTCCTCGACGTGATCGCGCTCGCCCACCGCGGCCCGGATGATCTCCGGCGCCTCGAGGAGGTGCCCGTGGCGATGCACGCGATCGCGGAGGAACGAGAGGATCGTCTCGAAGCGACCCTCCGCCACCTCGTCCATCACGTTCGGGTGCGCCTCGAGCATCGCGTTCGCGAGGCTCGCCGCGTAGAGGTTGCCGAGCGTGTAGCTCGGGAAGTAGCCGAACGCGCCGCCCGACCAGTGGACGTCCTGCAACACGCCGACGGCGTCGTTCTCCGGTCGCAGCCCGAGCATCTCCGCGTAGCGCGCGTTCCACGCCTCGGGCAGCTCCGACACCTTGAGCTTGCCCTCGAAGAGCGCGAGCTCGATCTCGAAGCGCACGATGATGTGCAGGTTGTAGGTCACCTCGTCGGCCTGCACGCGGATGAGCCCGCGCTCCACGCGGTTCAGCGCGCGATGCAGCACGTCCGCGTCCACGTCGCCGCCGAAGCGCTCCGCGACGCGGCCGGCGAGCCAGCCCGCGAACGGCCGCGACCGTCCGACGAAGTTCTCCCAGAACCGCGACTGCGACTCGTGCAGCCCGTAGCTCGCCGCGTGCGCCACCGTGGTGCCGGCGAGCGGAGTGCCGGCGAGCTCGCGCGGCAGCCCTTGCTCGTAGAGCCCGTGCCCGACCTCGTGGATCGTCGACGTCAGCCCGCCGATCAGATCGGTCTCGTAGATGTGCGTCGTGATCCGCACGTCGCCCTCACCGTGGCCCGACGTGAACGGGTGCTCCGCGTGGTCGAGCCGACCCGACCGGAAGTCGTAGCCCATCGCGGTCGCCACCTCGCGGTGGAGCGCGTACTGGCCGTCCTTGTCGAACGCGCGGTCGTACTCCGGCGGCGTCGGGCGCTCCGCGATCGCGTGCAGGAGCGGCGTGAGCCCGTCGCGCAGCCGCGCGAACATGTCGCGGAGGTCGCCGACCGTCGTGCCGGGGTCGTACTCCTCGAGCGTGACCTCGTAGGGGTGCCGGTTCGGATCGATCTGCTCGGCCCGTCGGATCGACAGCTCCAAGAGCCGCGTGAGCGGCTTCTCGAAGCGCGCGAAGTCCGCCTTCGGCTTCGCCTCGAGCCACGTCGCGAAGCCTTCGCTCTTCGCGCGCGCGAGCTCGCCCACCAGCTTCGGGTCAACGCGCCGTTCTCGCTCGAACGTCCGCCCGAGGTTGCGCACGCACGCGCGCTCGATCGGATCCTTGCTCGGCGCGAGCGCCTCGAGCCACTCCGCGATCCGCGGATCCGTCTGCCACCCATGACCGACCTCGGAGAGGAGCGCGCGATGCGCCCCTCGGAGCTCGGCGCCGCGCGGCGGCATCATCGTGGCCTCGTCCCAGCCCAGGATGCCCATGACGGACTCCAGGGTCTCGATGCGCGCGAGGTGCTCTCTCAGGGTGGCGAACGCTTCCTTCGTCAAGGGCACCTCGGCTGGTCGCGGCGGCCGTACAGCCCGCCGTGGATCGTTTGTCATCGCGGCGCGCGCCGCTCGATCTCCTCTAGTCGGGATCGATCTCGCCGGCCACCGATTTCTCGGGCTCTCCGTCCACCATCGGGCCGCCTGTGGCAGATCCCCGCACCATCGCGCGCACCTTGAGCCCGCCCGCGTCGGTGAGGAACGCGGTCCGCAGCGACCCGTCGACGCTGAGCGCGAGCCGCCGGTCCAGACACATGAGCGCGAGGGGCGCGCCGTCGCCGAGCTCGCGCGCCCGACGTCCGAGCGCTTGGTAGACCGGCCGCGGATCGACGCCCGCCGACTGTCGATGCCCGAACGGTGGATGCGTCACGAGCGCGGCTCCCTCGAGCCCGTCGAGCGGCAGCTCGGACACCGGCGCCATCACCCGAGTGACGTCGTTCTCGACGCCGGCGCGCTCCGCGTTCGCGCGCACCGCCTCGATGGCGTCGGGGTCGCGGTCGCCCGCAAGGATGGTTGCGCCGACGGCCGGCTTCACGTTCTCCCGCGCCGCCTCCTTCACCGCCTGCCAGCTCGGCGGGTCGCACAACGCCATCCGTTCGAACGCGAACCCGCGCAGCCGCCCCGGCGCGAGCCCGCGCGCGAGCGCCGCCGCCTCGATCGGGATCGTCCCCGAGCCCGCGAACGGATCGATCAGCGGTGAGGCGCGATCCCAGCCCGACGCGATCACGAGCGCGCGCGCGAGGTCCTCGCGGAGCGGCGCCGCCACCGTGGTCACCCGATAGCCGCGCCGATGGAGCGGCTCGCCCGAGCTGTCGACGGACACCGTCGCCGCGTCGCGGAACATCCGCACGTGCACCGGTACGCCCGACGCGTCCGCGCCCGTGAGCCCGTCGCCGAGCCGCCGCGCGATCGCGCGCAGGAGCCGCTCTGCGATCGCGCCGGTGTGCTGCAAACGACTCTTGCGAACGTTCACTACCGCGGAGCGCGGCACCCCAGGCCGCAGCACGTCCTCCCACGCGATCTCACCGAACGACGCCTCGAGATCGTCGAACCGGGTCCCGCCCGCGCGGCCCACCCGCACGAGCACGTGCGTGCCGAGGCCCGACTCGAGGTTGAGGCGGTAGATCACGCGCCGATGCCCGCGCGCCTCGACCCCGCCGCGCGCCGCCTTCACGTCGAGCGCGCCGAGCCCGCGCAGCTCGTCGGCCAGCCACGGCTCGAGCCCGGGCGCGCACGACACGAAGAGGCGATAGGGCGTCATGGGAGGCGGCGACCTTACGCGGCGCCGCGAGGACGCGCTATGAACCCGCGCGCGCTGGGCGTACCCTGACGCGGTTGAGCGATCCGTCTCCCGCTGTACGAAAAGACGGCCTCGCAAAGGCCGCGCGCGACGCCCTTCGTCGGGCGGGGGCGGAGTCGGGCTTCGTGATGGCGCTCTCGGCGGCGGGCCTCCGCGAGCCTCCCGAGGCGCTCGACGAGCTGCTCACGTTCCTCCGCGGGCCTGTCTTCGCCGCGCTCTCGCGCACCGCCCACGCTCCGCGCGCCCAGGCGCTGATCGACGACGCCGTCTACGACGTCGAGGCGCACTACGTCCTCTTGCTCGAGGCCGGCCCGGACGAGGTGATCACGCGCCCGCCGCCGCCCGCCGACCCCGCCGCGCACGAGAGCTACGAAGACCTCGCGACGGGCGCCGTCCACACGCGGGCCACCCCCGCGTGGGGCACCCGCGCCGCGCGCGGCCCCGACGCCCCCGACACCGTGTGGCTCATCGTCTCGCAGGACGGCGAGCTCCTCCGCACCGCCCAAAAGAACGCGCCGCCGAGCGTCGACGTGGTCCACGCGTCCTCGGTCGCCGTCCTCAACGGCGCCGTCGGACGAAGCAAGGGAAATGGCGCCGTCATCCTCGACGCGGGCCACCCCTCGCTCCCCCTCGAGCGCGTCGCCGCCGCGCTCGCCGCCGCTCCCACCTCCACCCGTGTCGTCGTCTGGCGCATGAGCCTGGCCGACCGCGAGGCCCTCGCCGAGCGCGACGAGCGCACCCGCGCGTGGTTGCCGTGCGACGCGGAGGTCACCCCGCAGGAGATCGTTCAGCTCCTCACGCTCTGAGCCTCATCCCCCGCGCGGCTGACTGCGCGTTGACCGCGCCGTCCCCCCGCGATAACCCTGCCTCGCCGAGAGGAAGCACGCCTTGAGCGATCGAATGGAAGTAGCCCCCAATCTCGCCATCTTCTGCGACTTCGAGAACGTCGCGATCGGCGTCCGCGACGCGCGCTTCCAGGCCGTCGACATCGATCTCATCCTCGAGCGCCTGCTCGACAAGGGAAAGATCGTCGTCAAGAAGGCCTACTGCGACTGGGACCGATACAAGTCCGCCAAGCGCTCGATGCACGAGGCCGGCTTCGAGATGATCGAAATCCCGCACGTCAGTTACAGCGGCAAGAACAGCGCCGACATCCGCATGGTCGTGGACGCGCTCGACCTCTGTTACACGAAGCAGCACATCGACGTGTTCTGCATCGTCAGCGGCGACAGCGACTTCTCCCCGCTCGTCAGCAAGCTCCGCGAGAACGCGAAGATCGTGATCGGCCTCGGCGTGAAGAACTCGAGCAGCGATCTCCTGATCGAGAACTGCGACGAGTTCATCTACTACGACGACCTCGTGCGCGCGAAGCGCAAGCCCGCGCGCGACGTGCGCCGCGGCCGCCCGCGCCCCGACCGCGACAAGACCGACAAGGCCGGCGAGAAGACCAGCGACAAGGTTGGCGAGAAGGTCGGCGAGAAGGTCGGCGAGAAAGCGACCGGCGAGAAGGCCGACGCGAAGCGCCCGGTCGACGCGGAGGCGCGCGACGCCCTCAACGGCGGCGAGGACATCGAGGAGCGTCGCCTCGAGGGCCTCGAGCACCTCCTCGACGTCGTCGAAGCGCTCTTCGAGGATCGCGACAGCCACCTGTGGGGCTCGATGGTCAAGCAGGTCCTCAAGCGCAAGCGGCCGAACTTCAGCGAGCGCTTCCACGGCTACCGCACGTTCGGCGAGCTCCTCGAGGACGCGCAGGCGCGAGGCCTGCTCGAGCTGAGCAAGGACGAGCGCTCGGGCGGCTACATCATCACCAGCTTCGGCGACAAGGCGTAGCGCCGCGGGCGTCGCACGCGAGGATCGGCGATGCGAGCGATGCTGATCCGCCGCTACGGCGACCCCGACGTCTTCGAGCTCGGCGAGATCGACACGCCGCGCCCCGGCCCCGGTGAGGTGCGCGTCCGCGTGCGCGCGTCGAGCGTCAACCCCATCGACACCTACCTCCGATCGGGCGGCCTCAAGCTCTTCGTGCGCCTCGCGCTCCCCGCCGTCCTCGGCGTCGACGTCGCGGGCGTCGTCGACGCGCGCGGGGAGGGCGCCACGAAGTTTGCGGAGGGCGATCGCGTCTTCGCGTTCACCGGCATCGATCGCGGCGGCGGCTACGGCGAGCATGCGATCGTCCCCGAGCGCGCGCTCGCGAGGATCCCCGACGCGCTCGACTGGGCGGAGGCGGGCACCGTCCCCGGCGTCGGCGCGACCGCGTACGAAGCGTTCACCGTCCACGCTCCCCTCGAGCGCGGCGCGCGCGTCTTCATCAACGGCGGCGCGGGCGGCGTGGGCACCTACGCGATCCAGATCGCCAAGGCGTTCGGCGCCGACGTCACCACCACGTGCAGCGCTGCCAAGGCCGAGCTCCTGACGAGCCTCGGCGCCGACCACGTCCTCGACTACACGAAGACCGATCCCTTCGCGGCCGGGCGCGATCGCTTCGACGTCGTGCTCAACGGCGTCCGCGGCGCCCCGATGGGCGCGCTACGAGCCTTGCTGAGGTCCGGCGGCACCCTCGTCGACATCACCGGCGACCCGCTGCAGGCGGTCGTCGCCCGGGTGCGCAACCTCGTCTCGCGCCGCCGCACCGTCACCTTCCTCTTGAAGACCGACGGCGCGCTCCTCGACGGCGTCGCTCGTCTGATCGACGCGGGCTCGGTCCGCCCCGTCGTCGAGCGCACCTACGGCTGGGACGAGCTCGCCGATGCGCACCGTCGCGTCGAGACCGGGCGCGTCGCCGGCAAGGTCGCCGTGCTCGCCCCCGACCGCGGGTAGCGGGAGCCCGTGCTCGAGCGCGCCCGTCGGTCATCCGTCGAGCGATGGGCGAGCGGTCAGCCCGCGGGGACGCAGTACGCTTCGACGTCGCTACGCCGCGCCGATCGCTCGCGTCCCCTCTCAGCCGCGCGCGAGCAGCGCCTCGATCGTCGCCACGCACTCCGCCGCGCGCTGCGCGTCGCGGCGCAGCCCGATCACCTCGACCGTCCGCCCCATCTCGCGCTCCAGATCCACCCGCCCCTCCACGAACGCAGGCGGCGTCCGCCCGAACGCCTGCACCGCGTAGCCGCGTCCGCCGCTCCGCGGCGTCGTCAGGCTCGACAGCGTCAGGCTCGCGTACAGCGCGTCCCGCAGCCCGACCGCGCGCGCGAGGAGATCCGCGGGCAGCACCCCTTGCGAGCTCCGAGCTCGGTCGCGCCGCGCGTCACCGTCCGCCGTCTCGAGCGCTCCGTCCGCGTGCACGCGCAGCCAGCCCCCGTCGCGCGTCTCGATCCGGAGGAGCAGCGCCGCGCCTCCGATCCCCTCCTCGGTCACTCCGCCCATCGGCCGCGCCGCCTCGATCGCCTGCGCCGTGGCCTCCGATCCGTCGTCGCGAGCCCGCCGCGCCGCCTCGCGCGCGTCCGTCTCCGCGGTCCACGTCTCCTCTGCGCCCACCATCGTCGCCAGCGCGGCGTCGAAGCGCGCGCGCACCGTCTCCGCCTCCTCCGCTTCGCCCGCGCGAGCGAACGCCTCCCTCAGCGTCCCCAGCGCCACCACCCAGTCCGGGCTCCCGCGACCCGAGAACAGCGCGCTCTCCGCGAGCGAGCGCAGCGCCGACTCCACCGGGTCCCCCGTCATCATCCAGCGCGACGCAAAGGGAGATGCATGCAACGTCGCCGCCTCCATCGCCGCGTCGAGCACCGCGAACCCCTCCTCGAGCCGTCGCCCGCACAACAGCGCCGCCCCGTGGAGCCGCCGGGCCCGCCGCGCGTCGGCCGATCCGTCTCGCCCTTCCAGCGCGGCCCGCGCCGCGCCCGCCGCCTCGATCCCCTCCTCGATGCGATCCGCTTCCAGGCATCGACGAGCCAAGAGCGAGAGGGCGCGCGCGTGCAGCGCCACCCGCGCGGGGTCCGCCGCGGTCTCCGCCACCAGCGCCGGCAGGTCATCGAGCGTATCCCCCGCGTTCGCCTCGAGCGCCGCGAGCCGCGCCGCCTGCCCCGCGGGCGAGTCGCTCGGCGCGTGCCGCGTCACCCCCGCGCGCAACCACGGCGTGAACGGCCGCAGCGCCTTCGCCATCGTCGTGAAGAGCGGAGAGTCCACGATCGCCGCCGCGCTCTTCGCGCGCGCCAGCCACCCCTCGAGCGACGGATCGCGCCGCAGCAGCGCGACGATCAGCTCCGCCGGCGCCTCCTCCTCGCCGCGCGAGAACGCGTGCTCCAGCAACGCGCGCCAGCTCGCCTCGTCCAAGCGATGCAGCGCGTCGATCGCCTCGTCGTCGCCCGCCAAGATCCGCCGTGCGTCGGTCACGTCCACCTCGGCGCCGGAGCGTAGCCGACGACGAGCGGTCGTCATGGCCGCCGATCCGTATGGCCGCCGATCGGCCGCGCTACTCCGGCGCCGCCACCAGGTCCGTGAAGAACCCGACCGCGCGGAGCTCGCGGATCGCGTGTTCCGTGTGCGCGAAGAACCGCGCGCGGTCGGTCGGCGGGATGTCTTCGGCGGGCCGATACGCTCCCGCCGGCACGAGCCGGGGTGGGGATCCGAGCCGGCGCTGGAGCGTCTCCGCGACCGTCCACGTTCGCTCCGCGACCACGTGGGGCAGCGGCACGTCGAGCAGGCTCAGCCGCACGGTGAAGTCGGGCGTCCGATCCTCGTCGCTCTCGATCGCGTCCGGGTGGATGCCCGGGTCGACGACGATGAGCCGGTCAAACCCGAGCGGCTGGTCGTTGTACCAGGCGTACGAGCCGAAGTCGGACCGCGTGAGCCCGAGCCCCCGCAACGTCGCGTGCACATCGCGGAATCGGAACCCGCCCGGTCGCCAGAACCGCAGCTCGATGAGCCCGTGCGCGTCGGCGACCGCGGCCATCCTCCTCGCCTGCTCGAGGATCGCATGCTCGTCGAGCGGCGCGCCGAGCCTCCCTCCGAGCTCGCGATGGAGGCGTGCGCACCCCACTCCGAGCTCGCGAAGCCCCTGCTCGACGTCGTCCTCCAGCTGCATCGCCTCGATCAGATCGATCCCGCACGCCACCCGGCGGCTCGTCGTCACCTGCGACCCCGTCACGATGTCCGCCCACCCGTCGGCCGTCTCGGCGAGCGGGAACCACCCGTTCATCCCGTCGAGCTCGTCGTACGCGTGTTGGTACGCCGCGGCGAGCCGCTCGCCGCTCACCGGCTCGGCCAGCTCGATGAACCGCGCCGGGTGGAGCGGCGATCCTGGAGCTCGCGAATCGCTTTGCGCTAGCCGCGGCAGCGCGTCGAGCGGCTGAACGCTCGCCGGCCCGCCGAGCACCGCGTCCGCGCGCTCCGTATCCGCGCCGCTGTTCGAGAGGCGCAGCCCCTGCGACTCCGCGAAGTCGTCGAGGGGCGACGCGCTCGACGGAGCAGGCGCGCTCTCGCGCTCCCCACACCCGGACAACAGAATCGCGACGCTGACCGACCCGAAGAGCACGCGTGGCATCCGGCCACCTTGTCATCCGCCGAGCGGCGCGCCAGCTCCGAGCGGGATCCCCGTGCGCGCGTGGCGCCGTCGATCGTGGCAGCGTCGCAGGCGCGACGAGACACGCACGCCGATCATCACGTTCACACCATCACGTCCGCACCATCACGTTCATACCGCGTCCTCGGGTCCGAGCGAGCGCGGAATCGCTTTCGGCGACGCGCCGGCTCCGCCGGTCACGTCACAGCGATGGATAGACGCAAGTCGGCGTGTCTCCGAATCGACAGAGCTCGGTGCCCGCTCCGAGGCCGCCGCCTTGGAACGGGTTGTAGAAGAACGGCTCGAGCGCCGGCGCGTCGGCGCCGAGCTGGAGCCGCAGGTTCGGGTACTGCGGGTGCGACTGCACCCACTCGGTCATGCCGGTCGCGCGGAACGTCCCGGAGACCTGCACGAAGAGGTTGTCAGCCGGTTGCGGACCGCCGATCAGCCCGTTGCCGGTGACGAGGTCCACCGTGGTGTCGCGGAGGAACATCGCCGCGCGCTCCGGCCAGATCGGCGCGTGGTAATCGTCGGGGAGCGCGAAGCTCAGATCGCCGTGGAACGAGCTCCGGTTGAGCACCACGTTCGCGCCCACCGCGCACACGAGGAAGTACGCACCCGCGATCGAGACGTCCTCGAGCACCACGCCCGACGAGCGCGTGATCCACGTCGTCTGCTTGCCGAAGCTCTCGATCTCGGCGTCGACGAACCGCACGTCGTGACTGTCGAGCACCTCCACCGCGCGCGACCACGTCTCGAGGATGTTCGAGTACGGCTGCACGAAGTGGTGCTGGTTCACGACGCGTAGCCCCTCGATCAGAAGCCCGTCCGCCTGCGTCACGATCAGCGTGCCCGCCGCTCCGCCCGCCATGTCGAGGCCCGAGCGCTCGGCCTCGATCGTCACCGGACCGAGCGCGCGCACCGTGAGCGCCCGCGC
This sequence comes from Sandaracinaceae bacterium, assembly GCA_050186575.1. Lineage (GTDB taxonomy): Bacteria > Myxococcota_A > Polyangia > Polyangiales > Sandaracinaceae > JAUHXR01. The sequence continues at coordinate 4,886 of JBFWYI010000102.1, read as the reverse complement.
TTGATGGATCCACACCGGCCCCGGATACGTGCCGGCTTCGACGCAGACCGTCTGGTCGTGCGCGTTCGTCACGTCGGCGAAGAACGCGATGAGATCCGTCCCCGCCGCGAGCGTCACGTCGCACGCCGGCGGCGTCGTCACCACCGGCTCGGGCAGCGTGTCGAACGACAGCTCGTCGATCGCGGCCGGAGCGCCCGACCCGTCGTCGACCCGTGAGACCTCGATGCGCACGCGCACCGCGTTCCGCGCGATCGCGAGGTCGAGCGAGGGTGCGCTGAGCGCGTCGAAGCGCGACGCGGCGTGCCACCACCGCCCGCCGTCGAACACCCACACGACGAAGTGCGACGGCAACCGCCCCGGAGGAGGCGCGTTCTCGCCGGACAAGCGGATCCGCTCGACGTGCACCGCCACCCCGAAGTCGACCTCGACCCACGCGTAGTTCGCGTGCGGTCCCGTGGTGTCGAACGCAACCCACGATGTCGCCGGGTCCCCGTCGATCGCGTTCGCGATCGGGTGCGCCGCCGCCGACGACGACGCGGTGATCGACAGCGGCGTTCCGACCACGTGCCCGTCGGGCAGGCTGAACGCGTCGCGCGCGCCGCCGTCCGGGATCCCCGCGTCGGCGATCACCGGCGGTCCGCCGTCGCGAGCGCCCGCATCCATCCCATCTCGCCCGGCGTCGGCGCCGCCCGCGTCGGTCCCCGTGGACGGCGTGCACGCGGCCAGCGCGATCATCGCCATCGCGGGCATGCGATGGGGACGCGATGACTTCGTGGGGCGGCTCCGCACGAGCCACAGTCTAGCAGCCGGCGAACGAGCGACCTCGAGGCTCGAGCGGAGCGCGACCCGGTTCGTGCGCGGGGGATCTCGAGGTATACCTCCCCCCCTCGGTAGGACTCGCACCTGGATGAGGAGCGACATGAGCGACGTGATCGTCTGGACGTACGACTGGGTGCCCGAGGGCCCGCGCGGTTTCGTCCGCGACCTCCGCCTCCGATGGGCCTGCGAAGAGGCTGGCCTCCCGTACGCCGTCCGCACCGTCCCCTTCGAAGACCGCGGCGCCGAGCACCTCGCGCGCCAGCCGTTCGGTCAAGTCCCCTTCCTGAGTGACGGCGACGTCCAGCTCTTCGAGAGCGGCGCCGGCCTCCTCCACCTCGCGAAGAAGAGCGACGTGCTCATGCCCCACGATCCGATCGACGCCGCCCACACCCTCGAGTGGGTCATCGCCGCGCTCAACTCCATCGAGATGGTCAGCGTCCCGTGGTGGTTCCTCGAGGTCACCGGCGCGAAGGAGAACCACCTCACGAAGTGGTTGGAGACCCGCCTCGCCCACGTCGAGCGCGTCCTCTCTGAACGAGAGTGGTTGGCCGCCGACCGCTTCACCGTCGCCGACCTCCTCGTGGCCGACGTGCTCCGCGTCCCGCGCCTCCGCGCGTTCGGCGATCGCCCGGCGAGCGAGACCTACGTCGCGCGCATCACCGCGCGCCCGGCGTTCGAGAAGGCCCGCGCGGATCAGCTCGCCCACTTCGCGGCCGGCGACGCGGCGCGCGCGTAGGCGATCGCCGATCCCGTCACCCCGCGGCGATCTTCACTTCCTGCACCCACTCCGCCGGCGCCGCCCGCTCGAGCCGCCAGACGATCTGCATCGGCCGCTCGCTCCGGTGGCTCTCGTAGCGCACGGGCCCGAGGAACAGGTACGGCGGCGTCACCCCGCCGCGCTGCGCCTTCTTGCTCTTGCGCACAAACAACAAGACGCGACTCCCGCGCGCCACGTGCTCGCGATAACGACGCCCCGTCTCGCTGTCGGCGCGGGTGTTCCCCTGGCTCTCCCAGTGAAAGTGCGTCGGTGAAATCAAGTAGTCGTTGTAGAGCGTGGTCGGCGTGAAGTCCTTCGCGTCTTTGTCGAGCGTGACGTAGAGGATGTCGCTCCGGCTCGCCTCGTCCCAGTAGACCCCCGTCTGCGTGCGCAGGAGCTTCCCCTTGCGGGTCTGCCCGAGCGCGGCCGCGATCTCGTCGCGCGCGTACGTCGCGTGCACCGCGAGCGGCAGATCGTCGAGCGCCCACGTCGGCCGGCGCCGCCCGTCCGCGAGCACGTCGAGGATCTCCCGCAGCTCGCGCCGGAGCGCCGCGTCGCTCCACACCTCCGACCACATGTCTTGCAACTGCTCCACCGGCCGCTGCCCTTGGCCGAGCGCGCCGAAGAACATGAGCTGGAGGCGCGCATGGTCCTCCGGAGCCGGCGCGCGATCCGCCGCGAGCCAGCGCGCGAACGTGTCGAGCCGCAGCGGGTCGTCGATGTGGAGGAGCCGCGCGAGCCCGCGGTAGAGCTCGCCCGTCGGCTCCGCCGCGAGCCCCGCCCGCGCGCGCAGGTCCGTGAAGCTGCGCCGCGTGTTCGCGTAGAGGTCCGTCGCTGGGAGATCGACGCGCGCGAGGAACGTCCCGAGGTCCATGTCGCCGTTCACGCGCAGCTCGTCGGCCAGCGTCGTCCAGCCCGCGTCGAGCGCGTGACGGATGTTGTCGAGCACGATCTTCTGCGCGCTCGGCTCGAGCTCGATCGAGCAGCCCGAGGGGAGGAACGGGAAGCTCCGCTCCACCGCGTCGCGCACCTCCGCGCGGCTCCCCCCGGTGAGCGCCCGGTAGCGCAGATCGAAGCGGAACGCGCGGTGCGCGCCCCCGATGAAGTCGAGCACGGTGAGGCAGTCCTTCTCGCCGTGGAGCCGCAGCCCGCGCCCGAGCTGCTGGAGGAACACCGTCGCGCTCTCGCTCGGCCGGAGGAACAGCACCGTGTCGACCTCCGGGATGTCGACGCCCTCGTTGAAGAGATCGACGGTGAACACGCACGCGACCTCGCCGCGCGCGAGCTGCTCCACCGCGAGCCGCCGCTCCGGCGTGTTCGTCTCGCCGCTGAGCTCGAGGCTCGGGATCCCCTGGCGCGAGAAGTACTCCGCCATGAACGTCGCGTGCGCGATCGTCACGCAGAACCCGAGCGCCCGCATGCGCTTCGGATCGCGCACCCGCCGATGGAGCTCGCGCACGACAAGCTTCGCGCGCTCGTCGTCGCCCGAGTACACCCGATCGAGCGCCGTCACGTCGTAGCGCCCGCGCCGCGGATCGAAGCACCGCGAGATGTCCACCCCGTCGTGGATCCCGAAGTACTGAAACGGCGACAGCAGCCCGAGATCGATCGCATCCCACAAGCGAAGTTGCGACGCGATCCGCCCGTCGAAGTCCGGCAGCAAGCTGCGCCCGTCCGCGCGCTCCGGCGTCGCCGTCAGCCCGAGCAGCGTGTGCGGTCGCAGATGATCGAGCAGCGCCTGATAGCTCCTCGCCGGCGCGTGGTGCGCCTCGTCGATCACCACCACGTCGTACGCGTCGGGCGCGAGCTGCGCGAGCCGCGCCTCCGACAGCGACTGGATCGTCGCGAACACGTGCTTGCCGACGATCGGCCGCTCGTCCCCCACCAACAGCTCCCCGAAGCTCCCTTCGGAGAGCGCCCCGCGGAACACCGCCAGGCTCTGCTCGAGGATCTCGCGCCGGTGCGCCACGAACAGCAGCGACGCCTCGCCATGTTCCTTGCGGAGTCGAGCGTAGTCGAGCGCCGCCACCACCGTCTTGCCCGTCCCCGTCGCCGCCACCAGCAGGTTGCGTCGGTACCCGTTCGCCCGCTCCACCTCGAGCGCCTCGAGCGCCGCCGCCTGATGCGGCAGCGCGGTGAACCGGACCAGCCGCGCGAGCCGATCGCGATGCGGATCGGATCTCTGCCCGACCACCTCCATGAACCGCGCGCGCTCGTAGACCTCGAAGGCCGGGTCTTCCCAGTACTGCGCAAACGTCGTCTCGAACTTCGCCAGGATCGTCGGGTTGTCGACCCCGCTCACGCGCACGTTCCACTCGCACCCCTCGAGCATCGCCGAGTGCGACAGGTTCGACGACCCGATCACCGCCGTCCCGAACCCCGAGTCCCGCCCGAACAGCCACGCCTTCGCGTGCAGCCGCGTCCGCCGATCGTCGTACGACACCCGCACCTCGGCGCCGAGCGCGGCCAGCGCCTCGAGCGCCTCCGCCTCCGTCGCGTGCATGTACGTCGTCGTCAGCACCCGCAGCCCGCCCGGCCGCCGCCGACAGAACGCCGCCAGCTCGTCGCGCACCACCCGGAGCCCGCTCCACTTCAGGAACGACATCAACACGTCGACCCGATCCGCCGACGCGAGCTCCAGCTTGATCTCCCGCCCGACCCGCAAGTCGCGTGGCCCGTTCACCAACAGATCAGACTGCCGCAACGGCAGCGAAGGCCGAGGCAGCGTCCCCGTCCCGAGCCGCTTCTCCTCCTCGCGCACCAACGCGAGCAGCAGCCGCGCCGGCTCCTCCACCGCGTCGCGCGCATCCACGGTCTCGTCCGTGGTCTCCGCGAGCACGGTCAACACGCGATTTGCGACCTCGAGCTGCCCCTCCAACTTCCCCCGCTCGCGCAGCACGCGCAGCACCGCGTCGTGGATGTGCTTCGCGAGCACATGCGGCGCCGCGTCCTTGGTGAGCTCCGAGGTCTCCCGATCGAGCGACGCCTCGCCCTCGAGCGCGTCACGCAGGGCGCGCGTGATCAGGCGTTCGTAGAGGCCGGGAGGGAGGGCCATTTCTGCGGCAGAGTACTCGAAAGGCGAGGCGCGGCAGCGGATCTAGACCCGGAAGGGGTAGTTCACGCGAAAGGTGTCTTGCGGGAACGCGGGCACGCGCGCGCCCCGCACCGCGCAGGCGATGCAACTCGTATCCGGTGCACGGAGCGGTGTAGCGGCGGGGTCTCCCGCGTGCTGAGTCGGCTCAGCGGGTCGCGGGTGGCACGGTGATCGGTCCGACCTCGGGCTCGAGCTCGGCGGCGATCAGCGACGCGC
>JBFWYI010000101.1:0-33054 GCA_050186575.1 Sandaracinaceae bacterium | reverse complement strand
CGACGCGCATCTCGGTGATCGATCTGCCCACGCTGATCGAGGTCAAGACGCGGGCGGGACGCGCGAAGGATCGACTGGTCCTGCCGCTGCTCCTCGCGCTCGTCAACGAATCGACGAAGCAGGGTCCGGAGGGCGGCTGACCCCCCGCGGGATCTCAGAACCGGTATTCGGCGCGCAGGATCACGAACCGCTCGGCGTCGTTCATCTGTTGGTCGGGGATGCCGCTGCCGAGGAACATGTGGGCTTCGCGGTACATGAGCTGCAGCGCAACCTCGTGGACGACCTGCAAGCGGATGTGCGCTTCTCCACCGACCATGAATCCGTCGCCGACCATGCCGAGCTCGCTGAGGGCGCTGGAGATGTTGAAGGCGTGGCCGATCTCCGGGATGAGGCCGATGGAGATCGGGCTGTCGCCCACCGCGAACCAGAGGCCGACCCGACCGTAGAGGCCGGTGAGGGTGTAGTCCGGCAAGAACTGCGAGGGCATCTCGAGGTCGAGCATGCGGAACTGCCAGCCGAGCTCGAGCTGGAGGATGGTCGGTCGCTCGCCGGGAGCGAGGGGGATGTCGGTGCGCAGGCCCATCGAGAGGTGATGGGCGCGAAGATCGGTGACGAGGTCGTTGCCGCCGGGGCGCTCCTCGCGGACGAGCATGCCGATCGAGGTGCTGTAGCGGACGGCCAACGCGACGCGGAGGACGCTGTTGACGTCGGGCCTCACGTAGCCGAGCGCCTCGGCTTGGATGGCGAAGAACGGTTGGGTGGAGAACGAGGTGGGTCCACCGAACGGCGTCGGGACGTTGCTCGAGCGCTGGCCGATGCCGCCGCCCAGCGAGACGCTGAAGCCCCACTGGCTCTGCTCAGACAACGGGACTTCACCGCCTCCATCCCCTCCGCCGCCGTCGCCCTCGCCGCCGTCCCCGGCTTCGCTCTCGGCGCCCTCACCCCCGGCGCCGGCTTCGCCTTCGCCTTCGTCGCCCCAGTCTTCGGGGGGCGGCAGGCCGGCGCCGGCTCCCTCGCCGCTGGTGTCCTCGGCCTCGCCTTCGGTGCCTTCGCCGCTCTCGACCGCCTCACCGCCCGCCACGCGATCGATGTCGCGGAGGATCTGATGCTGGGCCGCCGGGCGCAGGTGCTGTCCGCGGACCTCGAAGCCGCGGCTCGAGACGAGCGCGCCGGTGTGTCCATCGAAGTAGCGTAACCGCAACGTACGTTGCCGATACGATCCGCCGTAGGTGGCGATGATGATGACGTCGGCGTTCTGCTGGGTCGCCACCTCGGTGATCGCGCGGCCGCTGCTCGGGCGCACGTTCGCTTGCGCGCACGCCTCGGCATAGGCGTCGTAGCTGACGAGCGTGCCGCCGGAGGTGATGACGGCGTGGACGGTGCCGCGCACGCGCGGAGGGACGCTGGAGGTGGCGATGTAGAGGACGCTGTGGCCCGCTTGGGCTTCGGCGCTCGCTCCCCAGCCGCTCGGCACAAAGGCGAAGGCGCAGACCAGAGCAAGGAACGGGGTCGCCCGCCTCATCTCCCGCAGTGTACGCCGCCGTGACATCGAGGTGAGCGGCGATCCTTCAGAGGAGGTCGCGGATCTCGCGCTCGATGCGCGCGGCGTCCCCCGAGCGGAAGCCGCTGTGGATGTGCCGGACGACGCCCTCGCGGTCGATGATGAAGCTGCTCGGCATGGTCGGCGGATGGTACGCGCCGGCGACCGAGTGGTCGGCGTCGAGCATGGTGGGGAACGAGACGCTCGTGCGCGATAGGAAGCCGCGCGCGTTGTCGACCGTGCGATCCTCGCTCACGCCGATCACGACGAGGCCGTTCTCGCGGTAGCGCTGGTAGATCCGCTCGAGCGCGGGGACCGCCTCGGCGCAGGGCTCGCACCACGAGGCCCAGAAGTCGACGACGACGACGCTGCCGCGATGTTGGGCGAGGCTGACCGGCGCGTTGCCGGAGATCGTCCGTCCGCTCACCGCGGGAGCGCGCGCGCCGGTGTCGAGCGCGGCGACGTACGAGGTGATCAAGAGCGCGGTCATCGCCGCCATGAAGCCGACCATCCAGCGATTCGTGCGATCCATCGGGACGTCCTCCTCGGTTGGAGCGGCGGGTGCGCCGGCTCCGGTCCGATGCGACGTTCGAGCAACCGTCGTGCCGTCGAGGTCCCCGTCGTCCGAGGTGTTCACACTCGGCGAGGAATCCAGAGAAACCACGGGGTTGGGCGGAACACAGGATGCTCCAGTGGGGCCAACACACCCCGCGATCGCGGAGCGTAGAGCGCTCGATGCGGGTACGAATGGCGATCCGGATCGGCGCTCTCGTGTATCGTGCGGGTTGATCCCACGAGGCACGGATCGTGCGGAGCACGCGCCTGGCCTCACGTGCCCACGGGGTGGCGCGTGGCTGGGGCAGGGGATGAGCATGCGACGACGCTTCGAGAACGCACCTGAGCAAGCGACCACGAGGGGAACGCTCTTCGGCAAATGGAGCGTCGCCGGATCCGCGGCTGCGTTCCTCGCGCTCGGCCTGACCGGGTGTCCGCCCGGCGAGCTCGACTCGGACGCCGGCGAGTACATGCCGGATACGTGCGACGAGTACTCGTACCGCGGGGAGACGTACGACTGCACGGCGCTCGATCGCTGCGATGAGACGGACTTTCAGTACCGGCTCGCGTGCTGCGAGTGCGATCCGGCGCTCTGCGATCCGGATCCGGCCTGCGGCGGGCCGCGCCCGACGACGGCGGCCGAGAGCTGCATGAGCTGTCACAACGGCTCCGAGTACAACGACTACGCCGGCCCCGGGCAGAGCAACCCCCACCCGTTCGGTGCAGAGAACAACATTCCTTGCACGACCTGCCACGGCGGTGACGGAACCCCAGGCGTCGGTCGCGAGCTCGCGCACGTGCCGCCTCCGCCGGAGATCGGCGACGAGCGCAACCTCGTGCAGGACCCCGAGGCGTACTTCAACTACCTGACGCTGGCCGGCCCCGACAACTACCCCGACTACACCGTCGACGGCCGTACCTACACCGCGCTCGAGTGGCTGCAGTTCATCAACCCCGGTGACTTCCGCATCGTGACGCAGGGCGAAGGCTGCGGGACCCCGGGCTGCCACGCGGACGAGCACGCGGCGTGGGCTCCGCTGAGCGTGATCGAGAACGGAACCGGGATGCTCAGCGGCGCGGCCTACACGGCCGGCCTCCCGAACCACATCACGGAGTACGCGAACCTCTGGGAGGACACCGCGGCGGAGTACGGCGCGCGGGCGCGTACGGATCCGGAGTGGATGGGTCCGACCGACAACGTCGGTAGCATCGGCCGCGTGGACGAGTTCCCGACCACGTCGGTGTACGGTGACCGCGCGGGCATCTACGACAACCCGCTCTACGACGCGACGCAGTTCGCGAACTACCTCGAGGACGACCCGCGCCGCGGCGTGAACCGGATCCTCCCGAACACGCCCCTGGAAGACACCTTCCTCGATGCGGTCGCGATCACCTGCGGCGACTGCCACGGCGGCAGCCGCGGCGCGAACAACCGCTACGGCGACTTCCGCTCCTCGGGCTGCACCGCCTGCCACATGGAGTACAGCCCCGACGGTCGGAGCCGCAGCCGCGATCCGAACGTGAACCACTACGAGCCGGCGAACCCGGACGCGATCGCGGCGCCCGAGCGCTCGCACATCGACAGCCACCAGATCCGCAACGTCGCGAAGACCCTGCCGGACGGCGCGTTCGTGCGCGGCATCAGCGACTACGCGTGCGCGGGCTGCCACCAGGGCTCGAACCGCACCGTCATGCAGTTCTGGGGTATCCGCCTCGATCAGAACGCGGACCTCGCGCAGGGCAACGCGTACCCGGCCGCGCCGGACAGCTTCCAGAACACGGCGGCCGACGATCGGCTGTTCGATCCGGCCATCCAGAACACCACGTTCAACGGCCGCAACGCGAACCAGTACATCCTCACCGAGGACTACGACGGCGACGGCCGCGACGACACGCCGGCCGACGTGCACTACGAGGCGGGCCTCGGCTGCATCGACTGCCACGGCAGCCGCGATCTGCATGGCGGTACGCGCGGCGACGACTCGGGCGGACGTATCCAGAGCCGCATGAGCCAGGTCACCCAGGTCGGCTGCACGAACTGCCACGGCACCGTGGAGTCGTACACGGCGACCGTTCCCTGCCGCACCTACACGGGTGAGGAAGCCGAGTGCGCGACCGACCGCGCGGGCAACCCGCTGCGCCACGTTACGCGCGACACGGCGGGCCAGGTCTGGCTCATCAGTCGCTTGAACGGCACGCGCCACTACATCCCGCAGACGCGCGACACGGTGGTCGACAACGGGATTCGCAACCCGCAGACCGCGGAGTTCGTGTTCCAGCGTCAAGCCAGCTACGCGATGGGCCGCGCCGACGGCAACAACAACACGGGCATCGGTCCGATCCAGCAGAACCCGGACATCTACGAGGCAGGCTTCAGCCACATGGACACCCTCGCGTGCGAGACGTGCCATTCGTCGTGGCAGAACAACTGCGTCGGCTGCCACCTCCGCAACGCGTACAACGCGGACCCGGCGTCGTACTTCTTCAGCACGATCACCGGCGAGCGCATCACCACGTTCCAGCAGAACGCGGACTTCACGTACATCACGCCGGTCCCGAACTACCTCGGCGTGAACTCGCGCGGTGAGATCTCGCCGCTGTCGCCCGGCATCCAGATGTTCTACGCGTACACCGATCTCAACGGGAACACGTCGGACACGTTCGTCTTCAGCGACCGCCAGGGCAACGGCAACAACCCGAACTACACCGGGCGTGACGCCCACCCGGCGGCGAGCGCGGACTTCATCATGCCGCACAGCATCCGCGGTCGCGTGAGCGCGCAGATGGAAGGTCCGCGCTACTGCGTCAACTGCCACCTGAACGACGCGCAGATCGCGAACTTCGGCGCGGCGTACGATCAGTTCCGCACCGCGATGGCGACCCGGAACTACAACCAGCTGAACTTCAACCAGCTCCAGCAGCACATCGGTCAGAACCCCGGCAACCAGCTGAACTCGCCGCTCTGGGTCCACATGGTCGCCGGCCTCGGCTCGGGCTTGTTCCTGTTCGACGAGAACGGCTGCCCGGTCAATCCGCTCGACAACAACAACAACCGGTTCTTCTGCAACGGCACCGCGCCGGCGGCGCAGTTCAACCTGAACAACGTCGCGTACAACCTGGACGGGTTCGTCGAGCCGGACGGAACGTCGAACACGAGCTCGTCGCACCCGGCGCAGAGCCCGCGCGTCGGCACGCTCCGCTCCGGCGCGAACAACGCCGGGATGAGCGGACCGCTCGGTCGTGAGCTCATCCAGCGTCTGACCGACCCGCAGTTCGGGATCATCCTGGACAGCTGGATCGACGCGGACGGTCAGCCTCAGGGCAACGCGGCGAACTACATCAACAACTGATCCCGATCACGGAGACGTGAGCATCACCCGAGGGGATCGAGTCGTACGGATCGCTTCCCTCGATCGGAGGACGCCGGTGCACATGCGCCGGCGTCCCTTCGTTTGGGTGGGCGCGCTCTCGCTGGTCGGCGCGCTCCTCACGCCCGCGCCGAGCGCACGCGCGAACGAAGGGGCGCTCTCGCTCTTCGTGCGCGCGGACAGCGATCGCACGACCGTGATCGCGCCGCGCGTGTCGGCGCTCGCGGTGGTCGAGGATCGCACGCGGATCAGCGGCTCGTACTCCGCCGACGTGTGGACGAGCGCGTCGATCGACATCCGCACGGCGGCGACCGTGCCGATCACCGAGCAGCGCGACCAGGTGGATCTCTCGGTGAGCCACGAGCTCGACGACGTCACGCTGGGCGCCTCGTACTACTACTCCGGAGAGAACGACTACTGGTCGCACGCGTTCACCCTGCGCTCGGTGCAGGATCTCAACGGCAACACGACCACGCTCGAGGAGCAGGTCCGGTTCGTCTACGACATCGTCGGGCGCTCGGGCGATCCCAACTTCAATCGGCCGACGCAGACGTACGGCGCAAAGATCGTTCTCACGCAGATCCTGAGCCCGCAGGCGATCTTCCAGCTCGCGTACGAGGGGAGCTTCCGCGAGGGCTATCAGGCGAGCCCGTACCGCTTCGTGGGGATCGGCGGCGACGGGATGTGCGGCTGGAACCCGGACGTCGGACAGGTGGGGACCGCGCTCCAGTGCGTGCCGGAGGTCCACCCCGACACGCGACAGCGCAACGCCGCGGTGGCGCGGGTGCGCTACGCGTTCAGCGACGACTCGTCCGCCGGCGTGGAGTACCGCTTCTACGTGGACACGTGGGGCATCCTCTCGCACACCGCGGCGGCGCAGATCGCGTGGATCCCCTCGCCCGATCAGGTGTTCACGCTCCGGTACCGCTTCTATCAGCAGAGCGCGGCGACGTTCTACGAGCGCGTGTACGACACGGCGGACAACCGCGCGTACGTCACGCGCGACCGCGAGAACAGCCCGCTCTTCAGCAACCGCGTGGCCATCAGCTACCAGGGCATCGCGTCGCTCACCGACGACGTGCGGCTCAAGCTCGCCATCGCGGTCGGCGGTACGGTGTTCGTGTACACCGACTTCATCGGGCTGAGCGAGGTCTATTCGTTGGACGTGACCGGCGCGGTCACGCTGGAGCTATGAAGCGCACCACCCTCCACGCGGTCGTCGTCAAGACGGCTCTCCTGCTCGCCTTCGCGGCCGTCGCGTCGGGCTGCGTATCCGTCATGCCGTGGGAGCGCGAGCGCCTCGCCAACCCGGACATGCAGTTCGGCGGCGCGGAGGAGCTCCACAGCGCCGAGTCGCACGCGACCGACGTGCGCGAGGGATCGGTCGGCGGCTTCGACGCGGCCGGCGGCGGCTGCGGCTGCAACTGAAGGGGACGAGGAGAGCTCGTTCCCTCGACGGGGCTCAGCTGGCGACGCGTTGGTCGACGCCGCGGAGGCGACCGAGGATCGAGCCGGCGATGTGCTCGAGGGCGAGGACCTCGGTCGCGAGGCCGGCTTGGACGATCTGGCCGGGCATGCCCCACACGGTCGCGCTCTCCTGGTCCTGCGCGATCACGACGCCGCCAGCGTCTCGCACGGCGCGTGCGCCGCTCAGGCCGTCGCGACCCATGCCGGTGAGGACCACCGCGGTGCTGCGCGGGCCGAACACGTCGGCCACCGAGGAGAAGAGCGCGTCCGCCGACGGCATGACGCCGGAGCGCAGGTGCTCTTGGGTGAGATCGACGTAGTCCCGGCCGCCGTGACGCACCACGCGCATGTGGTGATCGCCCGGCGCGACGTAGGCGACGCCCGGCTCGAGCGCGGCGCCTTGCGTCGCCTCCAACACGCGCGCGGGGACGCGCTCGTCGAGGCGGCGCGCGAGGTGCGCGGTGTGGATCTTGGGCATGTGCTGCGCGATGACGATCGGCAGCGGGATCGAGGAGGGGAGCTCCGCGAGCAGCGTCTCGAGCGCGGACGGGCCGCCCGTGGACGCGGCGAGCGCGAGGATGCCCGGCGCCGCGCACGCGACGCGGCGCGCGATGAGGAGGTCGCGCCGAATCTGGTTGGTGGATCGCTGCGACTGCCGCACGCCATCGGCGAGCAGCGCGCGCAGCTTGAGGAGCAGCTCCTCGCCGACGAGCTCGCGGTCGCGGCCGGGCACGTCGATGGAGGGCTTCGTCACGATGTCGTCGGCACCTGCGGCGAGCGCCAGGATCGCGGAGCGGGTGCCCCGTCCGGCGTACGCGCTGAACACGATGACGGGGAGCCGCGGCGCCATCTCACGGATCCGATCGAGCGCTTCGAGGCCGCTCATGTGCGGCATCTCGAGGTCGAGCACCACCGCGTCGATCCCGCCCGCCTGGATCGCGGCGAGCGCCATCTCTCCGTCCCCTGCGACCTCCGCGCGGAAGGTCGGCTCCTGTTGGATCGCGCGGCTGAGGAACGCGCGCATCGTGGGGCTGTCGTCGGCGATGAGGATCTTGCGAATCACGCAGAGCGCTCCGAGCTACTCCGGTGATCAACGGTGCGACCGGTCCACGCTTGAGGGTGTCAGCGCGCTTCGACGATCGGCTCGAGCTCGCCGAGCGCGTCGTCCTCCGCCGCACGGAGCGCTTCGGGCCCGCCGGCGAGGGTGATGAAGGCGCGGCTCGGCTCGATCCAATGGGCGGCCGCCGTGCGCACGTCGTCGACGGTGATGGTCGTGAGCTGCGCCACGAGGGCGGTGATCGCGGACGGCTCTTGGCCGGCCAACATGCGCCGACCGATCGCCTCGGCGAGCCCGGTCGGCGAGTCGAGTCGGACCAACAGCCCCTCGAGCGCGCGCGTCCGGGCGAGCTCGAGCTCGAGCGGCTCGATCTCGCCGTCCCGTACCCGGCCGAGCTCGCCGAGCATGAAGCGCAGCGCCTCGCGCGTGTGAGCCGCCCGCGCCTCGGTGAGGAGCCGGAGCTGGCCGTCGGCCGCGTTCGCCTCGAAGGCGGCGTCCGCCGCGTAGGCCACGGCGTCGCGCTCGCGCAGGACGAGACGGAGCCGCGCGCTGTGCATGCGCCCCACCAGCTGCTCGATGACGAGGAACGACGCGTAGTCCGGTTCGGTGAACCCCGGGGCCGGCGTGTCGATCGCGATCGCCGCACGCTCGGATCCGGTCGGGACGGTGAGCCCACGCGCGGCGCCGAGCCGATAGCGTGGTGCCGTCGGAGCGGGGGCATCGTCCGCGGACGCGCTCCACGCGGCGAAGCGCTGGACCACGAGGGGCAAGGCGTCGTTCGGGTCCACATCGCCGGCGATCACGAGGGCGGCATGGCGTGGATCCGAGAGCCCGACGAGGCGGGCTCGGAGCGCGTCGACGTCGATCGCGCGAGCCAGCGCGAGGCGCTGCTCGAGGCTGGCGGCGCGCGGATCCTCGTCGTCGAACCGGAGCGCGCTCCGGCGCGCGACGATGGCGCCGTGACCTTCGAGCGAGGCGATCGTTCGCTCACGGCAGCGCGCGGGATCGTCGAGCTGGCTCGCCGCGACGACGCGCTCGAGGAGAGCGAGATAGCGATCGAGGCGCGCTCGGTCGAACCGCGCGGTGATCCGCAGACCCTCGGGGAGCGCGTCGATCCTCGGCGTGAACGCGTCTCGGTCGAGCGGGCGCTCGACGATCGCGCCGTCGATCGTCACCCGCTCGCCGAGCGCCTCGGCCAAGCAGCTCGCCACCATCGATCGCGCGGGCGAAGCGCCGGCGGTGGCGCGGCTCACGAACACGACGGAGACCATCCCGGCCGGCGCGCTCCGCGCGATCGCGACGCGCATCCCGTTCGCGAGATCGCGTCGGGTCAGCCGCAGCGCGAGCGACGTCTCGGGCCAGCGCGCGCTCGGCTCGTCGGGCAGCGCGCTCGGATCGGTCGCGCTCAGCGGCTCGCGGGGCGCGGGGAGCGCCGGTCGCAAGGTGCAGGCGCTCGCGAGGAGCGCGACGAGGATCGCGTGCCGTGTCATCGCGCCGCCGCGCGCCGCGGGCGCTCGAGGATGGTCGCGCGGCTCTCGGGAGCGAGCCAGCGGAGGGCGCGGGCGAGCGCGGGTGCGTCGACCGCGCGGTAGCGCTCGTAGCGTTCGCGCAGACTCGGCACGTAGCCGTCGCGGCTCGCGGCGAGCCAGGTCGCGCGCGCCTCGAGGTCCTCGTCCTCGGCTCGCGTCTCTGCGAGGAGCCGTCGCTGGGCGAGCTCGAGGGAACCCTCGATCGCACGCGGGGCGATCGCGGCCTCCGCGATCGTCCGATCGATGCGCATGAGGAGCTCCGCTACGTCGCGCCGTCTTCCGGCCGTGATGCGGATCACGACGTAGCTCCGCGCGTCGCGCCGCGTCGACTCGAGCTGGATCCGCTCCGCCACGCCGTCGTCGATCAGCGGAGCGAGCGCGCCGGTGCGCGGGTCGAACAGGCGGGTGAGCCACACGTCGAACGCCGCTTCGTCCTCGCTCCCGAGATCGGGCGCGCGCCAGGCCAACGTAACGTGCGATCGTCCATCATGGGATGCGATCCGCGCGCGCGATCGGGAGGCGAGCGGCCGCCACGGCGCGCGAGGGAGCTCCTCGGGAGCGCTCCCCGTGCGCACCACTCCGCCGAACGCGCGCTCGATGTCGGCTCGCGCGCGATCCACCTCGAAGCCGCCGACCAACGCGACCGTCGCGAGGTCGGGCGCGTAGTGGCGCTGGAGGAACCACTGCACGTGCTCGACGCGGATCGCGTCGACGTCGTCGTCGCGGTAGGTCCGCGGCTCATGGCCGGCGTCCGGTCCGAGGAGCGCGCCGAGGGTCGCGCGCCGCCATCCGAGCGCCCACCCGTAGAGCGAGGCCTCGTTGTGCACCGCCGAGCGCGCGCGTCGGAGCCGCGCAGCGTCGAGGCCGGACGCGGTCCGGGCGAGCCGATGCGCCTCGACGAAGAGCGCGGTCGGCACCTCGCTCACCGGGAGCGACGTGACGTAGTCGGTGAACGTACCGTGCGTGTATCCATTGCTCGTCACCGCGCCGGACGCGTCCATCCGGAGCGCGATCTCGTGGTCGCCGATCCGATCGGTGCCGGTGAACATCGCGTGCTCGGTCACGTGCGCGAGGCTCGGATAGCCGGCCGGCGCATCGGAGGTCCCGACGCGATAGCGCACGACGAGCGCGGCGAAGCGACGGCCCGGGGTGGGCGCGAGCACCACGCGAAGGCCGTTGTCGAGCGTGTAGGTGATCGGGTCGGGATCCCACGTCGGCTCGGGTGGCGGCCGAGGCGTCTCCACGCGGGCTGGAGCGGGCTCCGTGGGGAGGGCCGCATCGCCGCCGCTCGCCTCACCGCCGGCCGCATCGCCACCGGTCGTCTCGGTCTCGAGCGCGTCGAGATCGATCGCGCCGCCTCCCTCGACCTCCTCCTCGACCTGAGCGTTTCCTGCCGCGCCGATGAACGTCACAAGGATCGTTGCGAGGGCCGCCGCGCGGCCCGCCTCCGATCGCCCGGCCATCCGCGGCGCCCGCACGGCCCAGCCATAGCACGTGGGCGGACCCGTCTCGCCGCCGCCTCAGGGTTGGCACACTCCGGCCCGCGGCCCGCGTTGCGGCCGCTCGTCCGCGGTTGGCATCGTCCGTGAATCGCTCGCGACCGGCGGCTCCGCGGCCCCGGGCGACCTCCGATATGCTGTCCACCATGTCTCGTTCGACGCTCGCCTCGCTCCTCGCCCTCGGGTCCTTCGCGCTCCTCGGCTGCGGGTCGCCCTTGGAGCGTCAGCTCGTCCTGCGCCTCCCCGACACCGGCGGTCCCCTCGACCCGGGCAGCGCGATCGGCGAGGTCGTCGTCGAGCTCCGCTACTTCGACTCGCAGGCGCGCCTCGACGTCGACTCGCCGCTCGTCGTCACGCTCAGCCACGACGGAACGGGCGAGCTCATCGGGACGACCGAGGTCGCGTTCGTGGAGGGCGTCGCCCGGTTCAGCGATCTCTTCTACAACGGCTGCGACGTCTTCACGCTCCGCGCCACGGTCACCGAGCCCGACGTGCGATCCGCTCGCTCCGGCGCGATCAGCGTGCTGCCGCAGCTGGAGCTGCTCGAAGGGCCGAGCACCTCGCTCGTCGAGCCGGAGGTGACGCCGCTCGATCGCATCGCGGTGCGCCTCGTCGGCCGCGGCGGCCGCACCGTGCCGCTCGACGGTCTCCCGATCCGACTCCGTCTGGGCGGGCCCGATGTGCGCTTCTCGGCCGGAGCGCCGTTCGAGACGACCACCGTCGGCGGCGGCATCGCGGCGTTCGAGGGCGTGACCGTGACGGGCACGGGCAGCGCAGACCTCACCGTCGAGAGCGGCGATCTCACGTGCCCGCTCACCCCGGTCCAGGTCGGCACGGTCGTCTCGGGCACCCAGACGCGACGCGAGGCGGGGCTCGTCCCCTCGGGGCTCGTCGGCGTCCCGTACTCCGCGGTGGTCGGCGACGCGAGCGTGCGCGCGGCGGGCTTGCCCGAGGGGATGTCGATCCAGGATGGAACGTTGACGGGGCTCCCGCTCGCGTTCGGCGTGTTCCCCTTTCTGCTCGCGAAGCCGGTGGACGGCGGGATGGTCGAGATCTCGCCGCGCACGCTCGCGGTGTTCCCGAACGGCGATCCGCAGCTGCCCGAGCCCGTCGATCCCGCGGAGCGCGGAGCGTTCGCCGTGGGCTCGCTCGCCGCCACGCTGCCGACCGTCACGCTCCCGAGCGGGACGTACACCGACGTCGCGATGCGAATCGCGTACCCGATGGACGGCGGCTCCCTCGCGAGCGGACCGCGGCCCCTCGTGGTGTTCCTCCCGACGGTGGGCTCTCCGCCGCTCTTCGATCGCTACGCGGAGCTCCACGATCACTGGGCGACCCACGGGCTCATCGTGATCAGCGTGGACAGCGCGATGCTCGCGCTCGATCCCCCGAGCCTCGCCGGTTACGACGACGAGGCCGCGCTGCTCCTCGCGGCGGCCGCGTATCTCGAGGGCGAGAGCGACGATGCCGGCTCGCTGTTCGCGGGCGCGTACGATCCGGACGCCGTGTGGGTCGCGGGGCACGGTGTGGGAGGCGGCGGTGCGCTGGCCGCGCTGCGACGAGATCCGTTCCTGGCTGGTGCGATCCTGTTCATGCCGACCGTCCCCGATCTCCTCGCGGTCCCGTCCGGCGCGCCGCCCGCCGCGATCGCGCCGCATCCCGTCCTCACGTTCGTCGGGAGCGAGGACCGCGCGGTGCCGTGGCCGTCCGGCGACGTCCTCGGGGGAATGCTCGAGAACCCGTACGCGGTGATCACGATCGAGGGTGCAAATCACCTCGACACGGTGGACACCGGTACGCCGAACCCGCCGCTCACCGTGTCGAGCCTCCCGCAGGATGAGCGACACGGCGTCGAGCGCGCGTTCAGCACCGCGTTCCTCCGTCGCTACGCGTTCGACGAGCTCGGCTACGAGGCGAGCGTCCACGGGCGCCGCGCGCACGAGACCGCGCTGTCGTCGATGGACGTGATCGTGCGCTCGCGACGTTGGATGGCGACCGAGCTGCCGATCTCCCTCGACATCCCGATCGAGCCACGCCTCACGCCAGCGGTGGCACGGAGCACGATCTACGAAGAGCCGCTCGGGCTCACGCCGCTGGAGGTCGAGACGTTCTTCCCTCACCTCCTCGGCGCCCTGGAGGCGGCATGGCAGATGGAGACCTCCGCCGACCTCACCTTCCCGATCGAGCGCGGCCGGGAGCGGATGCTTCCGCTCCGGCATCGGCTGCTCTTCGACATCGCGGCGCGTTGCGACGCGCCGCCCGCCGATCCCATGACGGCCGATCCCGGGTGCGCGCTGCCGCCCTACGACACGGTCGTCCAGATCTTCACCGTGGAGGGCAACGCGTACCGTGTCGTCCACCCGGCGTTGGAGGCACCGATCGTCGGTCGTCACTTCCGCACGGTGAGCACCGACCTCGCGGACTTCCGCGATCTGGACCCGGGTCAGGTCCAGACCGTGATGGTCTCTCTCTGGACCGAAGACCCCCCGTTCACCGACGGCGACGTGTGGATCCGCGACCTGCGCTTCGAGTAGCCGGTCGCGTGGACGACATCCCGGAGCTTCTATAAGGTCGGCGCTCGGGGCCGCGGAATCGACCGCGTCGGCCGAGGAGGGTGCGTGGCGCAGAGAGACCGAACGCTCGACGTCCTGGTCGTGGGGTTGGGACGCGGCGGCGGCCGCATCGCCGGTGAGTTCGCGCGGCGCGGCTATCGCTCGATCGTCTTCCACTCGAGCAAGAAGGCGATGGAGGAACAGCGCCACGTGCCCGAGGAACGGCGCACGTTCATCGGCGCGGACCGACAAGCGCACACGCGCGGCGATGCGAACGTCGGTCGGCTCCTGATCCGCGAGCACGCGCGTCGCATCGAGAACGCGATCCGCATCGAGGCGCGCGACGCGGACATGATTCTGCTGACGGCGGGTCTCGGCGGCGGCACCGGCTCGGCGATCGGGCAGTTCCTCCAGAGCTTCGATCGTCGAGAGGTGCCGGTGGTCGGCCTCGTCACGTTGCCGTCGAGCGGTCAGCCCCCGCAGCGCAAGACGAACGCGCTTCGCGCGGTGCAGGAGCTGACGCGCGCGGAGCTCGACGGGCTCGTCATCATCGACGACGGGCGCCTCGCCGAGCGCGAGTCGAACCTCAGCGTGCTCGACTTCTACAACCGGGTGAACGAACAGATCGCGGCGCCGTTCGACGCGCTCAATCAGCTCGACTCGCGCGAGGACCTGAGCCCGGTGCGCGGCATCCAGGCCAACCGACTCCATCAGATCCTCACCCGCGGCGGCGTCGTCGCGTACGGCTCGCGCGCGGTCGACGACCTCGAGCTCGAGACGATCGGCACGCAGGTGATGAGCATCCTCTGCGATGGCGAGCTCGTGGCGGGCGGCCTAGACCCCGCGTCGATCGGCGTGATGCAGATCGCGCTGGTGGCGTCGAAGGCCACGCTCGAGGCGACGCCGGTGCGGCTCGTCGAGGCGCTCCGTGAGCACTGGAAGACGCAGAGCCCCGGGGCGAGCGTGGACGTCGCGATCTATCGCGGGGCCGACGACGCGACGCCGAGCCTGCACGCGATCGCGTCGTGCGCGAGCCTGCCCGCGCGTCTCGACGAGATGATCGAGCAGACGGCGGCGGAGACCGAGGCCTGGCGTCAAAAAGCCTTCCGGCCTCCGGTCCTCGACCTGTCGCGCCTCGACGAGATCGACGATCCTCCGACCGGCAGCTTCCGCAGCAGCCCGCCGCCCGAGCGCCCCAAGGCCAGCGAGGCGCCGCTCCCCGCGCCGCCCGCCTCACCGCGTGTGTCGAGCGCGCCGATCGCGGCTCGCCCGTCGGTCGGCGCGAGCTCTGCGCCGATCGCGCCGCCTCCCAGCGCGCCGCCTCCGAGCGCGCCGCCTCCCAGCGCGCCGCCTCCGAGCGCGCCGCCTCCCGCGAGCCCGTCGTCCCCACCGCACTCGATCTCCGCGCCGTCGAACGATCGCAACCCGCCGATCGGCAACACCCCGCCGGGGCACGAGACGACGAGCGTCGAGCCCGACCCGCGCGCGGTCGAAGCGGCGGCGAGCGGGCCCGGCAAGGCGGTCTTCGCGCGGCTGGTCACGCGCTACAAGAGCTCGACCAACCCGGAGCTCCAGCGCGCGATCGCGCGTCGCCTCGAGCAGGATCGGCTGAGCGAGGATCCGCGCATCCGACTGCTCGCGGTCGACGCGATGGGAAAGATCGGAGCCCACGTGTTCGACGGCGCGCTGTTCGCGGCGACCGAGGACGACAACGACGAGGTCCGCGCCGCAGCCGAGCGCGCGCTGGGATCGCGGCCCGGCTGAGCGCGAGCGCGAATCAGAACGCCTTCGGCTCGCCGTCGAGAGTGACCGCGGTGGGCGCGGGCGGGTTCGCGACGAGCGGCGGCGCGGGGGCCTCCGTCTTCTTGCCCCACGCGGTGCGGCCGGTGATCTGCATCATGACGAACAGCGTGAGGATCGCGCCGACCGTGATCGACAGGCCGGTGAAGCCCTCCCACATGAACGTGAGCGAGAAGAGCACGAGGTAGATGAGCTGCGCGACGCCGACGCGACCGAGCGCGAAGCGCCAACCGACGAAGAGGCGGGCGTAGCTCGCGACGAGCACGGTGCTGACGACCGCGGCGATCGAGAAGCTCGCGGCGATCTCGAGGTGGTCCACCAGGTAGCTGAACAACAGGTGGAACGCGAAGAACGCGCACCCGAGGAAGAAGTAGTGCATCGGGTGGAGGTCGCGCTTGTCCGCCATCCCGAGGATCCCGACCACGAAGAAGAAGAACAGGAGCCCCACCGGCGCGAAGAACGTGATGCGCGCCGCGAGCGGGCCCGGGTTCAGGCGCTGCGGGAGGACGATGCCGATCGGTTGGTTCGCGATCAGCGAGTCGAAGCTCCACACGCCGTGCCAGCCCTCGCCCTCCGCCGCGTGATCGGTCGGGCTCAGCGAGCCTTCGGCGAAGTCGACCTCCGCAAAGTCCGTGGTCACGTCGAGGTGGAAGTCGCGCGTGCGCGACGTGCCGTTGGCGAAGCGGTAGCCCCAGCGCTCGGTGCCGCGGCTTCGATAGCCGATGTGGTAGGCGCGCTCCTCCCCCGCGGCGAGCGTCTCGGTCCAGATCGCGGCGGCGCCGTTGATCTCGTACGGGACCTCCTGACCACCCCGCCGCACCTCGAAGCCGTCGAACACCGCTTGCTGCTCGGACAGCGGGAACTCGAACGTGACCTGGCGAGGCTCCGGCGTGTCGTTGCGGAAGCGCCACGTGCCCTCGAGCTCGACGCGGTAGGTGGGATACCAGTTGAGCCCACGCCGCCGATGCTCGAGCGAGAGATCGACGTGCGCGTCGGTGCCGACGAGCTCGATCGGTCCGGTGTACTGCTCGGCGCGCTGCTGCGGGATCGTCGTCACCTGTCCGGTCGCGGGATCCGTGATCGTGCGCGAGTCGTCGACCATGCGCGTGGCCGTGAACGTCGCGTGCGGCTGGCCCTGCTCGGTCGGCGGTCCCCACAGGCCGTACACGTCGCTGCTCCCCATGCTGTTCGCGCTCTCGGAGCGCGCAAGCAACGTTCCGCCGAGCACGACCCACGCGATCGCACAGCCAGCCCACACGACCCCGATTCCAAAGATGCGACCCATTCCGATGCCCTCCTCGAACGAGCGTGGAGGCGGGGGCGGGCGTCGAATCGGCGCGCCCGAGGAACGTCCGAGGCAGGGTCGTGGCGAAACGATGGCGTGAACTGCCGTCGGCTCCTTGGGGATAGCCGTATCGTGAACCGAGGTTAGCGGTCGAAGGGCGATCCTGGGAAAGCACGTCAATTCGCGGGTTGGCTCGGAACGTGATCATCCGGGACACACACCGCGACCAACCAGGAGTCACCGATGTCCCGCCTCGCCGCCGCCCTGATCGCCTCGCTCGCCCTCGTCCCGGCCCTCGCCTCGGCCCAAGCCATCGACCCGGCGGCCGAGACCGCGATGCTCGCGGAGATCAACGCGCTCCGCGCGGAGAACAACCTCGGCGCGCTCACCCGCGACGCGGGGCTCGACGCGGCGGCGCGCGTCCACGCGGCCGAGATGGCGTCGCAAGGGCAGTTGTCGCACGTCTCGCCGACGACCGGCACTCCCGAGGATCGCGCGCGCGCGACCGGGATGGACACCGGCGCGGTGCTCGAGAACGTGGCCGTGCACAGCAACGCGGCGTTCGCCTCGCGCGCGCTGTTCGCGAGCCCGCCGCACCGCGGCAACATGCTGAACGCGGCGGTCAACACGATCGGGATCGGCGTCGTGTCGAACGAAGGTCAGGTGTACGTCGCGCAGCTCTTCGTCGAGCGTCGCGCGCCGGCTCCCGTCGCCGCGGCGCCCGCTCCGGCCGCGCCCGCTCCCGCGGCGGCGCCGGTCGAGATCCCGGCGTTCGGTCTCATCCCGCCGTTCGCCGAGCAGGCGCTCGGTCAGGCCGCGGGGACGGTCGCCGAGGTGGGGAACGCGTCGGTGGGCGCGCTCGGTGACGCGGCCGACCAAGCGGGCGCGACGGCCGAGCCGGCCCTCGAGATGGTCGCGCCCCCGCTCGCGCCGAGCGACGAGGACGCCGATGCCGACGCCGCCATGGCGGCGCCCGCGGACGCGACGGTGACGGCTCCGGCGGCAGCGCCGAACCCGCTCACCCAGCTCGTGGACATCGGGCAAGCCCTGTTGCGTGCGGTGACCGCGCCGCGGCCCGCCCCGCAGCAGTGAGGAGCGTCAGAGGCCGCGTCTGAGACGACGCGCGAGAGAAGGGAGCGGCGGGCCGGCGAGGCCTCGCCGCTCTCTTCGTTTCGAGGATCCCGATGAGGAACGCAGGAAGAGAGGAAGGGCGCCGCATGTCGCGATGAGCGCGTCGACGACGGCTTGGGTGTCGAGATGGCCGGTGAGCTCGACGTCGGTGTCGTCGCGTCGATCGGACCGAACCCACCGTCCAGGGCGTCGGCTGGGCGCGCGGCTCGCCGTTGCACGCGAGGGCGAGGAGAGACAGCGGAGCGAGCGCGCGCAGCCGGGCTCACATCGGAGAGAGCATAGTCCAGCCGCTCGGCGCCGGTTCAGCGTCGCTCAGAGGTCGTCCGGTCCCCAGCGCGATTGGAAGCCGAGCATGAGCGAGGGCGTCGCTGCGTTGCTCGACGCGTAGAACACGCCGTCGAGCCCGAGCACGAGAGAGAGCTCGGGGATCATCCAGAAGCTCACCGTGAACCCGAAGCCGAGGTAGCGCGTCTGCCCGACGCCCGCGATGTTCGTCTCCACCACCGGCTGACCGAACGGCTCGTACAGAGGGACGTGCAGCTCCGCGGTGAGCCATCCGTAGAACGTCATGCCGACTTGCGCCATCGCGACGAGCGCGGCGTCCATCCCCTCGCCGCTCTGGATGCGCGCGCCGACCGAGCCGACGACCCAGCCACTCACGTTGTCGTCGATCACGAACCCGTGCCCGAGCTGCACGTCGAGCTCGCCCACGTGGTTCTCGAGCGCGGGGCGATAGAACACGCGTGGGCTCGCGCGCGGCTCCTCGAACAGGATCACGTCGCCGGCGGGAGGCGCGTAGCTGTAGCTCGCTTGGATCGCGAACCGGGTCGGCGCTCCGTCTCCGATCGGATCGAGGCGGAGCCCGATGCCGTACGGGCCGACGTACCCCGTGCTCGTCGACGCGTTCGCGTAGCCGAACGGCGTCATGAACGACAGCACGGTGAGCTGCGGGTGTACGCCGCACTCGCCGTAGAGGTTCGCCTGCACGTCCTGGTAGTCGACGATGCCCTGGCGATCGTCGCGGAGGCCCGTCGACTGGTACGCGCCGCTCCCGAAGATGCCGCGCGCGGCGAGCTTCAGGTAACAGTCGCCCGCGGCCTGCGTCCACGCGTCGGCCGATGCCCGGCCGGGAAGGACGCAGCACCCCAGCAGGGTCAGACCGACGAGCCACGCCCTCCGCATGGTGCCGGATGTAGACGGGGCGACGGGTGGATGCCAGCCTTTCGGCGGCGCGGGCGAGGATGTGAGCCGAACCGGACACTATGAGCTCCACACGCTGCTCGGTGAGGGCGGCATGGGGCGGGTCTACGGAGGTGTGCACCGGCCGAGCGGCACCGACGTGGCCGTGAAGGTCTTGCATCCGCAGGGCCGCACCGACCCGGTGATCCGCCGCATGTTCCTCGACGAGGCGAGCGCGGCGGCGAAGGTCGACGACCCGCGGATCGTCCAGCTCCTCGATCTCGCACACGGCGAAGGGGAGGGATCGTTCCCGTATCTCGTGATGGAGCTCGCGCGAGGCAAGCCGATCGAGGAGCTCCTTCAGCGCTTCGCGGGCTATCACCTGATCGCGCGGGCGCTCGTCGACACGCTGCGCGGGCTCGCGTCGGCGCACGCGCAAGGCGTCGTGCATCGTGATCTCAAGCCGGCGAACATCCTCGTCGACGTCGACACCGGGCGCGCGCGCATCCTCGACTTCGGCGTCGCGATCCTCAACGACCCGCTGCGCTCGGGGGGCAACGACGGGGTCGTCGGCACGCCGGAGTACATGCCGCCCGAGCAGCTCATGGGGCAGGGGCCGTACGGCCCATGGACGGACCTCTACGCGATCGGCGTCGTCCTCGCGCAGCTCGTGCGTGGTGCCTCTCCGTTCGCCGACATGCCGAGCATGATGAGCCTGCTCGTCGCCAAGTCGCAGTACGCGCCGCAGCCGTTCACCGCGCGCGAGGGGCTCACGATCCCCATCGCGCTGCACGAGCTCATCGAGCGTCTGCTGCGACCCCACGCCCGCGAGCGACCGCGCTTCGCGGTGGAGGTCGCCGACCAGCTCGAGGAGCTCTCGCGCGAGGTGAAGGACGCGGTGCCGCGTGGGCTCACCGGGATGGCCGAGCCGCCGACCTCGACGATGCCGACGATCGTCGGCGGCGTGGATGGCCCGCCCGGAGCGCGCGACGCCCTCGAGCTGCCGACCTATCTCCCCGCGCCCTCGAACCTCCGCGTCGGGGCCGCGCTCGCTCGCTTGCGGGAGCCGCGGATGGTCGGGCGCGACGCGGAGCGGACGGCGCTCGCCGAGCTCGTCGACCGCGTGGTGGAGGACCGGCACGCGCGCCTCATCGCGTACGTCGGCGAGGGCGGGATCGGCAAGAGTCGGCTCGCGCGGTGGGGCCTCACCCACATCGAGCGCAACGGCCTCATGGAGAGCGCGGCGGGCGGCTACGACGCGAGCGGCGCGGACATCGGTGGCGGCCTTCGTCACGCGCTGCGCTGGCTCGTCGGCCTGCCGCGTCAGGGGTGGGGCGAGGCGTGGCGCTGGTTCGCGGAGGGCACCGACATCGAGGTCGATCGCCTGCGCGAGTACCTCGGCTCCGACGAGGGCGCTCGGACGCTGGCCACCGAAGAGGTGACCAAGATCGCGCACGCCACGTTGCGGGCGGTCGGTCGCACGCGGCCGATCTACCTCTGGCTCGACGACATCGCGTGGGCGACCGACGGCGCGATCCAGCTCGTCCAGCGCATCCTCGAGGCCGACGACGTGCCGGTGCTCATCGTCGTCACGCTGCGGCCCGGCGCCGCGCAGAGCGGAGTGGTCGGCGCCGCGCTCGAGCGCGTGATCAACCACCCGCGCGCGCTCGTCCAGCCGCTCGGCGAGCTCCGAGCGAAGGAGCGCGCCGAGCTGCTCGAGGCCTGCGCGCCGCTCCAGGAGGGCCTCGCCGAGAGCCTCGCGGATCGCGTGGGCGGCTCGCCGCGTCAGCTGGTCGAGCTCGTGCGCGACTGGATTCGGACGCACCTGCTCATCCCCGACGAGGACGAGCTCGTGCCGCGCGCCGGCGCGAGCGTGGACGAGCTCCTCGTCGAGCGTCCGCTGCGGGCGCTGCTCGTCGATCGCCTCGACAGCGTATTGAGCGCGTTCGGCGAGCGACGCGCGATCGCCGAGGCGGTGCTCGCGCGCGCGGCCCTCCTCGGTGCGCGCTTCGAGCGCTCGGCCCTCGCGGCCGCGTGCGCGCGCGTGCCGAACGCGAGCGGCGCGCTCGACGAGGTGCTCGAGCGCGCGTTGCTGCTCGGTGTCCTGCGCACCGAGCGTGTCGGCGTCTACGCGTTCGACTTCGGTCTCTTGCACGAGGCGATGGTCGATCACACCGAGGCGGCGCCCTGGAAGCGCGGCGCGTTGATCGACGTCGCCAACGGGCTCCAGCACCGCTACGGCAAGGAGCGCACCGACATCGCGATGCGCGTCGCGGATCTGTTGTGGCGTGCCCGCGATCGCGATCGCGCATGGGAGATCCTCCTCTCCGCGATCGAGCGCGCGGCGTGGGCGGGCGACGACTTCGTCGCGATCGGCTACGTGGGGCTCGCGCGCGTATGGCTGCGACAAGACGCCTCGCGGCTCGCGGAGGTCGAACGCGCGGAGGGCCTCGCGCACTACTACGCGCTCCGCTTCCAGAAGGCGCGCGAGCACGTCGAGCGTGCGACGAAGATCGCGAACGAGCGCGCGCAGACCACCCTCGCGCTCCTCTGTCGCATGTCGCAGGCGGAGATCGCGTTCTACGACGACCGGTTCGCGGAGGCCGAGCAGCTCGCGTTCGACTGCTACGCGACGGACGGCGAGGACCCCGACGTCCTCGTCACCCGCTCGAAGGCGGCGCACATCCTCGGCGACATCAGCTTGCTCCGCGACGACTGGGACGCGTGCCTGCGCTGGCGCGAGGAGTCGCTCGACCTCGCGCGCCGCTCGGCGTCACCGTGGCGCGTGCGCGTGGAGACCGTGAACCTGCTCGAGACGCTCGCCGCGATGGGGCGCTTCGAGGAGTCGGACAAGCTGCACCGTCGCGTGCGCGCGCAGGCCGAAGCGCAGCAGGACGAGATCGCCAGGGAGACGATCGAGCAGACGTGGCTCCGCATCGAGGTGCTGCGCCGCGAGAACGCGTCGCTCATCGCGCCGCTCGACGCGTGCATCGCGAAGTACACCGACAGGGACGCGTGGCGCGCCACGAGCCTGTGGGCGAGTCGGGCGCTCCTCAGCGCGCTCCTCGACGACGACCAGCTGCTCGAGCGCGTCATCGCGAAGTTCGAGTCCGCGTTCCGTCGCGTCGCACACGAGGAGGCGATCACCCTGGCGACGATCCGACGCCTGAGCGAGCGCTTGGAGAAGCGCGGCGCGTTCGAGCTCGCGCGGCGCATCGACGCGATGCTCGAGGAGCGGCGCGCGATCCATCGCGACCGGCTCGCCCGCTGAGTCCTCTCGTCCCGAATCGAGCTCAGAGCGCGAAGCCGTAGAGCGCCTGCCACTCGCCGGGACCGAGCTCCTCTGTCGCGTCCCCGAGGCTCGACGCCGGCGCCGTCCGCGACATCGCCGTGAGCTGACGCAAGATCCCTTCCTGACGTGTCGCGAGCACCTCGCTCTCCGCCCGGAGGCGCCGGTTCTCCTGGGTGAGGTTGTGGACCACCCCGACGAGCGCCTTGGTGAGCCGCTCGAGCCGCGCGACCTCGTCCCGTACGGAGCTCAGCTCGCCGCTCAGCGCGCCGAGCTTGTCGGCGTGTCCCACGTCGTTGGCGAGGCAGCCCACGAAGAGATCGTCGAGGTGGTCGACCTGCCTCGCCAGCGCGTCGAGCCGTCGACGTTCCAAGCTCCGTTCCGGATCGAAGCTCACCCGTCCGATCCCCGAGCTCGTGCTCGTGGCCGGGGGGATCGATGAGGGGATCGACGAGGGGAGCGGCGGCGGGGTCGAGCGGGTGCGGTAGGTCATCGAAGCCGGATACCGCAACCCGCGTGCCGAGCTTCGCGCGAGCGCTCGGCCTCGAGAATGTCCACCGGCCGTGTCAGCGGAGGGCGCGCGGTGCGACAACGAGGTCGCACCCACCGCGGGCGCTCGGACATCCCCGGTCAGCGTACGCGCGCTAGCCGACCGAGGATGCGGCGCACGCGTCGACGCAGACCGCGGAGCCACGGTGGCTCCGCGTACTCGCCGGGTCGCACCGTGATCACGTCGAGGGGCAGCCCGTCGGGCCTCGTCCGGTAGCTCTGTCGCGCGGGCTCTCGACGACGCTCCACCCCATCAGGGTGAGGGACGGCGTCGAGCCCGCCAAGGCTGGATCACGCCGCCGGTTGCGCGGCGGGCCGGATCGAGCGCGCGAGTCGCGGGCGCTCGTGGACCCTCATGCGGATCCCCGGGCCCTTGGGCCGGAGCGTGACCGACGGCGCGAGCTCGAGGCGCTGGTTCGGGAGCAGCTCGAGCCGATAGCGCTGCACCGTGATCGCGAGGAGGAGCATCGCCTCCATCATCGCAAAGTGATTTCCGATGCACACTCGGTGGCCGCCGCCGAACGGGAAGTACGCGTAGCGGGGGATCGAGCTCGGGTCGGCCCAGCGATCGGGATCGAACGCGGCCGGGTTCGGGAACCAGCGCGGGTCGCGGTGCACGACCCACTGGGGCAACAGCAGCTGCGCGCCCTTCTCGATGCGGTAGCCGCCGACCTCGACCTCCTCGGCCGTCTCGCGGCCCGTCGTCCACGCGGGCGGATAGAGGCGCATCGACTCCTTCACCACGCGCTCGGTGAACACGAGCTTCGGCATGTCCGCGACGGTCGGCAGCCGTCCGTCGAGCACCTGCGCGATCTCGGCGTAGAGCCGGCGCTCGATGTCGGGGTAGAGCGCGAGCAGATACATCGTGTGGGCGAGCGCGAGCGCGGTCGTCTCGTGACCCGCGAGGAAGAGCGTGATCGCCTCGTCGCGGAGCTGCTGATCGCTCATCGACGCGCCGCTGTCGTCTCGCGCGCCGAGCAAGAGGCCCAACAGATCCTCGCGCGGCTCGCCGCGCCGACGCTTCTGGATGATCTGGAAGAGCACGTCGTCGATCGAACGCACCGCCGCGGTGAGCCGCCGATTGCGCGGGGTCGGCACCCACTCGGGCACCATGAACACGGCCTCGGGGCTGTTCGCGTAGAACTCGTTCGCCACCACCATCGCATCGCGCACGGTGTTGACCTGGTGCTCGGTCACGCCCGCGCCGAACAGCACCTCGGCCACCACCTCGAGGGTCACCCGCGACATCTCGTCGTGGACGTTGATCTCCTGCGCGTTGCGCCACGTGCGGAGCGCTTGGTCACCGACGCTCGCCATCGTGGTGCCGTACTCCTGGATGCGCCGCGGCGAGAAGGCGGGCGCCATCAGCTTGCGCTGCCGCTTGTGGCTGTCGCCGTCGTTCGTCAGCAAGCCCATCCCCAGCGAGCGCTTGAGGATCTCGACGTACTTGTCGCGGAGCATGACCTTCGAGTGCTTCACGAAGACCTGCTCGAGATCGTCGGGGTGGGTGAGCATGTACCAGGGCTTGCCGAACAGCTGCATGCGCGCGACGTCGCCGTACGTCTCCTTCAGCTCGTCGAGCAGCCCGAGCGTGTCGGTGGCGAAGCGATAGACGTTGCGGACTCCGAAGTCCGAGCTGCTCGGTCCAGGTGCCTTGTTCATGACTAACCCTCGTCGTCCTTCGGCTCGCCGAGCCTCCGAAACAGCCCGACCATCATCGCGGCGGTGGCGTCCACCGCTTCGGGCGTGATCTCCGACCAGCGCTTGGCGAGCCATCGGTCGCCAGCGTCCATGAGCGCGAGCGCGGCCTGCACGATCAGGTCCGCGGGGATGTCGTCGCGCACCGCGCCGAGCCGTTGGCCCTGCCCGACGAGCTGCGCGGTGAACATCTGCATCTGATCGTTGAGCGCGAGCAGCGCGGGGTGACCCTCCATGCGCGCGCGCGCGTTCACGATCGCGAGGCAGAGCGCGCCGTTCTGCGGGTCCTCCAACATGAAGCGGAGGCTGCGCGCGTACATCGCTTTGCACGCGCTCCAGAACGACGTCGCGTCGTCCGCCTCGAACGGGAAGCCGACGTTCGTGAGCCACTGGACGATCGCCGCGTCGAGCACGGTGCGGAAGAGGTCGTCCTTGTCGGCGAAGTAGTAGTACATCGCGCCCTTGCTGATGCCGGCGCGCTCGATGATCCGGTTGTAGGACGCGTTCTCGAATCCGCGCTCACCGAACTCCTCCGCTGCGGCGGCGAGGATCGAGCGGCGGCGCGGCTCGTCGAGCTTCTCGAATCGGGGGAGGGGCATGCGGGCAGCCTACTAAACCGTGAGGTCTGACCGGGAGGTTCAACCGACCGGTTCGACCGAGCGGTCTAATGCTGTATCCGGTCCTCTGCGCCGTCAACCCCTGCGCGACGTAGGGGAGGAGAAACCCACGAAGCGAGGGCCGGCGGGTATCCTCGCGGCCGTGAGCGGCGAGCCCCCACGCATCGGGCGCTACGAGCTGCTGCGCCGCATCGGGCGTGGCGGCATGGCGTCGGTGTACCTCGCGCGCATCGAGGGCGAAGCGGGGTTCAGCCGGATCTATGCGCTGAAGGTCATGCACCCCGAGCTCGCGAGCGATCCCGCGCTCGTCACGATGATGCTGGACGAGGCGCGCCTCGCCGCGCGGCTCACCCACCCGAACACGGTGAGCACGCTCGACGTCGGCGTGCACGAGGGCGCGTACTTCATCGCGATGGAGTACGTCGACGGGATCGCGCTCGACCGACTGTTGCGTCGCAAGCCAGGTTACCGCCCGCACCAGCTCCTCGTGCCGATCGCGATCGACGCGCTCCGCGGGCTCGGCGCCGCGCACATGCTCGAGGGCAGCGACGGTGAGCCGCTCATGCTCGTGCACCGCGACGTCACCCCGGGGAACATCCTCGTCGGGGTGGACGGCGTCTCGCGCATCGCCGACTTCGGCATCGCGAAGGCGCGTGCGCGGGCCACCAAGACGAACCCTGGGATCGTGAAGGGCAAGGCGGGTTACGTCGCGCCCGAGGTCGCCCTCGGTAGGCCCACCGACGCGCGCGCCGACGTGTTCTCGATGGGCGTCCTCTTGTGGAACGCGCTCACCGGCGAGACGCTCTACGACGTCGACAACTTAGGTACCAGTATTCACGAGCTGATGACGAAGACCGTGCCGCCGCCGAGCACGGTGGGCCTCAAGCCGAATCCGTTGTTCGACCACCCGATCCTCACCGCGCTCTCGCGCGATCCGGACGAGCGCCACTCGAGCGCGAACGAGCTCGCGGACGCGCTCGTCGACGCGCTGATGATGGCGGGCCCGCAGGCGACGCGCGCACAGATCGGCGAGTGGGTGGAGATCTCGTTCGCGAGCCTGCTCGCCAAGCGCCGCGAGCTCAGCGATCCCGAGCTGCGCGACGGCGGCGCCGCCGTCGGTCTGCCCCCGGCGCAGCGCGAGGACGAGACGCGGCGGGTCGGGCGCTCGCGCAGGGAGTCCGGGGATCTCGACTCGATCGACATCGCGATCGACGACGGGACGATCGACGGCATCGAGGACGAGGCGGCCGACGAGCCGTCCGCCGCGACGGAGCTCTGGGACATGCCCGAGGAGCTGCGCTCGGAGCCGCCGATCCGCGGATCCGAGGACACGGTCCCCGCCCCGGTGGAGCTCCGAGGAGAGTCGACGAAGCGGACGCGCGCGTCGTCGAACGCGTGGCTCATCGCGGCGAGCGCCGGCGTGCTCGTGCTCGCGGCGGTGCTCGGGATCCTGATCGCGTTTCTGATCCGGCGCTGACGGGATCGCCGCCGATCGGATCGCGCCGAGCGCTAGGGCATCGCGCCCGCGGTGATCCACGCCGCGATGTTCTCGAGCGAGCGGGTGGACGGACGCGATCCGCTGACCGGCATCGGCTCGCCGCACACCGGCATGCCGCCGGCGTCGTGTCCCTCTAGCTTCTGGAGGAAGATCGACGCGTCCGGATCGCCCGGCGCGATCAGCATGCCGGCTCCGTCGCAGTCGCATTCGTCGGTCATCTCCGTCGAGTTGACGCAGTTGCCGGTGTTCGACGCCGCGGTCGGCTGATTCATCATCGCCATCAGCGCCTCGTCCCGATCTCTCAGGTCCAGCCCGGCGCCGGTCGGCGGCGTGCCCGCCGCACCCGAGCCGTGACAGGGCGCCGTCGCGCAGCGCGGCTCGACCAGGCGATCGAAGATGTCGTCCCAGTTCGGCATGAGCGGCGCGAGGTCGCGCGCCGAGACGGTCGCGCCGAACGACTCCGAGTCGACCATCGTCGGCGACTCCGCGCGCTCGACCACCGGCAGCCGACACGCGAGCCAGTTCCGGAGGATCTCGCGCCCCTCCTCGGTCGCGATGCGCGGGAGGGGCAGGATCTCTTCCGTAGCCTCGTCGTAGCGCGAGTAGGTCGGCGCCGCGGAGAGCACCATCTCGCCAGCCTCGCCGGGGACCGGCATCCGGCCGCTCGAGACCTCCACCCAGATGCGATAGCGATCCGCGAACGCGAACGCCTGGTTCGACTGGAGGCGCGCGGTGGTCTCCTCGTTGTCCTCCGCGATCCGCAGGTCGTAGTCGAGGCCGTGCGGGACGCCGAACCGATCCGAGATCATGGTGGTGTCCGGCGCGTGACAGAACGCGCCTCCGCCGCACGACGCGATCATCATCGCCTGGCCTTCGAACGCGGGCGTGCCCGGGCCGGTGAAGCCGTCGCTGCCCTCGATCGGACCGACCTCGTACACGACGCGGGTCGCCATGTCGTAGTCGCACGGTCCGAGCTCCTGCACGCACCCACTCACGAGAGCGAGCGCCGGCGCGAACGCGATCCACCGAGTGGAGAGAGAAACGTTCATGGCATCCCCGGGACGATGAAGCCGAACTCCGCGCCGCCGCGCGTCCACGTGTCGAGCGATCCGCCGACCACTCGGAAGTCGCCCGGCTCGGGGTTGAGCGCGCTGATGTAGCGGGAGTGGAGGAGGAACAGGCGCACCGAGAACCAGCGGTCGAAGCGCCACGCCACCGCGCCGCCGAGCTCGACGCCGGTGGTCGACGAGCGCGGGAACCAATCGGCGTCGTCCATCCGGCCGGTGCCGAGGACGGCGAGCCACGCGACCTCCGCGCGGACGCTGAAGCCTATGGGGAGCAGCAGCTCGACGGCGACGCGCGGCTGGATCTGCTCGTAGGTCACGTCGGGGACCGCCTCGAGCTGATCGTCGAAGCGCTCCGGTCCGGGCGCCGCGAGGCGGAACACGTTTTGCGCGTAGTCGATGCTCGGCTCGACGACGAAGATCTCGGCGAGGGTGAGCCGATAGAGGAGTCCGACCGACGCGCCGAACATCGTCGTGTCGAGCGACTCCTGGACCGCCATCCCGTTCACGTCGCGCTGCGACGAGAGCCCGAGGGCGGTCCACGCGCTCGCCTGGATGCCGATCGAGAGCATCGGGTCGTCGCTGAAGTGGCGCACGGGGAACCAGCGCATCCGCGCGCTCACGATCGGAGTGAACGCGAGGCGATAGGCGCCGACGCGGTCGAAGAGGTCGCTCTTGAACGAGTGCGAGCGTCCGGCGCCGCCGAGCCCGGCCCACACCTCGAGCACGTCGGGGGCTCCGTCGAGCGGGTTGGCTCCCGCGGGGACGACCGGCTGCGACGGCTGCGAGGGCGGCGGCCGCGCACCTCCGCCGGACGACGAGCTGCTCTGCCCGCCCGACGAGCTCGACGACGACGAAGACGAAGAGGACGAGGACGACGAGGAGCTGCTGCTCGCCGCTTCGGCCGGCACGAGCAGGCGGATCTCCTCGACGGCCGACGCGACGAGCGCCGCGGGGGTGCGCTCCGACGACTGGATGCGACCGACGTCACCGCCGTGCGTGAGCTGGAGGTCGAGCACGAAGCGGCGGCCTCGCCGGCGCACGCGTCCGGCGACGCGGAGGTCGTCCGAGTCGCCCACGGTGAAGCCCGCCGCCGCCAGCGCGCGCTCGAGGCGGGCGGTGACCGCGCGCCCGTTGCTGCCCGTGATGCGGTCGACCTGGATGGTCTGCGCGTCGGCGCGCGACGGCGCGAAGCACGCCAGCGCGAGCGCGACGAGGCCAACGTGGAGGATCGCACGTCGCATGGTCGAGCCGCTCATCCCCCGTCTCCCGCGCCGCCGTCGGCGTCGCCCGCGTCCGATCCGGCGCCCGCGTCCGATCCGCCTCCAGCGCCCGCGTCGCGCGTCGAGGGGACCCGTCCGGCATGCCGCATCGCGACGCCGTTGAGCCACTGCGTCAGGCACATGACCTCGTCCTCGCTCAGCGGCGTGCCGTCGGCGGGCATGCGCGTGATCTCCGCGCCGTCGCAGTCGGGCTCCTCCGAGATGCGCTCGAGGATGAAGCTCGAGTCGGGATCCGCGGTGTCGATCCGCGAGTGCCCGGGACACGTGGTCGCTTCGACCCCGGCCAAGCGCTCTTCGACGCCGCCGCTCACGAGGTCCATCCCGGCGGCAGGGTTGAGCGCGCTGTGGCAGTCGGAGCGCCCGCACCGCACCGCGAGCAGATCGCGGGGCACGTCGTAGTTGCAGTCGATGTTCCTGAAGCGATCCGGATCGTCGAGCCCCGGCGCGCACCCCGTGCCGAGGGCCACGAGCGCGCCGGCGCAGACCCAGCGGAGTAGGGGGGCGTTCACGCGCACGAGACTATCTCGGGCGCCCACGGTTCGGGAACCCTTCTCACGTTACGAAGCGATCGCTCAGCGCTTGCTCCGCTGCGGGTCCGGGTCGACGATATCCGCATGCTTACGATGAGAGCGGCGACGTCGAGCGTCGCGGGATGCATCGCCCTGATCGCCGCGTGGGGATGCGGGACGACCCACGGCCGCGACGACGGAGGCACCGGCACCGACGCGGGTCGGGTCCCCGACGGAGGCGGCCGATCCGACGGAGGCGCGCGCGACGCGGGCGCGCCTCGCGACGCGGGCGCGCCTCGCGACGCGGGGATGAGCGCCGCGTGCGACGCCGACGATGCGCGGGCGATCGTCTGTCCGGAGTCGATCTGCGACGGGCTCGACTCGTGGTTCTGGAACGGCGACGAGTGTTTCCGCCTCGAGTGCGGCACGTGCGTCGGCGCCGACTGCGATCGCGGGGTGTTCGACCCCGCCGAGTGCGCGGCCGCCCACGCGAGCTGCGAGGCGTCGCTGTGCGCGGCGACCGGCGGCGACTGGCTGTTCTGGGCGCAGGAGTGCGACCACTACGTTTGCGGTCGTCCAGTGCCCGCGACGTGCGAGGTGGGACGCCCGGTCTGCGACTGTGGGGCCGACGCGCGGTTCGTCGACGGGGTCGGCTGTCAGGCGGACCCCACGTGTCCCGGTCCGCCGCCGAATCCTCAGGCCCTCTGCACGAGCAGCGGAGGGAGCTGGGAGCTCGGCATCTGTTGCCCGAGCGAGTGCGGTCGTGCGTGCGATCTCGACTGCGCCGCTCCCGCCTGCACCTGCGGATCGGACGAGGTGTTCGATCCGGTGCGCGGATGTGTCGCGTCGACGCGCTGCTACCGCCCGCAGATCGGCGAGTCGTGCGTCATCGGCGTCTCGCGCTGCGAGGCCGGCACCATCTGCTGCGATCGATGCGGCGGCGCGGGCTGCGCGGGGGACCCGACGTGTCGCGCGCCGGTGTGCGACATGAACCCCGACATCGACGAATGCGGGAACGACGGCCTCGCGCCGTGAGCCACCCGCCCGGCGGTGTGCCGTCGGTGGCACACCCATCAGGCGCCCGGCCCGGAAATACGGCAGATGCGCACACCTCCGTGGTGCGATCGCCGTATGCCAGAGTGGGCACGGAGCTTGCGCAACGTCGCGCCATGACCGCCTCGAATTTTTCGTGCAATGGACGGGGACGCTCGGCGCACCATGCCCGCATGCGCACCACCTTCACGGTGCTGGCCGCCGCCCTGGCGCTCGTGGCCTGCAACCGAAACGATGAGCACCTCCCCGCCAACGGGGCCCCGCCGATCGAAGGCGGAACTCTGGAGCTGACGCAGGTCGATGGCCGTGACGTCGCGGTCGTGAGTGACCCGTCGCGCTCGTCGATCTACGTGGCCGACCTGACCTCCGGATCCGAGATGCATCGGATCGTGGTCGAGGGTGCGGGCCCAGGCCGCATCGCGGTCAACCGCGATCTCGCGTTCGTGGTGCTCCGCACCACCGGCGAGGTCGCGACCGTGCAGCTGCGGACCGGCGAGATCGCCGAGCGGCGGCACGTGTGCGAAGCGCCGCGCGGCATCGACGTCGACCCCGACACCGGCGACCTCTGGGTCGCGTGCGCGGAGGGCACGTTGGCGCGTCTGCCTCAGGTCGGCGGCGAGGTGCTCTCGCGCACCGAGCTGATGACCGACCTCCGCGACGTCGTCGCGATGGGCGGCGGCGAGGTGTGGGTCAGCCGCTTCCGCTCCGCGCAGGTGCTCGTGGTCCAAGGTGGTGAGCTCCAGGGTGAGCCCCACCAGATCCCCGGCTTCGACGCGGCGACGCAGCTCTTCGGGCGTGACGTTCCCCCCGAGGAGATGCTCCCCGAGCGTCCCGAAGGCGTCCCGGCGTTCGACGCCACCGTCGCGTGGCGCATGCGGCGGGCGGGCGATCACCGCGTCCTCGTGGTGCACCAGTACTCGCAGTCGACGCAGATCGGGCCGGACGACATCTCGGCCACCCAGACGCAGGACGTCAGCTACGGCGGCGGCGGCGGCACCTGCGACCCGTTCGGCGGCGGCGTCGTGCGCTCGGTCGCGACCACGTTCGACGGCACGACGTTCTCGAGCATGATCTCGAGCGGTACGACCCTCGCGGTCGACGGCGCGATGGTCGATGGCACGTCGGTGGCGCTCGCGGCGGCGTCCGAGCCGGCCAACCCGATCGACCAGGACCCGAACAGCGGCGGCGGCTTCGACGACTTCGCGGTGCCGGGTCGTGGTTTCGCGTTCGTCGGGAACGTGACCGGCGTGCACGCGCTCTCGCTGAGCACGTTCGATGACGGCTTCACGCAGAGCAACTGCAACTTCGCCACCCCGAACTTCGATGAGCAGCGCCCCGCGGTGGCGGTCGGCGTGCTCCCGGATGGTCGCGTGGTCGCGCAGTACCGTGACCCCGGTGAGATCGTGATCGGTCGCCTCACCGTGAACGATCCCTTCGGCGGCTCGTTCGGCGACGTCCCGAGCGGCGGCATCGTGCGGATCTCGCTCTCGGGCGGCCGCGTCGACAACGAAGGACACGCGCTCTTCCACGAGGCCACCCCGAGCGGCGCGGCGTGCGCGTCGTGCCACCCCGAAGGGGGAGACGACGGTCACGTGTGGGAGTTCGCGTTCGGCCCGCGCCGCAGCCAGGTGCTCCGCGGCGGCATCCTCGACAGCGCGCCCTTCCACTGGAATGGCGAGCACAACTCCTTGTCGGCCGTGTTCGACGACACGTTCGTGAACCGGATGGGCATGGGCGTCGCGCCGCTGCCGCACGAGGTCGAGTCGTTCTCGGCGTGGCTCGACGCGGTCCCCTCGACGCCCGGCGCGGTGGCGCAGGCCGAGGCGGTCGAGCGGGGCGAGCAGGTCTTCCGCGACGCGGGTTGCGACAGCTGCCACGGCTGGCGCGCGGTGCAGGACGGCGTGAGCGCGGCGATCGTGTCGGACGACATGGTCGACCTCCGCTACCGCACGATCGAGTTCCAGGCGCCGGCGCTCCACGACATGATCTATCGCGCGCCGTACCTCCACAACGGCTCGGCCGCGACCCTCGAGGACGCGATCGACGCGATGCCCGACGCCGACCTCCTCCCCGAGTCGGCCAAGGCGGACCTCGCCGCGTACCTCCGCTCCATCTGATCGACCCGGTTCGCCCTTACTGCGAGGGTCCCGCTTCACGGCGGGGCCCTCGTTTCGTTTTGTGGGTCGTCGGCGCGTGGGCGCGCGTCGCGGCGCCTGCGGCGGGCGGCCGGGAGACCGGGAGAGTGGAAGACGGGGAGAGTGCGTCGGCTGCGCCGCCGCGGAGCGAGAACTAGTTTTTCTTTCTCTCCTCCTCTCCTCCTCTCCTCCTCTCCTAGTCTCCTCTTCTCCCGGTAAAAAACGTCGGATCCGCGTCCCCGTCCGAGAACCCCCGATTCGGAGGCTCCTCCGAGGCCGCGGTGAACACGCTCTTGGCCATCAGCGACGTCTCGCCCTTCACGCGCGCTCGGTATACCTCGGCGCGGAGCGCGAGGACCTGGCGATCGTGCGGGGCGGCGAGGCCGGCGAGCTCCGC
>JBFWYI010000100.1:0-33648 GCA_050186575.1 Sandaracinaceae bacterium | reverse complement strand
CCCCTACCCTCCCCCGAGCCCGGCACGTCAACCCTGATTGACTAGTGCAAGAGAGGCCGATTCACACCGTCGCCCGTCGCCCATCCCCGTCGCCCATCCCCGTCGCCCATCCCCCGTCGCCCATCCCCCGTCGCCCATCCCCCGTCGGCCCGTCGCCCATCCCCCGTCGCCCATCCCCCGTCGGCCCGTCGCCCATCCCCCGTCGCCCATCCCCCGT
Source organism: Sandaracinaceae bacterium (assembly GCA_050186575.1). Classification (GTDB taxonomy): domain Bacteria; phylum Myxococcota_A; class Polyangia; order Polyangiales; family Sandaracinaceae; genus JAUHXR01. Next base: position 33,431 of record JBFWYI010000100.1, on the reverse strand, counting down.
CCCCCATCCCCCATCCCCCATCCCCCATCCCCCATCCCCCATCCCCCACCCCCCATCCCCCATCCCCCGTCCCCCATCCCCCATCCCCGAACCCGTAAATCAACCAAAGCAACTCGAGTACCGACCTCCAAGCCACTCCCGCGCCGCCTACCCCCCCCGGCCCCGCGCTGCTAGATGCGACCCCATGGGGACCTTCGAAGGGCGCTGCGCGGTCATCACCGGCGCGGCATCGGGCATCGGGCAGGCGCTGGCCATCGAGCTCGCGCAGCGCGGTGCGAACGTCGCGCTCTGCGACGTGAACGAAGACGGGCTGGCGGAGACGAAGGCCCGCGTCGAAGCGCTCGGGCGCCGCGCGAGCACCGATCTCGTCGACGTCAGCCAGCGCGAGGCGGTTCACTCGTTCGCGGCGCGAGTGCTCGAGCGCGAGCCGCGCGTCGACGCGATCATCAACAACGCGGGCGTCGCGCTCTCGGACACGGTGGTCAACGCGAGCTACGAGGACCTCGAGTGGATCATCGGGATCAACCTCTGGGGCGTGATCCACGGCACCAAGGCGTTTCTCCCGCACCTCCTGTCGCAGGGAGATGGCTGGGTGGTGAACCTCTCGAGCGTGTTCGGGATCATCGGCGTCCCGCTCCAGTCCGCGTACAACGTCACGAAGTTTGCGGTGCGCGGCTACACCGAGGCGCTGCGCGCCGAGCTCCACGGCACCGGCGTGACCGCATTGTCGGTCCATCCCGGCGGCATCAAGACGAACATCGCGCGCGCGGCGCGGCACCGCGACACCACCGTGGACCGCGAGACCGCGGTGAAGAACTTCGACGAGAAGCTCGCCCGCACCACGCCGGCGCAGGCGGCCAAGACGATCGTCGACGCGATGGAGCGCCGCGCCCCGCGCGTCCTCGTGGGACCGGACGCGTACGTGATCGACGCGATGCAACGCCTCTTGCCCGAGCGCTACACCGATCTCTTGGTCTTCCTCGAGAAGCGGCAGCGCGAGCAGCTGCGCTGAGAGAGCCCGCGAGCTCCAAGAAATGAAAGTGCGCGCGCCCGGCCGCGAGAGAGGTTGCGGCCGGACGCGCGCGAGGGAACCGATGTCAACCCGCGTTGATCTCGGTGGCCGCGCTGGGGTTTGACGCTGCATCCACCGCGATCACGCGAATGACATCGCCATTGCACGAGGGGAGCGACACGGTGAACGACCCCATGTCGGTGGCGCTCGCGGTGGCGGTCCGCGAGCGCGTGACGTTCTCGACCTGGACGCGGGCGCGCCCCTCGACGCTGCCCATCGCGCCAGCGACGTTGCCGCCGGTCGCGATGCCCGCGAGGCACGTGCCGGCGGAGGCGTTCATCGAGCCGGCGATCGGCGCGGCCGGCGCGATGTCGTCGTGGGTGACGCTCACCACGGCCTCCGAGCTCTCGATCGCGCCCTCGCGCGAGACGACGTGCAGCATGCTCGTCGCGTTCGCGGGGAGCATCACCGTCGCCGAGAACGCGCCGCTGCTCGCGTCGGTCGAGGCGGTGACCTCGGCGACGCCGCCGCGCACGACCGCTTCGACGCCGCTGCCCGGGCTCGCGACGCGACCCGTCACCACGTAGCTCGCCATGTTCGTCGGCGGCGGGTTCGTCTCGTCGAGCGTCGGCGCGGCCGGGATCGACGAGCTGTTCATCACGGTCGCCGTCGACGGGATCGACGCGTTGCCCGCGCGGTCGGTAGCGATGACGTTGAGCGTGGTCTCCGCGTCGGTCGCGATCACCACGTCGACCTGGAAGCGGCCGTCGGCCGCCGCGGTGGCGCTCGCCGTGGCGGTGGCTCCCGTTACGCTGACCCGCGCGAGGGGATCGGTGGTCCCGGTCACCGCGATCCGCGTGCTGTTCGTCGGGCTCGCGAGCCCGTTGAGCGCGGGCGCGCCGGGCGCGATGTCGTCGTGCTCGATCGTGACGAGCGTCTCCACGGTGCTGCCCATCCGATGGACGCGCAGCTCGTTCCGCGCGTTGTGCGTCAGCATGACGTCCGATGTCCAGGCGCCATCGCCGTCGCTCATCGCGCTCGCGCTGGCCGCGCCCCCGTCGATCTCGATCATCACGTTCGCCGCCGCGGTACCGCTCAGCGTGACGGTCGGGATCGCGGTGGGCGACATGACGGGGTCCACCGTGATCGGCGCTTCGAGCGTCGAGTCCTGGACGATCGACAGGCTGACCGCGTCGCTCCGGTTCGTCGCGCGATCGATCGCCACGATCATCAGGTCGTTCGACGCGTCGGCGGTGAGCATCACGTCGAGCGAGAACGCGCCCGCGTCGTCGGCGGTGCCCGTCGCCATCGCGGCGCCGCCGGTGACCTCCAGCGAGGCGAACGGCTCGGTCTGTCCGGTGAGGCGGATCGTCGTCGCGCCGGTCGGCGAGGCCTGCGCGTCGAGGCTCGGCGCGTCGGGCGCCATGTCGTCGTGCTCGATGCGGAGCGTCACCGCGGGGCTCACCTCCACGCCGCTCACCGCGAACGCGAGGAGCGTGTTCGCCGCGTTGGGGCGTAGGCCCACGTCGACGGAGAACGTACCGTCGCCTCCCGCGACCGCGGAGCCGTCGGTCGCGCCGCCCGCCACGCTGATCCCCACACCCGGCTCGGCGCTGCCGGTGAGCGTCAGCGTGCCCTGGTTCGTGAACGCTGGCGGGTCGTCGAACATCGGCGCCTCCACCGGCAGGTTCGGGTCGAACACGATCGTTACGTCGGCGGCCGCGCTGCGGTTGCCCGCCGGATCGATCGCGACCGCGCTCAGCTCGTTCTCGACCATGTCGGTCGCCGAGGTCGCGAGCGCGACGTCGATCGCGAAGCGGCCGTCCGCGCCCACGACGCCGGACGCCGGCTCCATCGCGCCCTCGATCTCGATCGTCGCGCCGACTTCGGCCATCCCGCGGAGCTGCGGCATCGCGACGCGCGTCGGGGTGACCGGGTCGTCGAGGCTCGGGGCCGACGGCGCCATACCGTCGTGGGTGACGCGTGCCATCGCGGCGGAGGACTCGACGCCGTCGAGCACCTGGGAGACGAGGAGGACGTTCTCCTGGTCGTGAGTCAGCGCGACGTCGATCGCGAACGCGCCGCTCGGGTCGGCGGTCCCTTCGCTGACGCCGACGCCGCCGCGGACCTGGACGAGGGCGCCCGCTTCCGCGGTGCCCTCGATGCGGAGGGGATCCTGGTTGGTGAGCGCCGGCACCGCGCTCAGGGTCGGCGCCGCGGGCTCGGCCGGATTCTCGCACGCGCCGAGCGCGAGCGCGCACCCGGCGGCGATCGCGACGCGACGACAAGACGCATTGTGATATCGATTCATCTACACCTCCCGCGGTCGAAGCAGCAATCGGCGCGCCAGGCGTCGGCGCGCGGCGAGGAGCATCCCGCCCGTGGGCCGCGGCCCTACAGCTCGCCGAGGTGTGGGCTCGGACCCCTCAGCCCCGCTTTGCGGTACGCTCGGGGCGTGCGCAGCGCGAAGACCGTGCCCCATGGCGGCGGACCGATCGCCTCGGTCCGCTCGCTCCGCGTGGAGGTCGTCGGCGGACCCGACGCGGGTCGGGACGCATGGAGCCTCGAGGATCGCCTCTCGGTCGGCACCGCGACCGACAACGACCTCGTGCTCCACGATCCGACGGTGAGCCGCTACCACGTCGAGCTCACGCGGACGGCGAGCGGTGGGCTCCGCCTCGTGGATCAGGGCAGCACGAACGGCACGCGCTTCCGAGGCGCGCGGCTCGAGGTGGCGGAGCTCACGCCGGGCGCCGAGCTCGAGCTCGGGGCGACACGCCTCCGGATCACCGATGGAAGTGAAGTGGACGTCGAGGTCCACGACCAGGAGCAGCTCGGACCACTGCTCGGGGTCAGCCCTCCGATGCGCCGCGTGATGGCGTGGGTGAAGCGCGCCGCGCGCAGCGACGTCGCGGTGCTCGTCACCGGCGAGTCGGGCACCGGCAAGGAGCTCGTCGCGCGTGCGATCCATGAGCGCAGCAAGCGCGCGGAGGGACCGCTGATCACCGTCGACTGCGGTGCGCTCGCCCCTTCGCTGATCGCGAGCGAGCTCTTCGGTCACGAGCGCGGCGCGTTCACCGGCGCCGACAAGGCGCGCGCCGGGGCGCTCGAGCGCGCCGACGGAGGGACGCTCTTCCTCGACGAGATCGGGGAGCTCCCGCTCGAGCTCCAGCCGGTGCTCCTCGGCGCGCTCGAGCGGCAGCGGTTTTCCCGCGTAGGCGCCGACGCGGACATCGCGGTCGACGTGCGCGTCGTCGCGGCGACGAACCGCGATCTGCGCGCCGAGATCAACGCGGGGACCTTCCGGCTCGATCTCTACTACCGGCTCGCCGTCCTCAAGCTCGCGCTCCCACCGCTGCGCGAGCGGCGCGAGGACATCGCGATCCTCGTGCGTCACTTCCTGAACGAGCTCGACGCGAGCCCCGAGGCGGCGCGGCTGTTCGACGAGGCGACGATCGCCTCGCTCGAGACGCAGTCGTGGCCCGGCAACGTGCGCGAGCTGCGCAACATGGTGATGGCGTCGGTCGCGCTCGAGGAGGTCCCCGAGGTCGAGCGCCCGGCCGGCGAGCCCGACGGCGAGGTGGGCTACGCGGACCTCCACCGCTTTCCGTACAAGCACGCGCGTCGCGAGGCGATCGCGCGCTTCGAGCACGACTACCTGCGCGCCGTGCTCGCGCGCAACGCCGACAACGTGAGCGCCGCGGCGCGCGACGTCGGGCTCGATCGCTCGTACTTCTTCTCGCTGCTGAAGAAGAGCGGCTTGCGCTGAGCGCGGCCTCACGGCTCTGTGCCGGTCGCGGGTGTGCCGAGCTCGCCGAGGCGCGCGCGGATCGCGGCCGCGTCCGACGCGGACGGTGCGAGCGCGAGGTAGCGGGTGTACGCGCGTCGCGCCTCCGCGCCGCGGCTCATCCGCTCGTTCGCGAGGCCGAGCCCACGCCACGCCGGCGCGTAGTGCGGCGCGGCCAGCGTCGCCGCGCGGAAGCGATCGACGGCGCGCGGCAGGAGCCCCGCCATCAGCGCGCGTGTGCCCTCCTCCGTCCGCGCTCGGGCGAGCTCGCGGTCGGGATCCGGCGCACCGGCCGCGCCGGCTTCGCGAGGCGGCGCGGCGGCGGTCGACCCGGGGGTCGGCGCGGTGCTCGGCGCCGCGTGGGTCGCTTCCGCGTCGGCGTGTCGACGGCGCCCCGCGGCGGGAGTCGACGCGACGAGCGTGGTGTCCGCCTCGGTCGCGCGCACGGGCGTCGTCGGCAGAGGCGGGGGCGCGGGCGCCGGCGGCTCCGGCGCCGGGCTGGCGACCGCGGGTTCCTCCTCGTCGGCTGCGACAGGCTCGTCGACCGACGGGCCGGTCGCGATCGGCTGGGGAGGCTCGGGCGGCGTGTCCACTCGACTCGATGATCTCCAGCCCATCCACGCGAGGAGCGCGATCACGGCGAGCGCGGCGATCACCATCGCCGCCACGACCCCGCGGCGCGGCCGGTTCAACCCGGCGATGCGCGGCGAGCTCATCGACGACGGCGCGCGCTCCAGGGCCGGTGGAGGAGGGGGAGGCTCGCTGCCCTCGAGCGGCGTGTCGCTGGGATCGGGGGCTCGCGCCGGATCGGTGACCGCGTCGGCCACGCCTCGGCGCTCCGAGGCGACCCGCAGCGCCTCCACGAACGCGCCCGCGGTGGGGTAGCGGTTCTCCGGCTCACGCGCGAGGCCGGCCGCCATCACCTCCTCGATGGCGTCGTTCACGTGGACGCCGCGCGATCGGAGGGTCGGCGGCTCCGAGTGCACCTTGAGCACGAGGACTTGCACGGGGTTGTCGTCGTCGAACGGCGCCTCGCCGACCATGAGCTCGAACGCCACCGCGGCGAGCGAGTACACGTCGCTGCGCGGCGTGGCCTGTTGTCCGAACGCGGTCTCGGGGCTCATGTAGTGCGGAGTCCCCGCGACGATCCCCTCGCGGGTGAGCCGGTTCTTCGCGCCCGCCTCGGTCATCTGCGCGAGACCGAAGTCGAGCAGCAACACGCGAGGTTGCGTGTCGTCGCGCCGCTCGATCATCAGGTTCTCGGGCTTGATGTCGCGGTGCACGAACCCGCGCTTGTGCATCGCGTCGAGCGCGGACGCCGGGCCGGCGAGGAGCTCGGCGACCTCGATCGGGCTGAGCCGTCGATCGTTCTCGAGGATCTCGCCGAGGTTCTCCCCCTCGATCCGCGGCATGACCATGTACGGCCGTCCGTCGGCGAGCCGACCGACGTCGTAGAGGTCGATGATGTTCGGGTGACCGAGCTTGCCGATCGTGACCGCCTCGCGGCGGAAGCGCTCGAGCGCGGTCGGCTCGACGATGCGCATCACCTTGATGGCGACGGCTCGCTCGATCTCGACCTGGGTGGCCGCGTAGACGACGCCCATCCCGCCGGCGCCGAGCACGGAGTCGATGCGGTAGCGATTGCCGACCTCCACCCCGATCAGCGGGTCGGTGCCGAAGTCGATCGCGTCCTCGTCGATGCTGTCGCTGTCGAGCATGGTGGACTCGAACATCAGCAGCCCAGCCCGAGGAGGCGGCACGAGCCGCCGCAGCACGCGGTGCCGGCTCCGCACGCGTGACCGCACGAGCCGCAGTTGGCGTTGTCGCTCGCGAAGTTGCGGCAGGCGCCCCCGCACCAGGTCTGGCCGGCGGGGCAGCAGTTGCCACTGCTGCACGCCTGACCCGTCGAGCAGATGTTGCCGCACGTCCCGCAGTTGGTCGCGTCGGTCATGAGATCGACGCACCCGCTGCCGCAGCACATGCCGGTGCTGCACGAGACGCCGCACGCGTTGCAATGTTCGTTGCCGATGTCGACGCAGGCGCCGGAGCAGCAGAGCTGGCTCCCCGTCGTGCACGTCGAGCACGAGTCGCCGCAGTGGGTGGCGTCGCTCCCGACGCACGAGCCGCCGCAGCAGACCTGCCCGACGCCGCACGCGTTCCCGCAGGCGCCGCAGTGACTCTCGTCGTTGCTCGTGTCGACGCACGAGCCGCCGCAGCACTCGTCCGATCCGGTGCACGTCGGCGAGCACACGCCGCACGAAGCCGCGTCGCCGCAGGCCCCGCCGCAGCACATCTCACCGCTGTCGCACGCGTTGCCGCACGTGCCGCAGCTCGACGGGTTGCTCCGCGTGTCGACGCAGTGGCCGGCGCAGCAGCTCTGGTCGCTGCCGCACACATTGCCGCACGCGCCGCAGTTCATCGGATCGCTCGACGTGTCGAACTCCTCGTCGGTGTCGCCGTCGCAGTCGTCGTCGAGCCCGTTGCAGCGCTCCATGCGCGACGGCCCCGGGGTGCACGCGAGCCCGCCGCCGCTCGCGGGGCACTCGAGGCTGCCGTTGCGACAGGCGCCCATGGCTTCCATCGCGGTGCACGGCTCGTGGAGGCGCGGCACGTTGTCCGGCACGCCGTCGCAGTCGTCGTCGACGCCCGGGTTGCCGCACGTCTCGCTGGTCGGCACCACTTGGTCCTCGCAGGTCGGCGAGATCATCCCGCCGTCGCACGCCTGGGTGCCCGCGTGGCACGCGCCGATCCCGAGCGTGCCGTCCGGTCCGCCGTAGCAGCCCTGGTCCATCGTGCAGGTGCAGTCCTCGTCGATGGTCCCGTCGCAGTTCTCGTCGCGACCGAGCGTCGCGCCGCACGTCTCATCCGTCGGGATGACCGCGCCGTCGCACGCGCTCCACGATCCGCCCGTGCACGTCTGCCGGCCTGCCTTGCACACGCCGACGCAGTCGAGCGCGCCGTCGCCGTCGGTGTCCTCGCAGCCGGACTCGCCGTCCGGGTAGCACGTGACCGGCGGCAGCTCGTCGGTCTGCGCGTCGCAGTCATCGTCGATCCCGTTGCACTGCTCGGGCGTCGGCGCCGGGGGCGTGCAGGTCGGGACGCCGCCGAGGCACGAGAGCACGCCGGTCGCGCAGGCCCCCGCCTGGCCGGTCGGGCAGCTCGGATCGTCGATCTCGTCGGTGTCCCCGTCGCAGTCGTCGTCGGAGCCGTTGCACGGGATCTCGACGCCGCATGAGTCGTTGTCGATCACGCAGAAGCCCCGATCGCAGCGCTCGGTGCCGACGCAGTCGCTATCGGACTCGCAGCCGTACGCGCCGTTCGCGCCGAGGTCGGCGACGCAGCCGCCGAGGATGAGGGCGCTCGAGAGGAGGAGGGTGCGGGCGTTCATCGCGCACCTCCGAACCGGCCGAACGCGCTGAGGCCCAGCGTGGTGGGGCCCAGCACCGGCGCGAGCGCGACGGCCGGCTCTTCCTCCCCGCCGTCCATCGCGAGCCCGATGATGAGGGCGGTGATCCCCGCCGCGAGCAGCACGCCGGAGCCCACGAACAAGACGTTCGCCACCGTCGCTTCCGTCGCTGCGCGATCGTGGATGCTGAGCGCGCGATCCACGTCGGCGGGGCTCGTCACGGTGACGCGCGCGTACTCGTCGTTCGACGACTGCGAGACCGCGCCGACGATGAAGCCCGCGCCGAGCGTCAACACGCCCGCGCCGAGCAGCCCGACCGGAAGACCGATCGCGAGCCCATCGTCGCGCTCGGCGGTCCGCGGCGCCGGCCGCGCGGGCGGCGCATCGTGCGCCTCGTCCCCTTCCGCTACCTCGTCGGGCGACGGCGGCGGCAGGCCGAACAGCTGGCGCACCAGCCCGTCGATCTCGTCGAGCGCCTCCGCGTCGGCGTCCGCACCTTCGAAGCGGCGTGACGCCTCGCGGATGTCTTCTTCGCCGCGCGTGTACGAGCGGAGCGCGAGCGCGACCACCTGGCCCGACCGCTCGAGCTCGAGCCACACGAGCACCTCGACCTGCAGCTGCGCGGCGATCCCGTCGAAGCACTGCGCTGAGCGTCCCACGCACCCGACCGCGAGGCCGAGATCCGACAGCCCGAGCGCCGGCGTCGCGTCGAGCTGCGCTACCCCTAGCGCCTCGATCCGCGTACGCAAGATACGTTGCATTGATGCTGCGATGGCGCCCCCATCGCCGGCGACCACCGGCTCGATGAGCACCCCGCGAGGCGCGGCGGCCGGTCCTGACTGTGCGCGCGCGACGGACGTCGCGCCGAGCGCGAGCACCGCGCCCGCCAGGTACACTCCGACCCCTCGGAGCGAACCGAACTTCGATCCCATGTTTGAGCTCCCTCTCTCCGCGAGCGAGAGACCGCCCCGCTCGCGTGGAGGGAGGAAGAGCAAGCCATGGGCCACCGCGCGCGCGTACGCCCGATTTGGGGGGCGCGAGGAGATCTATGGGGTCTCCCCCTACAGGCGTGGGATCGTGCCCAACGGTGCGCTCTTGCGTTCGTCACCGCCCTCCGGCGGGCGGCGGTTCGGCGTTCGTCACCGCGCCTGCGGCGGGCGGCCGGGAGACGAGGAGAGTGAGAGACGAGGAGGTGCGTCGGCTTCGCCGCCGCGGAGTGCGAGGAAAGTTATTTCTCTCTCTCCCCTTCTCCTACTCTCCTCTTCTCCCGGCAAAAAAACTCCCCCCGCCCGACGCGCCCGAAACCTCACACCAGATCGGGCAGGGGCCCGCTGCCGGTGTCGGTCCCGAACGTCGCGACGTCCTCGAAGCCCATCGCGTGGAAGAGGCTCACGAGCAGCCGGTTGTGCGCGACGCCGCCGTGATCGAGGTGGCGCCCCATCCGGAAGTACCCGTTCGCGCCGCCGAGGAGGAGGAACGGGACCCTCTGGTAGCTGTGGTTCCAGCCCGCCCCGATCTCGCTCGTCACCACGATCGTGGTGTGGTCGAGCACCGTGCCGTCGCCCTCGGGGATCGCGGCGAGGCGATCGCAGAGCGACGCGAGGCGATCCATGTACCAGGAATAGATTTTGCGCAGGTCGTCGTACGCCTGCTCGGTCCGCTCGTGCGTGATGAGGTGGTGCTCGAGCCGCGTCACGTTCACCTCCGGCCAGCGGTAGGTGTTGTTGTCGTTGCTCCCGCACGAGTACTGGAGCGTCATCACCCGCGTGAGGTCGCACGCGAGCGCGGCCGCCATGAGGTCCATCTGGCGCTCTAGCACGATGGGGATGTTGTCCGACAGGTTGGGGTTGATCGGCTCGCCGATGTCCGGCCCCTCGCAGGTGATGACCGTCTCGAGGCCGGTCTCGATGTCGCGGACGGCCTGCAAGTGCGCTTGCAGTTTGTAGCGATCCGCCATCGAGACGCGCGGCTCGAGCGCGGTCAGCTCCGATCCCACGAGATCGAGCACGCTGCGTCGCTCCGCCTTGAGCCGCTCGAGCGCGGCCGCGTCGGCGTCGGGCGGACCGAACATCCGCGCGAACATCGCGTGCGGATCCGACTCCGGCGAGACGGGCGTGCGCGGCCCGGCGTAGTTGACCCGGTGACCCGGGTGCGGGTTCGCCGGGCGCACGCCGTACTCGAGCGAGCGGAACGGCGTCGCGATCCCTTGCGTCGCGAGGCGCTGCGCGATCACCTGATCGAACGAGGGCCCCGAGTTCCAGCCGTAGCTGTAGTCCTCCATCCCGGAGCCCGGCGGGTACTGCCGGAAGAAGTCGTCCTCGTCGAGGAGCGGCATCGCGGTGCCGACGAGCACCGGTCCCTCGATGTGATGATCGCTGCCGAGGCCCTCGACCTGGATGTCGACGCCGCTCAACACCAGCAGCTTGTCCTTGTGCCGCTCGAGCGGCGCGAGGATCGGCGAGAGCGCGAAGTCGCTCCCCACGCCGGCCGGACGCCACAGCGGGTAGTGTGTTCCGTGAGGAAAGTAGACATGGACGAGCCGCCGCGGCGGGGTGGGCTCCTGCCCGCCCGCGTTCAACAGCGGCACGAACGGGCTGAGGGCCGCCGCTGCGCCGAGCCCACGCAACAAGCTGCGTCGCGCGAAGTGAGGGTTCCGCTTGGCCTTGAGCTCTCGCATCGACTCGCTCCTCCTCACAGCTGCCGGTAGACGAAGCCGTCGCTCACCGCGAGCTCGATGAGGAGCCCGAAGAGATCGTCGGTCTCTCGGAGTCGCTGCTCGAGCGCCTGCACCGCGCACGCGTCCTCGCCCGCGCCGGAGCGCGTCGTCGCGTACGCGAACCACGTCCGCGCGACGCACGCGCTGACCTCGGGGCTCTCGGCCATCGCCTGGGCCAGCTCGACCGCGCCGTCGTAGGTGCCGTCGATGTCGGTGCGCTCGAGCTCGATGCGCGCGTCGATCGCGTGCGCGCCGTCGGTGTCGCGCCAGCGCCCGATCGGGTCGTAGTGCTCGAAGCCGAAGCCGATCGGATCGGTGAGTCGATGGCAGCCCGAGCACGCGTCGCTCTGCATGTGCACGCTGAGCCGCTCGCGCGTCGACGCGTCCTCGCCGACCTCCGGCAGCGTCGTGTCGACGCCGGGCGGCGGATCCTCCAGCGGCTGGCAGAAGAACCGCTCGCGCACGAGGCGCCCCATGCGCGTCGGCGACGTCACCCGGCTGTGCGCGGCGGACGCGATGACCCCGGCCTGCGTCAACAGCCCCGCGCGCTGTGTGGGATCGAGCTCCACCGGATCGTAGAGCGCGTGCCCGGACGGCTCGCTCACGCCGTAGACGTCGAACAGCGGTCCCGAGAGGAACGAGTACGGCGCCGTCAACAAAGTACGCAGTCGTCCATCCCCGTACCGGATCACGTCATCGGCGAACGTCGCCGTCTCCTGTCGCATCGCGAAGCGCATCGCCCCGTCGAACTCGGGGAACTCGCCGGGGTCCTTGTCGAGGTGCTCGATCTGATCGAGCCCGAGCCACTGGAGGTGGAAGCTCGAGATCGTGCGCGCGGCCCGGACATCGCCGAGCAGGCGCTCCGCTTCGGCTCGGACCCCTTCGTCGGTGTCGAGCTCGCCCGCCTCCGCCGCGTCGAGGAGCGCTTCGTCGGGCGCCGACGCCCAGAAGAAGAACGCGAGGCGCGTCGCGATCTCGGTCCCGCGCACGCGCACCACGTCACCCTCGTTGCCGGCGTCGGGGAGCAGCTCGGGTCGGTAGAGGAAGTGCGGCGACTGGAGCATCGCGCCGATCACTACGCGGAGGCCGTCCGACACGCCGCCCTCGGCGTCCCACGTCGCGTAGAGCGCCTCGTAGGTCGCCAGCTCGTCGGACGTGAGCGTGCGGCGATAGGCGAGCCGCCCGGTCCGCGCGATGAACCGGCGCACGCACTCCGCGTCGCCGAGCGCGAGCCGATCGCAGTCGAGCAGCGCGTCGACGTCGCGGACCGCCTGCCGCGCGAGATCCTCGGCGACCGTCTGATACTGCTCGACCACCACGCGACTCACCGGCGAGCTGCTGTTCGACGCGAACGTCCCGTTGCGCTCGTCCGCCTCGATGCGCTCCGAAGGGTGCGTGTCGATCCCGAGGAGATCGGAGACCACGTTGTCGTACTGGTCGCTCGTGAGCCGCAAGAGCGGCGCGCGCTCGGCGCGGATCTCGTCCGTGCAGGTGAGCGGCGGGTTCGGATCGCCGGGGCGATAGGGCGCGACGGAGTCCGTGCAGCCCAGCGCCAGACCTCCGAGCGCGAGACATCCGAGCGCCAGACGTCCGAGCGCCGGACGTCCGTCCGGAGAGAAGCGCGCGAGAGGGACCGACCAGCGGAGATGCGAGGCCACGCCCGGTACCTCATCAAGCCGCGTGCCGTTCGCTCGATCCGATACGAATGCCGCGGGGTGGCGACCAGCCGCGCACACCTCCCGGCGACGACCCGAGCTCGGTGCGACCGCGTGGTCGCAGCGCCGTCGGGCTCCGAGACGTGACGAGCGCGTCTGCCGGCGTCGCGCGGTGGGGGCACCGATTCCGAGTCCGGTTCCGATTCCGATTCCGATTCCGATTCCGATTCCGATTCCGATTCCGATTCCGAATCCGAGTCCGAGTCCGAGTCCGAATCCGAACCCGAATCCGAATCCGATTCCGATTCCGAATCCGATTCCGAATCCGATTCCGAATCCGCTTCCGCTTCCGATTCCGTTTCCGACTCCGACTCCGACTCCGACTCCGACTCCGACTCCGACTCCGACTCCGACTCCCGGCGCAGACTGAGCCGACCGCGGAGGCTATGCTGCGCCCCCATGCTGACGCCCCTGGCCTTGACGCAGCTCGGACGCGTCGCTTCGATCGCCCCGCACCCGGACGGCACCTGCCTCGCCGTGGCGGTGGCGCGGCTCGACGACGACGACGCGGCGTACGTGCACGATCTCTGGCGCGTCCCGCTCGACGGGTCCGCCGCGGTGCGGCTCACCTCGGGACCGTGGAACGACCGCGCGCCGATCTATCGCGACGACGGCTCGCTCGCGTTCCTGTCGAACCGCCCGCTCGGCAAGCGTCCGGAAGACGGCGAGGACAAGCGCTCGCAAGTGTGGTTGCTCCCTGCAGAGGGCGGCGAGGCGACGCGGCTGACCGACGAGCCGCTCGGGGTGAACGACTTCCGCATCGCGGGGGCGACGCTCGCGTGCTTCGCGCCGGTGTGGCCGGGCGTCGCGCACGAACGGCAGCGCGCGCACGCGAAGGAGCGCGCCGAGCACGGGCCGAGCGTCCTCCGCTACGCACGCGCGCTCGTGCGGCACTGGGATCACTGGGAGGGCGAGGCGGCTCCGCACGCGATCGCGTACGACCTCGCGACCGGCGGGCGCACCGACCTGACGCCGGACGAAGACGTCGGGCTCCGCGGCGATCCCGCGATGGAGCTGAGCCGCGATGGGCGCCGGCTCGCGCTCACCCCCCACCAGCTCCGCCCCGACTCGCGCCTGCTCGTGACGTGGATCCGCGTGATCGACACGGCGAGCGGGGCGGTCCTCGAGGACATCGGACGCGACGTCGACGCGTGGCATCACCACCCTCGATTCAGTCCGTCGGGGCGTTCGCTCGCGTTCCAGCGCGAGCGCTTCCAGCCGGAGCGCGTCCACGACAGCGCCCTCGTGGTGCGCACCGGGAGCGCCGAGCGCGTGCTCGACGAGGGCTGGGATCGTTGGCCGATCCCGCAAGCGTTCCTCGACGAGCGGACGCTGGCCGTCACGTTCGACGACCTCGGCGAGGTGCGCATCGCGCTCGTCGACGTCGAGACGGGGGAGCGCCGCGAGATCGAGCATCCAGGATCGCACGACGCGTTGCGCGCCCTCCCGGGCGGCGGGCTCGCCGGGATCGCGCATCGGATCCAGGCGCCGCCGCGCGCGTTCGTGCTCGACCTGAGCGACACGATCCGCGAGCTCGCGGACCTGAGCGGCGCAGGTCCCATGGAGTCGCACACGATCGAGCGGATGGGCGTCGAGGCGAGCGACGGCGCGACGGTCGACGTCCGCCTCGCGCTCCCCCCGGGGCCGGGTCCACATCCTTTGCTGCTGTGGATCCACGGCGGGCCCATCGGATCGTTCGGTGACGGCTGGCACTGGCGCTGGAACGTCCAGACGATGGTCGACGCCGGCTACGCCGTCGCGCTCCCCAACGCGCGCGGCTCGACGGGCTACGGCTACGACTTCGTCAACGGGATCTGGGGCAACCGCTGGGGCGAGCAGTGCTTCGACGACCTCATGCGCGTGACCGACGCGCTCGCCGCGCACCCCGCGATCGATGGCGCGCGCATGGTCGCGATGGGCGGCAGCTTCGGCGGCTACATGAGCAACTGGATCGGCACGCAGACGGAGCGCTTCGCCGCGATCGTCACGCACGCGAGCATCTACGACATGCGCGCGTTCTACGGCGCGACCGATCACCCCGCGTACTTCGGGCTGCACAACGCGTCCACGCCGTGGAGCGGCGACATCGATCTCTATTCGCCGCACAAGCACATGGCGTCGTGGAAGACACCCACCCTGGTGCTCCACGGCGAGAAGGACTACCGCGTCCCGATCTCCGAGGCCCTCGCGCTCTTCGAGGGCCTCCAGAAGCACGGCGTCGACAGCGAGCTCGTCGTGTTCCCGGACGAGAACCACTGGATCCTCAAGCCGCGCAACGTCCGTGCGTGGTACGGCGCGGTGCTCGACTTCCTCGCGAAGCGCCTCGGGTAGGGCCTGGTTCGTCACCCACGCCTTCTCCGAACGCCACCGCGGGGCTATATCGGTCCGATGCCCGCTCGCTCCTCGTACGCGGCGCTCGGCTGTCTCGGCGCTCTCCTCCTCGCCTCGCCCGCGCACGCGGACCTCGGCGACTCCGCGCTCGGCCTCAACACGCACGTGCCGAGCGACGACCTGCTCGACATGGCGGCCGACTCCGGCGTCAACTGGATTCGCGTCGACGCGAACTGGCGCGACATCCACACCGCGCCGGCCGCGTTCGACTTCGCGGAGATGGATCGCGTGGTCGACGGCGCGGGGACGCGCGGCTTGCACGTGTACATGACGCTCGCGTACACGCCCGACTGGGTGGCCACGGTGCCGCGCACGCGGACGGATGGGTACGCCGGCAACGATCAGCCCGCTTCGTCGACCGAGTGGGTCGAGTTCGTCGAGGCGATGGTGACCCGGTACTCCGCGCGCGGGGTCACGCACTTCGGGATCTGGAACGAGCCGAACCTCGATCAGTTCTGGGAGAGCGCGGCGGGCGTCGACGCGTACATCGACACCATCCTCGTGCCCGGCGCCGACGCGGTGCATCGCACCTGCTCGAGCTGCATCGTGGCGGGGCCCGACCTCGCGCACGTCGGTGACTACGACGCGTTCCTCGATCGCGTGCTCGAGCGCGCGATCGCGAGCTTCGACGTCCTCGCGCACCACATCTACAACGGCTGGCCGGAGACCGGCAGCGCGATCTTCGACGGCGATCGCTTCCTCGAGGCGCTCGAGATGCGGCGCTTCCCGTTTACGCGGAGCTCGCTCCGCGAGGTGCTCGACGCGCGCGGGTGGACCGGCGAGGTGTGGATCACGGAGACCGGGTATCGCGCCGATCCGCCGGGCGACACGATGGCCGAGGATCGACAGGCGACCTACGTGCGCCGCGTCATGGAGGAGCAGCTCGCGCGCCCGTGGTGGACCAACTCGTTCTTCTACGAGATCACCGACTGCGGCGTCGATCAGCCGGGCTGCCCGATCGACGGCTTCGGGATCACGCGACCGAACCGACCGCTGAGCCCCGGCGGGCCGCGGAGCTTCCCCGCGGACTACCGGCTCAAGCCTGCGTACATGACGATCCGCGACTTCGTCGCGATGCACCCCGAGATCGTGATGGGGGCGCCACCGCCGCAGTGCGCAAACGGCATGGACGACGACGGAGACGGCCGCATCGACTCGATGGACCGCGGCTGCGTCGATGGCCTCGACGCGGACGAGTCCGACGATCCGGTGCGCCGCACCCTCGAGGTGGTCTCGGCCCCGCGCGGGATCCGCGTCGACGGCAACCTCGGCGACTTCGGACCCGGTCCCACGATCGCGCTGGGCGCCGGCGACTGGGTCGGCGTCACGCCGTACGGCAGCGCGGGCGATCTGAGCGCCACGTTGACCGCGCGCTACACCGTCGACGCGCTCTGGATCGGCGTCGTGGTCACCGACGACGCCCACGTCGCGACCGACCCGGACGACCAGCTGTACCTCGGCGACTCCGTCCAGCTCGCGTTCGACATCGGCGTGAACCGCAACACCGGCTACGACGCCGACGACCACGAGCTCAACTTCGCGCTCCGCGACGGCACGACCGCGACCGGCTACCGCTTCTTCGGCAACGGCACCGACGACTGGGACATCGTCGTGCGCCGCACCGCGACCACGACGACCTACGAGATCGGCATCCCCCGCACCGCGCTGAGCGACGTCGCGCTCACCGAGGGCACCGAGATCGGCTTCTCGTTCCTCATCAACGAGGACGACGGCGCGACCACCGACGACGGCACCGGCCGCGAAGGCTGGCTCGAGTGGACGCCGGGGATCGGAGTGGAGAAGGATCCTTACCAGTACGGCACGCTCGTCCTCCGCCGCTTCGCCCCTCCATTCGACGCGGGCGCCGGCGACGCGGGCGAGCCCACCGACGCGGGGATGCTCGGCCTCGACGCCGGACCGAACCGCTTCGACGCGGGCTCCGGATCGAGCGGCGACGGATGTGGCTGCCGCGCCGCGCCGCGCTCCGACGCGCCGTACACGCTGATACTCGCCGTGCTGGGATTCGTGGTGCTTCGCCGACGCCGCTGATCACCGGCACGTCTGTGTGCGCAATGGACGTTGCCTAGAGGCACTGCCTCATCGTGGTGCCGCCATCCCCCGTGCCGCTGCCTGAGCCGACGCACATCAAGGGAGCGCAGCAGCGCATGGCGGAGCAATCCCCGAAGCGCTCCGCGCACGGCCCGGCGTCGACGATCCCACCATCCTCCGCGCCCGCGTCGACGACGCCGGTGTCCACACCCGCGTCGCTCCCACGGAGTCCCGCGTCCTCGGTCGCGGGCCCCGAACAAGCGAGCGTCAGGAGTAGGGCGATCGCCGAGCGTGGCATGCCGAGCTGCATGAGGGAACGAAACTAGCGGCGTTGCTCCGTGCCGTCAACGTCGCGATCGGATGCCGCGCCGACGGAGGTCCAACCGCACGAGCCGCGCTTCGCATACCCTGCCTCGGCAATGCACATCGTGACCTCTCGCTCCGCCGACGATCCGCTCGAGCTGTTCGAGGTTCCGTCGCCGTCGCTCCGCTCGAGCGAGGTGCGCGTGCGCGTGCGCGCGATCGGCGTGAATCCCGTCGACTGGAAGATGCGCGCCGGCGGGTTCCTCGGCGTGATGCAGCGGATCCTCGGGCCGAGCGGGCCGCTCGTCGTCGGGATCGACTTCGCGGGGGACGTGGTCGAGCTCGGCCGCGGCGTCACCGATCTCACGGTCGGCGCGCGCGTGGTCGGCGGGACGAACTTCGCGCGCAAGCAGCGTGGGAGCTACGCCGACGAGGTGGTGGTCCGCCCCGATCAGTGCGCGACGCTGCCCGACGAGGTGTCGTACGAGCGGGCGGCGTGCCTGCCGGTGGCGGGGGTCACGCCATGGATCTCGCTCACCAAGTTGTCGCCCGTCTCCACGACGACGGACGCGCGGGTGTTGGTGCTCGGCGCGTCGGGCGGCGTCGGGCTCATGGCGATCCAGGAGGCGAAGATGCTCGGCGCGCGCGCGGTCGGGGTGTGCTCGGCGAAGAACCGCGAGGTCGTGGAGAAGTACGGGGCGATCGCGATCGACTACGGCGCGGGCGATCCGCTCGCCGCGGCGGCCGAGCACGGGCCGTATCACCTCGTCTTGCACGCGGTAGGCACCGACGTCTATCCGCTCGCCGCGTGCCGGCGGCTCCTCGCGCCGACGGGCCGCGTCACGCTGGTGGTGGTTCGACCCGTCGACTACCCGAGCGTGTTCTTCCGCCCGAGCGTCAATACGGTTCTCGGACGACCGGATCGCGAGACGCTCACCCCGCTCGTCGCCGGGCTCGCGCGCGGCGAGCTCGATCCGATCATCGCGGGGACGTATCCGCTCGCCGAGGCCGAGCGCGCGCACGCCGAGTCCAAGGCCGGCAAGGTGGTCGGCAAGCTCCTGCTCCTGCCCGGTTGAGCGCCCGTCCGTTCGAGCGGGCGCACCCATCGACAGGTCAGCGTGCGCCGCGACGTGAACCGGCATGCGCCTCGCCGACTAGGAATCCGTCGGATCGAGTGGGTAAGCTGTGGCGTGCGGCGCGCGTCGTTCACGAGGCTCCTCCTGCTCGTCTGCGCCACGCTCGCGCTGGCGTGGTGCGGCGGTGAGCCGGGTGATGACGCGGGCTCGACCGGGCTCGACGCGTCGGTGCGCGACGCGAGCATCGGCACGCCGGATGCCGCGATGGGTGACGGCGGTGCACGCGATGCCTCGATCAGCGACGCGGGCGCGCCCGACGCCGGCTCGCGCGACGCCGACGTGGTCGACGCCGGGTCGGTCGGCGACGCGTCGGTCGACCTCGACGCGGGCCGCCCCGACGCGCGTCGCGCCGACCGCGATCGCCTCCTCGCGAGCTACCTCGCGCACCTCCAGTCGCAGCCCGACGTCGCGCAGTCCAACGGCCTGCGCGGCGCGGACCTCGCCGACGTCTGCGATCTCTGGGCCGCGCTCGTCCCCTCGGGGCAACTCGTCTTCCTGACGATCACCGATCGTCTCGACGGTTCGATCCTCGGGAGCGACGGCTCGACCATGCTCTCGCACGTGACCGCGCTCTACCGCGTGGTCGGCGGTCAGGACGCCACCGCGACGGATCGCGGCAGCTGCGGTGGGGCGGAGCACAACCGGATGATCATGTCGATGGACGCCACGCTCCACGCGGCGTTGGTCGCCACGAACACGAACCGCGGCGCGGCGACGGCCGGCGTGTACGACATCGCGGATCTCGGGAGCGGCGCGCACTGGCGCGACTCGCACGACCTCGGCGGGCCACACGCGCCGTTCGATCAGAGCGACGAGACGAACGACGGCGCGCCCCGCGGGCAAGTCCACTACTTTGTCGATCCTACATCCACGCTCGCCTCGAGCGCGCTCGGCCGCGTGGATCTCGAGACGCTCGTCGACCCGTTCGCGCTCGAGATGGACCAGGACTACGACTGCGTCCACAGCTCGAACCCGAGCTGCGACTACACGTTCTACGGCGCGGGCTGCCTCCCCGCGACGCGTCGCTCGGGCCTCGAGATCTACCAGCGCAACTACCGCGACGTGGACGTCACGTACGTCCCGAGCGGCTGCTGATCCGTCGCTGGCGGTCGGTCCCGCGATGGCCTGCTAGGGTTCACGACGAGGCGCGGCGGTGACGTTCGGGTACCCGACGATGAAGGTGGTGGCGGACGAGCTCGGGCTCCGGATCGATCCGCCCGAGCAACCGCTCTTCGGCGGCGTGCACACGCTGCACGGCGAGCTCGGCGGAGTCCGCGTCTACGTCCGGCAGTGGCAGGGGCAGTTCGCCCACCTGGAGCTCACCGCGTACCTCGATCCGCCGGCCGACATGCGGCTGTCGATCGAGCCGGCCGGCGTGATCGCGAGGCTCGGTCACGCGCTCGGCCGCCGCGGCATCGAGGTCGGCGATCCGAGGATCGACGGAGCGTTCGACGTCCGCGCCGACGAGCCGGAGCGCGCGCGGGCGTTGCTCGACCCGCAGGTCTGCGCGGCGCTGTTGGCGTTCAAGCGAGCCAACACGCGGTTCCACGTGAGCGACGAGGCGATCTTCTTCGCGCCGATCCAAGGCGCGTACTCGAGCCCGTCGCGCGAGGAGCTCACCCACGACATCCGCGCGATCGTGCGGCTCGCCTCCGCGATCCATGACGCGATGCGACACGTCCCGAGCTCCACGATGCTCGCGACGTACATCGACGCATGGCGCGCGCACGCCCATGCGCACGATCTCCAGTTCTCGGCGACGCCGCTCCGCGTGTGGGGGATGGTCGAGGGCACGTGGGTCGGCGCACGCGCCACCGCGGCCGAGGGCGGCTACGGGGTCGACGTCCGCCTCCGATTCACCCCGCGCCTCCCGTTCGATCTCCACGTCCGGCCGGTGCGCTTCTTCGACTTCCTCCCGCGCGCGGGCGGAGCCGTGCACACGAAGACCGGCGACGCCGCGTTCGATCGGGAGTTCTGCGTGACGACGACGCAGGAGGCGAGGGCGCGCGCGTTCCTCGATGCGCGGATCCGCGGGGTGCTCGAGACGCTCCGACGCGAGCACGGTGACGTGGTGCTGTCCCAGGACGGCCTCTCGGTGCGCGCGAGCTCGATGACCGATCCGACGATGTTCACGCGCGTCGCGGAGCGCGCGGTGTCGATGGCGCGCGTGCTGCACGATCAGGCGGGACCCTACCGGTAGGCCTGCGCGAGGGTCCGCGCGCGCTCCTTGAGCTCACCGACGACCAGCGCGCCGAGGGCGAGCGAGGTCGCCGATCACCCGCACTGGCTCGTCGTCGCCCCGCCGTCGCCCGTGCCGCTCCCCGACATGACGCAGGAGAGCGCTCCGCAACACGGCGTGCTGGAGCAGTCCTGGAACCGCTCCGCGCACGCGCCCGCATCGCCCGCACCGCCATCCGACGTTCCGCCATCCGACGTTCCGCCATCGACCGTCGCCGCGTCGACCGCGGCGTCGTCCCGGCCGGGGCCGGCGTCGGTCGGCGCGGGGTCCGAGCACCCGATCGCGACGAGGAAGCCGAGGATCGTAAGTTGCTTGAGAGCGTGCACTCGTGTCTCTCCCTACCCCTGACAATGGATGCGGATCTGCGTCATGACCTGCTCGAGATCTCCGCCATCGGAACGGACGTGAAGGCTCACCACCGGCGGCGCGGCGCCGTCGCACGTCCATCCGCACTGAAGGATGCGCTCGTCACCCTCGAGAATTCCCTCCGCCTGGTACTCGAATTCGCGCGGGATGCTGAAGGTCGCCGGCCGAGCAATAGGCACAACCGTGTTGTCGGAGGGGTCGAACAAGTCGGCCTCGACCTGAAACCGTCTGCCCATGCCGAAGTCGTAGATGACGCTAGCGGATTCGATCTCGACCGTAGACGCGCCCTCAATGGTGAAGAGACCGGTCGAGACGATCGCCGTTCCGCGCACGGGTTCAATGCACCCGCTGGTCGCCGATCCGGCGTAGCGCGGGTCGCGGATCCTGAGCCCCCCCGCGTCCGCTTCCGTCTGATCGGCGTCTCCCCTCTCCCCGTCCGTACCCCCTGCGTCCACCGCGGGACCGTGCGAGTCGAAGCAGCCGGTGACCAAGAGCGCCGCGACGAGCGAGTGCCGTCTCATGGGCTTCTCTAGGGCGCGGCGAAGATCGCCCATGCCTGCGCATACGGAGCGTTCGTACCGCCACCGCAGCCCTCCGCGTCGTCCGGCCAGGAGAGCCAGATCTCGAAGTCGTCCGTGGCGCTCGGGCTCGAGAGGTCGGAGGACTGAAGGACCACGTCGAACCCTTCGTTGACGTCGTCGACCGATTGGGAGCCGTAGATGTACGCACCGGTGGTCGCGTTGAAGAGGAACACGTCAAAGTCCGTGGCGGGGCTGGCCGCGGTCCCGGAGGACGCCGATGCGATGCACGCATCCCAGGCGACGGTCCAGCGGATCCGCTGTCCCTGCTTCCAGCTGCCCGACCCGATCTGCCTTCCGACTCGCGACGAGGACGTTGGCGTGGTGTACAGCCCCCACGAATCGCGTCCGGTCTCTCGCTCAAAGCCAGGATCGTACTCCACATCTCCTCCGGGCAGGCTGCCGCCTGTCGAGAGGTCGTGATCCGGATCGTCGCCATCGCCGGTCGTGAGCCCCTCAGGACCACCCTCTCCGCACCCGAGAAAGGCGGTCAGGAGGCCGGCGCCATCCGCGTAGTCGAACTCCTTTGGCGTGGAGTAACGCAGGACGCCATCCGGATTTCCGCTGTACGCCATCGTTCGCATGACCGCACGCAGGCGCCTGCCGGTCAGCGTTCCTTGCGTAGGCTCACAACGCTCCCGATGAAGCGTGGCGACGGCGGTCGCCGCCGGCGCGGCGAAGCTCGTACCCACATTGCCGGTCCAGCAGCAATCGACGGATGGGTCGGCGACCAGGACCTCGGTCGAGTACGAGCTGCAGCCAGAGTCACTCCCACCGCTCCCGACGAGGTCCGGCTCCTCGCGATCTGAGCCCAGAGGATTCAGATCGGACTGGAAGCACGACACGTTGTAGTCGCTCAGCGTGGGGTCGTAGTAGGCGCCGCCTACACACAGCGAGTTGGAGGTGCCTCGACAAGCGCGCGAGTCGTGGTCGTTCCCAGAGCTGGTCACGACCAGCAGTTCAGGGTTGGAGAGCTGGTAGTAGTCCTCCACGAGACCATAGTCGAAACCCCCAGTGCACCCGAACGTTTCATTGGCTGTGAGGACCCCGGACTCCAGCATGAAGTCGTAGATCGTGATCAGACCGGAGGTGGAGCAGGCGGTGCTCGATGCGGTGTTCGACATGACGAACCGGACCTCGGACGCACTTCGCTCCACCTCTCCGGATCCAAAGTCGATGTTCTGGCTCACGACGCTCGCGACCTGAGTCGCGTGGGCGCTCGTGCAGTATCCGTTCACGCACGTGTCGCAGAAGCCCGTTACCATCTGGCATTGAAAGTCGGCCGTACAAGCATTGGGCGATGTCCCGTAGAGCGGTGACCCCGCGTTCTTTGCGAATGCCTGATGCTCCGCGAAGAAGCCGCACTTCCCGTGCTGAGCCGCTTCGACCAGTCCGACCAGATATCCGTCGCCAAAGTTGCCCGCGCTATTGAGCTGATCGATAGCGTGGAACGATACCGGATCGAGAGCCCCAGGCGACGTGTCCGGGCACATGCTCGAGCCCGCGTAGTCGTCTTGGACGGGCTCCCCATACTCGCCCACGTCCAGCACGGCGATCAGCGGGTCTCGGGCCAGTGTGTTGAGCTCGGATACATCGCCGCGGATAGCGGCAAGCGGCGCATGCCGCGCGATCGCGGTGATGTCGACGTCATACGATGACAGCAGGGCTTGGCGCGCGTCCGCGGACGTCTCGGATCCGAAGGCGACCATCGCGGAGATCTGGCCTCCGGGTGTCGCGTCGAGCAGCTCCGCCATCTGCGGGGTCATCCGCCCATGGCGCGCTTCCCAGGCGCTCTGATCCTGGGCGCGAAGGTCGCTCCAGTCGACTCGGTCACCGTTCGCCCGGGTCGCGATGGTGTGGTGGGGCGTCTTGGTCACGACCACCCATTCGTCGAGTCCCCGCAGGAATCGTCGGGTCTCGTACACCACGGTTCGTTCGGGCTCACCGGTCGGCGGTGCGCTCGGCTCGCAGCCCAGCGCGTGTACCATCACGATTCCGAGGGCTGCCCCCCCACCGTGAAACACGTGTTGACATTGGCACTCCTCTCGTGGAGGGATTCACCGCATCCCTGCGTGGAGGAAGGACGCTAGCGGCAGCGTCCCTTGCTGTCAACGTCTGAGGTGATGTTCACGCGGCCGTCACCACCTCTGAGGCGTACCGCCACGCCCTGCGTGCTCAGCGCTTGGCGGGCTTCTTCTTCGGCTTCTTGAGCTTGTAGACGACCACGGTGCCACACGCGAAGTCGTGGAGCGTCTTGCGCGCCGGATGGAACATCGCGACGCCGAGACCGACGAGGTACAGCAGCGTGAGCGCGCCGTGGCTGATCGCCATCGCGTACAACACGCCTTGCAGCTGATCGAGCGAGTCGGGTCGGAGGTTCTCGATCGTGTCGAGCAGCTCGGGCACGCCGCTCGTCAGCGCGATGATCCCGCCCGCGAGGATCGGCATCCAGAGTGAGACGATCGTGCGCGCGGCCGACCGCAGCCAGCCCGGTTTCGAACCGTCGTCGCGCATCACCTCGATGCCGAGGAGGTACTTCGCCGGCGATTGCCCGCGCCACGCGTGGCCGACGGTGACGATCCCGACGTAGATGAGGAGACCGATCCAGCCGAGGAAGCCGATCAGCACGCCCGCCACGAGGAAGTCGAGCATCGCGGCGAACAGCCGCGTCATGATCGGGCTGTGGGTGCGGTGCTCGGGCGCCGCGGCCTCGAGCGCCTCGATCAGCGCGTCGTAGTCGTCGTAGCGGTCCTTCGGCTTCTTGTTCAGCAGGCGTTCGACGATCTTCGCGAGCGGGGGCGGGACCTCGGGCGCTTCGTGGATCAGCGGCGGCACGTCGTCGGCGAGGTGCTTGGCCACCACCGCGAGCGGACGCGGACCCTCGAACGGCGGGTGCCCGGCGAGCAGGTGATAGAACGCGGCCCCCATCGCGTACATGTCGCAGCGATGATCGACGTCGTCGCCGATCGCCTGCTCCGGCGCGATGTAGTAGGGGCTGCCGACGAGCGCGCCCTCCTGGGTAATTTGATTGTCGCCATCCATCGGCTTGGCGAGGCCGAAGTCGGCGATCTTGATGAGGCCGTCGTCGCCGAGCATGAGGTTCGACGGCTTGATGTCGCGATGGATCACGCCGGCTCGATGCGCGGCGCGCAGGCCCTGCGCGACCTGGATCATCGCCTTGCGCGCCTCCTCGGGCGTCATCCGCTCGCCCTTGCGCAGCCGATCGTCGAGGTCGCCGCCGCCCACGCGCTCCATCGCGAAGAAGAGCGAGCCCTCGCCGTCGGGGGTCGGCCGCTCTCCGATGTAGTAGATGTGGACGATGTTGGGGTGGTTGAAGCGCGCCTGGGCGCGCGCCTCGCGCATGAAGCGCTCGCGCATGTCGCCGTGCGTGACGTCCGCGCGCAGCACCTTGATCGCGACCGGTCGATCGAGCGACGTGTCGGTCGCCGCGTAGACCTCGCCCATCCCGCCCTGACCCAGGCGCTCGTGGATGTCGTAGTGATCGAGCCGCGTGCCGTTCAGGGTCACGCCGGGGTCGCTCACCGCCACCAACCCTCCAGGCTCGGAGGGCGCGGCGATCGTCTCGGCGAGGGCGGTCAAGTCCTCCATGGAGCGACCCCCCAAGCCTACACCGTGACGGCGGCTGAGCCTCTCCTTCTTCCGTCACACGAAAACCCATTGCTCTCACGGGTCCGGGGAAACAAGATCGCCGGATCGTGGACGACGATCCGCAAGAGCCAGTCTGGAATCGGCAGAAGAGCGCCGACCTCTACCAGATCAATCGCTGGGGCAACCCGTACTTTCGCATCAACGCGGCGGGGAACGTCGAGGTCGGCGTCGAACCGGGGCCGACCGTCGACCTCTACGAGCTGACGCGCGATCTCGAGGCGCGCGGGCTCGACCTGCCGCTGCTCATCCGCTTCACGGACGTGCTCGGGCATCGCATCCGGCACATCAACGAGTGCTTCGGGAAGGCGATCGCCGAGTACGACTACAAGGGTGCCTACCGCGGGGTCTTCCCCGTGAAGGTCAACCAGCAGCGCCACTTCGTCGACGAGGTCGTGCACTTCGGCAAGCCGTGGAAGTTCGGGCTCGAGGCGGGCAGCAAGCCCGAGCTCCTCATCGCGCTCTCCGCGATGGAGGACGACGGCGGGCTCATCATCTGCAACGGCTATAAGGATCGCGCGTACATCGAGACGGCGCTCCTCGCGCAGCTCTTCGGCAAGACGGTGCTCGTCGTCCTCGAGCGGATCGAGGAGCTCGACCACGCGTTCGCCGCGGCGGAGAAGACGGGCGTCCGGCCCGCGCTCGGCGTGCGCGCGAAGCTGAGCTCGCGCGGGGTGGGCCGCTGGAACACCTCGACCGGCGACCGCGCGAAGTTCGGCCTCTCGGTCACCGAGATCGTGCAGGTCGTCGATCGTCTCGCCGAGCGCGACATGCTCGACTGTCTACAGCTCTTGCATTTCCACATCGGCTCGCAGATCTCGAGCATCATCCCGCTCAAGAACGCGCTCCGCGAGGCGGCCCACATCTACGTGGAGCTCGCGAAGATGGGCGCGAAGATGGGCTACCTCGACGTCGGCGGCGGTCTCGCGGTCGACTACGACGGCAGCAAGACGGACTTCCACGCGTCGATGAACTACGACGAGCAGGAGTACGCCTACGACGTCGTCGCCGAGGTGAAGGAGACCTGCGATCGCGTCGGCGTGCCGGTGCCCACCCTCGTCAGCGAGAGCGGCCGCGCGATCAGCGCGCACCAGTCCGTCCTCGTCATGGAGGTGGTCGGCAAGAACGAGGTGCGCTTCGAGGAGCCGCCGGTCGAGCCGGGCAAGGGCGCGCACCGCGTGCTCGAGGAGCTCTTCGAGACGTGGCAGAACGTGCGCGCCAAGAACCTGCAAGAGAGCTTGCACGACGCGCAGCAGGGCAAGGAGGAGGCGGACAGCCTCTTCAAGTTTGGGTACATCACGCTCCGCCAGCGCGCGGAGGCGGAGCGGCTCTACTGGTACTGCCTCGATCGCATCACGCGGATCGCGGGGACGCAGAAGACGGTCCCCGAGGAGGTCTCGACCGCCGAAGACGTGATGAGCGCGATCTACTACTGCAACTTCAGCGTCTTCCAGTCGGCGCCGGACGTGTGGGCGATCGATCAGCTCTTCCCGATCATGCCGATCCATCGCCTCCACGAGGAGCCGACCGAGCGCGCGACGCTCGCCGACCTCACGTGCGACAGCGACGGCAAGGTGGATCGGTTCATCGACTTCGAGGACGTCAAGCACGCGCTCGAGGTGCACCCGATCAAGCAGGGCGAGCGCTACTTCCTCGCGATGTTCTTGAACGGCGCGTACCAGGAGATCCTCGGTGACCTCCACAACCTCTTCGGCGACACGAACGCGGTGCACGTCCGGCTCGACCCCGACGACGGCTACGAGGTGACGAGCGTCGTCTACGGCGACTCGGTCAAAGAGGTGCTCGGCTACGTCGAGTACGAGCCGCAGCAGATGGTGGAGCGCGTGCGCCTCCAAGCGGAGCGCGCGCGGCGCCAGGGGCTGATCACGATCGAGAACGTGCGGCTCCTCATGCGCCACTACGAAGAGAGCTTGCGCGGCTACACGTACCTCACGGGCGAGTAGCCGGCCCGGTCGCAGAAGGTCTGCGCGCCGCTCGCGATCACTCTTCGCTCTTCACTGTCCGCTCGATAGCTCGGCGCGCAACGGCTCGGCGTGCGGGCCGCTGGGGTAGCGATCGAGGTACGCGCGGATCGCGTCGCGGGCGTCGGCGTCGCGCGAGAGGGATCGCAAGAGGCGGACGCGCAGGACGAGCGCGCGTTCGGCGAGCGGCGAGGCGGGGCTCGCGCACCCGTGCGCGTCGAGCGAGGCGAGCGCGCCGGCCGGGTCCATGAGCGCGTCCGCTCGGAGCGTGGCCACGAGGTAGCCGGCGCCGTAGCGCTGCGCCGGGAACGTGGCCGCGCGCTCGTAGGCGTCGACCGCCTCGGACGGGCGAGCCAGCGCGCGGAGCGCGTCGCCTTCGAGCATGCGCCAGGCTCCTTCGTTCTCGCCCGCGTCGATCGCGCGCCGCGTCGCGTCGAGCGCACGCGCGGCTTCGCCGGCCGCGATCCACGCGCGTACCTCGGCGAGCGTCGGGGCCGCAGCTTCGGTGGGGCGCTCGCTCGACGCCCGAGGCGCGACGGGGACCGCTCGCGTCGTCGAGCGCGCGCCCGGCATCCTCGCCGAGCCAAGCCCATCCGACTCGCGCACGTCTTCTTCCGCGTCCTCGCGCATGTGAGCGTCCTCGTCCACGCCGCCGACGGCCCCGACCTCTCCGACGTGCGCTCCGACGTCCGCTCCGATCGGGCCGTCCTCTTCCTCGACGCCGTCGTCGACGGGCGCCTCGTCCGCTCGGTGCGCTGCGAGCGCGGCCGCCGCACCCACCTCGGGCGCTGAGCTCGCCACGTGCCGCGCCGCCGCCGCCGCGCGCGCCGTGCTCGCGAGCGGATCGCCCTCCGGCTCGGCCGGCCCCGCGCTCCGGTAGAGCTCGCCCGCGCCGAGCTCGATGCTCGCATCATCCCGCGTCACGCGGACGTGACCCTCGTACACGCGCACGACGGTTTGCGTGTCCTCGACCGCGACGGTGAACACCGTCCCGACGACGTGGACGCTCAGGTGAGGCGTCACCACGGCGAACGACTCGCCGACGCCGAGCGGCCGCACGTCGAACGCGATCTCCCCGTCGTCGAGCCGCACCCGACGCTCCGCCCCAATGCGCTCGAGGTCGAAGCGCGCGCCCGGCGTCACCGCGAGCGTATCGCCGGTGGGGAGCCGCAGCCGCGTCGGTGCCGGCTCCTCGGCCGCGGCGGACCGCGAAGGGATACTTCGTACCGCGGCGAGGCCCAACGCGAACAAGACGGCCGCCGCGAGCAGCCCGAGGCCGAACGATCTCCAAGGCGAGACGTATCGATCGGCAGCGATCCCATCGTCCGACGTGCGCGCCCGCGCTTCGCCCACCGCGCGATCGATCATCGCCGCGAGGGCCTCCGTCTCGATCGGCGGCGTCTCGGTCTCGCGCGCCAGCGCGGCGAGCGCGTCCGCCGTCGCGTCGCGTCGCTCCCGGTCCTCGGTCACTCGGCCCTCCACCGCTCGATCAGCCGCTCGACGTAGGGGTCCTTCGCGAGCCGCCGTCCGATCTCGCGCCGCGCGTGCCAGAGCCGGGCGCGCATCGTGACACCGCTGACGCCTTCGATCGCGGCGGCTTCCCCGGGCGTCATCCCCTCGATCGCGCACAGCACGAACGCGACGCGGCGCCGCTCCGGCATGCGATCGAGGCAGCGGTAGAGCCGCTTGAGCGCCTCGCGATGCAGGACCTGCGACTCCGGATCGATCCGATCGGCCGGCGGGGGCAACAGCTCGAGCGGCGCCTCGCGCTCTCGCAATGCGCGTTGCTTCTTCAGGTGCCGGTACACGACGCGCACGGTGATGCGGTACGCGAGCGTGCGGAGGCTCGAGCGACCTTCGTGACGCGGGAGCGCGCCGGCGAGAGCGATCAATACATCTTGCATGGCGTCGTCGAGGTGCGGCACGGGGCCGAGGAGGCGGAACGTCCATCGGCGCACGTCGGGGGCGAGCTCGGCCAGCGTCGCGCTGAGGATGGCGCGGTCGCCCGCGCGGAGCGCTTCGAGTCGATCGTCGGCGTCCACCGGGTGGGTCCTCGTCGTCACGGCATGATCCGCGCGAACAGGTCCAGGAACCCGGCTGGGCTGAAGAACGTGGGCGAGGCCGCCGCCCCGCCGGCGATGCGGAAACCGAGCTCGGTGTCCGGGAGGACCGTCCAGCTGAAGCCGACGTAGACATCGCCGATCACGCCGGCGGTCCACTCTTGGACCCCGCACGTCGCGCACCCGTTCGGGAACTGCACGACCAGCCCTCCGAGCTCACCGCCCACCTCGAAGCGACCGTCGTCGTCGTCGGTGACATAGGCGCCCGACGCGGAGAGCGCGCCGGCGAAGCCCTCTGACAAGATGACGTACATCGGACGCGCGTTGAGCTCGAGGCGGAGGTTGCGGATGGGATAGAACCCGGCGCCGAGGTTGAGGCCGTTCGAGATGATGGCGGTCGTCAGCCCGACGTGGACGTAGAAGTCGCGCCGCCGCCGCGTGGGCCCGGGCTCGGGCTCGGGCGCCGCCTCGACGAAGAACGGCGGCGGCGAAGACGGCTCGGCGAGCGGCGCCGCGCCGACCGCCTCGGGCACGGCTTGGCTCGGCGCGTCGTCGCGCGCGCGGATCGTGACGGTGACGGCGAGCGGGGGGACCTCGGGCGCCGGTCGGCGGAGCTCGTCGAACACGCTCGCCGCGACGAGCGCCAACACTCGGGGATCGCTCGAGCCGGCGGGCACCGGCGCCCAGGCGACGAGCGCGGTGTCCGGGCTCACCGCGCGCACCGAGCGCGAGCCGTCGCTCTCTTCGCCGAGCCACATCGCGGCGTCCGCCCCTTGGGATCGGCAGAGCGAGCGCGCGAGGTCGGCGCGCTCGGCCGGCGATCCGACGAGCGGCGCCCAGACGTGCTGGACCTGGGCGTGGCGCGAGGCGAGCTCGACCTCGAGGGCCGCCGCGTCTTCGGCCGCGCCGTCCGCCGAGATGTAGAGGACCGAGCTGGGCGCCTGCGCGACCGCCGAGCCAGGCAGCGCCGATCCGACGACGGCGATCGCCGCGACGAGGCGGAACGAGGGCCGGAGTACGCCGAGCGGGGGGACCATGGGCGGCTTGTGCAGGTCGAACGACCCACCGTTGAAGAAAATAGCTCAGGTGCGGAGGGCGGGGCTCGCGGCGGCGAGCTCCTCGAAGCTCTGGCACACCCGCGCGGGCGGCAGGCTCTTGAGGAACGCCTTGCCGTACCCCTTGGTGCGGATGCGCGAGTCGAGCACGGCCACGATCCCGCGGTCGGTGCGGCTCCGGATGAGGCGGCCGAAGCCCTGCTTGAGGGTGAGCGCGGCGGCCGGCACGAGGTAGCGGATGAACGCGGACTCGCCCTCCTCCTCGACCGCCCGGCAGCGCGCGGCGACGAGCGGGTCGGTCGGTACATCGAACGGGAGCTTGTCGACGATGACGAGCCGCAGCGCACGGCCGGGGACGTCGACGCCCTCCCAGAAGCTCATCGTCGCGAAGAGCACCGCGTCGGCGTCCTCCTTGAAGCGCGCGAGGAGCGCGTTCTTGGGCGCCTCGCCCTGGACGTAGATCGGACGACCGCGCAGGCGCGAGCGCGACATCTGCGCGAAGCGGTGCATCATCCGCACGCTGGTGCAGAGGACGAACGCGCCGCCGCCGGTGAGCTCGACGAGGCGCACGATCTCCGCCACCGCGGCGTCCACGAATTGCGGGGCGCGCGGGTCCGGCAGCTCGGGAAGGTAGAGCGCGGCCTGGCTCGGGTAGTCGAACGGCGAGGCGAGGAGCGCCTCGTCGACCTCGAAGTCGATCCCGAGCCGGCGCCGGATGTAGGCGAACGACTCGGAGGTCGTCAGCGTCGCGCTCGTCAAGATAACGCTCTCGGTACGATCGATCACCTCGTCGCGGAAGAGCCGACTCACGTCGATCGGGCTGGCCCCCACCGCGCGGCGCCGCTCCGCGCGCTCGCCCCACACCACCGCGGTGCCGCTCGTGCCTTCGGCGATGCGCCCGAGGTCGTCGCGCAGGCGCTGGGTCCGACGGGCCAGCTGCGCCGTCGCCTCCGTCATCGGATCGCTGCGCTCGAGCGAGAGCGCGAGCTCCTCGAGCGAAGCGTCGAGCGTGTAGTAGCCGGGGCCCCAGAAGTCGTCGGGGAGCGGCGCGCGCCCGCCGTCGCGTCCCCCGTCGGGGAGCCGCTCGAAGAGCCCGCTCGCATCGGACAGGATCCGATCGAGCAGCCGATGCGCGCGGGTGCCTGACGGGGGGAGCGCGCGCTCCGCGTCGTGGACGAGCTTGTCGATCCTCTGCGCGGACACCTGCGCGCCGAAGAACAGCGTGGCGACGTCCTCCAGCTGGTGCGCCTCGTCGAAGATCACCGCGTCGTACTCGGGGAGCACGCCGCCGCCGTGCGGCCCGCGCGTCGCGAGGTCCGCGAAGAACAGGTGATGGTTCACCACCACGATGCGCGCGCGCTCGGCCGCCGCGCGCATCGCGGTAACGAAGCAAGCATCGTAGTCGGCGCAGCGCGGCCCGATCCGCGTGTCGGGCGCGCTCTGGATCATCGCCCACACGGGGTCGTCCTCGGCGATGTCCGAGAGCTCCGCGCGATCGCCGAGCGTCGTCCGCTCCACCCAGCTCGTGAGCATGGGCAGGCGACGCGCGGCCGTCGGCAGCAGCGCGTCGGGGCTCGAGAGGAACGCGCGGTAACGCCGCCGGCAGACGTAGTTGGTGAGTCCCTTCATGCAAGCGGCCTTGACCGGGACGCCGAGGTGCGCGGCGAGCATCGGCAGGTCCTGCTCCATGATCTGGTCCTGCAGCGTGCGCGTCCCGGTGGAGACGACGACCTTCTTGCCGCTGAGGATCGCGGGCACGAGGTACGCGAGCGTCTTGCCGGTCCCCGTCCCGGCTTCGATCAGCGCGACGCCCTTGTGGGCGAGGGTGTCCTCGACGAGGTCGGCCATGCGGAGCTGCGCGTCGCGCCGCTCGTAGGCGCGCATGGCGGAGGCGAAGGGGCCCTGATCGCCGAGGAGATCGCGCGCGCGCACGACGCTTCCCATATCAGGTGCGGGTTGCGCTGGCGATCCGCCCGTTTGACGGCGGACCGCCAGACCTTAGGTTCAGGCTCGTGATTCCGCTCCGCGACATCAACCCCACCCTCCGCCGGCCGTACGCGACCTACGCCCTGATCGCGATCAACGTCGCGGCCTGGCTCTACGAGGTGGCGCTCGGCGGCGCGGCGGAACCGTTCATCCAACGGTGGGGCGTGGTGCCGTACTACCTCGTCCAGGCACCGAGCCTCGGCAGCTGGCTCACCCCGCTCACCAGCATGTTCCTCCACGGCGGGTGGATGCACCTGATCGGGAACATGTGGTTCCTCTACGTCTTCGGCGACAACATCGAGGACGCGCTCGGCCGCACCCGCTACGTGCTCTTCTATCTGCTCACCGGGCTGACCGCGGTCGCCGCGCAGGTGGTGATCGATCCGCACTCGACGGTGCCGATGGTCGGCGCGTCCGGCGCGATCGCCGGCGTGCTCGGCGCGTACCTGATGCTCCACCCGCGCGCGCGAGTGGTCACGCTCGTGCCGATCTTCATCTTCATCCAGTTCGTGGAGCTCCCCGCGTGGGTGTTCCTGTTCGTCTGGATCGGTCTACAGCTCTTGCAGGGCTTCACCTCGCTCGGCGATCTCACGGGGGGTGGCGGCGTCGCGTTCTTCGCCCACATCGGCGGCTTCGCGGCGGGCGTGGCGCTCATCCGGTTGTTCTTGAGGACGCGTCCCCCCGAGACCGAGCGCGTGGTGCGCCCCGAGCTGCGCCGCAATCACGCGGCGCGCGCGCGCTGGTAATCGGCCGAACGCGAGACTGCCCCGATCGCACATGACGATCGGGGCAGCTTGGCGTGCGCGCGAGAGGCTCGATCAGCCGAACGGGTTGTCCGGCGGATCTTCGTTGCCGTCGCCGCCACCCGTGCCACCGCCGGTGCCGCCACCCGTGCCACCGCCGGTGCCGCCACCCGTGCCACCGCCGGTGCCGCCACCCGTGCCACCGCCGGTGCCGCCACCCGTGCCACCGCCGGTGCCGCCA
>JBFWYI010000099.1:0-35848 GCA_050186575.1 Sandaracinaceae bacterium | reverse complement strand
CAGGGATCGAAGACAGATCGAGGCCGAGCACGGCCACTTCATCGTCGAACACGAGGTCTGCTTCGACGACGCCGAGCACGCCCACTACGTCGGGCGTGCGGCACGCGAAATCCCACCCCGCGACTCCACCGTTCGTGGTCGTGCTCAGCCGAGCGCGCCACGAGTCTTGCGCGGTGCCGTCGTCCTCGAGGACGATGAATGCTCGAGCTGCGCATACATCACAGAGCCGCAGGCTCTCCGCATCGTCGCCGACGTTTGGGTCTTCAACCGAGGGCCGGCGATCTCGCCCGAGGAGGTCGGGCGCTTCGACGGTGGGCCGCCACCCGCTTCGACGGACGTGGTGGATGGTGACGAAGTCTGCTCGGCGCCGCTCGAGCACGTCTGGTCCTTCGGTTGGAGTCCCACCGGAGAGTCCGTGGTGGTTCTCTGCGACGGTCAGCCGGTGGCGCTGCTCGAATCGGGTCGCGCCCGTGGGATGAGCCGGCATCTCTCGACCGCGTGCAGATGGGGCGAGCCATGGTCACCGGACGCGCTTCGCCGAGCCGGGATCGCAGTCGACTGAGGCTCGGTCCCGTCTGTGGATGCGTGCGCGGCGCCCGTCGAAGATGGGATGCCGACGGTGGCGGGTGCGCTCCGGAGCCACCGCTCCGCGCTCGCCCGCCGCTTCGCGGCGTGCGTGCGCTGCGCGGTGTCTCCTCCGCGCGCTGCGCGAGCCCGACGAGCGCACGCGAGCTTGCGCTCGCGCGCTTCGTCGGTCTCGCTCCGCTCCGTCCGAGCCTCCCTCCGGCGCTGCGCGCCTCCGGAGTCTCGGCCGGCGCACGAGCCGCCTGCGGCGTCTCGCGCGCGGCGCTTGCGCGCATCGTGTTTTGCGGCGACGGGGACGGCGATGTGGACCGTCACCCGTCACCCCTCACCCGTCGACCGTGACCGTCGATCGTGACCATCGAGCGCAACCGTGACCGTCGACCGTGACCTTCGACCGTGACCTTCGACCGTCGACCTTCGACCGTCGACCGTGAGCCCTACGGCTCCGTCCAGCTCGCGGTCAGATTGAACGACGCGTCGGTGTACCCGCGCACCGTGATGTACGCCGTGCTCACCCCCGACGGCACCGTCAACGTGCACGTCTCGTTGGCGTCGGATCGGTAAGGACGACAGTCGTAGAGCGACGTCGTCGGCGCCGCGCCGAAGCGGACGTAGAGATCCGCGTCGCCGGTCCCCGTCATCGACACCGTGAGCGGCGTCCCGCCCAGCACGTTGAGCGCGGAGAACGGAACCTCGCCGCCGCGCGCGACCGACGAGGTCGCCGTGCCGGACTTCGGCGTCCCCGACGCGGTCGGGGGCGTGCTCGGGGGCGGCGGCGTGGTGGGCGGCGGCGCCGACGCGGGCGCGCCGTAGATGGACTGCGCGCCGCTGACGTCGAGCGCGGAGAGATCGAGGCGGAAGTTCGTCCCGCCGCACTGCGGGTAGTGCATCACCGAGCCCGGGTCGTACGGCGTGACCTCGCGGTAGCTGCCGCCCTCGGGGCACGGGGTGCTCGGGCGTCGGATGTGCTCGTGCAGGAAGCCGAGCACGTGGCCGAGCTCGTGGCGCAAGACGCCGGCGAGCGGGGTCGACGAGCGGAACGCGCTGGTCGAGACGAGGATGTTTCGTTGCCCGCGCGAGTAGCCGGGGAAGAACGCGCGCGCGAGGTAGCTCGTGGTGGTGGTCGGGCGCACGTCGAAGAGGACGGCGCTGTTCGATGCCGTGCAGTTGGCATCCTGCTCGGCGACGTGCTGGAACGAGACGTCCGCTGCTTCCATCCAGTCGTCGGTGGCCGCTTCGATCGCCGTCACGACCTGATCGTGCTGCGCGCCGAACGACGTGCTGACGCAGTACGTGAGCTGGTGGCGCTGGGTCGCGGACCACACGCGGTCCGTGCCGCCGCTGCTCTGGACGATGAGCGCCTGCTGCTCGGGGAAGAGCGCGTCGTAGAGCGCGCGCAGCGCCTCCTCGTCGGGCGCGCTCAGATCGCCGTCGTAGATGAACACGCCTTCTTCGTCGCGCACGACGTCGGCGAGGAACGCCTCGAACGTCGGCCTCTGCTCGCCGGTGCTCGCCACGTCGTAGGCCGGCCGCTCCAGCTTCACCGCACAGCCCGCCATCGCGATCCCTGCCATCGCGAGGGCCAGCATCGAGATCCACGCGCAGATCGACCACCGGTGCGTACGCATCGCCGCCTCCTTCGCGCGCACCCGCGCGCCCTTCTCGCGGTCCGCGTCGATGCGTCCCTGCGAGGTGAGGAGGTGATACCGAGCCGAGCCCCAGCCCCTCCATCAGCGATTTGCGAACGGGGCGTTGCGCACGTTTGGGACACCGGGGCCTGGCGACCCCGTTGCCCGCGGTAATCCGAATGATTATCGGCTCTTACAGGTCATCGAGGGACAGTCGCACGGTGTCGCTGGGGACGTTTTGGACCTCGCGCGAGCGGGTCTGGACCTCCTCCGCGCGGCGCACGATCGCGGCGAGGAGCCGGTCGAGCGCGGCGGGACCGTCGCCCGCGCGCCGCACCGCGTAGACGGTGGAGCGGAACGCGATCTCGACGGGTAGACGGTGCAAGACGCCTTCATCCACCGCGCGCTGCGCGGCGAGGTCGGGGAACATGCCGAGCACGTCGCCCTCCGCGCACGCGTCGATCGCGAGAGCGAGCTGCGCGATGATGATCGTCACGTGGCGGCGGTGCTGAGGAGGCCAGCCGTCCTCGATCCCGATCGGGGGCCCCACGAACGGGAAGCGCAGAAGATCCTCGAGGTCGACTCGCTCGACGCCGAACAGCGGGTGTGCTCGGCCGCAGTAGACGCCTTGCGTCGCCTCCATGATCGGCTCGGCGATGAGCTGCGTCGATCGCGGCGGTTGCGTCATCAAGACGAGGTCGACGCTCCCGTTCTCGAGCATCGGGACCACGCGGTCGGCCTCGATGCTCTGGATGTGGGGAGTCAAGTCGAGCTGCCCCACCTCGCGCACCGCCGGCAGCACGAGCTCGCGCGCGAACGGCGTCGACGTCGCGATCGTCACCCGGCGCCGGAACTCGCCGCTCTCGACCTTGCCGATCCCCTCGTCGATCGCGCGCATCCCCGTGCGGAGCGCGCTCAGCAGCTGCTCGCCCGCGTCGGTGAGCTCGAGCCCCCGCTTGCCGCGACCGAACAGCTGACAGCCGAGGTCCTCCTCGAGCTGCTTGATCGATCGCGACAACGCGGACGCGCTCACGCGGAGCTGCTCGGACGCGGTCGGGAGATGCCGGGACTCGCCCACCGCGCGAAACGCGGGGAGCCACGTCCAGAGTTGATACATACGTCGGACGCGATCCATCGCGCGAGTATGCCCTCACAGCATTCCGCGGGTCTCCCGATCGACGGGCACGAGGCGCGCTCCGCTGTCGGAGACGAGCCCACCGTCATCGATCTCCGCGTACCTACGACAGTCGGTCAGGTCCAGCTCCTCGCACGAGACCTCGCCTTCGCAGCGCTGGCGGCGGCGTCGATGAAGAAGACGTGCGGTCGACGAGCTCGCAAACGATCTCGGCCAGCTCGCGCTCTCGCTCGCCGGTCCGGAAACCCGTCGCGGATAGGTCGACCGATGGTCGACCGGTTTCGGAATCGATCCGCGATAGGTCGAACTATGGTCGATGGTTTCCGACGATCGATCGGCGATAGGTCGACCTATGGTCGACCGGTTTCGGAATCGATCCGCGATAGGTCGACCTATGGTCGACGGGTTTCAAAATCGTCCGCGGATATCCGGAATTATGGTCGACGGTTTGTAAAATCGGCCGGCGATAATTCCGGATATCCCCGGAGGGGGCTGGCGACCCCGAGGCAAGCTCGATCTCGTGCCGCACGTCAAAGCGTCCGCTGGCCGCGGTCGGGAGCGGGCTTCGCTCAGGGAGAATCCGGCTCATAGGTCGCGATGAGCTCGTCGGCGCGGCGGATGAGCTCTGCCGTGTGCTCGAGGGCGGGCGTCGGTCGCTCGAGCACGACGCGGGCCGCCTCGGCCTCGCGGGAGAGCGCGTCTTGAAGCGCCGTGATGGCCGCGTTCATCGCTGCCGCGTCCGCGTCAGGATCCGCGGTCGTCGCGTCGATCGCGTCGTAAGCGGCGTCGACCTCGCGCTCCAGCTTGCGCAGGCGCTTCATTGGTTCATCCACTGGGGATGCCTGCGGGCGGTGGTCCTCCGCGAGGAACTGATCGGGCGCGGGAGTAGACGGGGATCTCGACGATGTCGCCGTCGACGAACGCCTCCGAGGCATCAGCCGTGGGTCGGGAGCGCGCCTCCCACTGCGCAAGTCGACTCGAGACGATCTTCTTGAGGTCGGCGTCGGGTTGGGCGAGCACGTAGCGGCGCTGGACGTCGAGGCAGAAGTCTTCGAGCTCGGAGAACGTATTGACACCGAGGCGCTGGGTCAGCTGGCGGGCGCGCGGGATCGTGAGGCCGGTGCGGGCCTGGAAGCGCGTCATCCACTCGACCATCTGTTCGGGAGTCGGCGGCGGGAGCTCGAGGCGGAGCTGGAAGCGACGCCACACGGCGCGGTCGAGGAGCTCGGGGTGGTTCGTGGCGGCGACCACGACGACGTGCGCGGGGAGCGCGTCGATCTGGAGGAGGAGCGAGGTGACGGCGCGCTTGATCTCGCCGGTCTCGTGGAGGTCGCCGCGCTCCTTGCCGAGCGCGTCGAGCTCATCAAAGAAAAGGACGCAACGCCGCGTGCGGACGTATTGGAACAGGCGAGCCAGGCGCACCGCGGTCTCGCCGAGGTAGCTCGCGATCACGCCGTCGTAGCGGACGGTGCACATCGGGAGCATCGCCTCGGATGCGATCGCCTCGGCCAACGAGGTCTTGCCGTTGCCGGGCGGTCCGATGAGGAGGACGCGGTTGCGGGGCTCGAGACCGTGCGCACGCAGGAGCTCCCCGCGGTGCTGCTCCTCGACGAGCTCGAGGCACGCATCGCGCACCCCCGGCGGGAGCACGAGGTCGCTGAGCTGACGACGAGGCTCCTCTTGGATGACGAGGTCGTCGCTGCGGCCCACCGAAGGGGGGGCGCTGGGGGACGGACCTTGCTCGAGCTGCGATTGCTCGAGGTGGCTCGCGAGGCGATCGGCGAGGACATGGTGCTGCTGCGCCCGCTCCTCGGCGATGAGCGCCTCGACGGTCTTGCGAAACCGCTGTCGATCGCCCTTCGCGCCTGCGTTCACCAGGCCGACGATGAGGTCCGCGCGCGCCACGATCTCTTCTACCATTTCTCCGGCGGCGAGCCGGCGGGGGTTCGCAGAGGGGGTCGACTGGCCGGGGGAATTTGACCAGAAACGGGGTGGGGACCGTTCACGGACAAGCGCGGCCCCCCGGAAAGCGGACCATCGTGGTCGTCCCGACCGCCGATGATCGCCCGGTGGCGGATGCGGACGGATACGCGCACGACGAACTGACGGTTCCCCTCACGACGCTCGCGACATGAGTCCGGCCTCTACCCATACGTGCGCCACCTACGCGCGCTCGGTGGAGCGCGCGTCGGCGGGGGCAACGTCCTTGGTGGCCGCGGCGGGGAGCCAACCCTTCGCACGCAATACGTCGTGCGCGATCTCGATCTGACTCGGACTGAACATCCGCTTGCGGTCGTTCCACGCGTGCACCTGCTCGACGAGCGCGTCGAGGTTGGCGGTCGGTTGGTCCCGCGCGACCCAATGGACGGTCGCGAGCAGCTCCATTCCGGAAGGCGTCTCGAAGCCATCGACGAGATCCGCCACGCGGTCGAAGCGCGCGCGGGTCGCGTCGTGGGGTCCGAGCGCGGCGGTCGCGTCCGCGAGGGCCCCCGGAAGGATCTCGAGCGGCTTGTCCGGATCGTCGCCGCCGTCGGCGTAGCCGTGGATGAAGTGGCCTTCGATCGTCGCGAGGACGAAGCGCAGGTTCTCGGCATACGGGCCGTAGGGAGCCTTCTTGTAGCGGAGGTTCAGCGGCTCGCCGCTCTCCTGTGCGAAGTACATCAGCTTGTGCACCTCGAGGAGCGAGACCCACGGATCCATGACGCCCTGGAGATACCGGTGCATCAACGCGATCAGGATCGCGCGACCTTGGGTCATCTTCGGCGGCTCGGGGCTTCGCGCCATGCGCTCCGCCGGCGGCGCGCCGTCGGGCCCGTACAACAACACGCGCACCTCGGGCACGGCGGTGAACGCGGCCTCGATCCGCGGTCGTACGTCACTCCATGCGAGCCCTCCGAGCCCGCACCCGAGCGGCGGGACGGCGATCGATCGGATCCCGAGGCGGCGCACGTCCTCGATCAGCGCGGCGAGGCCGGCGTCGATGTCCTCGATCCGACTGTTCGCCCGCCAGTGTCGCTTGGTAGGGAAGTTGACGACGTACCGCGGCCCGGTGAGCTCGCCGGTCTCGGTGATGAACATCCGACCGGGTTCGACCTCGCCCCGATCGCACGCCGCGCGGTACTGCTTGAAGTTCGCCGGGAACGCGCGCTTGAACTGGGCGGCGATGCCGCGGCCCATGTGGCCGACGCAGTTCACCGTGTTGACGAGCGCCTCGGCGTCCGCGCGCAGGATGTCGCCTTGGGACGGTTCGATCATCGCGGGCCTAATAGTACCAGGCTCGCTCGACGGCCACCGGTGGTTGGTGGGTGGCGCTGGCCAAGATGCCGCGGACCTGCGTGGCGATCGCCGTCGAGTGCACCCCGATGCGCCGCACGAGGCTCCAGTCGAACTCGTCTTCCACCAAGAACTCGGCCTGCTTCCGCTCCCGGACCGCTGACCACGAGGTCGCGGCGATCGCGCTCCAATCCAGGTCGCCGAGCGCGGACTCGTCCGTGCGGAAGTTCACGGCGTACGCTCCCGCGTTGCTGAGGCTGAACGCCCACCGCTTGGCGCTCGCACGGGCCCAGGCGACCGACTGGTGGAAGTCGGCGACGAGGTGGACGATCGGCCGTTGGCCGCCGCGGTAGGTGATCTCGGGGTGGTTGTCCCTCGAGATCATGTAGAGCATCACGGATCGTGGACAGAAGTAGAAGGGCACGCAGGAGCCCACGCAGAGCCCATCATGGCCGCGCACGGGGAGCGACAGTCTGCGTTGCTTGATCTTATTCATCCCGATCGTGGCTGGCGCCGCGCTCGTGGAGAGCGTGCGCGCATCCGACCACAGCGCTCCGGCGGTCAGGATTGCGGACAAGTTGTCCACGTGAGTGATGTGATAGATGGCGGGATCCTTGGGGACGTCGGTCACGTTCAACGGCCCGCTCGGATGGCGTTGAGCTCGAAGAGTTTGTCGAGGACGTGGTCTTCGAAGCGTTGGTGGAGCTCTTTCTCGGCGGGGGTCTCGGGGGTGGTGAAGGGGGGGACTTCGACGTTGGTCCACGTGGGGTCGGCCGTCTCGGTGGCGTAGGCCTGGAGCACGGCGCGGTCCATCTCGAGGTGGAGGTCGCGGAGGTGGACGATGCGGGCGCCGTGCTCGGACTTGGCGGTGACGCTGGGGTCCTTGAGGGCGTTGTAGGTCTTGGTGAGGCCCTGGTCGGTGTCGACCATGAAGGTTGCTCGCTCTTGGTAGAGGCGTTCGCCGATGGCTTCGAGGGCGGGGATCTCGGCGTTGGGGGACGGCTTGGGGAAGGGGAAGGTTGCGAAGCAGTCCGACGCTGCGTAGCGAAGCTGGTTGTCACGTCCCATTGAAGAGCTCAGCAGCAAAGTCCATCTCTCGTGTATACGGCTCTGAATCGAAGCGAAGGTGCTCGTAATGGCGGAAGCGTATACGTAGAGCGTATTGCCAAAGACCATTCGGGAGTCCGCAAACGCAAACACAAGGTGCTTCGAGACCTGCGAGTTGACAAGACATCGTTCGAATGGAGCGATGGCTGCATATAGCGCTGGGGCGACTTCCCCGAAGCGCCACCAATACTCGCGTCGCGTCTTGCGCTTATTTCCGTCGCGTTCCGGCTTGACCCTTTCTCTGACTATTTCAACGAGATCGGGCCACCGCTCCGCCTCCCGCAGCGACATTTGACCGAAGTTGATGACGTACCGTTCGAATGCCTGAGTCGGAGAGCTATTGACTTCGGCTCCACTAAGGTAGGGATGTATAAGCTCGGCGTTGCCGAGGGACTTTGACACGAGTTCATCCCGCTCGGCGAACGTAAGGGTGAAGCCCATTCCGAGGACATAGCTTCCGATGAAGGCACAACCAGTATTGTCAGAGAGATGCTGTGGGCTGGCTCGTTCGGGCCGAGGTCGGAGGCGAGAGTTAATGACTGGAACAACCCAGTCATCGAGGCGACAGGCCGTGCGCATACCGCTCGCTTCCAAGATCGCAGCGCCCGCCGACAAATGGATAATCGATACTGTTACTCCCGCGTCGCCAGCCTGCCATGGAATGTTCTGCTGGGCAGAGTAGATCACCGCGCCATTCGCCAGCAGCTGCTCCAGCCCGGTGGCTCGCGTATCACCTTGTGCAATGGTGTTTGTCGCCACAAATCCCGTCGTGCCGTGCTCCCCGAGCAGGTGATGTGTTCGCCGGAAGAAATGGGCACAGAGATCCGCGTTGCCATGCGAGCCCGGGTGGATCGTCTTGAACCAATCGAGGATCGGTCCTCCGTCGTACGAAGCGAGAGTCAGGTTCTTGCCCGCGAACGGCGGGTTGCCGATCACCGCGTCGAGGTACGCCGGCTCCTCCCCCACCTCACCGGTGAGCGGGTCCACCCTCCCCGCCCAGAAGATCTCGGGGAACTCGAGCATCCAGTGGAAAGGTCGTAGCTCCCGCCTCGTCCGCTCCGCGAGCTCGATGAGCTCCTGCGGCGGGCCGATCATGTCGGCGTCGAGGAGCCACGCTTCGATCAATC
This sequence comes from Sandaracinaceae bacterium, assembly GCA_050186575.1. GTDB lineage: Bacteria > Myxococcota_A > Polyangia > Polyangiales > Sandaracinaceae > JAUHXR01. The sequence continues at coordinate 26,993 of JBFWYI010000099.1, read as the reverse complement.
CCTTGCGGCGCTTGCGCTCTTGCTCGCGGGCCTTGTCCTTCGCTTCGCTGAAGAAGGCGCCGATGAGGAGGTCGCCGATGAGGCGGAGGCGCGACAAGGCGTCTTCGCTGTCGCGCATGGCGTCGTACATCTCTTTGTTCGCTTCGGCCGTGTCGTACCGGCTCTGCTCGGCGATGCGGTCGCGGGCGCGCAGGGCCTCGTTCAGCGCATCGTCGAGCTCGCGGTCGAAGAGGTCGAGCTGTTGGCCCTTCTGCTTTTTCTTCTTCTTCGGCGCCCAGTGGAACTCGGTGATCTGATCGAGGCTGCAGCCGACGAGGCTGTCGCCGCAGCGGAGCGCGTGGTCGAGGAAGGTGAAGGGCTTGTCCTTCTGGAGGGTGACGAGCCAGAGGCTGAGCTTGGCGAGCTCGACGGCGACAGGGTTCTTGTCCACGCCATAGAGGCAGCGCTCGGCGATCTGGCGGCGGGCGTAGGTGGTGAGGTCGTCCTCGGCGCTGAAGAGGGACGTCGCCTTGCCTTCCCTGGTCCACGCTTCGAGGAGGCGCTCGCCGAGGTAGCGGCACGCCTCGACGAGGAAGGCGCCGGAGCCCATGGCCGGGTCGCAGACCTTGAGGCTGAGGATCTGGTCGCTGGTCGGGCGCTCACCGAAGCAGGCGAGGAGGGGCTCGAGGGCGCGGGCGACGATGGGGCCGCTGAGCTCGGGCGGGGTGTAGTGGCTGCTCGTTCGTTTTCGCTCGTCTCCGGGCTGCAGCACGATGCGGCCGGGCTGTGCGACGTCACTGTCCTTGACGCGGTCCTGCTCGAGGCGGGCGAGGGCGGCGGTGAGGAGGGCGTGACCGTCGTGTCGCTTCTCGATCGAGGAGAGGTCCTTGGCGAGGGCCTTGCCGCGCTCGCCTTTGACGCCGGCGTGCTGCTTGAGCCACTTCTCGCGCTGGGCGCGGGGGACCTCGAGGATCTCGTCGACGGAGATCCAGAGCGGGGCGTGCTTGGTGTCGCTCGGCTTGAGGCGGACGCTCGGGGTGTCGATGCGGAGCGTGTTCCAGCCCATGAGGCCCTCGTAGACGCTGCCGATCTGCTCGACCTGGAGGGCGCGATAGCTGAGGCGTGAGCCGCCGAGATAGAGCAGCGCACGGAGGACCTGGTAGAGGGTCTCGTCGTCGACGGTGGGGACGGCGGCGGCGGCGCGCGCGTCGGGATCGCGGAGGGGGACGGCGGCGAGGCCGAGCTCGAAGCCCTCGAGGAACGGGAAGCGATGGGGATCGAAGAGGTGTCCCTCGCGCGGCGGGAGGACGAGGTCCTTGTGGCTCGCGCCGAGGTAGACGACGCGGAAGAGCGCGAGCAGGGCGGGCCACGCGCTGTAGCGGCGGTTCATCGCGTCGGGGGTGCGCGTGCGGTCCGCTTCGAGGCGCTCGTAGAGGGCGAAGAGCGAGTAGTGGCGCGCGTAGAGCGGGTGCTCGGTCGGGAGGAGGCCGCTGTCCTCGGCGTAGAGGAGGAACACGAGGCGCAACAGCACGGTGAGGAGCGCGTCGAAGAGGACGTCGCGTCCTTCGGCGGACTCCGAGCCGCTCGCCTCCATGACGGGGCGGAGCCAGTCGCCGCCCGCGCGCGCGTCGGCGGCCTCGAAGCCCTTGAGGAGGGTCTCGAGCGCGAAGAAGACCTGGCTCGAGAGCGCGGTCGTCACCTCGGCTTGCATGGTGCGGCTGCGCGCGAGGAGGTGATGGAGCTGGCGATCGGTCGCCACGCGATAGAGGCGCGCGTCGCTCAAGAGGAGCATGAGCGCGTCGAGGATCGGGCGGCCGAGGACGTCGGCCATGTCGGCGAAGCGGAAGTCGATGTGACCGGCCGCTTCGCCGTGCGGGGCGTAGAGGAGGCGGAGCGCGCGGCGGTTCAACAGGATGCCGATGGGCACGCGGCACTCGCGCATCAGGCGCTCGAGCTTCTTCGAGGGCGGGTAGAGCCACTCGCCGGTGATCGTCTCGGGCTTGTCGAAGTCGAGGTCGTGGCCCTCGGCCTCGCGCTCGGGATCACAGGGGAGCTCGAGGAGCAACGCGCGGAACGCGCGGCCGGCTTCGGCGGCGGGTCCGGGCACGGGGCTGTCGCGATCGATGGCGTGCTCGGGGATGCGGAGCGCGGCGGTCGGTCGCACCGTCTGCGGTCCTTCGGGCGCGTAGAGCGAGAGGTCCGCGGGCAACGCATCGGCGGAGGCGAGGTCGCTGTCCTGGTAGCCGAGGATCTCGGTGAGGAGCCGGCGCGGGTCCTTCATGCGGACGCTGCCGTCGGGGGCGTCCTCGAGGAGCGCGCAAAATGCCTTGTGCGTGTCGACGGGGAGGCGCTCGAACGCGTCGGCCTCGATGAGCGCGGGGATGGAGACGACGAGGCCCTCGGTCGGCTGGACCATGCCGAGCCAGGTCTCGTGGAAGCGGCGCGCGGCGTCGCTCACAGGCTCATCTCCGGATAGAGGTAGACGAGGCCGATCGGCTCGAACCGGCGCAGCAACACGCGGTAGAGCGCGGCGAGCTCGGCCGGCTCGTGCTCGATCTCGCGATCGAGGAGCTCGAGGCGACGGTGGAGGTGCTGGCGGTCGCGCTCGAGCTGTTGGGCGGCGAGTCTGTCGAGCTCGGCTCCGTACCCCGACCGCCCCAAGTCGAGCTTGAGCTGCGTGCCGCCGAGCGCGTCGTCGATCGCGCGGCGTTGGGTGGTGAGGAGGCGGCGGAGCTGGCCTTCTTCCTCTTGGGCGCGCTGGGCGAGCTGCTGCTCGACGCGGACCGCCTCGGCGTCGGCCTCCTCGCGGAGCGCGGGCACGAGGAGGGCGAGGTCGCGCTCGGCGCGCTGGCGGAGGGCGAGCTGGGTCGGATGACCGAAGCGATCGAGGGTAGGGCGCTCGCGCTCGAACAGGGTCTCGAGGCGCTCGAGCACGGAGGCGGAGTCGCGGTCGTCGAAGATGTCGAGGCCGTCCTTGGTCACGCGCGCCGCGACCGAGAGCAACGTGTCGTGCAGGCGTCCGGCACCGCTGCCGAAGAGGCAGAGGCGGCCGAGCGCGAGGACGAGGTGATCGCCGCCCTCGACGGCGACGGCGGTGACGCGGCGGAGATCGTGGCTCGAGAAGCCCTGCGCGAGGAAGCGGCTGAGCACGCGCTGGACGAACGGATGCTCGAGGTGGAGGTGCACGGCGGCTTGCGTGAGCACCTTCGGGGCGCGGAACACCACGGGGCGCGGCGGCTTCTTGCGCCAGTCGTAGAACGCTTCGTCGCGTCCGCGCGGCGGGCGCAAGCCATCGAGGGTGTCGGCCCACTCGCGACCGAGATCGGGGAGCCGATACTGATCGGCGATGTCCGCGCTCTCCTCGAGCGCGCCGCCGCCCGAGAGCTCGAGGCCGACGTCGAGCGCGTCGCGCAGGTGCTCGGGTTGGAAGCGCAACCGTCGGCGTGACTTCTCGTAGACGCGGCGCGCGGACTCCATCTCGCGCTCGAGGATGTCCCTCTGGCGGAGGTCCTCGAGCTCGGCGTCGCTGGTGCGCTGTGCATCGCCGAGGTCCGAGGCGATCTCGAGCTGCTCGTCGGTGGTGTCGTCGATGCCCGGATCGAGCGTCCTCACGATGCGCTCCGCCACGACGTCGCCGAGGGAGCCGAGCTCGCGGTGGATGATCTCCGTCTTCCGCACGACCTTCTCGAGGACGCGGTCCTCGGGGCGCTCGTCGTAGACGAAGTAGTGACAGCGCACCTCGGCCGCGGGCTGGAGCGCGCGATCGATCCGACCGTTGCGTTGCTCGAGGCGGGACGGGTTCCACGGGATGTCGAAGTGGAAGAGGTCGGCGCAGTGGGCTTGCAGGTTCAAGCCCTCGCGCGCGGCGTCCGTGCAGAGGAGGATCCGGACCGGGTCGTCGTCGGGCTCGGCGTTGAACGCGAATTGCACCTCTTCACGGTGCTCCTCGCTCATCCCGCCGTGCAGCGTGAGGATGCGGTCGTCCGCCTCGTCGCCGATCGCGTCCGAGAGCACGCGCACGAGGAAGCGCAGCGTGTCGGCGTACTCGGTGAAGACGATGGCGCGCGTCGGGGTCCAGGTGGCGCGCGATCGGCCGAGGGACGCGCACTGATGCGTGCGGACCCACGCGAGGAGGGCCTCCGTCTTGGCGCACGGTCGATGGCGTAGACGCTCGGCCTGCGCTTGCATGCGGCTCAGGATCGCGGCCGCGCCGTCCGGCATGACTGCGCGCATCGCAGCGGACGCGCTCTCGACGCGGGCGTCCTCGCGCTCGCCCATCGCGTCGTCGTCGAGGCCGAGCTCGGCCTCCGCGTCGACCTCGTCGTCGTCGCGCATCGAGGCCGCGGCGTGCTGCTTGGACTGCGCGTGCACGCGGACGGTGCGCGCGAACGCCTCCACGCTGCTGAGGAGGCGCTTCTGGAGGTTGATGAGCGGGAGGCGCTTCGTCTTCGGGAGATCGCGGAAGACCGCGGTGTAGGCGGCAAGATCCTTCGCGAGGTCGAGCTCGTCCGGGCACGAGGCGGACCAGGTCGACGTCGCGTCTTCGCCGAACGAGGCCGTCCACGTCGCGTTGGAATCGTCGGCCTCGCGGGCGAGGCGCACGCGCACGATGCGGCGCTCGGGGAAGCGCATCGACTTGCCGAGATCGCGGAGATCGCGCTTGAGGCGGCGCACCATGATCGGCGCGAGGTCCTCCTTGCCGCGCACCGGGACGCCGCGCGCGAAGCGCTGCGGGTCGAGGATCTCGAGGAGCGCGGAGAAGCTGTTGCTGTGTCCGTTGTGCGGGGTGGCGGAGAGGAAGAGGCGGTTCTCGAAGCGCGGCGCGATGTCGCGGATGACCTTGGTGGTCTGCGAGTCGACCGCGTAGCGGCCCGCGCTCGCGGGGGCGGCGGTGTGCGCCTCGTCGAGGATGAGGAGGGTCTTCTTCGCGCGCGTCGAGCCCTCGCCGAGCTTGCCGAGCCGCGTGAGGAGACCCTCGAGGTACTCGGGGCGACGCAGGAGCGGGTAGCTGATGATGAAGCGGCTGTGTGTATCCCACGGGTTGATCGCGAAGCCGCGCTCGCGCCGACGCGCGAGGATGAAGTCGCGGCTGTAGACCTCGAAGCGGAGGCCGAAGCGCTGGTCCATCTCGCGCTGCCACTGGAGGGTCACGGACGCGGGGCACACGATGAGCGCCATCTCGACGCGCTGGCGGAGCAACAGCTCTTGCAATACGAGACCGGCCTCGATCGTCTTGCCGAGCCCGACGTCGTCCGCGATGAACAGGTTGGCGCGCGGGAGCGAGAGCGCCTTGGCCAGCGGGGTGAGCTGATGATCGAGCACCTCGATGCCGGCGCGGAACGGGGACTGGAAGAAGTCCTTGTCGGCCGCGGTCACCGACTGCCAGCGGAGCGCGTGGAGATACGCGGCGAAGTGGCGCGGAGGATCGAGCCGGTCGACGTGGGCGAGCGGCGAGGCCTCGGGACGCACGACGCGCGCGCCGAGCTCGAGCTCCCAGAGGAGCGAGAGCGTCTGACCGCGGTTGTCGTCGTCGAGGCAGGTGAGCGCGAGTAGCGTCGCGTCCCCCTCGTTCTCGGGGAGCTGCACGTCGTCGACGAGCCACTGCCGATGCCGCGCGATCACCGTGTCGCCCACGGAAGGGATATTGCGGGTGGGCGCGGTGCCCGTGAACAGCGGCGGAGGCGGCGCGGAGTCGTGCGCGCCGTGGAGCTCGAGCAGCCGCTGCATGAGCGACTGCCGCGCGCGCCCGGTATCATCGAGCCCGTGCTCGCGGCACGCGCGTCGCAGCTCGTCGCGGTGCATCTGCCCGAGCAGCCGTCGGAAGCTCAGGCGCCGCGTGCGCTCGACGCTCTCTACCAGCTCGTGCTTGTTCGCTCCGCGTGGAGCGAGCCCCGCGTCGCGTGCGACCTCGCGGATGCGCGCGATGGTGAGCGCGCCGAGGACCGAGCCGACGCTGGCTCGCTCGGTTTGGCTGGAGAGATCCGACACGCGGCGAGTATCGACGGATCTGCGCGCGATGGGGGACGCTTTTCGTCATGTCGTCTCAACGTGGAGGGCGAAACGACGACAAGACGAAGAGCGTCCCCTCCATCGTTGCGGACAGGATCGTTGTCGCGCACCATGCGAGGCGTGCCGGAGTGGCGTCTCGAGCGTGAGGTGGGCGGGCCGCTGTATCCCGTGGCGGGCGGCAATCTGACGCTCGTCATGGGCGGAGGGAGCCGCGCATCCATCACGGTGCAGGAGACGAACCCCGGCGAGCTCGTGGAGGACGCGGTGTTTCGTGTCCTCCCTCTGGCGGGTCTGCGCCCAGGACAGGAGCCGGGGCGGATCATCATCCAAGTCCGGCGCGGTGTGACTCTGCGTGTGCGGAGCGTCGACCGCCCCGACATGACGCAAGACGCGCCGGACAACGTCGCCGTCGCGGCGGTCACGGACCGTCGATGGGCGACGCCGCATGCGAACCGCGCGGAGCCCGTCGCGTATGCCTGGGTGCAGACCGTGTTTTACCCGCCAGAGCAGGTCCGGTACGTGGACGGTCGGAGCGAGACGACCGCGTTGGAGCTGCGTCGCATTGGCTCCCGCCCGCAGTTCCAGGATCGAGGGGAGACGTGGTTCGTGGACAACCGCGGCGATCTCTCCGCGCGCTATGCGGTGGGTGGGGCGCACAGCTCGCCGGTGTCCGATCCCGGCGGGGAGATCATCTACGACCTGCCGGATTTGTCGCTGTCGTATGGCGCTCCGTTGTCGGCACGTACGGACATACGCGAGGTCGACTCGACGACGTTGTTTCGCACGTATCTCTACGAGCGACCGGGCGGCTATCGCGGTATCGCAAGCCAAGATGCGCTCGCGCTCGTCGAGTGGGAGCATAGGGAGAGATGGGAGCGGAGCCCGCGCGGGGAGGCTCGGCGCACGGAGGTGAGCATGCGGCTCCGGCGCATCGAGCCCAATCCCATCGAGCCGCTCGAGTTGGATGCGGCGATCGGCACGTATCGATTCGGATGAGACGCCTCGCCATCTTGCTCGTCGTCTCGGCGCTCGGATGCGGCGCTGCGCAGCGGCCGGACGGGGAGAGCGCGCCGGGGCCTAGGCTCTGCGCTTCGACGAATCCTCGCCACGTACACCAGCAGAACCGAGGTGATCTGGTGGAGGATCCCGACTGCTGGCGACGACAGCTTCCCGTGCAGCCGTGTGATGACCCGGTCAGCCCTGAGCTGATCGGGCTGTGGGGCATCGACCGCGATGAGTTCGAGGGGCGGATCCTCTACGACGGTTGCTGCGTGACGTTCACGGAGGTGGGGACGCTCCGCATGACGCTGACGTTCGCGATGATGCGCGAGAGCTTGATGAACGGCCGGCCTGCGAACGTGGGTCGGGCCAATCGGACGCAGGCCACGTGGGACGGTGACCGGCTCGGCACCGACTCGCACCTCGGGCGGTTCGTGGTCGCGCGCCGCGACGAGCAGGATCGAGAGAGCCTCATCGAGGTCGATATGGAAGGCGCGGAACGTCCGCTCGTGCGCTTCGATGGATCGAGCTGTGTGAACGAACCGACGCGTGACGTGCTGTGTGCACAGCGGTTGGTCGCCGAAGCAGAGTCCACGCCGACGGTCGGCGTTTGCCGACCCTGAGCGTCGAGGAGCTCACCCGTAGCGGTGGACGAGGCCGCCTTCGACGAGCGAGCGGAGCTGGCGGACGAGGCGCTTCGCGAACGCGGGGTCTTCGAGGTAGGCGCCGGCTTCGTAGTTTCGCTCGTGGCCGGCGTCCGTGAAGTTGGCAGAGCCGATGAGCACGCGGGTCTCGTCGACGACGACGGCCTTGATGTGCATCGAGGCGCGCGGCTTCTTCTCGAGCGGGCGAGGGTCGTAATAGAGCTCGGGGGTTGGAGCGCCGAAAGGCCAGTTGCGCTCGAGGAAGCGGTGGAGGATCAGGTTCGCCCCCGTCTCGACGGTCGGCGCGCGGGCCTCGCCGCGCTCGTACTGCGGATGGAGGAGGAACCGCGCGCGCACACCGCGCGCCTTCATGACGTCGTGGAGCGGCGCGAAGATGCGGCCGCCGTGATCGATGGAGTAGCCAGCCATCCACACGTCGCGCTCAGCGGAGGCGAAGAGGTGACGGACGATCACCTCGGTGCGGCGCGCGGTGGCGGACGGTCCCTCGGGTCCGGTCCACACGAGCTCGGGAGTCGGAGGACGACGGGCGCGCTCGTCGAGGACGGCGCGCAGCAGGGCAGCGAGCGTCTCTTCGTTGAACGGCGCGAGCGCGGCGACGTGATCACGGAGGCCGTCGGCGCCGATGCGATCGAGCGCGAGCGCGGTGAGCGGCACACGGACGCGGCCTTCGCGGAGCGCGGTGAGGAGGTTCTCGAGCTCGGTCGTCGAGACGTCGGAGAGCATCAGGACCGCGTTCCCTCGTCGCGCGCCACGGTGAGGAGGGCAGTAACTTAAAACGAATTAAGTAGCGAGGTCGCGGCGCCGAAGTGGTGGTGATCGCAGGTGTATCTGTCGCTGGTTATCCCGACCGCTACTCGAAGTCCTCGCGCGAGAAGAACGCGAGGGTTGGGTCCTGTCCGATCACGGGGACGACGAGCGCGCGATCGAGGGTGCGGTTGAAGCGCTTGTCGCAGGACGTCTCGGCGATGAGGAGGCAGCCGTGGCATGCGGCGCCCTCGAGGAGGCGGTCGGTGGGGTCGCCCTTCGGATCGTGCGCGCCGCAGATGGGATCGTTGCTGCAGAGCTGAGCCGCCTGGAGCGCACGGCGGAGGTGATGGGGAAGACGCTTGCCTTGCTCCACCAACCCGCCGAGCGTGCCCTCGCTGCCGACCGTGCCCGTGTAGAGGAGGATGCCGGACATCTCGCGCGCGCCGTCGCCGAGCGGGCCGCAGTAGATGCGCTCCTTGATCGCGCTCGCGGAGTAGCCGCATTCCATGGCGATGGAGTTGATCAGGAGGTGCGAGAGCGAATGGAGCAGATAGAAGCGCATGCCGAGGAAGGGCGGGATCTTCTTGGTGTCGGCGGTCCGGCTCCGGTCCTCGTGCCACTTGGTCCATCCCAGAGAGAGGCTCTCCTGGCGGCGCTGCACGGCGGGGCGCTTCAACCATTCCGCGAGCGCATGCTGGTCGAGCTCGAAGAAGACGCCCTCGCCCTGGAGGGTCGCCGCAGGCAACCAGTCTTCCACCGCACCGAGGGGCGCGCGGGAGACGCCGAGATCCACCTCGCCTTGGAGGTCCGCGCTGGTCGGCTCGAGGCGGGTGAAGCCGAACTGCACGATGACCTCGCGCAGGCGGTGAACGAGCGTGGTGGTGGAGACCTTCGGCGCGTCCGAGGCGATGCGACGCGCGACGAACTGCTCAGTCTCGTCGATCGGGGCGTCGCTCCCCACGTGCTCGGCGTGGGTGGTGAGCTGGAGGTACTCGCCGCTGCGGATGCCGGGTCGTGGGACCGCGATGCCCTGCGCGAGCATGCGGGCTTGGGCGAGGACGGCCTCCATGCCGTGCTGCTCGACGACCAACTCGTGGTCGAAGCTCAGAAGGTCCTCCATCCCGGCGCCCTTCTCGTAGCGCTTGCGGATGCGGACCTCGTCGCCGAGGAGCGCGTCGCGGATCTCGTTGTCGGGGTCCTCGATGGAGAGCGCCGAGATCTGGAGAGAGAAATAGCCGTTGCTCGCGGTGCGGACGAGGAGGTGGAGCTGTTCTTTGCAAGGATCGAGGTCGGCCTCCGGCGGGAGCCAAGGGCGACGGCCGTCGCATGTGAGCTTGACCTCCTGGGCGCGCGCCTCGGCGAGGCGCTTGTTCGCGCCGCAGGTACAGATCACCCGGATGTCGTTGAAGTCGCCGGAGACTCCCTCGCGCAACGTGATCTGTCCGTGCTCACACGTGCTCTCGAGTCCGTAGTGGACGAAGAAGCGCCACGGGAACTCTTGGAGGTGGCCCTTCTTGCACGCGCCGACGAAGCGCACGGGCACCACGGTGCTGCCGGACTTCTGCTTGGTCTTCGCATCACACAGCGCGTGATATCGCCGACCGTCCGCGCTCACCGAGTCGCCGAGATCGCGGCGGTGGAGGAGACGTCGGCAACCTTGGCAGACGAAGTTCGCGGGGAACTCGAGCGCCCGGATACCGAGTGCGGGATGAGGGTCGTCGTCGCTCCCCGCGGGCGGGCGACGGAAGTAGTGCTCGTCCTCGAGGCGCATCTTGTAGCGCTCTTGGAGCTTGTCCTTGAGGCGAGGCTCCGGGACGAAGATGCGCTCGTCGCTCTCGGTACCGCGGTAGTTCCAGGAGTCGAGGCCCTGAACGAGCACTGCGTGTTGCACGAGGTCGATCATGGAGCCGGCGCCGTACGCGCCGAGGAGCTGGCTCTGGCGGACCTGCCCGTCGGGCTTGCGCTCGGTCTTGCCGGTCTTCTTGGAGCGTCCGAGGCGCGCCATCAGTCGTCCTCTTTCTTCTGGGCGGGAATCCGCGGGCTCGACCCACCCGACGCGCGACCTGCACTTCGCACGCCAGGTTGCGCGAGCCAGAGGTGCGCGGTCGGTTCGACGTCGCGCATCGACGTCGGGGCGGCGAACGCCTCCTCGCCGCTGATCATGTCCGTTGGGGGATCGAGCGCGAGGTGGAGGAGATTGCGGTCCGCCTTGCTCACGTCGTAGCGCGAGTACGTCAGCGGCACGCTGTCGTCGATGGCGCGCCTCGCGAGCTCCTCCCACTTGTCGAGGCGGTGGCGGATCCACTCGTCGACGGTGGTGCCCGCGTTGCCCGAGCGCGCGACGAAGCGCTCGCGGACGCGATCGGCGTGCTCACGGAACTCCGCGATGCGCGCCGCGGAGAGCGGCTCGACGAGCACGTCATCGCTGAGTCGCGCGGCCGCGACGAGCGCGGCGGTCAGACCTCGGTCGAGCGCGCGCGGGGCGAAGGGCGTGACGCTCTGTGCCTCGACGTGGCGATAGAAGCTCTCGTGGTACGCGACGAAGTGCTCGTAGTGCGAGCGGTCGCGCGGACGCAGGACGTTGAAGCACGTGACGACGAGACCCGGGCGCGCGCGGCTCCGACCGACCCGGCTCGACGCCTGGATGTACTCGCTGGTCGTCTTCGGTTGGCCGGCCACGACCATCAGGCCGAGGCGCGTGATGTCGACGCCGACCGAGATCATGTTCGACGCGAGGACGACGTCGGTCGTCTTCTCGTCGTAGTGCGAGCTCGCGAGGCGGTTCTTCGCTTCGTTGATCTCACCCGTGCTGCGGCGGCTCGTGAGCTCGAGCGGCTCGTGGATCTCGCGATCGGCGAACCACGGCGAAGTGGCGAGACCTTCTTCGGGGACACGGCGGCTGCGCGTCGCGGCCTGCGTACGGACGTCGTCCTCGACGAGGCGCCGCATCGCGCCGAGCTCGCGTAGCGAGTTGAAGTAGCCGACCAAGGTCAGCATCGAGTCGCGCTGATCGGCGGACAGCGTCTCGTCGGTCGAGAGCTTCTTCGCGGCGGTGAGGAGCGAGAGATAGACGCGCAAGAGGATGCGCTTGATGGGATGCCCGGGGCCGGCGACGCCCACGTAGAGTCGGCCCGGGTCCTTTTTGTTCACGAGCGAGAAGTAGGTCTCGAGCGCGTCGACGGCGGGCGGCGGGAAGATCGCGGTGCTCCGCTTCTGCCCGTAGAGCGCGCGGATCTGCTGGCGCGCGTGGTTGGCGGTCGCGGTCGACGCGATGATCTTCGGAGAGAACGCGCGCTCGCCCTCGCCGCGTGAGGCGAGGAGCTGAATCGGGATCTCGTAGAGGCCGACCATCGTGCCGAGCGGACCGGTGATGAGGTGCAGCTCGTCTTGCACGATCACATCGGGCGCGGGGAGGTGCGCATCGAGGCGCCGCGCCGCCTTCGGCGGCTTGTCCATCGGACCGAAGAAGCGGCCCTCGTGCACGTGCGTCGCGCGGCCGAACAGCATCGCGGTCTCCCCGCGCCACGGCATCATCGCGAACTTGTCGACGGTCGCGATCACGAACGAAGGGAGCTCGCGGTAGACCTGCTCATCGATGAACACGAGCGGCAGGCCATCCGGGTGGCGGTTGTCGAAGTCGCAGCCCTCGGGGTTGAGGCAGCGGACGACGATGCGCTCGCAGTGTTTCTTGCTCGGTCGAGCCTCCACGCCGGCCGAGTCGAGCCGATGGCCGCACCACGGACAGCCCTCGAGCGGGACGGGCAAGGTCTTACGTCGCTGAGCGCGGAACGCATCGAGCTCTTCGAACAGCTCCGTGAAGCGGTTCGGGGTCGCGCTCTTGCCGACCCAGAGGCCGACGCTGAAGCGCGTCTGACCGAGCAGCTCGGGACGCTCGCGGCGCAGCACCTCGAGCGCGCAGATCAACGTGGTGGCGCGGGCGAGCTGATCGAGGGTGAGGAGTCGGAGTGTGTAGCGAAGCAGGACCGCGACGCCGAGGCCCTCGTGGTCGGTGCCGCGCCCGTTCATGCGGCGGAGGATCAGCGCGTACGCGATCACGCCGAGGTACGCCTCGGTCTTGCCGCCGCCGGTCGGGAAGAAGATCAGCTCGACGGTCTTGCGGTCCGCGTGGTGCGGGTCGGTGACGCCGTCGAGGTTGAGGAGGAGGAACGCGAGCTGGAACAGACGCCACGAGGGGACTTCGCCGTCCGTGTAGACCGTGCGCTTGCGCGCGGCGGCGGCCATCACCCGGTTCGCGAGCCGGAACGCTTCCAACGCATCGGCGTCGTTCTTCAGCCGCGCGATGCCCGCGCGGATCCGATCGCATGCATAGCGGGCCTCGCCGAGGAGCTCGTGACGGACGTCTGCGCGCGAGCCGCTGAGAGCGTCCTTCTTCTCGACGTCATCGAGCCATGCGGCGTACATCGCGGGGAGCTTCCCGAGCGCGGCGTCGACCGAAGAGGGACCGTCCAGCTGGGCCAGCGACTCCATCGCGACGGTCACGCCGTCGACCTTCCGCGGGTCGACGAGCCGCACCTCGCTCCTCGGGATCCATCGGGTGCGCACGCGCGTGCAGCGCCCACCCTCGGTGGCGACGGGTTCCGCGGCGACGTTGTGTCCGACCGCGAGCTCGACGTGGTTGCGGTAGTGGAGGTCCATCACCTGCGCGTCGGGGTCCGCCTCCGCAGCGAGACCGCTCTGATCGGGGCGCGGGAGGAAACCCGCGTCGCACTCGAGCTCGAGCTGGACCTGGAAGAGGGTGCGACCGGTGCGCATGCGGTCGTCCTCGAGCACCGGCTCGCGGTTCACCACGAACAGCGAGAGCGCGCGCGTCCCCTTCTCGATGCCCGGTAGATCGCGATCGAACGACGCGAGCCGCCCCGTGAGCACGACGGTCGGCGCGTTCCGGAGGGGGAAACCTGCCTTGACCTTGTCGTCATCGAGGTCGATGCGGACCTCTTCGACCGGCTGCGGCACCCGGCGCCAGAACTTGCTACCGCGGCCCGGTTGGTCCGCTCGCTTCTCGATCCACTCCGGCACGTAGCGCGCGAACGACACACGCGCGGTGAGGTGGGTGATCGAGGCGTCGGGCGGGAGCAACACGGACATCCCCATCGACGCGGGGAACAGCTTCGGGCGCTTCGTCGGCTGCTCCTCCTCATTCGAGTCGTCCTTCGGTACGTCGTCCCCTTCGCCCGGTCCATCGAGCTCGTCGGGAGGAGGCTCGCGGTCGGTCTCGGGGACGAGGAACCCGGTGAGATACCAGTCCGGTGGATTGCGCAGCAGCTCCGTCGATGTCGCATGGGCGTCGGCGCCCGCCGATGGACCGACGAGGTCGGCGTAGAGCGCGTCGACGAGATGATCGCGGACGGCGGTGTGGTCCCCTTTCGCCATGAGGGGTCGAGCGTATCAAGTTGTCGAGACGGCGAGGAGGCTTTACTCGGGCTGGTGTGCGAGCGCGAGCTCGGCAGGCGCTCGGCAGGAGCGAGCAGAAGTCGGACTGGACGAGGCGTCCGCTGAGCGAGCGGCAGGTCAGGTACGCCCCGATGGACGTCGAGGTCTTGCTCCCTCTCCACGACAGGCTCAGCCGGGAGATGCTGGTCGGCTGACGCCAAGCGCTATGGACACGCGCCCATGTCGTGCATGCACCCGCCGGCGAGCCCGTTGATGCAGACCCTCACGCCGGAGCAATCGACGCACTGGGTGCCCGTGCATTGGACCGCGTTCTGGCAGGCGTCGTCACCCGCGCAGAGCGCGTTGCAGTCACCCGCCGAGGTGCAGTCGATCGCGTCGCAGGTGCGGCGCCCGTCGCAGGTGAGGTCACATCGTGCACCGCTGCACGTCGGGTTGTCGCAGGTGTCGTCGCCGCCGCACGCGAAGTCGCAGAGCGCCGATGTGCAATCGAGACCTGCGGTACACGACCGGTCGCCGGCGCACGCGATGTTGCACGCGGTGCTCGACGTGCACGTGACGTCGCCGGTACACGAGTCCGTCCCGCACGTGAGATCGCACGTGCCGGAGCCGGTGCACGTGGTGTTGGCGTGACAGGTCCGCGAGCCCGTGCAGTCGATCGTGCAACTCGGGCTGTCGCACTCGACGGGGGCCGGGCACGCGTCGGGGCCGCTGCAACGGATGTCGCAGACGTCGCCCTCACAGCTCACCCCTTGCTGACACGAGCGATCGCCGTCGCAGTCCACGGTGCAGGCGCCGCGCCCACAGTGGATGGGCTCGGGGCAGGAGTCGTTGCGGGTGCAGTCTACCGTGCAGCTCGTCGCGTCGCCGCAGTCGATGGACGGGCAGTTGCTGTCGCACTCCACGCTGCAGGGGAGCGAAGGAGGGCAGACGAACGGATCGGAGCACGCACCGCCTCGACAATTGAACGTGCACACTCCGCCCATGCACTCGCCGGGCGCCGGGCACGTGGTGGAGTCGCACTCGATCGGCGGACCCGCGTCGACGCCGCCGTCGAAGCCACCGTCGCGCGAGGCCCCGTCCGGCGAGGCGCCGTCGACCCCCGCCGCGTCCCGCGCGCCTCCGTCTCGGAGCGCCGCGTCCATTCGGGGTCCGGCGTCCCTCCGCGGACCCGCGTCGTCGCCGATGCCGTTCTGCGGGAGTGAGCATCCCACGGCGGGAAGGACGAGCAGCGCGGCGAAGGCGCCGCGGAGGATGAAGCGAAGAGCCCCGAGCACGAGACCACCCTATCGCGGTCCCGGCCCGGGGTCATCATCGCCGGTGCGCGGCGCTCGCTCAGCCGGGGACCGCTTCCGCGCGAAGCGTGACCACGGCGATCCCGCCCTTGGTGCGGACCGCGACGCGGAGCTGATCGGACTCGTGGGCGGGGTGCCACTCGACGCGCCGCCACCCGACGTTCTCGCCTTCGCCTTCGATCGTTCCGTCGCCCTCCCAGCGGGTGGTGAACGGTCCGACCACGTTCTCGATCGAGACCTCGACCTCCTCGCCGCGGCGGCGCGCCACGAGGTTGGGCGCGGGCGGATCGTTCAGCGCGAGATCCGTCGTGCGCACGGTGTCGGTCGGCGCGCTGTCGCGCCACTGGTCGACGAGGCGGAGGCGCCGCTTGAGGCGTCCGTCCTCTTCGAACGCGGCGTCGTCCTCGGCCTCGGGCAGCACCGCGGCGAAGCCTCCGTCCGGCGGCACCGGATCGACGACGAAGCCCGAGTCCGCGCCGGCGTCGAACGCGGCGTCGGTCATGCCGGCGTCTTGCGGCGGCGGGTCCACGACCATCCCCGAGTCCGTGCCGGAGTCGAACCCCGCGTCCATCCGGCCCGCGTCCTGCGGCGGCGGATCGACGACCATCATCCCCGCGTCGAAGCCGCCGTCCTGCGGCACCGGGTCGACGACCATCCCGCACTCGCAGCCGGCGCCCAGCGTGATCACCGACGCGCCGAGCGCGACCGACTGCGCGAGCTTGAGCATCTTCCGCGTGGGCAACAGCGGCGCGCGCTCGCGGGGCTCCGCCGCGTAGCGGTTCATGTCCTCGTAGAGCGCGTCGAGCTCGACGTGCCAGTGCCGGTCCTGCCCCGCGACGTCGAGGGCGAGGCGCGCGGTGTGGCGCGTCAAGTAGTCGTGATCGTAGAGGTCCGCGTGCTCGATGAGATCGATCGCGCGCTCGAGGTGCTCCGCGCTGCAGAGCGAGATCGCGCGGGTGAGCCGGCGCGCACGATCGCGCAGACCCTCCGCCTTCGGTCCGCCGTAGAAGCGACGGATCACGTTGGCCGCGTAGCCGAGGCCCATGTAACGGTTCGCGACCCCGCGCGGGGCGAAGTTGCGCTCGCGGAACGCGGCCGCGCACACGCGGAACAGCATCTCGGTGCGATCGTCCTCGATGCGGTAGTTCCACCCGAGGTAGCTCCCGCCGAGGTCCTGGTCCTTCTGCATCTCGAGGTGCAGCGGCGTCCCGTGGTAGGGCTCGGCGCGACAGAAATTGACGGGGTGATCGGCGTGGTCGCGGATGAACGTCGCGTTCTGCGCCACGTCCTCGACCGTCGCCTTCGGCTCGAAGACGAGCAGGTTGTAGCAGTTGAAGATCCCCGCCTCGCGGCAGCTCTTGAGCGCCTCGCGCACGTGCGTCTGCTGCGTCCCGCGGTTGAGGTGATCGCCTCCCGCCTGCGAGCCGTTCTCGACGCCGACGTAGAGGCGGATCACGCCGAGCTCGGCGAGGCCCTTGGCGAGCTCGGGGGTGATCGTGTCCGGCCGCGCCTTGCCGACGAACGCCACCTTGCCGACGCCGTACTCGTCGAGGTGCGCGCGGATCTCTTGCACGCGCTCGAGGGTCCGCTTCGGGTTCGGGAGCGTGAAGTTGTCGTCGTGGAAGCAGAAGATGCAGGGGCCGCCCGAGCGGTGCCAGAGGAGCGCCATCTCCTTGGCGACGTTCTCGGGGCTGCGCATGCGCACGAGGCGGCCGCCGCCGTGCTCGCGTCCGTCGCGATAGAACGCGACGATCGAGCAGTAGCTGCACTTGCTCCAGCACCCGCGGCCGCCGAGGATCGGCACGAACGGTACGTTCATGTGCCGGTTGTGATCGCGGTAGCGCCGCGGGAACGGGATCGCGTCGAGGTCGTCGGGCATCCGTCGCTCGGCGGTGCGCATCGCGACGCCGTCGTCGCTCAGGATCGCGAGGCCGGCCACGTCGGACACGCGACGGCCCTCGTCGAGCGCGCGCACGAGATCGATCAGCGTCTCTTCGCCGTCATGGAGCACGACCGAGTCGACGCCGTGGCGCCCCTCGAGGACCTCCTTGAACGCGAGGGTCGGGAACTGCGCGCCGCTCGTGATGTGGCCGCGATAGCCGGCTTGACGCAGCTTGCGCGACAGGAGCAAGAACTCGTGCGCGCGATGCTGGAACTGGATCGAGAGGCCGACCAGCTCCGGCTGGTCCGCCATCACGCGCGCGACGATCGCGTCGATGTCGCCCACCACGTTGAACGGCAGGATCGACGGCTGATGTCCCCCCTCCTCGACGACCGCGGCGAGGATCCCGAGCCCGAGGTTCTCTTCGAAGTCCGCACCGATCAGATAGACGTGCATTCGTAAGCCCTCCCGTGCGAACGAGAGTGCCGAGCCGGCGGCGTCGGATCCAAGAGTTTCCTCATCAGGGATTCTCCCTACTTTTCCCGGCAAGAACGGGATCGATTCGCCGTGCGACAAGTCGCCGGACGGGACGACGTTCCATCGAGGAGACGGGTCGCATGGGTGGCAAGCCGTTGGGGAGAACCGGGGGGGCCAGCGCCGGCGCGACGTTCGTCGAGGGGATGGGTGCCCTGGCGAGCGGCGATGTCTGCGCCGCGTCGGGCGCGCCGGTCGATGGCAGCGCCAAGTGCGTTCGCATCGGTGGGCGCGCGGTGGCGCGCGAAGGGGATCCGACGTTGGCCGGCTCCTCCGTCGTCGATGGGGCGTCCACCGTGCGGGTCGGGCTGGGCGGGCAGCTGGGCAACGCGGAGGTCGGAACGCGAGTCTGCCTCGCCCAACCGGGGGTGATCTTCTTGGGTCTCGACAACACCGCCCTGGAAGCCGTGCGACAGCTGATGGGCGTGGAGGGGTCGACCCTCAGTCAGAGCGACATCGCCGACATGGCGCCCGACCACGGGCCGGGGAGACGAGACCTCGAGGACATCCAGCGTTGGATCGGGAGAGGAGGGATCTCCACCACGCTGCTGCCGGACATCCACGACCCGCGCCTCCTCGACTCACTCGCCGAGGGACACGTCGCCATCGTCGACATCCAGGATCGCTGGGGGACGCGGCCGGCCGTCCTCACCGCCATCCACTTCGACGCGAACGGCAAGCCCGACCAGTATATCGTCAACGACCCGGCGATGCCCTCGTGCGGGGTGGTGGTCTCGGCGAGCGAGATGGAAGAGATGACCACGTTCGACGACGGTCGACCACACGTCTTGATCGTCGATCGGCCGCTCTTGAGCTGATCCTCTCGGCGGTGCCGGAACCTTGGCGGTAGCGGTCCCTCGATCTCGCGCAGGCGGCGCCGATCCGGGGTGGCATCGCGCGTGCTCTAGATGGCCGCGCGACCGTGCAACCGCTGATCGAAGAGCTCGTCCCACGCCTCCCCTACGCGTTCCTCGTGATGCTGCGAGTGAGCGTGATGATGGCGTCGCTCCCGGCGCCGTTCGGTTCGGGCGCGCCGGCGCAGGTGCGGCTGGCGGTCGCGCTCGTCCTGACGGGCGCGCTCGTCGCGCCGACGTGGGAGAGCGCGCCGCACATCGCGCCGGAGGCGGTGACCCTCGGCCGGGTGGGGATCGTCGAGGCGCTCATCGGCGCCGTCATCGGTCTGACGATCCGCGTCACCCTCGCGGCGGCGGAGGTGGCGGGCAACATCGCCGGGCTCTCGATGGGTCAGGGCTTCGCCGCCACCGTCGACCCGAACTTCGGTGAGCAGGTGCTCCCGCCCGGTCGGCTGTTCGGCTCGCTCGCGGTGCTCTTCTTTTTCGCCCTCAACGGGCACCACGTCGCGATCCGCGCGCTCGGCTGGAGCCTCGTGCACGTGCCGGTCGGCAGCCCCTTCCGCGACGCGGTGCACGCGGGGATCCTCGAGATCGGCACCGGACTGATGGCGCAGGGCCTGCGCATCGCCTCGCCGATCGTCGGCGCGATGTTCATCGTGCAGCTCGGCCTCGGCCTCGTCGCGAAGAGCGCGCAGAAGGTCCAGGTCTTCGCGCTGAGCTTCGCGATCATGAGCGCGGTCGGCGCGGCCGTGCTGTTCGCGTCGCTGCCCGCGGTGGGCGCGGCGATCGGCGAAGTGATCGGCACGCTGCCGAGCGTCCTCGAGCAGGCCTTGGGAGGCTGACCGATGGCCGACGTCGACCAGGACCAGAAAACCGAGGAAGCAACTCCAAAGAAGCAAGAGGAGTTGCGCGAGAAGGGCTCCGTCGCGAAGAGCGCCGACGTCTCGGCGATGGCGACGGCTGGCGCGGTGCTCGCCGCGATGGCGGGGCTCGGTGGGACGATGGTCCACGAGGTCACGAGCTTCGCGGAGCGCGCGTTCTCGCTGCGCGAGGCGGGGCGTCCGATGGAGATGGCGTTCGCGCTCGGTCGCACCGCGGCGGGGATCATCCTCCCGCTCGGCGGGATCGCGGCCGTCGCGGCGATCGCGGCCACGTTGCTCCAGACGCGCGGCATCTTCGCCCTCGCGCAGCTCGCGCCCAAGCCGGAGCGCCTCGATCCGGTGGAGGGGATCAAGAAGGTCCTCCCCACCAAGGACATGCTGATCGAGACCGGCAAGAGCCTCATCAAGGTCGCGGTCGTCGCGGTGCTCGTCGGGCGCGTCATCCACGAGGAGCTCCCGCGCTTCGCGGTGCTCCCCGCCGAGGGACCGGAGAGCGCGGCGGCCGAGGTCGGCTCGATCGCGGCGCGCTTGATCCTCCACGGCTTCGCGATCCTCGCGGCCCTCGCGGCGGCCGACTACGGCCTCGCGTGGTGGAAGTTCCGCAAGGAATCGATGATGGCCAAGCACGAGGTCAAGGAAGAGCACAAGCAGGCGGAAGGCGATCCCCACATCAAGGGCAAGCGCCGCGCGAAGCAGCGCGAGATGGCGCGCGCGCGCTCGGTGCTCGCGGTGGCCGACGCGACGGTGCTCGTCACGAACCCGACCCACATCGCGGTCGCGCTCCGCTACGAGCCGGACCAGGGCGACGTCGCGCCGATCATGGTCGGCATGGGTGTCGAGGAAGTGGCGTTGCGGATGCGCGCCGAGGCCCGCAAGCGCGGTGTGCCGATCCTCGAGAACAAGCCGCTCGCGCGCGCGCTCCACGCCACCGGCAAGATCGGTCGCGCGATCCCGTTCGAGCTCTATGAAGCGGCCGCCGTCGTGATCGCCCACGTGATGGGGATCCGCGCGCGCGTCCGTGGAGGTGTCTCGTGAGCGCAGTCCCGGCACCGTCCGGCTTCAGCGCGCGCCTCAGCGCGATCGTCCCCGTCGCGCTCGTCGCGGTGGTGTTGCTGATGGTCGTGCCGCTCCCCGCGATGCTGCTCGACCTCATGCTCGCGGCGTCGATCGCGCTCGCGGTCGCGCTCCTCTTGATCGCGATCTACCTCGAGAAGCCGCTCGATCTGTCCTCGTTCCCCACCATCCTCCTCTTCGGCACGCTGATGCGCCTCGCGCTCAACGTCGCCTCCACGCGGCTCATCCTCCTCGAGGGAGGCCAGGGCCCCGAGGCGGCCGGCGAGGTGATCCGCTCGTTCGGCGAGTTCATCGTCGGAGGAAACTACGTGGTCGGCGGCACGGTGTTCGTGCTGCTCGTGATCATCAACTTCGTCGTGATCACGAAGGGCGCGGGGCGCGTCGCGGAGGTGAGCGCGCGCTTCACGTTGGACGCGTTGCCGGGCAAGCAGATGTCGATCGACGCGGACCTCGCGTCGGGCGCGCTCGGCCAGGACGAGGCGAAGAAGCGCCGGAAGGAGATCGAGCAGGAGAGCGACTTCTTCGGCGCGATGGACGGCGCGAGCAAGTTCGTGCGCGGGGACGCGATCGCGGGCCTGCTGATGACGGGCATCAACATCGTCATCGGCTTCGTGGTCGGCGTGGCGCAGAACGACATGGACCCCGCCGACGCCGCGTCGACGTACACCATCTTGACGGTCGGCGACGGGCTCGCCTCGCAGATCCCGGCGCTCCTCGTGTCGACCGCGGCCGGCGTCGTCGTCACCCGCGCGTCCGCGGCCGGCCAGGCGCTCCCCCCGACGCTCGTGCTTCAGCTCTCGCGCAGCACGAACGCGCTCTACGGCACGGCGGTCGTGCTCGCGACGATCGGGCTCCTGCCCGGCATGCCGGTGATCCCGTTCTTCTCGCTCGCCGGGCTGATCGCCTGGGCGGCTCGCAGCGCGAGCAAGGTGCCGAAGGTCGATCCGAACGCGCCCGAGATCCGCGACGCGAACGGACGAGGCCCCGACGGCAAGCCGGTCGAGCCGACCGAGCGCGAGAAGCTGGAGCAGATGCTGCCCGTCGAGCTCCTCGAGCTCGAGGTGGGCTACGACCTCGTCGCGCTCGTCGATCAGTCGAGCGGCGGCGAGCTCACGAGCCGCATCGCGGCGATCCGACGCAACCTGGCGGCGGAGCTCGGCCTCATCGTCCCGTCGGTCCACATCCGCGACAACCTCCGCCTCGCCGGCGGCGCGTATCGGTTGTTGCTCAGCGGCAACGAGCTCGGCGGCGGCGACATCAAGCCCGAGCGCCTGCTCGCGATGGATCCGACCGGGCAGCTGCCGCCGCTCGAGGGCGACGCGGTGCGCGAGCCGGCGTTCGGTCTGCCCGCGGTGTGGATCCGCAAGGCGCTGCGCGAGAAGGCGGAGGGCCTCGGCTACACGGTCGTCGATCCGCCGACGGTGGTCGCGACGCACCTCACCGAGCTGTTCCGCACCGCCGCGCCGGATCTCCTCGGACGGAGCGAGGCGCAGGAGCTCCTCGATCTGTTCGCCAAGCGCGAGCCGCGGATCGTCGAAGAGCTGATCCCGAACGTGCTCTCGCTCGCGGACGTGGTCGGCGTGCTCAAGCGCCTCTTGCAAGAGAACGTGCCGATCCGTGACCTGCGCTCGATCCTCGAGACGCTCGCCGACGCCGGTCGGAGCCAGAAGGATCCGAACGTCCTCACCGATCGGGTGCGCGAGTCGCTGGCGCGCCACATCACCGCGCGCTTCCGCGACGACGGCGGTCGGGTCGCCGCGCTCGTGCTCGATCCCAACGCCGAGCAGGCGTTCCGCGAGGGCGGGCCAGGCGCCGCCAGCGCGCAGCGCATCCTCGCCTCGCTCGACTCGGCGAGCCGAGCCTTCGCCGGCGTCACCACTCCCCCGGCCGTGATCTGCGCGCCGGACGTGCGGCGCGCGGTGCACCACTTCCTGACGCGGCGAGTGCCGGGTCTCAGCGTGCTCTCGTATCGCGAGATCGACAGCAACGCGACGATCCGATCGCTCGGCGTGATCAGCGGATGACGGAGAACCTCTGATGGACGAACGCCTCTATACCGCACAACGCATGGACGCCGCCATCCGGCGGGTCAAGCGCGAGCTCGGCCACGACGCGGTGATCGTGTCGAGCCGGCTCGCCGATGGCCGCTACCAGGTCCGGGCCGTCCCCGCCGAGCGCGCGGAGGGCGTCACCATGCCGACCTCGGCGTCGGACCTCGCGCGCGCCGGCTCGCTCCTCCATCGGCTGCTGCTCAAGAGCGGCCTGCCCG
Source organism: Sandaracinaceae bacterium (assembly GCA_050186575.1). GTDB lineage: Bacteria > Myxococcota_A > Polyangia > Polyangiales > Sandaracinaceae > JAUHXR01. Next base: position 4,396 of record JBFWYI010000099.1, on the reverse strand, counting down.
CCGAGGTCGCCGACGCCCTGTCGGCCGGCTCGCCGTCGGACGCGCGGACGCTCCGCGACGCCGTCGAGGCGCTGACGGTGAGGGTGCGCGAGACGATGGCGTTCGATCGCCCCGACCTGTCCAAAGACCGGCGCCGCATCGCGTTCGTCGGGCCCACCGGCGTCGGAAAGACGACCACCCTGGCCAAGGTCGCGGCGCACGCGGCCCTGATCCACCAGCGCCGCGTCGGCATCATCACCCTCGACACCTACCGCGTCGGCGCGCTGTCTCAGATCGAGGCGTTCGCCGACCTCATCGGCGTCCCGCTGGAGACGGCGCGCGACGAGCGCAGCTTCGGCCGCGCCCTGCGACGGCTGTCTGACGCCGACCTCGTGTTCATTGACACCGCGGGGCGTGCTCCGCGGGACAAGGCGGCGTTCATGAGGTTGGCCGAGATCCTGCACTGTGCTGAGGACACGGAGGATACGGAAGCCGTGGAAGTCAATCTCCTTGTCAGCGCGACGACGCGACCCGCAGAGCTCGACGAGATCGTCGAGCGTCACGCGGTGCTCCTGCCGAGCTGGATCACCATCACGAAGGTCGACGAGGCGCGGCAGCCGGACGTGCTCGCCCTCGCGCAGCTCGCGAGCGCACGTCCATTGGCTTGGGTGACGACGGGACAGCGTGTCCCCGAGGACCTTGTTGAGGCGACCCCCGAAGGGGTCGCGGCGGCTCTCACCGGTGAAGAGGTCTTTCAATGATCAGAGAGAACGATCAGGCGCGCGGGCTGCGCTCGAGCGAGCGGCCCCTCCCCCCGATGGTGCGCATCCACCCCGAGGGGGCGGGCGCGAAGCGGGTGATCGCGGTGACGAGCGGCAAGGGCGGCGTCGGCAAGACGCAGGTCTCCGCGAACATCGCGGTCACGCTGGCGAAGCAAGGCAAGAAGGTGCTCCTCATGGACGCCGACCTCGGCCTCGCGAGCCTCGACCTCGCCCTCGGGGTGAGCCCTCGCTACAACCTGCTCGACGTCTTGACGGGAACCCGGAGCCTCGACGAGATCCTCGTCACCGGTCCCGCGAACGTGCAGCTCATCCCGGCGTGCCCGGGGCGCTACGACGTCGCGAACCTCGACGCGGGCCAGCGCGCCGCGCTCTGGGATCTCATCGTGGAGGTCGCGCGCGACTTCGACGTGCTCATCATCGACACCGGCGCGGGCATCGGCAGCAACGCGGTGGGCTTCGCGAGCTACGCGGACGACGTGCTCCTCGTGACGACCCCGGACCCGACCTCGCTCCGCGACGCGTATGCGATGGCGAAGGTGCTCCACCGCCGCGCGGGCCGTGACCGGATCCACCTCGTCGCGAACCACGTGGCGAGCGAGCGCGAGGGCGCCGAGATCCACGACCGCATGAACGGCATCGTCAAGAAGTTCCTCATGCTCGAGCTCGCCTACCTCGGCGCCATCCCGCGCGATGAGGCGATCCGAGAGTGCGTCGCCCTCGGCGAGCCGATCGCGATCAAGCACCCGACCTCGCCGGCCCCGCGCGCCCACCAGACGATCGCGCGGCGCCACCCGGTGGTCGCAGCCACGCAGCGGGAGAGCGCGCCGTGCTGAACAGCGCCCACGCTACCGAGCTCGAGGGCGTCGCGCGGCCGAGCCGCGAGGAGCTCATCGCGGCGGGGATGCCCATCGTGCGCCGGATCGCGTTCCGGATGGCGCGCCGGCTCCCGCCGAGCGTCGACGTGGGCGATCTGATCGGGGCCGGCAACGAGGGGCTGATCAAGGCGGCGGAGAGCTACGACCCGACCGTGTACCCGGCGTTCGAGCCGTACGCGCAGCAACGGATCCGCGGGGCGATCCTCGACGAGCTCCGCAGCTGGGATCCGGTCACCCGGCACGGCCGACGCCGGATGGTCGAGGTCAGTAAGTGTATCGATCGACTGACGTTGTCGCTCGGTCGAACGCCCGAGGAGCACGAGATCGCGAGCGCGCTCGGGATGCCGCTCGACGACTATCAGCGGCTCGCGATGGAGCTCGCGCGGGGACCCATGCTCGGCCGGCTCGGTCAGGTCGAGCCCGATCACGTCGACTCCGGCTTCGACGACCCGGCCGCGATCTACGGTAAGCGCGAGCTCCAAACGCGGCTCGCCGCGGCGGTGGGTCAGCTCCCGGAGCGGATGCGGATGGTCCTCGCGCTCTACTACCAAGAGGAGTGCACGCAGATGGAGATCGGCGAGATCCTCGGCGTCACCGAGAGTCGGGTGTGTCAGATCCTCGGCGAAGCGGCGGCGCGGCTGCGCGCGATCCTCGCCCGAGACGAACAGCCCCGCTCGATCGCGCGGGTGAGCAGCTGATGTCGGACGGAATCTACAGCGCGCTCTCGGGTGCGGTCGCGCAGCAGCGCTCGCTCGACGTGGTCGCGAACAACGTCGCGAACGTCGGCACCGTGGGGTACCGCGCGGACACGCTCGCGTTCCGCGAGGCGCTCAGCCAGCAGCAGGGCCAGCTCCCCGACGGGCTGCGCTACGTGACGGTCGAGGAGGTCTCGACGGACAGCTCGGCGGGACCGCTCACCCAGACGGGCAACCGTCTCGACGTCGCGCTCAACGGCGACGGGATGCTCGCGGTGAGCACGCCGGACGGGACGCGCTACACGCGCGCCGGATCGCTGCGGATGGACGCGCAAGGCGTGCTGCGGACGCCCTCGGGACACGGGGTGCTCGACGCGAACGCGAACCAGCGCGGGGCGCTGGTGACGATCCCCCCGAACGCGACCGAGATCGCGATCGCGACGGACGGAACGGTGACGGCGGACGGCGCCGACGTGGGTCGCCTGCGGGTGGACCGCTTCGCCGACGGTGCGCTCCAGAAAGAAGGGTTGACGCTCTTCCGCGCGACCGGCAACGGCACGCCGGCCGCCGAGACGGAGGTCCTCCAGGGCTACGTCGAGGGCGCGAACGTGAGCCCGGTGTCGGGGATGAACGAGCTGATCGGCGCGAGCCGCGCGTTCGACGCGTTCCAGCGCGTCATCCAGGCCTTCAAACAGATCGATGAGCACGCCGCGCGCGAGCTCGGCAAGAACGGATAAGGAGACTCCGCCATGATGAGAGCACTGCGAAGCGCCGCCTCGGGGATGATCGCCCAGGAGACGCACATCGACACGATCGCGCACAACATGGCGAACGTCGGGACGACGGGGTTCCGGCGGCAGCGCGCGGAATTCCAAGACCTCATCTACCAGAACGTGCGCGCCCCCGGCGGGCGCACCGGCGATGGCGGCACGCTGCCGACCGGCATCCAGATCGGTCAGGGCACCCGCACGGTGTCGACCGAGTTCATGCACACGCAAGGTGCGTTGCAGTCGACGGGCAACCCGCTCGACCTCGCGATCGAGGGCGAGGGGTTCTTCCAGGTCACGCGTCAGGGCGGCGAGGTCGCGTATACGCGGGCCGGCAACCTGAAGCTCGACAACAACGGTCGCCTCGTCACGGTGGATGGACTGCCGATCGAGCCGTCGATCACGATCCCGCAAGACGCGACGAGCATCACGGTGAGCCCTGACGGAACGATCAGCGTGACGCAGCCGGGGAGCTCCCAGACGATGGAGCTCGGCCAGCTGCAGATCGCGCGCTTCCCGAACCCGGGCGGCTTGCAGGCGCTCGGCCGCAGCATGTTCCGCCCGAGCGCGGCGAGCGGTCAGCCGCTCGTGGCGCAACCCGGCCAAGAGGGCACGGGCCAGCTCTCGCAGGGCTTCCTCGAGGGCAGCAACGTCGAGGTCGTGAACGAGATGATCGACCTCATCAGCAGTCAGCGCGCGTACGAGATCAACCAGCGGGTGATCCAGGCGAGTGACGAGATGCTCCGCAAGACGACCGATGTCTGACGCAGCGTCCGTTCCCTTCTACGATTTCTCCGTTCGCGCTCCGGCGCGATCGGGAGCCTTATCCCTTGCAATGACGTTCGACGGATCGACCTTTGTTCTTTTCTTCTTCGTGAGCACATAGGCTTCTTCGGAAGCCACGACGCGGGTGTTAGCCACACCTGCGCCTCCGTGAGTCGTGCCCGGGCGAGTGCCAGTCGCCCGGGCGCGCGTTTATTTCCGGGAGGGGCTAGCGCCCCTCCTTGCAGGGAGGGGCTAGCGCCCCTCCCCCCCACGCGAGTGAATCGCGCGGGGCCCCCCCTCCCACTCCGCTTCGCGCTCCGCGCGCCGCGCTACGCACTCCGCGTCTTCGACGCTCCGCGCATCCGCGCGTCACGCTCCGCGCTGCGCGCTCGCGCGTGGGGCCCCAGCCCCACTTGCCGGCGTCGCGTCGGCGGTTTGGCGAGTCGTTGGCGGGCGGGGAGCGGTTCGTTGTCACGCTCCGCGTCTTCGACGCTCCGCGCATCCGCGCGTCACGCTCCGCGGTGCGCGCTCGC
>JBFWYI010000098.1:0-36369 GCA_050186575.1 Sandaracinaceae bacterium | reverse complement strand
GCGACGGCCGACCGAGGAGCCGGATGCGGTAGTCCCGCACGTCCGGATCTGTGGGAGCCCCGGGGGAGTGATCCCCCGGGGCCACCCGACCTCCTCGTCCTTGACCCGGCGCGCGCCCGTCCGGCGGCGGGGGGGCGAGTCGACGGACGAAGCGCGACGTAGGAGTCGCGCGGGTGGACGTCGCTCACGAGGTTGTCATGAGGGATTCGAAGACGGTTCGCGGCTCGGAAGGGAAGGGGGCGCGGGCGAGCGGGGCGCGTGGTCGGAGCACGGGTTTCCCGGTGTTGGACGATGCGATCGTGTTGTGCGCGGAGGTCCGCGTGCTCGTGGCGTCGATCTCGCGGCATGATCGGAAGCTCGCGACGCAGCTCAACGACGCGGCGAAGTCGGTGGGGGCCAACATCGCCGAAGGCTTGCATCGTCGCGGCGGGCATCAGCGTGAGCGGTTCGAGACCGCCTACGGCTCCGCGCAGGAAGTGAAGGCGCACCTCCAGATCGCATGGGCGCTCGGCGTGCTCGACGGCGGCGAGCGCGCGCATCGGCTCGCCGATGGCATCGCGGCGCAGCTCTGGCGCTGCCAGCATCGGCGCCACTGAGAGGACGCGACTCCGGAGCGGTCACGACGCTCCGGAGTCGCTCGCGTTCGAGCCCGGCCACTTGATCGGGTGTGCCGCGAGCTCGACGATGACCATCGCGCGCGCCGTCTTGCAGATCGAATCGGCGCGCGGCGGGGGCACGGCGACACGGAGAGGACGCGACTCCGGAGCGGTCCGACGCCGCTCCGGAGTCGCCTCGCGGCTAGCGCCGGCTGCGCTTCAGCTTGATGAGCGTCGCGCGCACGTGATGGACGCGGTCGCGTGCGATCGGATCGGCGTCGATGTATCCGAGCGCCTCCGCGCAATCGAGGCACGCGAGCACCTCGTTGGCGGAGCCGAGCGCGGTGTCGTAGCGCGCGTGCTTGATGCGGCCGTACGCGTTCATGCCCTCGGCGATGTTGAGGTGAAAGGAGTGCGTCGCCTGCCGGAACTGCCGCGCGAGGTCGGCGTCCTTGCGCGCGACGGCCTCGAGCATCGGACGCAGCCGCCGCACCGCGTCGACGGCGACGGAGTAGACGCGGAGCGTGAAGCAGCGGTGGTGAGGTCGGAAGTGGACATGGAAGCCTCCTTGGCTGGCCTCGGCGACGTGCCGGGCTCTGCCCTGCCCCCCAGCGCCGCGCGCAGGCGTGTCAAGGTCCCGCGCGGAGCCGCGCACAGCTCGAGCCCAATCAACCCCCCAATTCCTCTCACGCAGGCACCGGAGTCTCACCGATCGCGAGCGAGCACGGCGAGCACGGGACCTTGACACGCCGAGCACGGCGCTACCCTCCGAACAGCCCGGCACGCAGCCCTGGGTAAACGTGCACAACACACGTTGCGCAGTGTCCCCGTCCCCCGTCCCCCGTCGCCCGTCGCCCGTCGCCCGTCGCCCGTCGCCCGTCCCCCGTCGCCCGTCGCCCGTCCCCCGTCTTCCGTCCTCCGTCTTCCCTCTTCCGTCCTCCGTCCTCCGTCTTCCCTCTTCCGTCCTCCGTCCGAATCGGACAATCGGAATCGGAATCGGAAACGGACTCGGACACGGAAACGGAATCGGAATCGGAATCGGACACGGATTCGGATTCGGACACGGACACGGACTCGGACTCGGACTCGGACTCGGACTCGGACTCGGACTCGGACTCGGACTCGGACTCGGACTCGGACTCGGACTCGGATTACTCGGATTCGGAATCGGAATCGGATTCGGATTCGGACACGGGCACGGAATCGGAAAACGGAATCGGACACGGAATCGGACACGGAATCGGAACCCGAGATCGCTACTCGCCTTGCTAGAGCGCTCCCCCTTCGATCCACACCGCGAGCATCTTGAGGATCCCCCGCTCGTCCACCATCCCCTCCACCCTCGCCCCGCTCGGCAGCTCGGCCACATCGAAGCTCCTCGGCAGCTTCAGCAGCACCGGCCCCTCGATCGCCGCGAGCAGCTCGGGCACCGGCATCGCGAGGTCGGCCATCGACATCCGCTCCCGGTCGTACCCGCGGCCACCCCATGGCGGGTCGATCACCGTCAGCTCCGCGCGCATCCGCTCTGCCACGCGGGTAGCGTCGTCGTGCACGAGCTCGATCCGATCCGAGACGCCGTAGATCCGCGCGTTGTGCTCTGCCATCGCGAGCCGCTCCGCGCTCCGGTCCACCGCGATCACACGTCGCACACCAGGTTGACGCGCGAACGCGATCGCGAGCCCGCCCACGCCGCACGTCAGATCCAGGACCGTGCCCCGTGCGCCCTCGGCGAGGCGCATCGCGATCGCCTCGGGCGTCAGCCCGACGAGCCCCTCGTCGTCCACCCGCACGCCCTCGTTCCAGCGCGTGAAGAGGCGCGCTCTTCGCTCGCGCGGATCCTCGCGCCGCGGAGGGCGTCGACCGCGCCGGATCGCCGGCTCCGTGCGCACCCGCATCGCGCCTCCCCCGACCGCCATCCCGTCCACGTTCGCGAGCAACCAGCGCGCGCGCGTCGGTGAGACCAGCGCGCCGGGCGCCTCCCACAGATCGGATGGGAGGAACGCGGGGCCCTCGACCGTCACGCGTACACGCTCGTTCGCCGACTCGCCGACGAGCGTCGACCGCACGCGCTCGATCGCGCGTTCGTTCTCGCCCTGTCGCAGGTCGATCGCCATCGCCGCGAGCCGCGCCACCTCGTCGTCGATCGGCGCGAGCCCGGGGTAGGTGAGGGCGGCGCGGTCGAGCGTCACCGATCCGTCGGTCTCCACCGCGCGGAACCGGAGCGCGACCCACCGCGCGATCCCGTCGTCCATGTCGGTTGCGATGCTCCAGAAAGGAGCGAGCGGCGCGCCGAGGCTCGGGCCGCGCTCGATCTCGACCTCGATCGACGCGTCGAGGAAGCGGTCGACCTTCGACGCGCTCAGCGCGCCCCCGCGGAGCGCGCGCCCCGCGCGGAGGCCGGTCCACTCGGCGAGGAGCGCGCGGCGCGGGCCGGCGAACCGCTCGCGACGGAACCGTTCAGAGGTGCCGAGCTCGACCCCCACATCCGACGCGCGCGGAGAGCGCGCGGCGAGCACCAGCGTGTCCTCCGTCGAGGCCAGCACGGTCGGCCGGCAAGGATGCTCGCCCAGCGCGTCGAGCCCAGCGCGCTCCTCCTCGAACGCCTCCGGCGAGTACGTGAGCGCGAGCGCCTGCGCGCCTTCTCGGATCGCGACGAGCCCGCGCGCGCGCGGCGGGACGACGCGCAACGGCCAGTCGCTCCACGACGAGGCGCGCACCGGTCGCATCATCGAGCGCTCGACATCGGCGCGAGCATACGGCGCGTCGATCCTCCTCGCGACGCGCATTCTTCGTGCGCCGCGGTGCGAGCCCTTATAGTTCGCGGCACAGGTGACACCCTGAGCTGGCTCTTCCCCATCCTCGCGGTCCTGGTGGGCTTCGTCGTGCTCGTGTGGGCGGCCGACCGATTCGTCCTCGGATCGGCGGCGGTCGCGCGCAACCTCGGCGTGAGCCCGCTCGTCATCGGTCTCACCATCGTCGGCTTCGGTACGTCCGCGCCGGAGTTCCTCGTCTCGCTGATGGCCGCGCTCACCGGGTCGAGCTCGCTCTGCGTCGGCAACGCGATCGGCTCCAACATCACGAACATCACGCTCGTCCTCGGCGCCGCCGCGCTCACCGCGCCGATGACGGTCGTCGGATCCGTGCTGCGGCGCGAGCTGCCGGTGCTCATCGGCTGCATGCTGCTCGCCACGGGCCTGATGCTCGACGGTCACCTCGGACGGTGGGACGGCTGGATCCTCGTCGTCGCGCTCGTCGTGATGATGGGGTGGGTCGTCTGGCTCGGGATGCGCTCCGAGAACCCGGACGAGACGAACGAGGAGCAGCCCGATCGGATCGGCAGCGGCATGGCCGTCTTCTGGATCGTGGTCGGGCTCGGGCTCCTGATGGCGAGCTCGCGCGCGCTCGTGTGGGGCGCCACCACCCTCGCGCATCGGATGGGCGTGAGCGAGCTCGTGATCGGCCTCTCGGTCGTCGCGGTCGGGACGAGCCTCCCCGAGCTCGCCGCGAGCGTGATGGCGGCGCGCCGAGGTGAGCACGAGATCGCGGTCGGCAACGTCGTCGGCTCGAACATGTTCAACGTGCTCGGCGTGCTCGCGCTGCCGGGCATCCTCGCGCCGGGCGAGGTCGAGCCGGTGGTGTTGCGCCGCGACCTCCCCGTGATGTTCATCACCACGCTCGCGTTCTTCCTCATGACGCGCTTCTTCCTCCGCCCGAGCCACATCTCACGGGTCGAGGGGGCGATCCTCGTAGGCTGCTTCGTCGCCTACATCGCCAGCGTCTACCTCATGACGTGACGAGTCCGCGGCCGCGGCGGGGGATGACGCCGCGGATTCTGCTACCCTCTCGGCGTGCACCGCTTCGTCCGCGTGACTCCGATGACCGCTGTCGTGATCGCGAGCGTCATGGCGCTGACCACGTTGGGAGCGACCTTGCTGGACGCGACCGTCGCCGAAGCACAGGACATCGTCGTCGTCGTCGATCCTGGCGAGACCCAGATCAATCAACCCGCGTTGCTCCGGGCGATCGGCACCGCGGTCCACCGCAACGCGATCCGGATGACCGACCAGAACGCCGAGCGCGCGCCTGGGCGCCTGACGATCGCGTTCTCCCGCCCGGACCGATGGGTCTTCCGCTACGAGGCGAGAGGGCAAGTCGCGTGGCTGTCCGATCGCATCGCGGTCCGCGCGGCGGGAAGTCGAGCGCACGCTCTAGAGACCCGCCTCACCGAGCTGAGCCGTCAGGTCGTCGAGCGCGTCGACGGCGGCGCGCGCGATCGCCGCGACGGATGGGACGATCTCATCGGCGTGCTGCAGGACGAGATCGTCGATCCGTTCGCCGACGAGCCGCCCTATCCCGCGCGGCCGCGCGTCGCCGTGCTGTGGAGCGAAGTCGTCGATCCGTTCGCCGATCCGGGGTCGCCGCGCCAACAGGTGTGGACCGAAGTCCTGGACCCGTGGTCCAACGAGGTACGTCGCGCGCGGCGTTAGTCGCCGGACCGACCGGGAACGACCTGTGGCGAACGGCGATCGGCTCGAGGTCGCGGTGTGGAGCGCGGAGCTCCGGAGCGAGTCGAGCGTCGTCCGAGCCGAGACGATCCTCTCCGGGGTCGCGTTCGTCACCGTGCTCGCCATCGCGGTGCTCGCGGTGCTCGCGCTGCCGCCGATCAGCGGCGGGATCATCGCGTGGGCTCTCGTCGCGCCGCTCTTCCCGATCCTCACGCTCACGTCGCTCATCGCGCCCTACCTCGCTACGACGCGGCACGCGCAACGCGTCCTCGTCGACGAGCTCGGGTTGGTCCTCGACCCGGGCACCGATCCGATCACCATCCCGCGCGAGGACATCGCGCTCGCGTGGGCGGTGGCGCCCGGACGGATCGAGATCCTCACGCGCCAGAAGGACCGGTGCGTGCTCCGGCTCCGCGACGCTTCGGCCACCGTCGACACGCTCAGCGCGATCCGCGCGTTGATCTCGCGCTCGCAGAGCTACGCGATCGGCGCGCACCTGGATCTCTTGCGCACGCTCGTGAAGCCGCTCGCCACGCTGGCCGCCGCGGCATGTGCGACGCAAGCCCTCTTCTCCGACCCGATCGGCGCCGCGGTCTGGCTCGCGGTGCTGCCGGTCGCGTGGTTGTGTGCGCGCGGCACTCGCTCGATCGAGCTCGGCGCCGATGGGTTTACGATCCAGGGCCGCCTGCGATCGCGGTTCATCCCGTACCGCGAGGTCGCGAGCGTGCACCGCGGCATCGCGCTGTTCTTCGAGCGCGTGATCGTCGAGCTCGAGAGCGGCGAGCGCGTCGTCGTGGCCAAGCGCGCGGGGGCGGAGCGAGCCCGGCTCATCGAGGCGCTGCTCGTCGAGGGCCGCGCGATGGTGGACTCGGGTCGCGACGCAGGTGCGAGCGTGCCGACGCTCGAGCGCGGCGAGGAGGATCTCGCAGAGTGGGAGGAGCGCGTGACGATGACCGCGGGCAAGCATGGCTATCGAAACCCGGCGCTCGACCCGGAGCGGCTCGCGTCGATGCTCCGAAACCCGGCGGTGAGCCCCGAGCAGCGCCTCGGTGCCGCGCTGGCCGTACGGCGATCGCCGGGTGGGCAAGCGATCTTGCGTTCTGCGGCGGAGGTGAGCTCCGACCCCGAGGTGCGTCGTGCGCTCTTGGCGCTGGCGGAGGGGAGCACGACCGTCCGCGTCGACGTGAGCGACGGCGAGCTCGACGAGGGGCTCGCGGACACGCTCGCGATCGTCGAGGAGCGGTCGGTGGCTCGCGTGGCGCCGAGCCGAGCGGGGCGTTCGAAGTGAGCCGGCGTCTCGTCGCGCTCACCGCGCTCGCGATCGTGTGCGCGCTCCCGAGCGCCGCCAGCGCGCACGGCCGGCCGCCGTTCTTCGGTCGCATCGAGCGCGTGTCGGGCTCGACCGACCGTATGATCGCGCGCGCGACGTTCGGGATCGTCACGACCGATGACGGCGGCGGTGACTGGCGTTGGATCTGCGCGGCGGGGATCGGTTACGACCCGACGAGCGAAGACCCGCCGGTGCTCGCGCAAGCGGACGGCAGCGTGCTGGTCGGGGGCTTCCGTGGGCTCATCCGGAGCGAGCCGGACCGCTGCGCGTGGTCGCGCCCGATCGCGGAGCTCACCAACGTCTACGTGATCGACATCGAGAGCCTGCCGTCCGATCCGAGCACGGTGTACGCGGTGTCCACCGACGGCGCGGGTCCCGACTATCTGTTCGTCAGCTTCGATGGGGGCGGGTCGTTCGTGCCGGTGAGCGAGCCGGTCGACGAGGTCCTCCTCGAGCGGGTGCGCGTGGCGCCGAGCGATCCGATGCGCGTCTACCTGAGCGGCGCGCAGCCGATGTCGGCCAGCAACCCCACACGGCGCGGGTTCTTCTTCCGGTCGGACGACGGCGGGCAGACGTTGACCCGCATCGAGGTCGAGCTCGTCGACGAGGAGCGCAACGTGCACCTGCTCGCGGTCGATCCGACCGATCCGGATCGCGTGCTCGTCCGCATGACGCGGCGCGAGGACGACGTGCGGGACGAGCGCGTGCTGCTCACCGAGGACGGCGGAGAGACGTTCACGGAGGTGCTCACCACGCGACGGGTCAGCGGCGCGGTGTTCTCGAGCGACGGCGCGCGCGCGTGGCTCACCGCGGCGCTCGGCGTGCGGCCGCCGGACGGCGCGATGGCGGGGCTCTTCGTCAGCGACGACGGCGGTGCCAGCTTCACGCGGCGCCAGGATGGCAACTTGACATGCGTTGCTCGCTTCGACGACGAGCTCTGGATCTGCGCCTACGAGCTCACCGACGGCTACTCCCTCGCGCGCAGCACCGACGGAGGCGACTCGTTCACCACGATGCTCGAGTTCCACCAGCTCGGCCGCGGCCCGGACTGCGGCGTGTGCACGCCGATCGGGTTCACCTGCCCGGGCTGGTATCCGGATCTCGCATACGATCTCCGGCTCGACGGGGGGATGAACGCGCTCCCCGACGGCAGTGTGACCGGCGCGCCGCGCGACGCCGCGCCGCCCGCGCAGTGCATCGACGGCGGGCTCGTGGACGCGGGACCGCCGGAGGAGATGCCGACCTGCGGCTGTCGGACCGCGTCGCGGTCGGGTCCCAGCTGGGTCGGGTGGGCGCTCCTCTCGCTGGCGCTCCTCGGCCGTCGCCGTCGAACGCACCGCGGAACCGCGGCAACGGTGATTTGACGCGACGTCGCGCCGGTCCATAGAGTGGCTCGGGCTGTCCGACCTGGAGATATGGATGAGGCGAACCCTTGGCTCTTCGGTCCTCGGTGTGCTGATCGCCCTCTCGGCGATGGGCCCTCGCGCGGCGGTCGCGCAGGACGACGAGACCCGCGAGCGCGCGCGCGAGAACTTCGAGGCCGGCGTGGCGCGCTTCGAGGCGGGCGATTTCCAGGGGGCCCTCGAGCGCTTCCAAGAGGCGTATCGCATCGCGCCGCATCCGTCCGTGCGCGTCAACATGGCGAACTGCTACGAGCGGCTCGATCGGCCGCTCGAGGCGCTCCACCACTTCGAGGGATTCCTCGCCGAGGCGGAGAGCCCGACGCCGCAGCAACGTCGCGAGGTCCAGGCCGCGATCCAGCGCCTCCGCGCGCAGCTCGGCGACTTGCGCCTGACGATCGCGCCGGACGGCGCGCAGGTCACGATCGACGGGGAACAAGTCTTGCGCGCTCCGATCCTTCAGGCCGTCACCCTCGCGCGCGGCGTGCACGTGATCGAGGTCCAGATGGATGGCTTCGAGCCCGAGCGGCAGGAGATCCGCATCGCGGGGGGAGACACCCAGCGCGTGTCGGTGCGCCTCTCGCGCGCGGACCCGGCCGCCGTGGCGGTCGTCGATCCGGTGGCCGACCCCGAGGGCGACCCGGTGACCGATCCGGTGGGTGACGAAGGCACGGACGACGGCGTGGACGCGGCGGCGGGGGGCCCGACCGGGCCGGACGATGGCAGCACGTACGACAGCGGAGGCTGGCGCTTCCGACTCACCGCGCCGGTGGTGATTGCGGGCGTCGCCACGATCCTCTTCGCGGCCACGGCGATCACCTGCGGGATCCTCGCGCTCGACTTCAACCAGCAGTTCGAGGATCAGGTCGCGCGCTTCAACAGCGCGACGACGGTCGCGGAGCAGAACGCCGCGCGCAACGAGGGCCTCAGCGCGGCCGACGCGGCCAACACGACGTCGATCCTCACGGACGTGTTCCTCATCGGAACGATCGCGGCGGGCGCGGCGACGATCTTCTTCCTCATCGTCGAGGGCATGGGGGCCGACGAGGACGAGGCGATGAGCGCGCGCGTCCTCCCCGCGTTCGCGTTCGGTAGAGAGGGCGGCTCGGCGGGGCTCGTGGGGACGTTCTGATCGCCCAACCGACGACGCACAGACTCAGGGGGGACCATGCAGTATACCTTGCTTCGCTTCAGTCAGATCGGATCGCTCGCGCTCGTCTTCGCCGTGGCCTCGGGGTGTAGCGCCATCATCAACCCCGACACCGATCGCCTCGGTGGCTCGCGCGACGCCGGCGGCGGTCTCGACGGCGGGGGAACCGACGACGCGGGTCCGCGCCCGGACGGCGGCGGCACCGACGCTGGTCCCACCTGTCCGCCGAGCTGCGACGACTCGGTCTCGTGCACCGACGATCGGTGCGAGGCGGGCCGCTGCGTCAACGAGCCCAACGATGCGCTCTGCGGCGCCGACCAGCGCTGCAACCGCGTGATGGGCTGCGTGCCGCGCGTGTGCATGAACGACGGACAGTGCGACGACGGTCTCTTCTGCAACGGCACCGAGACGTGCGTGCCAGGCAGCTCGGACTCCGGCTGCGTCCCCGGCACGATGGTGGCGTGTGACGACGGAGCGAGCTGCACCGAGGACATGTGCGACGACGACGTCGACGCTTGTCGCTACGTGCCGCACGACGAGCGATGCAGCGATCCGCACGCCTGCACGGCGAATCGCTGCGACCCCGGTATGACCTCGCGCGAGACCGGGTGCGTGTTTCAGCCTGACAACAGCCTGTGCAATACCGACTTCTGCGTGGTCGGCGCGACGTGCAGCGAGACGTCGGGGTGCGGCGGCGGCACGCCGCGCAACTGCGCGGACGCCGACCCCTGCACGGCCGAGACTTGCAACGAGGCGGCGGACCGCTGCGACAGCGCGCCGGTCGATGCGGACATGGACGGCTTCCCCGCCGTCCGGGTGGGCGGCACGATGTGCGCGGGCGGGACCGACTGCGACGACAGCCTCGCGTCGGTGCACCCCGGCGCCGCCGAGATCTGCGGCGACGGGATCGACAACGACTGCATGGGCGGCGACATGCGCTGCGCGACCGACGACTGCAGCGCGCCGACCGTGCTGACGTTCGACATCGCGGGCGACGCTCGCGCGACGGGGATGTTCGCGGGCCTGAGCGACGACTATCAAACCTCCGCGCTCTGCACCGCGGCCACGGGCGGGCGCGACATCGTGTACGCCTTCGATCTCCCGATCGGCGACTGGGACGTGACGATCGACACCAACGGCTCGGCCGCGGATACGGTGCTCGCGATCGGGACCACGTGCGACATGGCGGGCTTCCAGTCCGCGTGCAACGACGACCAGGAGACGGGGGCCGTCACCGACAGCCGCATCTGGTTGCACCACGCGACCGGCCCGTCTCGCATCTACGTGCTGGTCGACGCGTTCGGCTCCTCGACCACCGGTGCATACGCGCTCAACGTCCGCCGTCGGGCCGCGTTCGGCGACGGCTGCACGGTGGTGGGCGGTCCCTTCGATCTCACCGGCGGCGGCACGCTCGTCGGGCGCATGGCGCGCGGGAACAGCTTCTACAACGGGAGCTGCCCGGGCGCGACGTCGGGCACCGAGGCGATCTTCTACGTGGGCGGATCCGGCGCAAGCACGTTTGACGTCTACAGCAGCGACTTCAACCCGGACGTCTACCTACGCCGCGGCGGCTGCGGGTCCGGGACGGAAGTCGGGTGCGTGCACGGCTCGGCGATCGGCGGAGGCGTGAACCGGGCGACGTTGAACGCCACCCTCACGAGCGGGACCGACTACTACCTGTTCATCGACGGGGCGGGGCTCAACGATCTCTACGTGATGTACTACCAGCCCTGATCAGACCTCGAAGTCGCCCGCTTCGAGGAGCTCGCCGATGCGATAGAGGAACGCGTTCGCCTCGACGCCGTCGACCACGCGGTGGTCGTAGCTGAGCGCCATGTACATCACGGGGTGGATCGCCATCGAGTCGACGCCCTCGTGCTCGACGACGACGACGCGCTTCTTGATCTCGCCCATGCGCAGGATGCCCACGTTCGGCTGACTGATGATCGCGCCGCCCACCAGGTTGCCCTTGCGACCGGGGTTCGAGATCGTGAACGTCTTGCCGCTCAGATCGTCGGGCGTGAGCTCGGAGTCGCGCGCCTTGTCCGCGAGCTCGCCGATCGCGCGCGCGAGGCCGCGCACGCTGAGCTCGTCGGCGTGGTGGATCACGGGGACGATGAGCCCCTCCGGTGTCTCCACCGCGATGCCGACGTTGATCTCCTTGATCAGCGCGTACTCGCCCTCGAGCACGCGCGAGTTGAGCACGCGGTGCTCGCGCAGCGAACGGACGGTGGCGGCGGCGACGAACGCGAGGAACGTGAGGTTGATGCCCTCGCCCGACAGCGCCTTCTTGTGCTTCTCCCGGAGCTGCGAGGTGCGATGCAGATCGACCTCCGCGAACGTCACCACGTGCGGCGAGGTGAGCTTCGAATAGACCATGTGGTCCGCGATGATCCGGCGGCGCCGACTGAACGGGACGACCTCGTCGCCCGGCTTGGGGCTGTACGGCGGCATGCGGAACGCGCCGGAGTCGAAGCGCATCGGCGCGGGTGCGCCACCGCCGCTCGATGCGCGCGGCGCGCTCGGCTCGGGGCGTGGCGGGGGCGTAGCCGGCGAGCCCGCCTTCGTCGCGCCGAGCACGTCCTCGCGCGTGATGCGCCCACCTTCGCCGGTGCCGCGCAGGCGGCTCAGATCCACGTCGTTCTCGCGGGCGAGCTTGCGCACCGAGGGAGAGGCGGCCGCGCCCGAACCGCTCGCGTCGGAGGCCGAGCCAGCGGTTCGTTCATCCGCTCGGGGCGCGCTGCCTTGGGGCGCGCTCTCGTTGGGCGCGCTCTCTTTGGGCGCAGCGGCCACCGGCGTAGGTGCGCTCGCCGACGCGCTCGCGTCGATCTCACAGAGCGACGCGCCGACCTTCACGGTGTCCCCGGACTGCGCGAGGATCTTCGTGACGACGCCGGCCTCGGGCGCCGGCAGGTCGGTATCGGTCTTGTCCGTCAGGATCGTCACGAGCGGTTGGTCGCGCTCGACGCGCTGTCCCTCGCTCACCAGCCAGTCGCCGATCTGCCCTTCCACGATGCTCTCGCCGAGCTGCGGCATGGTCACGGTCGTCGCCATCGATCCTCCATGGGTACGCGGGGGGTCACGTATCGCGCAAATCGCGCGCGAGTTCAACGCCCGTCGGCGCAGCGGGGAACCGAGGCGACGAATGCCTGTCGTACCGCCCGCCGAGTTGGCGCGCCCGCGCCGAGGGAGACATCATGCGAGCGAAGATGGCGGACCTCGAACAGGACGCGTTCAAGCGCGACTCGCGCTTCGTGGTGAGGCTCCTGCTCGTCCTGACGGTAGGGATCCTGGCGGGACTATGGATGTTCGCGGAGCTCACCGGAGAGCGCGTGGCGGGCTGCGCCGCCCAAGCGTTCGGAGGGGTGACGCAGGACCCCGGTTCCGAGTAGATTCGCGCGATGAGCACCCGCATGGACGGCCTGAGCCGCGATGAACGACTGCGCCTGATGAAGTTCGTTTGCTCCTTCGCGTGGGCCGACCTCGAGGTCGCGGAGTCGGAGCGCCGCTTCGTGCACAAGCTCATGCGTCGGCTCAAGCTCGACCAGGACGAGCGCGCGATGGTCGAGGACTGGCTCGAGATCCCGCCGCCGGCCGAGGAGCTCGACCCGACGCAGATCCCCGACGCGCACCGAGAGCTGTTCCTCGTGACGGCGCGCGAGATCATCGAGGTCGACGGCGACATCGCGCCCGAGGAGCTCGAGAACTTCGAGCTGCTCGAGCAGCTCCTGACCTGAGCTCGCCTCTCCGCGGCGCGCGCGTGGACGACGTCGAGCTGGTGATCCTGGCCGGCCGCTGGGAGCCGCTCCTCGTGGCCGCGGCGGACGCTCCGTCGATCGCGGCGCGCCGTCACGCGCGAGACGCGCTCGCTCGCGCGCTCCTCGTCGCGGATCCGGGCGCGCTGGATCCACCGCTCGAGGCGCAGCTGCGCGCGCTCGGGGTGGACGCGTCGGCGATCGACGCCGCGCGAGCTCCGAGGCAGCCGCACGCGGTCGACGTGCCGCTCGCCCTGAGCGCTCGGGATGGCGAGCGCACGGCGTTCGTGCGGCAGGTCCTCGTCACCTACGATCCGATCGGGAGCAGCTCGCACGATGCGTTGTCGGACGTCGCGCGCTACGCGTGCGCGAACGCGATCGCGCAGGCGGGTCGTGACCACGGCGCGCCGCACGAGGCGTCCGCGCACCGGTTGATCGCGGCGCAGCCGGCCGCGTTCGTCCGCGCGCGGATCGACGGACCGTCGCTCTCGGCGGCCGCGTACGTCTCGGCGTCCGCGCTGTTCACCGGACGCGCGGTGCGCGCGGGTCGCGTGATCACCGGCGCGGTGGCCGGCCGCGCGGTGGTGTCGGTCGGGCACATCGAGGCGAAGGTCGACGCCGCGCTCGCGCACCGCGCCTCCGCGCTGATCGTCCCCGAGGCGGATGCCGCGCGAGCCCGCGATCACGTCGGCGCACGCTCGCTCGAGATCGTCGGGGTGTCGACGCTCGACGCGCTGTCCGAGGAGGCGACCGAAGCGACGGCGAGCGCCCGCTCGAGCGAGCGGATGATGGAGGAGGCGCGCACCGGGTTCGAGCGCGCGTGGAACGGCTTCCGCTGGGCGAGCGTGCGCGACTCGCTCGCGCGCACGTACGCGACGTTGCCCGGCGCGCGCGTCGACCTCCGCGTCGAGACGCTCACCCGGCTCGGCGCGTCGCTCCGACACCTCGGCGATCCGATGGGGAGCCTCGACTGGATGGACGCGGCGCTCGAGCTCGCGCGATCGCCGGACGGCCTCCGCGGCGTGCCCGACGCGCCGCTGAGCTACCTCTGGCTCCAGCGCGCGATGACGCTGCGTCAGCTCGGACGCTTCGCGGAGGGCGAGCGAGCGGCCCGGCGCGCCGACGCAGTGGCGAAGCGAGCGCGCCTCTCGAGAGAGCGCATCAAGGCGCTCGGCACGGTCGGCATCCTCGCGCTCTCGCGCCACAAGGTCGGCGCCGCGATCGCCGCGTTCGAGGAGTCGCTCGAGGTCGGCCTCGCGTTCGAGCCGCACCGCGTCGCGCGCTCGCGCGCGTACCTGATCGACGCCTACGCGAGGGCGCAGCGCGCCGACGACGTGGAGGTTCAGCTCGCCGAGGCGGAGGCGGAGCTCGATCGTGAGCGAGCGGCGGGGTCCGAGCGCGCGTGGGTGCGATCGGCCTACGCGGGCGCGCGGCTCGCGCTCGGCGATCCTGCGGCGGCGCTCGCGGCGCTCGAGATCGACGAGGTGCGAGACGCGATCGCGCACGATCCGTTGCCGGGGCTCTTCGCGAGGCGGAGCTACGGGCTCGCCCTCTGTCGCCTCGGCGAGGCGCGACGTGGCTACGAGGTGCTCGCCGCGTCCCCGTTCGTCTACGGTCGCGCGCTCGAGCCCCACCTCTCGTTCGTGGCGCACCTCAACGTCCTCCACGAAGCGATCGAGCGGCTCCGCCTCGACGCGTGGGACGCCGACATCGCGGGGCGCGCGTCGCTCGCGCTCGCTCACGTGCCTCGCCACGGCGAGCTGCCACGACTCTTGCGTGCTGCGATCGCGCGGGCCGAGCGATCGCTGTTGCGCCACCCGAGCGAGAAGGCTCTCGACGCGGTGCTCGAGCGATGCGCGCGCCTGACCTGAGGTTCCTTGCCCGCGCCGCCCTGGTCGGAGACGATGCGCCGCGTGTCGATGCCCGACCCGGACGCGCTCTGCGAGGACCTCCGGTTCCTCCGCGACGCCGCGGACCCTCGCGATCCGCGTCACGATCGGCGCTGGCGGCGCGTCGACGCGTGGTTGGCGCACGCGTTCGCGGGCGACGACGCGGCGAGCCGCGACGCGCGGCAAGAAACCTTGATCGCCATCCTCCGACACATCGGCGCGATGACCGCCGACGCACCGCTCCAGTGTGTGAAGTGGGTGAGCACGATCCACCGCCACAAGCGCATCGACGCGATGCGGGCCCAGAAGCGCGATCCGATCCGGCGCGGGCTCGACGAGCCGGTGTTCGACGACGGGACCACCGCGCTCGATCGGATCGCGGCGCCGGATGGCCGCACGCTCTCCGCCGACGCGCTCGAACGCCTGGTCGAGACGGCGCTCGCGTACGTGCACGAGGCGCTCGAGCTCGCGGTCGCGAACCCGATGAAGCGACAGCTCCGAAAGACCCAAGCGCACGCGGCGGTGCTCCGCCTCGTGTGCGGCCTCGACGCCGACGCGATCGAGGACGCGCTCGCGATCGGGGAGCCGATCGGGAAGGACCGCCTCTACAAGTGGGTGGAGCGCGGCCGCGCCCCGCTCGCGGACGGCCTCCGGCGGTGGGCGGAGCGCGACCCGGAGATGGGCGACGTGTGCGCCGTCCTGCTCGAGCTCACCGAGGAGCGACGCGCCGACGCGGGGGTTCCGCGGGCCGCCCGCGCCAGCGCCTCGCCGGTCGCGGCGTCGCGATCGAAAAGCGTCAGTCCCGTCCCGCGCGCGCCGTCCGAGGGCCATGGCGGGCATGGCCGGCGAAGCGGGCGAGGCGAGCGAGAGATGGCGGGGGAGGGCCCCGGGGGAGGCGAGTCGGCGGGGTCTCGCGATCGCGTGGAGTCTCGCGATCGCGGGGCCCGGCGCCGCCCCGTGGGAGGCGACGACCGCGCGGAGCCGGAGGAGCTCGGTGAAGGCGAGCATCGGGGCGGCGATGGCTGAGCGCGCGCGACGCCTCGGCGCGTTCCCGGATGGAGGCCTGAGGAAGGCCGAGGGAGCGAAGCGATGAGCGAGCCACTGCTCGATGCGTTCACCCGCGCCGCGGAGGGGGCGACGACCTGGCGAGACGGCGAGGACCCCGGCGCCGTGCTGGAGGCCCTGGCCTTCGCGGCCGCGCTCGAGATCGTCGGGATCCTCGGGGAGGTACCGCGGAGCGCGCGCGACGGGCTCCGTCGGGTCGGACAACGAGCGTTGCTACAGAGCGGAGGCGGCGGCTCCGACGTCGATGAGGATGACGCTGACGCGTTTCGCCTCGCGTGCGCGCTCGCCCGCGATGGCCTGCGCGCGCTCTCGGGGCGCCCCCCTCGCGACGGTGCGGTGGGCGACGTTGCGGTGGGCGACGTTGCGGTGGGCGACGTTGCGGTGGGCGACGTTGCGGTGGGCGACGTTGCGGTGGGCGACGTTGCGGTGGGCGACGTTGCGGTCGGCACCGGCCACCCGAGCGTTCGGCTCGACGCGGCGGCGGTGGCGCGGGCGCTCGTTCCCAGCCGCGATCTCGCTCGCCTGATCTCTGGCGAGCTCGACGGATTCGCGGCGGCCGGGCTCGCGCAGCGCGTGCGTCGCTCACCCGAGGCGATGGAGGCGCTCGGCGTTCTCGTGCGCGCGTCGCGCGAGCGTGGGACGAGGTCGGCCGACGGACCGCTCCTCCAGCTCGCGGCCGCGGGCGTGGCCTCGGTGCTCGACCCGGCGCGCGGCCGGGCGGTCGGTGCGCTCGCGGAGCTCGGCGCGGAGGCGGTGCTCTTCGACATGCCGGACGGGGCCCGACGACTGGCGGTGTACGCCGAGGAGCCGCACGCGCTGAGGCTCGTGTCGCCGGATCTCCGCACCGAGGATGTGCGCGAGGGCTACTGGGTCGGCCGCGTGGCCGACGGTGCGTCGCGGGTCGACGCCACGCTCGAGATCGGCGAGCGCACCGTGGAGTGGACGATCGAGCTGCCGTCGTCGTAGATCCGCGCGCGCGGGACGGATGGCCTCTCGCGGCGCGATTGGGTAGAGTGCATCGCCCTCGGGGCGTCGAGCGCAAGATCCGTGGGAGGGGGCGAGCGAGCCATGCCCGATCGACTCGAGCAGCTGTGCGTAGAAAAGGGGCTCCGCATGACGGAGCAGCGACGCATCGTCGCGCGCGTGCTGTCCGCGTCCGCGGATCATCCCGACGTCGAGACCGTGTATCAACGCGCCTCTGCGATCGATCCGAAGATCGGCCTCGCCACCGTGTACCGCACGCTCCGCCTCTTCGAAGAAGCGAGCATCCTCGCG
Source organism: Sandaracinaceae bacterium (assembly GCA_050186575.1). GTDB lineage: Bacteria > Myxococcota_A > Polyangia > Polyangiales > Sandaracinaceae > JAUHXR01. The sequence continues at coordinate 19,404 of JBFWYI010000098.1, read as the reverse complement.
CGACACGACTTCGGCGACGGCCGCGCTCGCTACGAGGAGCTCCCGGAGGAGCATCACGATCACCTGATCGACGTGAAGACGGGTGAGGTCGTGGAGTTCCGCAACGAAGCGATCGAAGATCTGCAGAAGAAGATCGCCGCCGACCTCGGCTACCGCCTGGTGGACCATCGGCTCGAGCTCTTCGGCGTGAAGCTCAAGCCGGAGTAAGTGCCCGCCACCGAGCCCGGGATCGTCCTCCGCGCGCAGAGCGGACAGTACTGGGTCCAGACGGACACCGGCGTCGTACACTGCACGATCCGTGGACGTCTGAAGCAGGGTCGCGCGACGAGCGACCTCGCCGTGATCGGCGACCGCGTGGGCGTGGTGCGCCGCGACGGTGAGCCGGGCGAGGGGACGCTCGAGTCGGTCGAACCGCGGCGCACGCGCTTCGCGAGGCGTCAGCCGGGAGGGCGCGGGCGCTACAAGGAGGACGTCCTCATCGCGAACCTCGATCGGCTGTTCGTCGTGTTCGCGTGCAGCGCGCCCGCGATGAACCCCCGCCTCCTCGATCGGTTCCTCGTGCTCGCCGAGCTCGACGGGATCGACGCTCACATCGTCGCGAACAAGCGCGCGCTGGTCGACGAGGCGGACGCGCGCGCGCAGTTCGGTCCATACGCGACGCTCGGCTATCCGGTTCACTACACCGACGCGCTCGCGGGCATCGGCGTCCACGGTCTACAGGAGAGCATGCGAGGGCAGGTCTCTGCGTTCGTGGGTCCGTCCGGGGTCGGCAAGAGCTCGCTCCTCAACGTGATCCAGCCCGGCCTCGGCGCTGCGGTGGGCGGGCTGCGCGAGAGCGACGCGACGGGCCGCCACACCACGCGGGTGGCCGAGCTGTTCGCGCTCGAGCACGGCGGCTACCTCGCGGACACCCCGGGGATCCGCGAGCTCGCCGCGTTCTCGCTGCCCGCCGACGAGCTCGCTGGGTGCTTCCCCGAGATGCGCCGGCACCTCGGCGCATGTCGATTTGCGGACTGCGGTCACGACACCGAGCCGGGCTGTGCGGTGAAGGCCGCGGTCGAAGGTGGGGCGATCTCCGCCGCCCGCTACGACTCGTACCTCCGCATCCGCCGCGGCGACGAGAGGTAGACCCTCGCACCGCGCCAGCCACGACGGTATCGTGAGGATCGTGGATCTCGATCGCATGCTCGTGATGTGTCGGGAAGCCCAGTGGGAGGCGGACGACCTCGACTGGGACCTCGCCCCGCGACAGCTCTCGCGCGAGCACGAGATCGCGGTGTGCCAGTACTTCATGGACATGAGCGGCATCGAGCTGTTGGCCGGCGAGCTGTTCCTCGCGCAGCGCGAGCAGACCGACGACCCCCGCCTTCGCGCCATCTTCGACTCGTTCATCCGCGACGAGCAGCGCCACTCCGAGGTCGCGCGCCGCCTCTCGCGCCACTACGACGTGCACCACTACCGCGACTACGAGCTCAACCCGCACCTCGTCCGGTTCCGCGCTGCGTTCGTAGACGCGGTGCGCCGCCTCCCGCCGGACATCGCGAGCGCGTACATCGTGAGCGGCGAGCTCCTCCTCGACGTCGCCTTGCTCCGCTCGCTCGACGACTTCGTGAACGACGAGATGAGCAAGCGCGCCATGAAGCTCATCAACCGCGATGAGTCGCGACACATCGCGGTCGACTTCCACATGGTGGAGTTCTACGCGTCGCCCGCGTACCTCGCGTGGCTCGACGCGCAGCCACGGCCCGAGCTCGCGGAGCGCCTCGTCGGCTGGGTCTCGCTCCTCGAGGTCCTGTTCTACGCGAGCCCGTTCTTCCGCGACGTGTTCTTCCGGCCGATGGACCTCACCGATCCCAGCGGGGTACGGCTGCGCCAGGCGTTCAAGCGCATCCAGCTCCTGTCGACGAAGCCGGGGGTGAAGGACCGTCCGTTCACCAAGTTCATCGCCGCGTTGCAGGACGCGTTCAACGATCCGATCCTCGGCCCGTTGTTCGGCCCCCTCCTCCAGCGCGCGATCGGCCTCGACCCGCGCGTGATCGCGAAGCTCTACACGGACGAAGAGGAGCGCCGCGCGCGCACGATGACGTTCGATCAGCTCGCGGAGGAAGCCCTCGGGGTCAAGTACGCTTCCTGATGGAGCTCGCGCATGGTTGAGAGCTACTCCTTCTTCGCGCTCCTGTTCCTCCTCGCCCGCGGCCTCGCGCCCGGCGCGAGCGCGGAGCTCGCGTGGATCAACGGCGATCACCCGGACGAGACGATCGCGTGGACGCGCGGCGAGGGCGGTGAGTGGTCGCTCTCGGTGAACGGGCGGGACGTCGGTCTCTGGTCACTCGAGGGCGACGCGATCGTCCACGCGACGGGCATCGAGGCGCCGCGGCGCTATCCGATCGCCGAGCTGAGCGAGCCGGTCCGCGCGGAGGCGCGCCGCGTCGCCCTGCGCGGTGAGTTCGCGCCGGCCGTGCTCACGGTGCAGCGTGGCCGGGCGGGACCGAGCGTGCGCGATCCGAGCCGCACGGTGCTCGGGATGACGCTGCGGTTGAGCGCGCGGTAGCGGATCGCGAGGACGGGACCGGCTCGATCCGGGCAGGGCCCGCGGCGCGGCCGCTAGAACACGTTCGGCATCGGAGCGTCGCTGCGGAAGTCCGCGCTGCTCCTCGGGCCACGGCTCTCGACCTCGACCTCGGCCTCCGCCCACGCCGAACCGACGGGTGACCGCAGGGGCTCCACGTCGACGCGCGCCTTCCGCGCGGGGACCGTCGCGGCGGGCGCCTCCTCGTAGGCGCGCGCAGGCGCGAAGCGCGGATCGGCGTCGGCCAACGCGTTGAAGTCGTGCTGCGCGATCGCGAGCGCGATCACCCACGCGTAGCCGCTGATCACCGAGAGCGCCGCGATCCCCGCCACCGCCAGCGAGTGATCCTCGTGCGGCTGTCCCCGCAGCTCGAGCTCCTCGTGCGCGATCTTCGCGTTTCGCGCCGCGGCGTAGATCCCGTAGATGCCGAACGTGAGGATCGTCAGCAGGAGATCGAGTCGGGGTGAGATGTCCTTGCGCCCCGTCTCGGCGCGGAGCTCGTCGCTCGTCTTGTAGAGCCAGTAGTACCCATACAGGCCAAACGTGACGAGCGAGAGGAACACCACCAGGACCGGGCTGCGCTTGATCAACGACGTCTCCTTCCGGGGTTCCCTTACGCTGCGCGTCGCACGGCTATTTCGCGGGCGGAATGCCGCGAGGTCCTGAGCATACGCCGCGTGGAGGCCCGGTTCCCGCCGCCGCTCACAAGAAACAGCGCCCTTGGCCCCGGTAGGTCGGCTCGCGGCCGGCCGATTCGCCTCCCTCGACCAGCAGGTAGCTGTCGAACCGCTCCGCGAGCTCGCCCGCCTTGGCGTGGCGAAAGATCACGGGGGAGCCGATCCGGAGCGCGCTCGCCTCGCCGCGGACCCGCAAAGGTGTTTGCACTTCTCCCGCACCCTCCATCGACACGTACGCGAGCTCGCGCGGGCGCCACGGCAGCGGCAGGCGATCGGGACCTGCCTCGCCACTCGCCACGTAGCCGCCGCCGAGGCACGTCACCACGCCGCGCGTGGGGATGCGCGACACCTCGAGCGCGAAGTACGCGGCCGGCTCGAGCGAGCTCGCCGCGTAGTAGTCGAAGAGGTGCGGGCAGAGGAACCCCGAGCCCGCCGTCACCTCCGTCACGCACGCTTCCTGCGCGGTCGACGCGACGCTCCCGGTGCCGCCGCCGTTCACCACCGCGACCTCGACGCCCGCCGCGCGCAGCGCATCGACGGCCGCGGCGCGGCGCTCCGCGATCTGAGGGATCGAGAGCCGCTTCAGCGCTCGGCGGGCCGGGTTCATCCAGCGTCCGAACGGCGTGTCGTCTGGGAGGCCGGCGACGTGTGCCTCGTAGCCCATCAGGCCGACCACCCGGACGTGCTTCGAGCTGGCCGCCTCGCGCGCCAGCGCGCCGACCGCGTCGGGATCGAACAGCGGGCTTCGCAGGACACCGAGCGCGACCCGTTCGATCGGCCGGTACGAAACGTCGAGCTCGAGCAGCACCTCGAGCCGAGTGTGTGCGCGCTCCGCCGCCGCGTCGTACGCCTCGAGGTGCTCCGGCGCGTCGGCCATCAACCGGATCGTCGCGCCGTCCGCCACGCAGCGCGCCACCGCGTCGAGCCCGTGACGATCGACGCTCGGGTAGGCGACGAGCAGATCGTCGAAGCCCTGCGCGGAGAGGAACGCCGCCTCGGTGGTCGCGTAGCACATGAGCCCGCGGATCCGCGGATCGAGCGCGAGGATCCGGCGGAGGAGCCCGACGTGCCGCACCGACTTGCTGGCGAGGCGCAGGGTCTTGTCTCTGCCGCGCACCGGCTCGAGGATCCGCTGGGCGTTTCGGGCCACCGCGTCGAGATCGACGAGCGCGCTCGGGAGCGGCTCTCCGGTCAAGATGCGTGAAAAGTCCGTGTACTCGAGCCCCACGCGACGAGCGTACTCGATGCGACCCGGGTCCTGCCGTTATGATGGCGGCCCGTGAGCGTCGTCGTATGAGCGCCAGCGAACCGGTCCATCTCGACGCGTCGAACGAGATGAACGACGAGGACGATCCGAAGCGCCTCACCCGCGAGCGCATCGGACGCTACCGGCTGATGTTCCAGCTCGCGGCGGGCGGGATGGCGACGGTGTACCTCGCGCGCGCGGAGGGTCCGTCCGGCTTCGACAAGCTCGTCGCGCTGAAGCGCATCCATCCGCACCTCGCGCAGGATCGCGCGTACGTCGACATGTTCCTCGACGAAGCGCGCATCGCCTCGCGCATCACGCACGCGAACGTGTGCAGCGTGTTCGACTTCGGCGAGGCGGAGGGCGAGTACTTCATCGCGATGGAGTACCTCGTGGGCGAGACCCTCGCCCGCGTGGCGCGCGCGGTCGCCGGGCAGCGCGACCGCGTGCGTTCGCCCGCGTACGTCGCGTTCTGTGCGCGCGTGATCGCCGACGCTTGCGAGGGGTTACACGCCGCGCACGAGCTCACCGATGCGCGAGGTGAGCCGCTCAACGTCGTGCACCGCGACATCTCGCCGCAGAACGTGTTCGTCTCGTATGACGGGGTCTCGCGCATCGTCGACTTCGGCATCGCGAGCGCGCGCGACAAGCTCCATCAGACGAGCACCGGAGAGGTGAAAGGCAAGTTCGCCTACATGGCGCCCGAGCAGCTCCGCGACGCGAGCCGCGTCGATCGACGCACCGACGTGTGGGCGCTCGGGGTCGTCTTGTGGGAGCTCCTCACGCTGCGTCGTCTCTTTCGCAAGGGCACGCAGCCCGAGACGATGTACGCGGTGCTCGAGTCGACGGTGCCGCCTCCGTCGGCGCTGCGCAGCGGGATCCCCGAGGAGCTCGATCGCGTGGTGCTCAAGGCGCTCGCCCGTGAGCCGAAGGCGCGCTTCGCGACGACGCGCGAGATGGGCAAGGCGCTCAACGACATCATCGCGCGCACGGGGGAGCCGTTCGGGGTCGCCGAGGTCTCCGAGTGGATGACCGCGCTCTTCCCGGGCCGCGAGGCGCGGATGCGGCAGATCATGGACATCGCGCGGCTCCCCGACGACGGCGTGCCGAACCTCGGCCGACCGGACGCGGAGAGCTTCTCGAGCGTGCGCACGGTGACGGCGACACCGGGCGCCGAGCGTCCTCGGAAGCGCAGACCGCTCGTCGCGATCCTCGCCGGCGTCCTCGCGCTCGGCGCGGTGGCCGGCGTCGGGCTCGCGCTCAGCGGCGTCCTCGACCCGAGCGAGCCCATCGACGACGCGCCACCGCCGGAGGTCGCGACGCAGGCCGCTCCGAGCGCTGGCGCGCCGAGCGCTGGCACTCCGAGCGCTGGCACGCCGAGCGAAGGCACGCCGAGCGAAGGCACGCCGAGCGAAGACTCCCCGAGCGAAGACTCGCTGGGCGACTCTGAAGGCGACTTGCCCGCTACAGGGGTGGTCACCGCGACCGACGATCCGGCGGACGATCCAACGGACGCGACCGGAGACGAACCGAGCGCGCCGGCCGAAGAGACGACGCCCCACGCGCGGCTCACGCGGCGCTCGACCCGCCGTGGCGGCGCTGCCACGGCCGGGAGCACACCGGCCGATCCGGATCGCGACTCACCCGCGACCCCGGCGCGCGACGGCCCCGGCACCGTGAGCGTCACCGCGAGCGGCGGGTGGGCGAACGTCTACGACGAGGGCGGCTCGTTCCTCGGCGTGACGCCGCTCCAGGTCGAGCTCCCGGCGGGACGACATCGCCTCCAGCTGCGGCCGTTCGGTCAGCCGCCTCCCGCGTTCGTGACGGTCCAGGTCCCGGCGGGAGGGCGCGCGCGCGTGCGGCATACGATCGAAGGCGAAGCGCCCTGAGACGGCTTCCGCGGGTGTATCCTCGGCGCATGCGGCGCGCTTCGGTACTGGCGCTCCTCGCTTGGCTGTGGACGGGCACCGCGCTCGCGGATGCCGATCTCGACGCGGGCATCGCGTCGCTCGAGGAGGGCGAGTTCGACGCCGCGCTCACCGCGTTCGAGCGCGCCGAGTCGCACCCCCTCGATCGCGCCGAGCTCTCCCGCCTCTACGCCAACCGCGCGCTCGCGCACCACGCGCTCGCGGATCGGCGCGCGATGGAGACCGACCTGCTCCGCTTCGCCTCGCTCGACCCGCAAGGTGAGCTGCCCGCCGCGGCGCCGCCGCCGGTGCACGACGCGTTCGCGCGCGCGCGCGCGCAAGCCGGAGAGGGCCTCGCGCTCGAGGTCGCGCAGCACCGCGACGACGCGACGGTTCGCTTCACCGCGTCCGTCGTGCGCGACCTCGGAGCGCTGGCGAGCTCGGTCGACCTCGCGGTGCGCCGCGCGGGCCAACGGGACTGGATCGTCGCCGACGGAGCGTCGGTCGATCTCGACGTCGAGGATGGAGAGACGGTGGAGGTCGCCGCGAGCGCGCGCGCGGCGAGCGGAGCCCTCCTGTTCGAGCTCGGGACGCGGGACGCGCCGCGCGCGATCGTGGTCGGCGAGCCCGAAGACGCGATCGAGGACGAGGTGGACCGCTCGCTCCAGCCTGCGACCGAGCAGGGCGACGACTCCGTCGCGATCGGAGTGGGGGTTGGCCTGACGGTGGCGGTGTTGCTCGGCGCGGCGGCGGCGGTGCTCGCCTACGTGTTCCTCGTCGATCAGGCGCCGCGCAATGAAATTGGCGCACCTTCCACGCGTATTTGGGGTCTCACCTTCGAATAGCCAGGCGGTTGCTGCGCCGTCGCAGCGATGTTTGCCGGCTCGATCGCGATCGGGAGTAGACTGCGCCTCTTGGCCAGCGCGAGCGCACAGGCCGATGACCGCATCGGCCCTTACCGACTCGAGGACACCATCGGACGTGGCGGGATGGGCGTGGTGTTCCGCGCGCGCGACCTGCGAGATGGAAGCATCGTTGCGCTCAAGACGGTGTTCACGGACCGGGCCGAGCACGCGGCCTCGATCCGGCTCGAGATCGGGACGTTGGCTCGCCTCCGTCACCGCGGAGTCGTCCGGATCCACGAGCACGGGGTGCACGACGGAGCGCCCTGGTACGCGATGGAGCTGCTCGAAGGCCGCACGCTGCGCGGCGAGCTGACGGAGCGGTCGATCACCTCGCCCGACATCCGGAACGCCCCCGTCGTCGAGCTGCCGACTTCCTCGAGCCGCGCGGTGCCCCGCATGCCGCTCATCGAGGCGCTCCGTCTCACCCACCGCATCTGCGAGCCGCTCGCGTTCCTCCACGGCGAGGGCGTGGTGCATCGCGACCTCAAGCCGAGCAACGTGTTCCTGCGCGACGGCGGCGATCCGGTGCTCGTCGACTTCGGGCTGGTCCAGCGCTTCGAGGGGTTGGGCCGCCGCGAGCAACTGCACGAGGCCGAGAGCCCGCCGGCCGGCACGTACCAGTACATGTCGCCGGAGCAGCTCTGCGAGGGCGTGATCGATCCGCGCGCCGACATCTACGCGCTCGGCTGTCTGCTCTATGAGCTCGTGGTCGGTCAGCCTCCCTTCCGCGGAACATCCGTCCAGCTCACGCTTCAACACATCCAGGCGGTGCCCGCGCGACCCAGCACGCGCGTCGGCGGGATCCCGCCGGCGCTCGACGAGCTCCTCATGCGCATGCTGGCCAAGCGCCCCGCCGATCGCATCGGCTACGCGGTCGACGTGGCACGTCGCCTCGAGGAGATCTCGCTCGAGCTCGGCGAGAGCCTTCCCGCCGTCGAGTCGGGGGCTCGCCCGTACCTCTACCGCTCGGACATCGAGGGCCGCGCCCCCGCGCTCACCGCGGCCATGCGCGCGGTGGCGGATCCCGCCGTGGCGGTGGTGCTCCTGCGAGGACGGAGCGGCGTCGGAAAGACGCGGATGGCCACGGAGCTGGCGCGCTCGCTGCGCGCGAACGAGTCGGTTGTCATCGCCAAGGGAAGTTGTCAGCCTCTCTCGGGCGGCCTCCGGGCCGGCGGGGGAGCGCCGCTCCACGCGCTGCGGAGCGTGCTCCAGCAGATCGGCGATCACTGCCGCGCCCGCGGGGCCAAAGAGACGGCGCGGGTGCTCGGCCACCGCGCGGCGGTGCTCTCGATCTACGAGCCGTCGCTCGACGATCTCGTGGATCGCTCCGCGCGCGCTCCGATGTGGCTGCCGACCGCGGCGGCGTCCCGTGAGCGTCTCCTCTCCTGGCTCGCCGAGACCCTCGCGCGCTTCGCTCAGTCGCAGCGCCTCCTCGTCTTCGTCGACGACGTGCAGTGGGCCGACGAGGTCACGCTCTCGTTCCTCCAGGCGCTCGCGGCGGGCACCGTCGAGGCGCCGAAGGTCAAGTTCGTATGCACGTCTCGAATTGGTACCGGCGCGGACCGCGAGCTCTTGTCGGCGCCCGGCACCCGCGAGGTCGGCCTCGAGCCGCTCGACGACGTCGCGGTGGGGAGCGTGATCGCGCAGATGCTCGGGCGGACCGATCCTCCCGACGAGCTGCTCACCGCGATCCTGCGGCGCGCCGAGGGCAACCCTCTCCACGTGAGCGAGTACCTTCACGCCGCCGTCGAGCGCAACCTGCTCGCGCGGAGCGCGGAGGGCGGCTGGCTCATCCGCGCCCAAGACGCGGAGCGGGTGTTGCCGGTCTCGATCGGAGCGCTGATCGCGAGCCGCGTCGACGTGCAGGACAGCGTCGCGCGCGATCTCCTCGAGCTCGTCACCACGATCGGTCAAGACGCGCCGCTCGAGCTCGTGATCGCGGCCTGCGAGACGAGCGAGAACGAGGTCGTGGCCCGCCTCGGTGAGCTGATCTCGCGCGACCTCCTCGACGAGACGCGGGCGGGCGTCGTCAACGTGCGTCACGACGCGCTCAGCGAGGCGATCGTCGGTCGGCTCGACCCCGAGCGCCGCCGCGTCCTCCATGGCCGCGTCGCGCGAGCGCTCGAGCGCGGGCGGTCCCACGATCCTCAGCGCCTCGCGGTGCACCTCGAGGGCTCCGGCGAGCCCGCGCGCGCGGCGCCGTACTACCTGGCGGCGGGCGTCGCCGCGCAACGGATGACCGCCTCGGCGCTCGCGCGCGAGCTCTTCGAGCGCGGCTTCGACCTCGAACGCCAGACGGGCATCGCGATCACCGACGATCTCTCGCGGCGTCAGGTCGAGCTCGCGTACGGAGCCGCCCTCTACGGCGCGGGTCGTCTCGACGAGGCGGACCGCGCGCTGCGCGCGTGCCTCGCGAAGCTGGGGACGCCGCTGCCGGATTCGCGCAACGGATGGATGCGGCAGATGGGATCGGATCTGCTCGCGCACCTTCGCGGCGAGGCGGGCCCGACCGGCCGAGACGCGACCACGGAGCTTGCGTTGCTCGGTCTCGAGAACCTGACCTCGATCCAGATGGCGCGCGCGGACGCGCTGTCGCAGGTCGGGATGGCGCTGTTGAGCGGACGGCTCGCCGCGCGCGTCGGCGAGGGGGGGCCCGCGGCGCTCGGCCACTCGCGGATGGCGCTCCTCACCGGGCTCGCCGGGCTCGAGGCCATCTCCGATCGCTACATGGCGCGCGCGCGGTCGGCGAGCTCGGGTCAACCGCTCCCCTCGCGTTGTTACGTCAACGAATCTCTCGTGCACCTCGCGCGAGCGCGGTGGGATCGGCTCGAGCGTGCGGTCGAGTCCGCGGTTCAAGCCTGCCGCGCGGCCGGCGACTTCCAAGCCGAGGTGCAGGTGCGGCTCTTCTCCGTCGGCGCGGCGGTGGTGCGCGGTCGCCCCGACGAGGGGCTCGCCGCCTCCGAGGACGCGCTCTTATTGACCGAGCGGCACGGCTACGCCCTCGAGCGGACGCACCTCTTGGGCAACCGCGCCGTCGCGTGGGTGCTCAAGGGCGACGTGGAGGCCGCGCGCGAGGCGATCGACGCTCACCGCGCGTCGATGGACGACCTCGCCGATCCCGTCGCCTCGACGCTCGGCTCGGTGCTCGCGGCCGCTCTCGCGCTCCTCGAGTCTCCGGCCGGCTCGGCGGGAGTGCGCGCCTACGCCGATGAGGCGTTCGATCGACTCGGCTCGGTGCCCGGGGGCAGCCCCGGATATGTGGTGCACCATACGTTGCTCCCTCTCGTCTTCTACGGCCTCGCGGAGCGCGGCGACGACTCGGCCCTCGAGCCGGCCGGCGTGCTCACGCGGGCGCTCTTCCGCCAGTCCCTGGCGCAGCCGGCCGCGCGTCCGATCACGTGGCTGCTCGCCGGCATCCGCGCGCGGCTCCAGTCGCGCCGCAGTGCGCGATGGACGTTGTCGCACGCGGCGGATCGCGCGGCCGATCTCGACATGAGCTGGACGTTGGCCGCGGTGCGCTTCGAGCTCGCGCGCCTCGAAGGCCAGGGCGACGACGGGCCCCGCCGCGCGCTCGAGGCGATCGGCGCGCGCTTCCCTCCGTTCTATGCGGTCGGCTGAGAGACGCTAGACGCTAGACACGGAGCGCCGTCGCGCCGACCCTCGGCCTGGGTGGAGCTCGCGTCCGCCCTCTCGTGGAGGCTGTGGGATGAGCGAGATCGATCTGGGGGCGTTGGACGCGGCCATCGCGCGCGGCCTGTCGGCGGTGTGGGCGTCGCAGCGCGAGGACGGCGCGATCGATGGGGTGAACCGCGGCGGACCGCTCTACTCGGGGATCGCGCTCGCCGCGCGCGCGCAGATCGGCGCGCTCGACGACGCCGACCGTACGCGGGTCGTCCCGTGGATGAAGAGCTGCCAGCTCGCCGATGGGAGCTATCCGGCGAGCCCTCGCAGCGTCACCGGCACCCTCGACTCGACCGCCGCGACGTACGCGGGCCTCCACGCGGCCGGCGTGCCGAAGGACGATCCCGCCCAGGCGAAGGCGCTCCGCTACATCGAGGACAAGGGCGGGTTCCGCGCGTCGAACCCGATGTACTTCCCCACCCTCGCGATCGCGGGGCTCATCGCGCCCGAGGAGCTCCCGAAGCCGTACCTCTTCGTCCAGCTCGTCCCCTTCCTCCAGACCCTGATGGGGCGGCGCTTCAATCAGTGGATCGGGATGAGCGCGGATCTGAATCCGCTCATCACGCGCGGTCTCTTGGACGGTGGCGAGCGCGCGCCGTGGCTGCTCCATCCGCTCCGTCGACTCGAGGAGGAGCGCGTGCTCGAGTTCCTGAGCGAGGTCCAGAACCCGAGCGGCAGCCTCTCGGGCGTCCTCATCTACACCGCGCAGCTCGTGAGCACGTTCCAGCTGATGGAGGTGCCGCGCACCGATCCGCGCTTCGCCGCCGCGGTCGATGCGCTGTCGAGCTTCCGCATCGAGACGGCGGAGGGCATGGAGTACATGCCGTGCACGGCGGAGATCTGGAACACCGCCGAGGCGATCCGCGCCACGATGCGCGCGGGCGGCGATCCGAAGGATCCGAAGGTGCGCGCGGCCGTGGACTGGCTGATCGCGTGCCAGACGACGCTCGACGCGCCCGAGAGCTGGCAGAACCCGCGTGAGCTCGCGCCGCGGCGGGGCGGCTGGCCGTTCGAGGCGACGAACGTCCGCAATCCGGATTGCGATACGACAGGTGCCGCGCTGCATGGGCTCGCGTGGGTGCTCGCCCGCGATCCCGAGGATCGCAAGGTGCGCGCGTCGCTGCGCCGCGGCCTCGACTGGCTCCTCCCGATGCAGAACGACGACGGCGGATGGCCGTCGATGACGCGTGGCGTCGGCAAGAAGCCGCCGGGACCGTTCTTCAAGGAGCCGTTCTGGCCGCCGACCACCATCCCCGAGATGATCGAGGTCGGGGTCAAGCCGCCTCTCGAGCTCCAGGATCCGGCGACCGCCGCGATGACCGGGCGGATCGTCCGCGCCATCACGGACTCGACGCCGAGCGAGGGCGGGCTCTCGCAGGTGCACGAGGCGGCGGCGTTCATCCAGGCGCAGCAGTGGAACGATCGCTGGTGGGGCCGCTGGGAGGTGAACTGGATCGCGGGTACCGCGTTCGGGCTGATCGGGTTGCGCGACACCGGGGTCGACATGCGCAGCGCGTGGATCGATCGCGCCGCGTCCTTCATCACCGGATCGCAGAACGCGGACGGCGGATTCGGCGAGGGCACCGAGACGTACCGGCAGTGGGACGCGAAAGGCCCGTGGCCGTCCCGCGCCGATCTCACCGGCAAAGCGATCCTCGGGCTCATCGACGCGCGCGGACCCGACGATCCGAGCGTCCGACGCGCCGTCGCGTACCTGATCGGCGCGCAGGGCGCGGACGGACGCTGGACGATCGACGACGGCGAGTACGTGATCCTGCCCCCCGACCTCTTCTACACGAACCCGCTCTGCAATCAGATCGACGCGCTCGAGGGGCTCATCTACTACCGCGAGGCGCTGAGCGGCGCGCCACTCCGCGCACCCTCGTTCAACCGCGACTGGAGCGACGCCAAGCTCGATGCGATGCGCTCGAAGGGCGATCCCGCCGCCGACGCCGTGATCGCGAAGCTCTTCGCGAACGGCGACGTCGACGCGGTGAGCGCGCTGTTCCGTACGCTGGTGCGCACCGATCAGCCGGTGCCGGGCGACCTGCCCGAAGAGGTACGCGCGTACTTCGAGGAGACCGAGGGGTTACCCGACTGGGCGGACCAGCACGCGATCGCGATCGGCGAAGAGGCGTTCGGCGTGCACGGGATGAGCATGATCTGCGGCCTCTTCTGCAGCGCGCTGCCGCACGCGTACTGCGCCTTCCGCGGGGCGACGGTGCTCCTCGAGACCGGTCGCATGACGAAGGACTTCACGCGGCGCATCGTGGAGACGGCGCAGTTCGTGATGGACGTGATGGCGCCGGGCGGGCTCACCGGCTCCGGGCGCGGCGTGCGCACCACGCAGAAGGTGCGCCTCATGCACGCGGCCGTCCGTCATCTCCTCTTGCATCGTGGAGGATGGGACAGCGCGGCCCTCGGGGTGCCGCTGAACCAGGAGGACCTGGCGGGCACTCTGCTCACGTTCTCGGTCGTGATCCTCGACGCGCTCGACGTGATGGGCATCGGGATGACCGCCGAGCAGAAGCGTGCGTACTTCCACAGCTGGTGTTGTGTCGGACACGTGCTCGGGATCGACGAGTCGATGATCCCGCGCGACATCGAGGACGCGTACGCGCTCTACGCCGCGATCCGCCGACGCCAGTTCGCGCCGAGCCCGCAGGGCAAGGAGCTGCTGCACGCGTTGATCACCGCGACCGAAGGGTACGTACCGGGCAACGCGTTCGACGGCGCCGTGTCGGTCTATATCCGCCGCTTTCTCGGCGACACCCTCGCCGACGGCCTCGACGTCCCGCAACCGAACTGGACCCGGGTCGTGTTCCTCGCGGAGACGTTCGTCGCGCGCGTCCTCGACCACGGGACGGAGCGCAGCGCGGTGCTCGCCGCGCTCACCGGCCACTTCGCGAGGCTCCTCATGGAGGGCCTCGCCGCGACGTACCGCGAGGGCAAGCAGGTGGACTACGATCTCCCGGATTCGCTCGCGGGGACCGACGCCACCAAGGGAATCCACGAGAGCGCGCTGCGCTCGGGTGGACCGGCGCCGTTCCGGATCCCCGCCTCGCTCGCCGCGCGTTGGGGCATCGACCCGGGTTGAGGATCGGCTACTCGTTCGACAACGGTACTTCCACCTCGAAGGTAGTGCCGTCCGGTCCGGTGCTCGCGCAGCGCAGCGTGCCGCCCTGGTTCTCGATGAGGCTCTTCGCCGTCGTGAGCCCGAGCCCGAGCCCGTACGCCTTGGTCGTGAAGAGCGGCTCGAAGAGGCGCTTCTTGTGCTCGCCGTCGATGCCCGGTCCGTCGTCGGTGATCCGGATCACCGCGGCCGGCCCGCTCGCCACCGCGTCGACGCGCACCGCGCCGCGCGGCTCGGCCGCCTCCATCGCGTTGCTCACGAGGTTGCGGATCGCTTCCGAGAGCTGGTGGGGATCCACGTGGACGCTGAGGCCCGGGCTCGGCCGGTGCTCGATCGCCACGCTGGACCGCCGGATCGAGTCGAGGACCCCGCTCAGGATCTCATCGAGCGGCACGTCTTCGCGCGAGGGAGATCGGATCCGAGCGTAGGCGAGCAGATCGTCGACGATCTGGTTGGCTCGCCACGACTCCGCCTCGACGATCTCCGCGATGTCGCGCACCGCGGGGTCGACGGACTGGCGGCGGAGGATCGACGCGGCGTTGATCAGCGCGCTGAGCGGGTTGCGGAGCTGATGCGCGACGCCGCCGGCGAGCTGGCCGAGCACCGCGAGCCGCTCCGCACGCAGGAGCTCCGCCTGCGCCTCGTGGAGCTGCGCGGTGCGCTGGGCGACTCGGGTCTCGAGCTCCTCGTTCGCACGGACGAGGCGCTCTTCGACGTCCTTCAGCGCGGTGATGTCGTGGATGATGCCGACGAGGTGCGTCATCTCGCCTTGCGCGTTACGGAGCGGGACCTTGGTCGTGGCGAGCACGTGGACCCCGCCGTGAGCGTCGGTGATCGGCTCCTCGTCGATGACCACCGTCTCGCCGGAGGCGAACATCTCTTCGTCCTTCTGTCGGAAGAAGTCGGCCTCGGCCTTCGCGAAGAGATCGTAGTCGGTGCGACCGAGGAAGCTCGCGCGCGGGTGGCCGAGCGACTCGCACATCGCGTCGTTGACCAACACGAAGCGAAACGCGCGGTCCTTCACGAAGATCGGGTGCGCGACGCTCTCGACGACGGCGCGTAGGAACTCGACGTCGAGGTTGGTGGGCACGCTCGCATGGTAGAGATCGGGACGTCTCATGGTCGAGTGGTTTGCGAGCCGTAGGACGATGACGATCGCGCTCGCGAGCGTCCTCGTCTTGGGGTGTGGCGCGCCTCCCGGTGCCGAGCTGTTCGTGCGTCCGTCGCGCGTCGTTGCGGCCGATGCGATCGTCGTGCTCGGCAACCGACCGCCGCGCGGCGCCGACGGTCGCGTCGCGCCCGAGACCGCGCGTCGGGTCGAGCGGGGCGCCGAGCTGTTCGCCGCGCGCCTCGCTCCGCGCCTCGTGGTCAGCGGGGGACCGGCGCCGGGCGGAGGCACCGAGGCGGAGGTGATGAGCGCCTACGCGCGCGAGCTCGGCGTGCCCGCCGCCGCGATCCTCGAGGAGCGCGCGTCGCGCGACACGGCGGAGAACGCGCGGCTCACCCGCGCCCTCTTGTGTCCACCGGGCGGCCCGTGCGCGCAGCGCGTGATCGTCGTCACCACCCCGCACCACCTCCGCCGCGCGATGCGACTGTTCGCGTGCGCCGGGTTCGACGTCCAGGGCGCGGCCGCCTCGCTCGCCGACGACTATGGCTACCAGGCGTCGTTCACCGCCTATGAATACGCCGTGGGCATCGCGTCCGTCCTCGGAGACGCGTGCTCACGCGCGCGGCCACCCTGAGCCTCCGTCCCGCGCGACCTCGTTGTAGACTGCCGCCCTCTGGAGTCGCGCACCATGGTCGAGGTCGAGGTCACCAAGCACCTGTTCACGTTCTTCCCCCAGCTCCGGGATCGCGAGCTGCGCGTCGAGGCGTCGACGGTCGCCGAGGTGGTCGCCGCGATCGAGGAGATCGCACCGGGTTTTCTGTTCTACATCTGCGACGAGCGCGGCGCGCTGCGTCAGCACGTGAACGTGTTCATCGGTGAGGAGCGGATCGTGGATCGCGCACGGCTGTCGGATCGCGTCGCCCCCGGTGTACGCGTCCTCGTGATGCAAGCGCTGAGCGGCGGTTGAGCCAAACGGAGGGGATGTGAGCGAAGGCAAGATCCTGGTAGGCACCCGCAAGGGGACGTTCTTCGTCGAGAAGCGCGGCGGTCGCTGGACGCCGGAGCTGAAGGGGCACGCCGGCTCGGGGGTGAGCTTCGTGGCGCGGGATCCTTCGACGAAGACGGTGTGGGCGCTCCTCGGCCACGGTCACTGGGGCGCGAAGCTCTCGCGTTCGCGCGACGGCGGAGCGAGCTGGGAAGACGCCGCGCAGATCAAGTACCCCGAGGGCGCGCGCTACCTCGGCCACCCGATGCCCGGCGAGGACGGCGCGATGCCGACGCCGACGTTCAAGGACGCGACGCTGCTCAAGCTCTGGTGCGCCGCGTTCGGACCGAACGGCCGCGTGTACGTGGGCACGATCCCCGGCGGGCTGTTCGAGAGCCACGACGGCGGCGAGTCGTTCGAGCTCAACCGGGGCTTGTGGAACCACGACTCGCGCGGCGGCGATCTGTTCGCCGGCGACGGCAACGGGACGACGCACTGGTTCGGGACGCCGGCGTCCGAGGGCGGCGAGTTCGCGCCGGGCATCCACTCGATCGTCGTCGATCCGCGCAACGCCGATCGCGTGCTCGTCGCGGTCTCGACGGCCGGCGTGCTCGAGACGACCGACGGCGGCAAGACGTGGCGCGGACGCAACCAGGGGATGCTGAACGACTACTTGCCCGACCCCGCCGCGGAGTGGGGTCACGATCCGCACTTCATCGACCTGTGCCCGGGCGCGCCGGATCACGTGTGGCAGCAGAACCACTCGGGTGTCTTCTACAGCCGCGACGGCGCGGCGACGTGGAGCCGCGTGAGCGACAAGGATCGCGGTGTCCACTTTGGTTTCCCTGTCGCGACCGACGACGAGGACGGCCGCACCGCGTGGCTCGTGCCCGGTCGCGCCGACAACGAGCGCATGGCGATCGATGGAGGTCTCTTCGTCGCGCGAACGACGGACGGAGGCGAGAGCTGGACGCAGCTGCGCGAGGGTCTGCCTCAGCAACACGCGTACGACGTGATCTATCGGCACGCGCTCGACCAGCGCGGCGGAGCGCTCGCGTTCGGGAGCACGACCGGCAACCTCTACGTCTCGGAGGACCGCGGAGAGAGCTGGCAGACGGCGGCGAACAACCTCCCGCCGATCTACTCCGTCCGTTTCGGGTGACGAGAGCCCGGAGAGAAGCGTCCAGTCTCCGGTCAGGCGGTGTGTCGGCGTGGCACACGGGGAAGGCGGCGGCTCGAGCGGCCGGGGCTGGGGTCGGCCGACCGAGGGCACGAGATCACCGGGTGAGCCCCCGATCGTAGGCTCGCGGCGCGCTCCCGAGAACGGCGCCGGCTCCTCGGCGGGGTCGGAAACCGGGGGCGCCGCGGCCTCGAGATCGCAAGCGCGGGCGCGCGGAGGCAGGCGTAGAGATTGCAGCCGACGGCGGCGTGCAGCCCTCCCGCCTCGCTGGAACGCGCTCCGCTCTCCTCCTGACCATGGGCGCGCTCGCGCTCCACGGGTGCGCCGACCTCGAGGACTACGACAAGACGGTGTCCGCGGTCAGCCACTCGGGACCGTGGGGCATCCCCGCCGACACGCTCGCGATCGGCGACGAGCAGGACGTCGTCTACACCGGCGCGGGACCGTGGGTGGGCGAGAGCGGCTGCGGGCCTGGCCTCACCGAGGGCGCGCGCGTGCTCCGCACGTGGATGATGGCGTCGTGGCCGCAGATCGCGAGCATCGGAGGCTACAACTGCCGCCCGATCGTCGGCGACTCCGCGAACATGAGCGTGCACGCGACCGGTCGCGCGCTCGACGTGATGATCCCGACCTACGCGGGCGACGCCGACAACGACCTCGGCGATCCGATCGGCGCCTGGCTCATCGAGCACTCGGAGGAGATCGGCATCCAGCTCATCATCTGGGATCGCTGGAGCTGGGGTCCGCATCGACCCGACGGACAGAAGGGCCGCGCGTACACCGGCGCGAACCCGCACATCGATCACCTGCACGTCGAGCTGTCGGTCGAGGCGAGCATGCTCGGCACGCCGTGGTTCTCGGGCCCGATGGAGCCGCCCGCGGTCGCCGACTGCGAGATGATCGCGGCGGTCGGCGGCGAGATGGAGGAGACCTCGCGCTGCGTCGCGCTCTACGGGCCGGCGCAGTACTGGCGCAGCGAGAGCGTCGGACACGGCGGAGCGCTCCGTTGGACCAACGCGTACCGCGGCGCCTCGCCGAGCAACTGGGCGCGCTGGCAGCTCCGGCTCGAGGAAGCGGGCGACTACCAGGTCGAGGTCTACATCGAGCCCGGCTTCGGCGTGTACGACTCGGCGCGCTACATGGTCTCGCACGCGGGCGAGGAGCACGAGCTCACCGTCGACCTATCGTCGGCGTCGGGGTGGACCTCGCTCGGCTCGTTCACGTTCGCGGCGGGCGGCGGTCAGCACCTCAACGTGTATGACAACTCGACGGTCGACGTACCGGCGGACCAGCACATCCCGGTCGACGCGATCCGGCTGACCCCGGTGACCGAGCCGATCGATCCGGGCCACAGCGTCCGCTCGCTCGACGTGGTGGAGACGCACGCCCCGATCCACGTCGGCGACCCGACGCTGGACGACGATCCGATCACGCCGCCGGGACGCACGAGCGCGGGCGGGTGCGCGGTGTCACCCGCCGGCTCGATCCCGCAAGAGATGTTGTGGCTCGTCGCGGTGGGCCTCCTCGCGATGCGCATCCGCCGCCGGCGCTGACCCACCTACATTTGGATCGCGGAGATTGCCGCGCGCCGACGTCTCGCCGACACTCCCCGCGGACGTCATGCAGAGACCTCGGTCGTCGTGTTGGCTGGGCTTGGTCGCGTGCGGGTGGTGGATCGTGGGCGCGCCGGCCGACGCGCGGGCGCAGGCGGACGACCACGAGCTCAGCAGCGAGACGGCCGACGCGCCGCGGCTCGCGCGAGCCCGCGCCGCGTTCGAGGCGGCGAGCCGCGCGTACGACGCGGGCGACTACGTCGCGGCGAGAGCGGGGTTCCAGGAGGCCTACGACCTCACCGAGAACCCGGCCGTGCGCTTCAACCTCGGCCGGGTCGTCGAGCGCACCGGCAACCTCCGTGCGGCGGCGGAGCACTACCGGATCGCGCTCCGCGGGCACCTCCGGCCGGAGCACGAGGCGTACGCGCGTCATCGCCTCGAGGCGGTCGAGGCGGAGCTC
>JBFWYI010000097.1:0-36985 GCA_050186575.1 Sandaracinaceae bacterium | reverse complement strand
CCTTGAGGCGGTGCGCGCCCGTCCGGCACCCTGGGGGCACCACGAGGACGAAGCCCCCGCCTCCGACGCCCTCGCGATCTCCGACTCAGCGATCACTGAGGAAGCGAGGAAGCTCAGGAAGCGAGGAGGTGCGTCCGCAACGCGAATGCGAGAGCAAAGCGACTTCCGATTCCGTGTCCGATTCCGTGTCCGATTCCGTGTCCGATTCCGTGTCCGATTCCGTGTCCGATTCCGTGTCCGATTCCGTGTCCGATTCCGTGTCCGATTCCGTGTCCGATTCCGTGTCCGTGTCCGATTCCGTGTCCGATTCCGTGTCCGATTCCGTGTCCGATTCCGATTCCGTTTCCGTGTCCGATTCCGATTCCGTTTCCGATTCCGATTCCGTGTCCGATTCCGTGTCCGATTCCGTGTCCGATTCCGTGTCCGATTCCGTGTCCGATTCCGTTTCCGTGTCCGTTTCCGTTTCCGTGTCCGTTCTCCGTTTCCGATTCCGTTCTCCCATCCTCCTTCTCCCGTCCTCCTTCTCCCGTCCTCCGTCCGCCGTCGCCGTTCCGCCCCCGCCTTCGCTCTGCCCCCGCCCCCTGCTATGACCCGGGCGTGCCGCGCACCTCGCTCCTCGGCTTGCTCGTCCTGCTCGCTCTCCCCGCTTGCGCGATCGAGAACCCCGGCCACGTCCGGGACACCACTGGCGCGGAGATGGGCTGGGAGTGCGACACCGGGTCGTGCCGCGCCGTGCGCGAGAGCTACAGCCCGCTCGCGCCCGACTGCGATGGGCGCACCGAGCTGCTCGTCGGCGCGGGAGGGCTCGCGATCCTCTGCGCGGTGCCGGACGGCGGCGATGAGCCGTTCGAGGAGACGTGCCGTCCGCTCGCCTGCGCCGATCTCCTCGACTGCCCGCAGTGGAGCGCGCGGACGTACGAGTGCATCGAGGGCATCTGTCAGGTCGAGTCGGCCGCCGGGTTCGTGCTCGATCGCGTCGACCTCGCGGCACTCTGTCTCTACGACGTGCCGCGCCACGCGAGCTGCGCGGAGGCGCAGGCCGATCCCATCGTCATGGCGCGCATGGCGCTCGTCGACGCGGCGTGCGCGTCCGAGCGCTGCGAGCGGCCGCCGGCCGACTGCCTCTCTCCCTGAACGGCGAGCGCTCATCTGGTAGCGTGATCGGCGTGCGGCGCTCCCTCTCCGAGAGGCTCCACGGACACCTCTGGACGTTCTTCCCGTACGCCGCCTCGGTCGTCCGGCCACCGCGGGTCGTCTCGGGCGACCCGTTCGAAGCGACGGTCGAGGACCCGCAGTACGGCGCGCTCACGCTGCGCGGCGAGCTGATCCGCCGCGACCCCGCGCGCCTCGTGGTGATCCTGCACGGCCTCGGCGGGAGCTCCGACAGCCGCTACGTGATCGACGCGGCGAACACCGCGGCCGACCTCGGGCTCTCGGCGCTCCGCGCGAACATGCGCGGCGCCGATCGCAGCGGTGAGGACGTCTACCACGCGGGCCTCGCCGACGACGTCCGCGCGATCCTGAGCAGCCCCGCGCTCAGTGGATACTCGCACATCTACTTGCTCGGCTTCTCGATGGGCGGTCACATCCTCTTGCGCTGGGCCACCGAGCCGGGTCGCGACCCGCGCGTGCGCGCGCTCGCCGCGGTGTGCTCCCCGCTCGATCTCAGCTTCGGCGCGTTCGAGATCCAACGCCCGATGGGGCGCCCGTACCAGTGGCACGTCCTACGCGGGCTGAAGGAGTCGTACGCGGCGATCGCCGGCCGGCGCCCTACCCCCGTGCCGGTCGACGAGGCCCTCGCGATCTCCACCATCCTCGAGTGGGACGAGCGCATCGTGGTGCCGCGCTTCGGGTTCGACTCGCGCGCCCACTACTACGCGTCGATGAGCGCGGGCCCGCGGCTCGATCGCGTCGGCGTCCCGAGCCTGTTCGTCGCCGCGGAGAACGATCCGATCGTGTCCGCGGCTCAGGTCCGGCACTGGCTCGTGCGGCCGAATCAGCCGGTGGAAGTCGCGTGGACGACCCGCGGAGGGCACGTCGCGTTCCCGCGCGACCTGCGCCTCGTGGGAGAGCATCCGGGTCACGTCGACGCGCAGATCCTCGCGTGGCTGCTTCAGCGGGGCGGCTGAAACGACGAACGGCCCGGAGGCGAGCCTCCGAGCCGTTCGCTCGATCGGATATTCGCGCGAATCAGAACGCGTTCATCGCGCCCGGTGTGACCATGTCGGTGAGACCCCAGTCGAGGCCGGGATCGTCACGATCGCACGCGGTGCCGGCGAACTGGCGCGAGAGCGAGCGCTCGTTGGAGGTCGTCGTGGTGTCCGTCCCGGCGCTCATGCCTTCGGCGCCGAGCGTGAACGTCCCCGCGCCCGTGAGACTGCCCGCGTAGACCACGGCGTCGACGAGCGTCTCGGTTCCCGAGCTGTTGTCCGTGAGGATGACCGCGTCGGGCGAGCCGTTCTGGAACGCGGAGCCGGTGGTGAACGCCATCGTGAACGTCGGCGTGCCGGTCGGCGGGGTCGGCATCACGTTCGCAACGATGGTGGACGGGCTGTACACCAACGCGTAACCACCCGCCGGGAGCGTGCCGCTCAGCATGACACTTCCGTACTCCACGCCAGGATCGGAGTTCCCGTTGATCGCGACGACTCTGAACGTGGACAGGTCGATCGCGGCGGCGGTCGGATTGTAGAGCTCGAGGAACTCCGTGACGTCGCTCCCCGACTGGTCATAGTCGATCTCGTTGATGACGAGGTGTGATACCGCGGGACACGGACACGCGACGTTGTCGGCCCCCGGCGTCCCGAGACGGCCCATCGTGCCGTAGGTGTTCCCGCTCGGCGTCCCGCACCAGTTGGAGAACGTGTCGTTGTCGGTCGCTCCCGCCGAGAGCTGGACGCTCACGTCGTTCGCCTGTCCCGGGAACGTCATCGTCGACCAATCCACCACGTCGACGACGTCGGTGCAGCCGGCCGCCGTGCATCCGCAGCCAAACTGCGCCGTGTCGTTGTCGCCGAAGCCGAGCGCGGTCGGCAGCACCACGTCGCCGGTGATCTCGCTCATCGAGCCCGCGAACACGAAGTGCTCGTGCGGGCCGATGATCATCGAAGTCGTCACGTCCACCACGTCGGTCGCGGCGAAGCCGTTGCCGTCGCTGAGGCGGCAGCCCATCAGCTCGAACGCGAACGAGTCGCTGTCGTTCGTGATCTCGACGAACTCGAGGTCGTTGTCGGAGCCGGCGAACTGGAAGCCGATCTCGGTGATGGTGAGGTCGTTCGGGCCCGGCGCCGGGCACGAGCTGACCGTGAAGTCGGCCGCGTCCCACGCGGAGGGCTGGGCGTCCGTGTCGAAGCGCCAGAGCGGCGTGGGTCCGAGGTCGACCACGCACGCGAACCCGAGGTCCGTTCCAGCTCGAAGCCCCAGAGGGATCCGGAACCGAAGGCTCGTGCTCGGCGTGCTCACACCCGCCGTCGTGACCTGCGCCGCTTCAAACCCGTTGCCCGCCCCGACGAAGTCGGTCTCGAGGGTCATGCTCACACGGACGAGCTCCGCGGGGTACATGTCGAGGCCCGTGACGAGGTCCACCGCGTTGACGTCCTGCACGAGGAAGTCGATCGCGTTGCCCGTGCTGTCCACGTTCCACATGTCGACGGCTTCGGCGTACTCGAGCGTGCTCGAGTCCGTCGCCTTCATGGTCACGCGAAGATCGACGACCGCACCGACGGTGGGCGCCGGCGTCAGGGTCGATGGATCCACGTTCACGTAGAGGGCCGGACCGGTCTGCTCCGCCTGGATGAAGAAACCAGCCTGGTCGATGGTGCTCGTGCCGAAGCCGGCCTTCACGTAGGTCACGACCGCGTTGTCGATCATCAACGTCGTCGCGCCGTCGGCCGCGTCGAGCACCGCTTGGATCTGCGCGGAGGTCGCGGCGCCGCCGCCGACCATCCCGCCGCCGCCGTCGACGTCACCGCCGCCGTCGAGATCACCGCCGCCGTCGAGATCACCGCCGCCGTCGGTGCCGCCGGCGTCCGTCCCTCCGCCGCCGTCCCGCGGGGGACCCGCGTCGCGCATGCCGGAGTCCGTGCCCCCGCCGCCCGCGTCGCGCCTGCCCGCGTCCGTGCCGGTTCCCGCGTCGGTGCCCGCGCCGTCGTCGCAGCCCGCGAGCGCGAGCGCCAAGGTCAGCGCGCAGCCCGCGCCGAGTCGAAAGGTGAAGCTCGTCATGGTTCCTCCCATCGGGGGCCGCGCCCCGCGGCGGTCGCTATAACACCCCCGCGCCGCCGGGGCCCCCCTGGACACGCGCTCGTCACGTGCACATCGCGGGACGAACGTCGGACTCTCCGCGATCGGAGCGGGTCAAAGAGAGCGTGACGACCCGACGCGTGCCGGCCGCGCAGACGCCGCCGATCGCGGCCGGAAAGGGCGACGTTAGCCGCGCTCGGAGTGCAACGTGGGCGGGCCGTCGGCTAGGGTCACCCCATGCGCACACACCTTATCTTCGCGAGCGTCGGCCTCCTCGCGCTGGGACTCAGCGGCTGCGACTGCAACGGGCCGGCTCAGAGCTGCGAGGGCGACACCGACTGTCCGATGGACGAGCTCTGCCGCGACGGCACGTGCAGCCCGCGCCCCGACGGAGGGCCCGCGGTCGACGCCGGGCCGGGGATGGACGCGAGCGCGGATGCCGGGCCGATGCGCTGCAGCGACGACTCGCAGTGCGGAGGAGGGGTGTGCCTGGCCGGCGAGTGCTGCGGATCGGCGGACCAGGTATGCGGCACGTCGTGTTGCGCCACGACCGAGACCTGCTTCGCGAGCGCGTGCGTGACGCCGGGCCGGACCTGTCGCGACAACACCGATTGCGACCCTGGACAGTACTGCGAGCCGTCCCTCGGCGGCGGCACCGACGCCGGGGTACCGATGGGGAGCGACGGCGGCGTGTGCCTCGGCGCCGCGCCGAGCCCGGGACGATGCGTGGATCTCCCGCCGCGCTGCTCGGGCCCGCCGATGCCCGGCGAGACGTGCATCCGCGACTGCGAGTACATCCCGACCGGGCTCGACCTCGACGCGGTGCAGCAGTGGTCGTGGGGGCTCGGCAACGCGCGCGAGTACCCGACCTACATCGACGTGTGGTCGACGCCCGCCGTCGGTCGACTCACCGACACGAACTGCGATGGCGTGGTCGACGACTTCGATCCGCCGAACGTGGTGTTCGTGTCCGGCGACGCGCAGGGCACGTGCTGCTCCTGCGGCTCGGATCCCAACTCGTGTAAGACAGGCGTCTTGCGGGTGCTCGACGGGCTGACCGGCCAAGAGGTCTTCTCGGTGCGCGCGGCGACCACGGGATCGATGGGCTTCTCCGGGCTGTCGGTCGCGATCGGCGACGTCGATCACGACGGTGACATGGAGATCATCGCGATGACCGGTGAGGGCTACATCGCGCTCCTCGATCACCGCGGCGCGACGATCGCGCTGAGCGACATGCCGGTGCCCGGCTGGCTCGCGACGACGACGAACGGCTGGGGCGGCGGCATCTCGGTCGCCGACGCGGATCACGACGGCGACCCGGAGATCGCGTACGGGCGCGCGATGTTCACGACGGACGGCGCGAGCGTCACCCAGCGCTGGGTCGGCACGGGAGACTGGGGCCGCGCGATCACCCAATCGACGAGCGTGTTCGTCGACCTCGACGACGACCCGGAGCTCGAGCTGCTCGCGGGGCGCACCGCCTACGACATCGACGGGATGATCAAGTGGCGGAACACCGCGGTGCCCGACGGCTTCAGCGTCGCGGCGAACGTCGACGCGGACCCCGAGCCCGAGGTGATCCTCGTGGCGAACGGCCGCACCTACGTGCTGAGCGCGGCGGACGGCACCGAGGAGGTGGCGAGCGTCGCGTCGCCGGTCGCGATGGGCGGCAACAACGGCGGCCCGCCGACCGTCGCGGACTTCGATGGCGACGGGATGCCCGAGATCGGGATCGCGTTCGCCGACAACTACCAAGTGGTACAGCTCAACGCGGCGGGCGACGCGCTCGAGCAGGTGTGGGCGACCCCGAACCACGACTTCAGCTCGTCGGTCACCGGCTCGACGGTGTTCGACTTCCAGGGCGACGGCGCGGCGGAGGTCATCTACAACGACGAGTGCTTCCTCTGGGTCTACGACGGCGAGACGGGCGCAGTGCGATTTGCGACGCCCACCATGTCGTTCACCGCCACCGAGGCGTCGCTCGTCGCGGACGTCGACGCGGACGGCTCGGCCGAGATCGTGATGGTGTCGAACGGCGCGAGCCCGGCGAGCTGGGGATGTGATCGCACGACGCGCGGCACCGACTGGACGCAGCCGGCGGCGATGGGCGCGGCGGACTACGGACGGCCGGGATGGATCGGCGCGGACGGAGTCGCGACGGGCGGCGCACCGTACCGCGGCCTCACGGTGTGGCGCGCCAGCGACAACTCGTGGGTCGGGACGCGCACGCTGTGGAACCAACACGCCTATAGCGTGAGCAACGTCTGTGGCGGCCGCGGCGACGCGTGCACCGCGCCGGCGACCTACGGCGATATCCCACAGAGCCAGGTCGCGAACTGGTCGGTCGGGTTCCTCAACAACTTCCGCCAGAACATCCAGGGCGAGGGCATCTTCGACGCGCCGGACGCGACGGTCACGCTCGAGGTCGAGTGCACGATGCCCGTCACGTTGCGGGCCGGCGTCCGCAACCTCGGCGCCGCGGTGCTCGCGGCGGGCGTGGAGGTCGCCGTCTACATCGTCGAGAGCGGCGTCGAGCGCGAGCTCGGGCGCGGCACCACGACGGGATCGCTGTTCCCCGGTCAGGTCGAGATCGTGACGATCACCGCGCCGAGCGACGTGACGGCGGACGGCAACACGTTCCGCGCGCGGATCGTCGTCGATCCCGCGATGCCGACGTTCCAGGAGTGCCGCACCGACAACAACCAGAGCGAGGACGTCCTCGTCCGCTGCTTCGGCTGATCGGATCGCCGTCCCGCGCGTGCACCTGCTCGTGCACGTGCACGTGTGTCGTGCACGTCCTCGTCGCACGAACGCGTCGTCGAACGTGTTGAGCGAGGTGCAGTACCGATCTCGTGTACGTGGACGAGCACGGGTACGTGCACGTGCACGAGGACGTGCACGCGGGACGGAGCCTTCGGCCCGTCCGCGGCTCAGCTCACCGGGAGGTGATGACTCGCGGTGTCCCGCGCGCGCATGCGCATGCGCCAGTCCACGCCGACCAGATCGCCCGGCTTCATCTCGTTCCACACGTTCTCACCCTGGAGCGGCTCGCTCGAGAAGATGAGGTGGTTCACGTAGCCGGTGGCGCTCGGCGCCTCGCACTCCGCGCTGAGGCTCGGGCACGCTTCGCGGTCGGCGCAACGCGTCTTGTGGCTCGACCAGAAGAGATCCTTCCCGCCGTGGTGCGCGACCATCGTGCTGCCGTCGGTCGCGATGCACGTGAGGAACAGCTCCTCGCCGTCGTTGAGCGTCCCGCAGATCCGCTGGACGCTCGCGAGCGCATCGCGGAGCGCATCCATCGCGTCGTCGACGGTGCAGGGCTTGTCGAGGCGGCCGCGCTCCTCGAGGCGCGAGAGGTAGATGAAGAACAGCACCTCGCTGTCGGTCTCGCCGAGGATGTAGCGGCGAAGGCGCGGCGCGACCTCGGCGACGAGCTCGCGCCGGAACGCCTCGTGGAAGCGCGGGACGTCTCCGTTGTGGGCGAACACCCAGCGCCCGTACTGGAACGGGTGACAGTTGAGCACGGTGAGCGGCCCCTGCGTCGCCTTGCGCACGTGCGCGAGCACCGTCTCCGACGCGACGACGCCGCTCACGCGGTGGAACAGCGCATCGCTCAGCGCGTGTCCCGGGCTGCGCGTCACGTGCGGCGCGCCGTCCACGTAGTACGCGACGCCCCAGCCGTCCGGGTGCCCCGCGCTCTGCCGGCCGAGCGCGTTGTCCGCGGCGACCAGCGACCGGTGCACCTGGCTCTGGATGACGCTCCGGAAGCCGAACAGCCTGCACATGGTGACCGCACGATGCCATGAGCGGGGCGGCAATTGAACTCGTGCCCCGGCGCGCATACGCTCCGCGCCGATGACCTCCCCCAACTTCGCCCCCGACGCCCCCAAGTCCAGCTCGACGCCGCTCGAGACGATCGACGCGCTCGTCGTCAAGCTCCGGCAGAACAAAGACCGCTGGGTCCGCACCACCAACGAGCGGCGCGCCGAGCTGCTCGAGCGCTGCATCGACCGCACGAAGTCGGTGGCCGAGGAGTGGGTGGCGGCCGCGTGCAAGGCCAAGGGCCTCGACCCCCGCGCGCCGCAGGCCGGCGAGGAGTGGCTCGGCGGGCCGATGTGCGTCGTCCGCAACCTCCGCATGTTCGCCGAGGCCGTGCGCGCGGACGGTCAGCCGCCGCTCCCCGCGACACACCGGCGCCCGGACGGACAGATGGTGGCGGAGATCTTCCCCGCCAACCTGATCGACAAGCTGACGTTCACCGGTTTCTCGGCCGAGGTGTGGATCGAGCCCGGCAAGGAGCTGACGCAGGGGCGGATCTACCGGGAGAAGGCGCGCGGCAAGCTCGGCGACGGCAAGGTCGCGCTCGTGCTCGGCGCTGGCAATGTAGCTTCCATCGGACCGATGGACGCGCTCTACAAGCTGTTCGTCGAGGACGAGGTCGTCATCGTGAAGACGAACCCGGTGAACGCGTACCTGCTCCCGTTCTGGGAGGAGGCGTTCCGACCGCTCGTCGACGAGGGCGTGCTCGCGGTGGTGCGCGGCGGGGCCGACGTCGGCAAGCACCTCGTGAACCACCCCGACGTGGACACCATCCACATCACGGGCTCGGACCGCACGCACGACGCGATCGTGTGGGGCGGCGATCCCGACGAGCAAGCGCGCCGCAAGGCGAGCGGCGAGAAGGTGCTCACGAAGCCCATCTCGAGCGAGCTCGGCGCCGTCACCCCCGTCTTCGTGGTGCCCGGCCCGTGGGAGAAGGACGACATCGAGTTCCAGGCCCGCAACGTGGTGGGGATGGTCGCCAACAACGCGAGCTTCAACTGCAACGCCGCAAAGATCCTGGTCACCGCGCGCGGCTGGCCGGAGCGCGAGAAGTTCCTCGAGCGCGTGGAGTACCACCTCGAGCGCGCGGCCCCGCGGCAGGCGTACTACCCGGGCGCGCAGCAGCGCTACGACGGATTCCTCGAGCACTACTCGCAGAGCAAGCCGCTCGGCCCGCGCAGCAAGGCGGTGGTGCCGTGGACGATCATCGAGGACGTGCCCGCGAAGAAGGGCGAGTACGCGCTCACCAACGAAGCGTTCTGCGGCGTGCTCGCGGAGACGCGGCTCGACGCGAGCAACCCGGGTGACTTCCTCCGGCTCGCCACCGAGCTCGGCAACGACGTGTGCTGGGGCACGCTCTCGTGCGTGATCCTCATCCACCCCGCGACCGAGAAGCAGTACGCCAAGCAGCTCGACGCCGCGCTCGCGGGGCTCCGCTACGGCGGCATCGCGGTCAACTGCTTCGCCGGCGTGATCTACGCCCTCGTCAGCCCCACCTGGGGCGCGTTCCCCGGCCACACCGACGAGGACATCCAGTCGGGACGTGGCGTCGTCCACAATGGCTACATGATCGACCACCCGCAGAAGTCGATCGTGCGCGCCCCGTTCCGCATCAACCCGACCCCCGTGTGGTTCGCGGATCACCGGACCGCGCAGGACGTCGGCCGCCAGATGGTGCAGATGGAGGCGAACCCGACGCTCCTCCGCCTCCCCCCGCTCGCGATCGCCGCGCTCCGAGGCTGAGGGAGGCGCCCGCCTCCGCTCAGCGGCAGGTGAAGCTGAGGCTCCAGGCGCGGAGGATGCCGCTGTCCTGGGCGAGGCGATCCTCGATCGCGAGAGACCACGTGCCTTGCGCCTGTCGACCGGACGCGCGGCGCACGCGGTGCGAGCGGAACGGGTTGCTCCGACCGCCGCGCGCGATCGTGTAGCTGTTGCCACTGGGATCACGGAGCGTGATGTAGAGGTCACCGTAGTAGCTGTGCGTCCCGCTCAGCCGCAACGTGGCGGTGTCGATGAGGCAAGCCTGGCTGACGGTGGCCTGACCGGTCGTGGTGTGGTTGTCGAAGATCGGTCCGCCGCCGCGCCCGTTGACGCGGAAACCGGGCCCGTCCTCTCCATCCTCGCCATCACCCTCGCCGTCCCCGTCCCCGCCGACCTCGACGGGCGTGGTCATCGGCGCCAGCGCCGCCGTGATCGTGATCTGGTTGTTCGCCGGCGACGCGTTGATGGTGGCCGGCTGGTAACCCGCGAGCGCGAACGTGAACGCGAAGGTCTGGACCTGGCCGGCCTGCGGCGCCGGGATCGGGACCTGCGTCTGGAGCGGGGTCACCCCGAGCTCACGCCCACCGCCGGTGACCGTCGCTCCGGGAGGCGTGCTGTTCGCGGTGACGGTGACCATCACCTGACCGGGCGGCGCGCCGACCACGTTGTTGACGGGCGTCGTGCCGTTGGTGCCGTTGTTGGCGGGCTCGGTGCCCACGTTGGGCGGCGGCGGCGGGGTGTCGTCGTCGTCGCCCCCGCACCCCGCGAGCAGAGAGCCCGCTCCGACGAGTGCGAGCGCCAACGCCAACCTACGCGATTCCCTCATGAAACCCCCGAGCTCCATCGGTTGATGCGGTGCTGTGTAACAGCCCCCGCCCCCGCTGCAATGCGGCGCCGCATCATACGCCAGGGACGCCCGCGCGATCCCGCCACCCCCGACGCGCCGCGACGCGATAGTATCGCGCCCCGTGAGACCGCTGCCGATGGTCGGGGGCATGCTCGACACCGTGGTGCGCGCGCTGTCCAAGAGCGATCTGTTCGCCGCGCTCCGCGAAGACCAGCTCCGCAAGGTCGCCTCGCGCGGCGAGCTCCTCCAGGCCGCGCAGGACGAGGTGATCCTCGCCGAGGGCGACCCGTCGGGCGCGTTCTTCCTGATCCTCAGCGGCACCGCGTCGGTCCGGACGGGCGAGGCGGTGGTGAGCGACGTCGGCGCCGCCGACATCGTCGGGGAGATGGGGGTCCTCCTCGGTCGTCCCCGCACCGCGACGGTCACCGCGTCCTCGCCGATGGTGTTGCTCAAGTTCGACGCCTCGGTGTTCGACGCGATGTTCGAGCGCATCCCGGGCTTCGGGATGGCGATCTGTCGCGCGCTCGCGCTGCGGCTCGCCGACGTCAATCTCCAGGTCGAGATGTAGCCGCGTGGCCGGGGGACGCTCGGCGATCATCGGCAAGCTCGTGCGCTGGCTCGGACCGTGGACCGGCGCGACAGCGCGACCGCAAGTCCGGCGTGACAAGCTCCGTGTCGATGGGCAACGGCCGTTCGACGTCTGGCACTACCTGCCGCGCCGCGGCGAGGTGCGCGGCCAGATGTTCGTCCTGCCGGGCCTCCACTACCTCGGCCCCGCCGATCCGCGGCTCGACCGGTTCCTCGCGATCCTCGCGGACGCGGGCATCGAGTCGTTCAGCCCTCTCCTCCCGGAGTTCCGCCACCTGTCGGTGGCGCCCGCGCTCGTCGACGACTCGCTCGCCGCGTTCGACGTGTGCCGCGCCCGGGTCGGCGGACGGCTGGGCGTGTTCAGCATCTCGTTCGGCAGCTACCCCGCCATCCACCTCGCGGCGGCGCGCCCCGAGCACGTCCGCGCGGTCACGATGTTCGGCGGCTACGCGAGCTTCGAGGACGTGATCCGCTTCTCGCTCGGCGTCGACCGAGACAAGCCGCTCGACCCGCTGAACCGACCCGTCATCTTCCTCAACCTCCTCGACCACCTCGAGGGGCTCCCCGACGACGTCGAGCCGCTGCGCGCGGCGTGGACGGAGTACGTGCGCTCGAGCTGGGGCCGCGAATGGATGAAGCATCGCGATGCGTACGTCGCGTTGTCGGACCGGATCGCGGCGCGCTTGCCCGCCGAGCATCGCGAGATGTTCGAGATGGGCACCGGCGCGATCGAGGGCGGCATCTCGCGCGCGCTCGCCGCGCTCGAGCGAGGCCGCGCGAGCCTCGCGCACCTCGACGCGAAGGACGCGTGCGAGCGCGTGCGCTGCCCCGTCGCGATCGTGCACGGACGCGACGACGACGTGATCCCCGTCGACCAGGCCGAGAAGCTCCGCGCCGCGCTGTCGGCGTCGCCCGACGCGCGCGTCTACCTCACCGGGCTCTACGGGCACACGGTGAGCGGCGGCGTGGATCTCGACGCGCTCGGCCAGGAGCTGCGGAGCTTGGTGGGGATCGTCAATGCGATCGCCGGGACGGCCGCGGACTGACGGGCGACGGGTGACGGGCGACGGGCGACGGTCACGGTCGACGGTCGACGGTCGACGGTCGACGGTCGACGGTCGATGGTCACGGGCGACGGGCACGGGCACGGGCAACGGGCAGAGGCGACGGTCACGGGAGCGTAAACGTCTCGTGCACGTGCACGTACACGTCCTCGTGCACGTGCACGTACACTTGCACGTCCACGTACACGACCGATCGAGACGCCACCGTGACGGTCGACGGTCACGGTCGACGGTCCCTTGCGTCCCTACCTACCGAGTGGTAGTCCTTTGCCTACCGATCGGTAGGGACCACCGGAACGGGGTCCCATACGCGGATCGCAGACCCTAACCTCACCACGCCCCCGGAGCCGAGGGTGGACGCCCGCGAGCAGATCCTGAACGCCGCTACGCACCTCTTCGCCGCCCGCGGATACGACGGGACGTCGCTCGGGCGCATCTCGACCGAGGTCGGGATCCGTAAGGCGTCGCTGCTCTATCACTTCGCGTCGAAGGACGTGCTGCACCGCGCGGTGCTCGACCGCGTGCTCTCGCACTGGAACGAGGCCCTGCCGCGGATCCTCGAGGCGGTGACCGGCGAGGACCGGTTCGATGCGCTCCTGCGCGAGGTGATCCACTTCTTCGCCGCCGACCCGAACCGCGCGCGCTTGATCCTCCGAGAGGCGCTCGACCGGCCCGACGCGATCCACGAGCAGCTCCGCTCGCAGGTCGGTCCGTGGATCACCGTGATCGCGGGCTTCATCCGCCGCGGTCAGGAGTCGGGCGAGCTCCGCGCCGACGCAGATCCGGAAGCGTACTTGCTCCAAGTCATCCACCTCATCGTCGGCGGCGTGGCGACCGCCGACACGCTGACCATGCGGAACGATCCGGCGCGGCTCCTTCGCGAGATCGAGCGCGTGGCCAAGGTGAGTCTCTTCACCGACGAAGGCCTCGCGCGCCAAGCCGCGCGGGGCGAGGAAGCGGCGCAGTAATGGGCGAGAGCATTCGTCTCGAATCGATTCGGAGGCAGCGGTGAGCAACTTCTTCAAAGACAACGAGGATCTCCAGTTCTACTTCGAGCGCGGCATCGATTGGAAGCGGCTCGTCGAGCTCACCGAGCACGACTTCAAGTCGCCCGACGGTCCCAAGAACGTGGCCGAGGCGGTCGAGACCTACCGCGACGTCGCGGATCTGATCGGCGAGTTCGTCGCCAACGAGATCGCGCCGCACACCGCGCAGATCGATCACGAGAAGGTCGGCCTCGAAGACGGCGAGGCGACGCACCCGCCGCTCCTCCAGTCGATCTACGACCAGATGAAGGCGATGCAGCTCCACGCGATGTGTCTGCCGCGCGAGCTGGGCGGGATGAACAGCCCGCTGATGCTGTACTTCCTGACGAGCGAGGTGATCGGACGCGGCGACGTGTCGGTCATGGCGCACCACGGCTTCCACGGCGGGATGGCCGCCGCGATGCTCATCTTCAGCATCCGCGAGGGCTCGACGAAGGTCGATCCGGCGACGGGGATGATCCTCGAGACGCGCTTCGAGCGGTTCATCCGCGAGATCGCGAACGGCGAGGCGTGGGGATGCATGGACATCACGGAGCCGGACGCCGGCTCCGACATGGCGCGCCTCCGCACCAAGGCCGAGCAGGACGCGGACGGTAACTGGTTCGTGACCGGCACGAAGATCTTCATCACGAGCGGGCACGGGAAGTACCACTTCGTGATCGCGCGGACCGAGCCGGCCAAGAGCGACGACGATCCGATGGCGGGCCTCGACGGGCTCAGCATGTTCCTCGTGCCGACCTACGAGGAGAAGGACGGAAAGCGCGTCCGCCTCGCGACGATCGATCGCATCGAGGAGAAGATCGGTCACTCCGCGTCGGTCACCGCGCAGATCTCGTTCGACAAGACACCTGCCTATCTCCTCGGAGAGCGAGGCGAGGGCTTCAAGTACATGCTCACCCTGATGAACGGCGCGCGCCTCGGCGTCGGCTTCGAGTGCCTCGGCCTCTGTGAGGCCGCGGTCCGGCTCGCGGAGGGCTACGCGGCCGAGCGCTGGTCGATGGGCAAGTCCATCGATCGCCACGAGATGATCGCCGACTACCTCGACGAGATGCGGACCGACATCCAGGCGCTCCGCGCGGTGTGCGTGCACGGCGCGCTCAACGAGGAGATCGCGCAGAAGCTCGAGCTCCGCACGCGGTTCGCGCAGCTGAGCGACACCGAGCGGAAGCAGATCGAGCGCGAGACGAAGCGGCGCAAGGCCAAGGCGCGCCGCGTGACGCCACTCCTCAAGTACTTCGGCGGCGAGCGCGCGGTGGAGCACGCGCGGCGCTGCATCCAGATCCACGGCGGGGTCGGCTACACCAAAGAGTACGGCGCGGAGAAGCTGCTCCGCGACGCGTTGGTGTTCCCGATCTACGAGGGCACGAGCCAGATCCAGTCGCTCATGGCGATGAAGGACACGCTCGGCGGGATCATGAAGGACCCGCGGGCGTTCGTCTCGCGCGGCGCCCAGGCGCGCTGGCGTGCGCTGTCGGCGCGCGACCCGCTGGAGAAGCGCGTGGCCGCGCTGAACGTGGTGAGCTGGACCGCACAGCAGCATTTGTTGCTTCGGACGGCAGAGAACAAGATCCGTGGCCTCGGCGAGGCGCCGATGACCGAGTGGGTCGACAAGCTCACGAAGAACTGGAACCCGAAGCGCGACTTCGCGTTCGCGATGCTCCACGCCGAGCGGCTGACCCAGATCCTGTTCGACGAGGTCGCGGCCGAGCTCCTCCTCGAGCAGGCCAAGGCGTTCCCGGAGCGCCGCGCGATCCTCGAGCGCTGGCTCGAGCGCGCGGAGCCGCGGTCCCGCTTCAACCTCGACGTCATCCAGACGCGTGGCGATCGGCTGCTCGGCTCGCTCGACGAGCGCGCCCCGGTCGCGCACGCGGCGGAGTGACCAGAGACCCAACACATCGAGACAACGCTCGAGAGACACGCATCGAGAGGCTCAGCAGATGGCGATTCCGACACGGTTCGTGCTCCAACAGGGCGACGCGATGCGCGGGATGGGCGCGGCGGCGTTCGGGCTGCTCAAGCAGCGCTTCGACGGCAAGAAGACGAACGGCTCCGCGCACACCCCGAGCACCCCCGGGCCGGAGCTGACGCGCACGTTCCCACCGCGCGAGAAAGACCTCGTGCGCGCCTACATCAAGCACGTCGGCGGCGATCCCGGCGCGTATCGCGGCCGCGTGCCCGCCCACATGTTCCCGCAGTGGGGGTTCGGGTTCGTCGGCGCGACGCTCGAGGGGCTGGACTACCCGCTCGCGCGCGCGATGAACGGTGGCTGCAAGCTGATCTCGAACGCGCCGCTCCCCGACGACGAGCCGCTCGAGGTGCGGGCTCGGCTCGAGAGCATCGACGACGACGGGCGTCGCGCGATCCTCGAGCAACGGGTGGTCACGAGCACGCGCTCGGCGCCCGACGCGGTGATCGCGCACCTCTACGTGTTCGTCCCACTCAAGAAGAAAGACGCCGCGAGCAACGGGGCGAGCAACGCGGCCAGCAAAGAGAAAGACAGGCCGCGCGTGCCGGAGGACGCGAAGGAGCTCGCGTTCCTCAACCTGCGCGCCGACGCGGGGCTCGACTTCGCGAAGCTCACCGGCGACTTCAATCCGGTGCACTGGGTGCCGGCGTACGCGCGCGCGTTCGGGTTCCGAAACACGATCCTCCACGGCTTCGGCACGATGGCGCGCGCGATCGAGGCGCTGAACCGCGGCAAGTACGCGGGCGACGTCGACGCGGTGCGCGAGGTCCACGTGCGGTTCACCAAGCCGCTCGTCTTGCCCGCCAAGGTGGGCGTCTACACGCGAGCGAACGAGCTCTACGTCGGCACCGCGCCGTCGGGTCCGACGTTCCTCACCGGCACGTTCATCGAGCGCTGATCCAAACAAGGACGACAAGATGAGTGACTTTCTCCTCGAGCTCGGGAAGAACCCGAACGCCAAGAAGCTGATCCAGACGCTCGGCCTCCCGGTGCCGATGCCCCAGGCGCTCGCGCGCGCGAAGGGCCCGTGGGAGGAGCGACCGCTCCAGGACTACGTGGTCGCGCTCGGCTCGGGTCCCAAGCCCGAGCTGACGAGCGCGCTCGCGGACACGCTGCCGCGCGCCGGGGCCGAGGCGTACCTGTTCGGCGACGCGATCGACAATGCGCCTTTCCGCGCTCCAGGCGAGGCGTACGGTCGCCCCGCGAAGAAGGCGGACCAGCTCGGGGAGCGCACGCTGTTGAACGCGATCGTGCTCGACGGCACCGGCATCCGCACCGTCCCGGAGCTCGGCGCGGTCTACGAGCTGTTCCACCCGCTGGTCGGACGCATCGTGCGCTCGGGCCGCGCGCTCGTCCTCGCGCGTCCACCCGAGGAGATGGAGTCTCCGGCGGCGGCCGCCGCGCAGCGCGCGCTCGAGGGGTTCGTGCGCAGCTTGGCCAAGGAGATCGGTCGGCGCGGCGCGACCGCGCACGTCGTCTACGTGTCGAAGGGCGCGGAGGGTCGGCTCGGCGCGCTGACGCGGTTCCTCCTGAGCAAGCGGGCCGCATTCCTCAGCGGTCAGCCGTTCCGCGTCACGAACGACGCCGCGAAAGGCGGGGGCACCGACGACGAGGTGCCCGTCACGCGTCCGCTCCACACGAAGGTCGTGCTCGTCACCGGCGCGGCGCGCGGGATCGGCGCCGCGACCGCGAAGCTGCTCGCCGACGAGGGCGCGCACGTCGTCTGCCTCGATCGTCCGGCCGACGACGGTCCGCTCAGCCAGGTCGCGCGCGA
Source organism: Sandaracinaceae bacterium (assembly GCA_050186575.1). Classification (GTDB taxonomy): domain Bacteria; phylum Myxococcota_A; class Polyangia; order Polyangiales; family Sandaracinaceae; genus JAUHXR01. Next base: position 19,878 of record JBFWYI010000097.1, on the reverse strand, counting down.
CATCGGCGGCACGGTGTTGCTCAAGGACGTGAGCGAAGCGGACGCGCCCGAGAAGATCGCGGCGGCGCTGAAGGAGCTCGGCGGCGCGCACGCGCTCGTCCACAACGCGGGCGTCACGCGTGACAAGACCCTCGCGAAGATGTCGCGCGACCGCTGGGACATGACGCTCGACATCAACCTCGGCGCGGTCGCGCGGATCAACGAGCGCGTGATCCGGGACGGCGCGCTCGCCGACGGCGGACGGATCATCTGCCTCAGCAGCGTGGCGGGGATCGCCGGCAACATGGGCCAGACCAATTACGCGGCGAGCAAGGCCGGCGTCATCGGCTACGTCGAGGCGCTGGCGCCCACGCTGGCAGGCCGTGGCATCACCGTGAACGCCATCGCGCCCGGCTTCATCGAGACGCGGCTGACCGAGGCGATCCCGGTGGTGATCCGCGAGGTGGGTCGCCGGCTCTCGAACCTCGGCCAAGGCGGCTTGCCGCGCGACATCGGCGACCTCGTGACGTTCCTCGCCTCGCCGGGCAGCCAAGGCCTCACCGGACAGACCCTGCGCGCCTGCGGCGGCGCCTTCATCGGAGCATGACCATGAGCAAGAACGCCATGAACAAGAACGGACGTCGCGCGGTGATCGTGGGCGGCATCCGCACGCCCTTCGTGAAGGCGTTCGGCAAGCTCCTCAAGCACGACACGATCGCGCTGGGCGACAGCGCGGTGTCGAGCCTGCTCGCGCGGACCGAGCTCGACCCGAAGGAGATCGACGGCATCGTGTGGGGCGGCGTGATCCTGCCCGGCATGGCGCCGAACGTGGCGCGCGAGATCGCGCTCGACCTCCGCCTGCCCCACTCGGTGGAGGCGTTCACGGTGACGCGCGCGTGCGCGTCGGGCCTGCAGGCGGTGACGAGCGCGGCGAGCGCGATCGAGCGCGGCGACGCCGACGTGATGATCGCGGGCGGGAGCGACTCGACCTCGAACGCGGAGATCAAGCTGCCGCAGAAGGTCGTGCATGCGATGGCGCCCCTCGCGTTCGGCAAGGCGACGCCGGCCGACATGCTCGGCGTGATGTCGCAGCTCGTGCCGCTCAACGAGGTGCTTCCGAAGATGCCGAAGATCGCGGAGCGCACCACCGGTCAGGTGATGGGCGAGGCGGCCGAGGAGATGGCGCGGCGCAACGGCGTCACGCGCGAGGAGCAAGACGAGCTCGCCGAGCGATCGCACCATCGAGCCGCCGCCGCGATCCGGAGCGGTCGTTTCGATCTGGAGGTCGCGCCATTCGACGGGACGTCCGGCGATCGGGTGCACGTCGACGACCTCGTGCGCGCCGACACCTCGATGGAGAAGCTCGCGAAGCTCCGACCGGTGTTCGCCAAGGATGGTACATTGACAGCCGGGAACTCGAGCCCGCTGACCGACGGCGCCGCCGCGGTGCTCCTGATGAGCGAGGAGAAGGCCAAGGCTCTCGGCTACCGACCGAAGGCCGCCTTCCGAAGCTGGTCGTACGTGGGCGTGGATCCCGCCGACCAGCTGCTCATGGGCCCCGCGATCGCGATGCCTCGGGCGCTCGAGAAGGCCGGGATGACCCTCGCGGACGTCGACCTCGTAGACATGCACGAGGCGTTCGCGGCCCAGGTGCTCGCCGTCCTCAAGATGCTCGCGAGCCGCGCGTTCGCCGAGGAGCGCCTCGGTCGGAGCGAAGCGGTCGGCGAGGTCGACCCAGAAATCCTGAATGTTCACGGGGGTTCCGTGGCGATCGGGCACCCGTTCGGCGCCACCGGCGCCCGGATCGTCACCACGATGGCCAACGAGCTGACCCTGGAGGACCGGGAGACCGCGCTCATCGGGATCTGCGCGGCGGGCGGTCTGGGCGCCGGCGCGGTGCTCGAGCGGATCTGATCGTCGGTTCAGGATCGATCTCGTGCACGGACAATATGGTTCGTCTTGCGACGACCTCCCCGTCCGGTCACTCTTGAGCGTCTCCATGGGGGCGAGCCGTTCGCTTTCCATGATCGTCCGACTCCGGGGTCACCCGGTGGACTCGGGTTCGTTGGCGCGCGAGAGGACGATGCGCACCGCTGAGGAAAGCTAGAGAACATGTCGAAGAAGCTCTTCGTGGGTGGGCTCGCGTGGGCCACCACGGACGAGAACCTCCACCAGGCGTTCGCTGCGTACGGTGAGGTGCTCGAGGCCAAGGTGATCACCGACCGGGAGACCGGCCGCTCGCGCGGTTTCGGTTTCGTGACGTTTGCGGATGGAAAGGCTGCCGATGAGGCCGTCGCCAACATGGATGGCGCGGAGCTCGACGGTCGCACCATCAACGTCGACGAGGCGCGCGAGCGTGCGCCCCGTGCCGGCGGCGGCGGCGGGGCCCCCCGCGGAGGTAGGCGCTTCTAAGCGACACGCGAAGTTGCGCTGAGCCCCCGTGGCCCAACGCACTCGCGGCGCGACCCGCATCATTCAACAGCCAGACGAGCACAGCCCCGGGAGGTCACTCTCGGGGCTCTGTTCTTTTAACGGCTCGGTTCTTTTAACGGCTCGGTTCTTTCGACCGCTCGGTTCTTCCGTCGTCCGCCATCGACCGCGGTTCATCGAGCTCCGTCGGCCGAGCTCCTGGTCGCGTTTCGGGGCGCTCACGCGGCGCGTATGATGCTCGGGTGCGTGCGCTCTCGAGCGGCCGACCGTCCTCGTGCAACGTCGCGTGCGCTCTCATGACCGTCGCGCCGCTCGCGCTCGTCGGATGTATCGACTGGTCGCAGTTCCGAGGTCCCGAGTCGGACGCCGGGGCGGAGGCGGACGCGGGGGTGGACGCCGGGCCGGCGGAGTGGGCGAGCGTCGCGCCGCGCTGCGTCGGAATGGGAGAAGACGTGAGCGTGGCGTGGAGCGCGCTCGGCGCGTGCACGCCGATCGGCTTCACGGCGACGGCCTCGCGCGAGGGGTGCGCGCTCGTGCCGATCGATGCGCCCACCGATCTCGGCGTCGACTGCGGCGCGCTCCACGTCGAGCTACCGGTCTACGTCGACGCGCCGATCTCCAGCGGGTCGTCGGCGGTCCCGTTCGTCAGCGCGACGATCGACGGCGATCGCAGCGAGTGGGGCGCGCAGCACTTCCGGCTCGTCGGCGAGGGCGCGGGCCCGGTCGATCAATCCGACCTCTACGCGGAGATGGCGATCGGGTGGGACGAGCGCGGGCTCTCGATCTACGCGGCGATCGAGGACGACTCGGTCGAGACGTTCGACACGATGGACGTACGGCAGCTCTATCGCAGCGACGGGATCGAGGTGCTCGTCGATCCGGGCGCGGACGGATCGTGCGACGGCGGCTGCGGGCTCGACGCCTCGCGCGGGGAGCGACAGATCTTCATCGAGCACACCGGGCGCGTCGGCTCGTCGACCGGACCGGTCGATGGCGTCGAGGTCTTCGCGATGGCGACCGGCGCGAACGGCTACGTGATCGAGGCGCGGCTCGAGTGGTCGCTGTTCCTCGTGACGGACGCCGCGCCGGGCCGCGAGCTCTGGGTCAACATCGCGGCGAACGATCGCGACGGCGGCTCGCGCACGCCCGACGAGCCGCCGGCGCTGCTCTGGCGCCTCGAGCTCGACGGGAGCGGAGCGCCGCTCTACCCGCACCCGTACGACTCGCGGAGCTTCCGTCGCGTCGGCTTGAGGTGTGGAGCACAGCCCGCCGCGTCCTGCCCCTGACGCGCGCTCACGGAAGGAGCGCGAGGATCACGGCACCGATCGCGGCGAGGCCGCCTCCGGAGGCGAGCGAGATCCACCCGCCGAGCTCGAGCCCTCGGCCGAGGCTCACGTCCGACGACGGATCGCTCGCGCACGTCCCGCCGGGGCACTGGCCCTGGAGGTCGCCGAGCAGCGCGTACGCCGCGCCGATCAACACGGCGCCGACCAACAGCGCGAGCCCACCGACGGCGGTTCCCGCGACGCCGAGCTCGAGCTGCGGCCAGCCGCCTGGCGCCGGCTCGGGATCGACGGGCGCCCGCGCATCGGGGAGCGCCTCGAGCTCGAGCACGATCCGTTGACGCTCCCCGGCGGCGACCTCGACCGTCGCCCGGGCGTCGTGAAACCCGTCGGCGCTCGCCGTCACCACCACCCGGCCCGGCGTCACCGCGAGCCACTCCCCCGTCGCGTCGCCGGGAACCACACGATCGTCGAGGTGGAGCTCTCCGTTCGGGATCGGCGGATGCGTCTCGATCTCGACCCACCCGATGCGTGGCTCGAGCTGCGCGCGCTCGCGCTCCGCGTGCGCGAGGGTCGTCGCGAAGCGCGGCTCACTCCGCGCGCGATCGCGCGCCTCGGCGATGACGCGCTCGTACTCCATGTACGCCGCGGCGGGCCGATCGAGCTCGGAGAGGATGCGCGCCACCATCAAGCGCGAGTTCGGCGACGCTCGGTAGTCGTAGCTGGCGCGGAACTCGTCGAGCGCACGCTCGCGATCGCCGGCCTCCAGCGCCGCGAGCCCGCGATCGAACGCGCGCTGCGCGAGCACCGCCGCGTCGTCGACGTCGTAGGCGTCTTGCGCGGACGCCGACTCGGGGACGAGAGCGGGGACGAGGGCGATGCCGACCACCACGACGAACGCGCGCACCACGCCGCGAAGCTACCTCAACTCCACCCGGCTCACCCACCGCCGTGCACGACGATCCGGCTCAGCGTGGGCTCACCGAACGTGGTGTCCTCGACGCGGTAGCGGACGCCCTTGCCGCTCTTGTGCGTCTCGCAAGTACCGCTCTCGACGAGCTCACCGAGGCACTGCTGGACCGTGCGGAGCGGGATCAGGAGCCTGTCCGCGAGCTCACGCGCCGACACGCCGCTCGGCGCTTCCGCGATCGCTCGCAGCACGATCTCCTCGAGCGCCGGCGAGCAGCGCGGGTCGGGGATCGCGAGCGGCGTCGGGCCCTCGAGGCGATAGCGCTCGCCGACGCGCTCGAGCTGCGCGCGCTCGCCGAGCCAGCGACGCGTCTTGGTGAGGAGGTTGCGGAAGACCCCGTCGTGCCGCGCGTCGTACGCGAACCCATACACGCGCGCGAACAGCGCCTCGCTCGCGATGCCCTCGTCGCCCGCGAGCAAGCACGTCGCCGCGACCGCACACTGCCGCACGTGGCTTCGCGGCTCGCCTTCGGTGCCGGACACGCCGAGCCGCGCGAGGCCGATGCCGAGCATCCGCTGCGGGGCGTCGCCCATCCCGCGAACCGCGTAGACGGCGGCGCGCTCGAGCCCGTCGCCGTCGAGCGTCGGCGTCGAGAGTCCCGCGAGCTCGTCCGGCGTGACGTCGTGCTCGCCGCGCAGCCACGCCGCGATCGCCGGGCGCTGCGCCTCGGGGGACGCGAGCCCCAGCGCCGCGAGGAGCGCGCCCGCCTCGAGCTCGGCGGGTCGTGTCCCGCGCGCGCGCGACTCGAGCGCCTCGGCCGCGACGAGGAGCCCCGCGGCGTCACCGCGGATTGCGCGGTCCAGCGTCGCGCCGAGCGCCCGCGCGAGCCCCGCGCTCGGCGTGCCCTCGATGGCACCGCCGAGCGCCGCGTGCGCGATCTCGAGCCCGCCCGCGAGCGCGGCCTCCCACGCCACCGCCGGACGCCACGGGCCCGGCGTGACCTGAGCGAGCGCGCGCAGGATTCGCAACGCCGCTTGCGGGGTTCCGGCGCGGCGTCGCGCGCGCGCGAGCACGAGACCGGCCAGGTACTCGTCGGCGAGGATCCGATCGCTGCGTGCCATGTGCACGATCCGTCGCGCGCGCTTGAGCGCGGCCGCCCGTGAGGCGGGCTCGCATCGCTCGAGGCCCTCCAACGTCTCGAGCGCGGCTCGACCCACCCGGTAAGCGGGATGGACGCGCGCGGTCGCACCCGGGTCCTCGGGCCCCACCTCGCGCCCATCGACCAGCGCGGTCCAGCCGGCCAGCAGCTCGCGCCACCCGGCCTCAGGCATCTCCACTGAGCATGGTGTCTTGTCCAGCGCGGTCCTCATCGCGACGCGGTAGCGCACCTCGGGTGTGCTCCGCCCATCCACGTCCGGCGCAGGGTGCGCGCTGAGGAGCGCCCGCGTCGCGCGGAGCGAAGTCGCGAGCGCGTGCGCCTCGGCGGACGGGTCACGATCGAGCGGCGCGAGGGCCGCGTCGACCTCGCTCAGATCGCCGGCCGCCGCCGCCTGCGCGAGGGCCTCCATCGACACCGTCACGGCGCCATGCTACCCGAGCTCGGCTCGTCCACGGGGGAAGGGCCCGGCGTTTCTGGCTTTCGGATCGTGCCGCCTTCGAATCGCGTAGCCACGAATCGCAGCGACTCGACGCTCCATCCGCTCCTCGAGCTGGCGCGCGGCGGGATGGGCCACGTCAGTCTGGTTTGCCTGTTCGGTACGGCCGGCTTCCGTCGGCTCTACGCGATGAAGCGCTTGCGGCCCGAGATCGCGGACGACGAGCGGATGCGCGCGATGTTCCTCCACGAGGCGCGCGTCGCCGGGCTCCTTCGCCATCCGCACGCGGTGAGCGTGCTCGACGCCGGGGAGGACGACGACGGCCCGTTCCTCCTGATGGAGTACGTCGAGGGTGTCTCGTTGAGCGACCTCTTGCGCGAGGTCGGTCGCCTCGATCTCGGCGAGTGCCTCTACATCGGCGCTGCGCTCGCGGACGCGCTGCACGCGGCGCACGAGCTCAAGCATCACGACGGGACGGCCCTCGGCTTGATCCACCGGGACGTGAGCCCGTCCAACGTCATGATCGACGTCGATGGGCAAGCGTGGTTGACCGACTTCGGGATCGCGCGGACCGCGATCAGCGATCAGCGCACGCAGACCGGCGTCTTGAAGGGCAAGTTCGGGTACATGGCGCCCGAGCAGCTCCGCTTCGAGCCGATCGATCGTCGCGCCGACCTCTTCTCGCTCGGCGTGGTGCTCTACGAGATGCTCGCCGGCGCACGGCTCTACAAGGAGCCGGACCCTCGCGAGACCGCGTATCGGATCCTGCACGAAGAGGTGCCCGACATCTCGGAGGTCCGCCGCGACGCACCGCCCGAGCTCGTGCGGCTCTCGTTTCTGTTGCTCGCCAAGGACCCCGCGGATCGACCGTCCACCGCGCGCGAGATCGCGCAAGAGCTTCGCGCGATCGCGCAGGCGCAGAGCATCGATCTCACCGAGCAACCCACGTTGCTCGCGTCGCGAGTCGACGGGCTGTTCGGCGAGTCGATCGCGAGGATGCGCGAAGAGGTCGCGAAGCGGATCGAGGAGGTCCGCGAGGGCGCGCACGACGAGGCCCGCCCGCGTGCACCGTGGATCGTCGCGGCGGTGCTCGGAGCGCTCGCGCTGTCGGCGGGGGGCTACGCGCTCGTCGCGTATGAGCCGGACGCGAGCGGGGAGCGACCTGCGCCATCCACCTCCGTCGACGCGGCCGCCGCCGAGGTGGCCATCCCCACCGCCGAGATCGTGGCGCCGCCACCCGCCGCGTCGACGATCCCCGATGCAGGGCCGCTCACGGGTTCGGATGCGGGCCCAGCGGCGCGCCGCCGACGGCGAGGTCGCGGTCGCTCCGACGCTCCGCCCGACGGACGCTGGACGCCGCTGACCCCCTGAGCCGTCCGGAGAGGAGCGTGAGGCCACGGCGCGCCGCGCGTGGGCGACGGACACGCAGGAAGCGCACGCTTCGTCGACTCGCCGCCGCGTGCGGTCCTTCGCGCTCGCCGCGCGCGTCGGGTCGATCCCATGCTCGAGCGCGGATGCGCCGTGCGGCGGCGCAATCGAGTCTTCCTTCAGTCCAGCATCTCGCCGCGTCATCGCGGATCGCGATCCACAGCGCAGCGCCTCGCGGGACACGTCGAGAGCGACACCGCGATCGCCGTCGACACGGCGGTGACGTCCCGGCTCTCGGATCCCTCACTCGGGGGTGGGCGGCTAATCGCCACAGTCGGCGCCGCACGATCCCGCTTCGCCGCCGGGCGCCTGATCACCGCCGGGTTGGCCGAGGGGGATCTCCTCCTCGTCCTCCACGCCGATCGGCATCTCTTCTTCCTCTTCGCCGCCTCCGAGCGACGGAGTGGTGGTGGGAGCACCCGTCGTAGGCTGGCCGGGCTGGCTCGGCGTTCCGTTGGGCTGCGGCGCGGTCGGCTCGGCGAGCGGCGCGGGCGGCGGCGCCGCTTCCTCTTGGCAGCCCGCGAGCCCGAGGGCGGCGGCCGCCGCCCACGACAGCCGCCTGACCTGGTCACGACCGTTCATCCGCTCAGGCTACCCCCGTTTGGCCCGTTTCGTGACGCCTCGGTAGAACCGAGTATCGTTCGGCCGTGGGCCTCCCCTCGGCGCAGTCACGCCTCGCGCGCACGTTCACGATCGTCGTCGTGTGCCTCCTCGCGAGCACGGTCGCCCTCGCGCAGCCGCCGGAGGCACACCCCGCGCCGCCGGCGAGCGACGACGGCCCACGCCCGTTCGGCGCGAACCTGTTCACCGGGACCTACGCGGCGCAGCGCGAGGACGGGATCAACCCCGACTATCACATCCTCCCCGGCGACCGAGTGATGGTGAACGCGTGGGGCGCGGTGTCCATCAACGACGTGTTCGCCGTCGACACGCAGGGCAACATCTTCCTGCCGGGCATCGGTCCCATCCACCTCGGCGGGGTGACGAACGGCGACCTCACCTCGACGGTGCAAGCCGCGATCCGCCGTGTGTACCACGGAACGTTCGGTGTCTACACCAACCTCCTCACCGCGAGCCCGGTCGCCGTCTACGTCACCGGCGAGGTCGCGCGCCCCGGCCGCTACGCCGGCATCCCGAGCGACTCGGTGCTCTTCTTCCTCGATCAGGCGGGCGGCATCGATCCGAGGACGGGCTCGTTCCGCCACGTCCAGGTCGTGCGGCGCGGACAGGAGGTCGCGTCGATCGATCTCTACGACTTCATCCGCATGGGCCGCATGCCGGACGTGCAGTTCTCCGACGGCGACGCGATCGTGGTCGGCCAGCGCGGCGCGACCGTCGAGCTCCACCGCTCGGGTCACCCGGTCGTGCTCGTCGAGCTGAGCGAAGGCGCGACCGGCGCAGACCTGCTCTCGATCCTGCCGGCGGGACCGCTCGTCCATGCGGTGACCGTCCGCGGGATGCGCGACGGCCAGCTCCACGCACGCAGCCTCTCGCCGAGCGCGTTCGGCGCGGCTCCGCTGACCGATGGCGACCGCGTGTCGCTGCTCGAGGATCGCCAAGCCGACAGCATCGTCATCCACCTCGAGGGCGAGTTCCAAGGACCCGCCGAGCTCGCGGTCCGCCGTGGCGCGCGCCTGATCGATCTACTCAACTACGTCCCCGTCGACCCCACGCTCGCGCAGCGCGAGGCCGTCTACGTGCGACGCGACAGCGTGCAGCGCGAGCAGCAGCGCGCGATCCAGGAGAGCCTCGACCGTCTACAGCGAAGCACGTTGTTGGCGCTCTCGGACACCGAGACCGAATCGGAGATCCGCGTCCGCGAGGCCGAGATGATCAACACATTCATCCAGCGCGCGCGCGACGTCCGCGTGGAGGGCCGCGTCGTGACGGCGTCGGCCGGCCGTCAGCTCAACGTGCTCCTCCAGGACGGCGACACCATCGTCATCCCGTCTCGCACCAACGTGATCCGCGTGGTCGGCGAGGTGCAGATGCCGCACGCCGTGCAGTACCGTCGAGATCTCCATGTGCAAGACTACGTGCGCATGGCCGGCGGCTACACGAACCGCGCCGACTCGGGCCACGTGATCGTCCGGCGTCCCAACGCCGAGATCGTCACCGGCAACAACGACACGCCCATCGCGCCCGGAGACGAGATCCTCATCATGCCGGCCATCGAGGACAAGTGGGCGCAGAACGGCATCGATCTCGCGCAGGTCATCTACCAGATCGCGATCGCCGCGTCGGTCGTGCTGCGCCCGTTCTACTGACGCGAAGCTGAACGCCCGCCCTCGCGACGGCTCATCCCCCTGAGATCACAGCCGAATCGCGCGAGACAAACCGGAGTTCCGAGCGCCCTGCCCGCGCGACAGAGTGCGGGAGCCCGAACCCCGGAGGTCCCCGTGTCGTCGTCCCCCGCCGTCGCGCGTCGCCCGCGCTCCGCTCCCGAGACCGTCTACGACAAGCTCGCCTGGCTCGGCTCGATCGCCGAGACGCGCCTCACCGGCACGGCCGAGGAGCGTCTCGTGCAAGACGAGATCGCGGCGCGCGTGGCGAGCCTCGGGTACTCCGTCGAGCTGCCCGGCTTCCGCTACCCGCGGCACATCTACGGCAGCGTCGCGCTCCACTTCGGGCTCGCTCTGACGTTCGCCGCGGTCGGCGCCTCGGTGCCGTACGCGGCCGGACCCGTCGCGTTCGCGATCCTGTTCGTCGGCTGGAGCTTCGTCAGCGAGATCGCGTTCCGCCGACCGCTCCTCCGCCGGCTCTGGCCGACCGTCGCGTCGCAGAACCTCGTCGCCACGCTGCCCGCGACGAGGGCGCTCCGCCGTCGCATCGTGCTCCTCGCCCACGTGGACTCCGCGTTCACGGGGTGGCTGTTCCATCCGCCGATCCTCAGGCTCGTGGCCGGACCACCTCCGCGGGTCCTCGCGTTCTTGCAGAAGCAACTCCGATTGCCGACGCTCAGCGCGATCGCGCTCGCGATCTACTTCGCGGTCGGCGCCTTCGTCGCGCTCCCGTGGTGGCCGGTCGCGATCCTCGCGATCCCCGCGGTGATCGTGTTCGTGCTCAACGCGCAGATCGTGCTCAACGACCGGCCCGTGTCCGGCGCGGCCGACAACCTCACCGGCTGCGCCGCGATGCTCGAGCTCGCCGAGGCGTGGGCGGATCGTCCCGTCGACGACGTCGAGGTGGTGTTCGCGTGGACGGGCTGCGAGGAGGCAGGCGCCGGCGGCGCGACGCACCTCGCGAGCTCCATGAAGGCGGAGTGGGATCCTGCGATCACCGAGGTCCTCGTGCTCGACACGTTGTCGAACGGCGAGCTCTTCAGCCTCGAGGAGGGCGAGCTCTTCCGCATCCCGCAGCCGACGTCGCTGCTCGAGACGCTCGACCGTGCGGCGAGCGACCTCGGCGTCGCGACGCCGCCGAGCTACATAATCCCCGCCGGCGCGACCGACGCGGCGCCGTTCCTCGCGGAGGGCTACCGCGCGCTCGCGATCACGTGCATCGACCCCGCGCTGCACGCGCCGCGGCACTACCACCACCCGACCGACACGGTGGACAACGTCGACCCCGAGCAGCTCGAGCGCTCGACCGAGCTCGCGACGGCATGGCTCTACGCCACCGCGAGCGCCTGAGCACCGCGAGCGCCTGAGCACCGCGAGCGCCTGAGCACCGCGAGTCGCTTCACGCGGCGTCGCGATCCGCGAGCGCCTGGCCGTCGAAGAACCGCGCCGGGTGCTCGAGCCGCTCCTTCAAGCTCTCGAGCGCGCGCGCCGCGTAGAGGCCGTCCTCGATCCGCTCGTCGTACGTGTAGCGCAGGCGCACGGCGATTCGCGCTTCCACGCGGTCGCCGACCACCACCGGCAGCTTCTGCACGCGCCCGAGCGTGACGAAGATCGGGCAGGTCCCGTACTCGTAGAGGTGGTGCCACGCGGCGTCGAGGCCGACGCTCCCGAGGTTGGCGACGAACGCGCTCGCGTGCATCGGGTCGCCCTTCAAGAGGAACGACGGCGCGAGGTTCAGCGCGTCGAGCCACCGCAGGAGCCACACCCCGAGCACGAGGAGCGGGCGCGGGAGGCGGCTGAACAAGCTCGCCTCCTTGTCGGAGTCGGTGCGCTCTCCCTTGCGCCCTCGCGCGAGCCGCTCGCGGAGCCGGATCGACCAGCCTTCGAGCGACTCGCCCTCCTCGACCGACATCTTGAGCACCGACATGTGGCTCTCGGTGTCGAGCGACGCCTTCATCGCGAACGACAGGATCGCCTGCTCGCGCTGGTAGAGACGCCGCCCGCTCACGTAGCGGTTCACCCGCGGGTGCGCGTAGAGCGTCTGGCCCATGCCGTAGAGCAGGAGCTGGAACAGGTTCGTCCCTGGCCGCTCGGCTAGCCAGGGCAACGTCTCTTCCAGGTCGACGATCTGCTCGAACCACACCGCCGACTCGTTCCGGCCGGTCATGATGAAGGGCATGATCGCCCGGTTGCCGTCCAGCCCGCGGACGAGCGTTCCATCGTGTCGGGTCATCGTGAGGTCCTCGCTGACAACGGAGTAGGGGCGCGCCGACTACGGCGATCGGATCACGGGGTCATTCTGCGCCGGACCGGGACCGCGCGACATTCGGGTTTCGCGGCGCTCAACCCATCGAGTTCATTGATGGATCCGCGACCCCCGAGCGGGCGCTCAGGTTCCGGCCGCGCGCGGCGGTCAGGGGACCACCGACCCCGGTTCGGGCGACCCCAGAGGGGCCGCTCGCGCTCCTCGGACGGCACGTCCGGTCGGCGGCTCCGTGACGGGAATTGCGGGGAGTTGTCACACGCTCGGTAGACTTCGTCGCGTCATGGCGGATCGCTTGAGTTTCTCGCCGGACCGGGCTAGGTGGCGCGCTGTGAGGCCATGTCACACCGAGTTTCCGGTCCTGCGACACGAATGTCAGGGCCTCTTTGGGGCGCGGCGCAGGTCGACCCGGCCGGATGGCCGAAAGCGCCCAAATCACCCTGTCACCCGGCCCGTCACACTACCGACGCGATGGCACGTGGCGTGCACAAGGCGCGCCCTGGGGGCGTTGGGAAGACTCGGTTCCGCTTGGATTGGAGAGCAGTACTGATGCAGATGGACGCCTCGGCACCACCGGTGATCTCGCGCCCGCAGGAACCCACCCGGGTCCTCGACGCGCTCACGGACGTGCTGAATCCGCTGACCGTGCAGGCCCGCGAGGTGCTGCTCGAGCAGGCTCGATCGATCGCGCAACTCAGCATGCGGTTGGACGCCAGCTTCACGTCGGCCATCCGGCTCCTCTTCGGGATCGAGGGCCACGTCGTCATCGCGGGCCTCGGCAAGTCGGGTCACGTCGGCAAGAAGATCGCCGCGACGCTCGCGAGCACCGGCACGCCGAGCTTCTTCCTCCACGCGACGGAGGCGCTCCACGGCGATCTCGGGATGGTCACCGAGCGCGACGCGGTCGTTCTCATCAGCTACTCCGGCGAGACCCGCGAGGTCGTGGAGCTGGTCCCGCACCTCAAGGCGCGCGGCGTCCCCACGCTGGCCCTCGTAGGCAAGATGACCTCGACGCTCGCACGTGAAGTGGACATCGCCCTCGACGTCTCGGTCGATCGCGAGGTGTGCCCGAACAACCTGGCGCCGACGAGCTCCACCCTCGTGACCCTCGCGATGGGCGACGTGCTCGCGGTGAGCCTCATGAAGCTCCGCGGCTTCCAGCAAGACGACTTCGCGCGCCTCCATCCGGGCGGCAGCGTGGGCAAGCGCTCGACGCGCGTGAGCAGCCTCGCGGTGACGGAGGGCGTGAGCGTCCTGAAGCCGAACGCGCCGTTGCGCGACGCGCTGATCGATCTCGCGAGCAGCCGCTATCCGATGACGCTGATCTGCGAGGGCGACAGCCTGCTCGGCGTGCTCACCGCGGACGACGTCCGCGGCACCAACCCGGACGACCTCATGCGCCCGGTGCGCGACGTCATGAACACCGAGCCGCCGGTGATCGCCTCGCGCGCGTTCGTGGAGGCCGCGGATCGACGGCTCGAGCAAGACGGCGGGCCGGCCCTCGTGGTGGTGGCGGACAACGGCGAGGTATTGGGCCTCTACCCGCGCCGCCAGGCATAATCGGTGCTCTCGTGGCGCCCTCCGACCCCCGGTACGTCGACGCATCGCCCGAGCGCTGGGCGCTCGCGCGGATCCTCGTCTACGTGATCGGCGGCGCCGCCGTCATCCTCGCCGTCGGGTGGGTGGTGATGGGCTGCGGAGCGAGCGAGCCGCGCGAGTCGGACATCTTCTACGATCCCGCGCTGCGCGCGTCGGTCGTCGAGCCCGAGGACGACGCCGACCGCACGTTGCTCCAGCGGCTCGCCGCCGATCCGGAGCCCGGCCCGCTCACCGTCGGCGAGCGCACCTACGTGCTCGAGGCGAGCTACGACGCGGCGAGCGGTCGGCGCTGCCGTGGACTTTCGGTCGGCAGCGAGCGTCGCCTCGCCTGCGAAGCCGACGACGCGTGGGCGTTCGTGCCGAGCCTCGAGACCGGTCCGTGAAGGAGCTCACCGACGGGAGCCTCACGATGGGCCGCGTGATCTACGCGCTGGTCCTCCGAGAGACCCGGACCCGCTTCGGGATGAACCGCCTCGGATACCTCTGGGCGCTGCTCGAGCCCCTGTTCTGGATCGGCACGTTCTGGGGGTTCTACGCGCTCTTGGGGCGGCGAATGCCTGGCGGCATGGAGATGATCCCGTTCCTCGCCACCGGCATCGTCCCCTACAACCTCTCCGTCGGGACGGCCGATCGGGTGAGCCTCTCGATCGATGGCAACCGGTCGCTGTTGTTCTATCCGCACGTTCAGCCGATCGACCTCATGCTCGCGCGCGGCGTGCTCGAGTTCGCAACGTTCGTGGTCGTGCTCGCCGTGATCCTCGGCGGAGACGCGATGGTGACGGGCGAGATCGTGATCGACAGCCCGCTCCTCCTGATGGAGGGCCTCCTCCTCGCGACGTTGCTCGGGACTTCGCTGGGCATCGTGCTCTGCGCGCTGACCGTCGTGAGTCAGACCGTGCAGCGCGTGAAAGGCCCGGTCATGCGTCCGCTGTTCTGGATCTCGGGGCTCTTCTTCGCGGCCAACATGCTGCCCTCGAACGTGCGCCGGTACTTCATGTGGAACCCGATCCTGCACTGCACCGAGCTCGTGCGCGATGGGTTGTTCCCGCAGTACGAGGCGCACGACGCCAGCGCCAGCTACGTTCTCGTCTGGATCCTGGTGCTCGCGTTCGCGGGCCTCACCCTCGAGCGCCGCGTGCGCTCTCGCATCGAGCTGACCTGATGATCGAGCTCAAGAACGTGACCAAGGCCTACGCGACCCATGCCGGGCTGCACGTGGTGCTCGACAACCTCAACGTCGTGTTCGAGGACAAGAAGAGCATCGGGATCCTGGGCGTGAATGGCGCCGGCAAGTCGACGCTCCTCCGGATCCTCGGCGGCGCCGAGCGGCCGGACACCGGCGAAGTGATCAAGACGGGCCGCGTCTCGTGGCCGATCGGGTTCACCGGCGGCTTCAACGCCTCGCTCTCCGGCGAGGAGAACTGCCGCTTCGCCGCGCGCATCTACGGCGCCGACATCGACCAGGTCGTCGAGTACGCGCGCGAGTTCGCGGACATCGGCCAGTACTTCCGGATGCCGGTGCGCACGTACTCCTCGGGGATGCGCGCGCGCGTCGCGTTCGGCCTGTCGATGGCGATCGACTTCGACACGTACCTCGTCGACGAGGTGACCGCGGTCGGAGACGCGAACTTCCAGCGCCGGTGCAAGGAAGAGTTCGCGGCGCGCCGCGAGCGAGCCACGGTCATCATCGTGAGCCACCAGATCAACACGCTCGAGTCGTTCGCCGATCGCTTCGCGCTGTTGCGGAACGGCCGGCTCGAGTTCTACGACGACCTCCAGGAGGCCGCTAAGCTGTACGGAGAGGCGGCATGAGCAGCAACGTCCCCACCGATACCCGCGCCAAGACGCAGAAGGAGCTCCGCCGCCTTCGCGCGCGCCGGCTCATCTTGCGCATGGGCCTCGGCGTTGGGCTGCCCACGCTGTGCGCCGCGATCTACTACGGCGTGCTGATGACGCCGCGGTACGAGTCGGAGAGCACGTTCACGATCCAGTCGTCCGACGGAGGGATGAGCACCAACGCGATCTCGATGCTCCTCGCGACGGCCGGTGGCTCGGCGACGCGCGACGTGCTGCTCGCCATCGAATACATCGAGTCGCGCGACATGCTCCAGCACCTGATCGACGACCACGGCTTCCGGGAGCACTACACGCAAGAGAGCGCGGACGTCACGTCGCGGCTCAGCCCCGACGCCGACTTCGAGGACACGTTCGAGTACTACCGCGATCACATCTCGATCGAGCACGACAGCGCGTCCGACGTGCTCACCCTGCGCGTCCAGGCGTTCGACGCCGAGAGCGCCCACCGCTTCGGGGAGGCGATCCTCGAGCTCGCCGAGGATCGCGTGAACCTCCTCTCGCAGACCGCTCGGACCGATCGCATCTCGCTCGCCGAGTCGGAGCTCCAGCGCGCGGAGACGCGGCTCTCCGCCGCCCGGCAAGAGCTCTTGCGTGTGCAGGCGGTGCACGGCGACCTCAACCCGGCCGCGTCGGCCGAGGCGATCCTCGAGGTGCGGAGCCGGCTCGAGGGCGAGCTCGCGATCGCGCGGGCCGAGCTGAGCACGCTGAGCGCGACGATGCCGCGCAACTCGCCGGAGGTGACGGCGGCGCGGCGTCGGGTCTCTGCGCTGGGCACGCAGATCGACGAGCAGAACGCGCGCCTCACCGGCAGCGGCGAGGACATCAGCGCGGAGCTCGCGCAGTTCGAGCCCGTGATGATCGAGAAGGAGTTCGCGCAGCGCGCCTACGAGTCGGCGCTCACCTCGCTCGAGCTCGCGCGCGTCGACGCGTCGCGGCAGCACCGCTACCTCGTCCGCATCGCGGGGCCGTCGGTGCCGTCGCAGGCGCGCTACCCGCGCTTCTGGTACTCGCTCCTCACCGTGCTCGCGCTGGCCTTCGGTCTGCTCGGTGTGGGGACGTTGATCCTCGCGTCGATCCGCGAGCACGCGAACGTCTGAGCGCCTGCCGGCCGGGACCCGCTTGCTATACTCGCGCGCCGTATGAAGATCGCGGGACGTCCGGTCGGGATCGACCAACCGTTCTTTCTGATCGCGGGACCGTGCGTGATCGAGAGCCGGGATCTCTGCTTCCGCGTCGCGGAGGAGATGCTCGAGATCACGTCGAAGCTCGCGATCCCGTACGTGTTCAAGGCGAGCTTCGACAAGGCGAACCGCACGAGCGTCGACGCGTTCCGCGGTCACGGGATGAGCCAGGGCCTCGAGGTGCTCGCCGAGGTGAAGGACAAGCTCGGCGTCCCCGTGTTGACCGATGTGCACGAGCCGAGTCAGGTCGACGAGGTCGCGGCGGTGGTCGACGTGCTGCAGACGCCGGCGTTCCTCTGCCGGCAGACCGACTTCATCCGAGCGGTCTGCGCCGCGCAGAAGCCGGTGAACATCAAGAAGGGTCAGTTCCTCGCCCCGTGGGACATGCAGCAGGTCGTGGGCAAGGCGAAGGCGACCGGCAACGAGCAGATCATGGTGTGCGAGCGCGGCGCGAGCTTCGGCTACAACACGCTGATCAGCGACATGCGCGGCCTCGCCGAGATGCGCGCGACGGGTTGTCCGGTGGTCTTCGACGCCACGCACTCGGTGCAGCAGCCGGGCGGCCAGGGCACGGCGAGCGGCGGCCAGCGCCGGATGGTCCCCGTCCTCGCGCGGGCCGCCGTCGCGAGCGGCGTCTCGGGGCTGTTCATGGAGACGCACCCGGATCCCTCGGCCGCGCTCAGCGACGGCCCGACGATGTGGCCGCTGGGCCGCATGCAAGAGCTCTTGCAGGTGCTCACCGAGCTCGATCGCGCGGTCAAGGCGCAGCCGTTCGCCGAGGATCGATGAGCTCGCGCTCTCCGTTCGACGACGCCCCGCTCGACGCGGGCGCGGCCGCCCTCGCGAAGCGCGTCGAGCTGCTCGCGCTGGACGTCGACGGAGTGCTCACCGACGGGCGCCTCTACTACGGCAAGCGCGGCGAGCGGCTCAAGGCGTTCAGCGCGCGCGACGGCCTCGGCCTCAAGCTCGTTCGTCGCATGGGCATCGAGGTCGCGGTGATCACCGCGCGCAAAAGCCGGGCGCTCGCGCGTCGGCTCGCCGAGCTCGGCATCGAGCACGCGCGGGTCGGGCGCGAGGACAAGGCGGCCGCGCTCCTCTCGATCACCTCGGAGCTCGGCGTCGCGCTCGATCGCGTCGCCTACGTCGGCGACGATCTGCCCGACCTCTTGGTGTTCGAACGCGTCGGCTTCCCCATCGCGGTCGCGGACGCCCACCCGGTGGTGCGCGCGCGCGCGGCGTGGGTCACCGCGCGGAGCGGGGGCACCGGCGCGGTGCGCGAGGCGTGCGACGCGATCCTCCGCGCCAAGGGCGAGCTCGAGCGCGCGATCGACGGCTACCTCGACGCCCATCGATCGAGCGATGAGCCCGGAGCGGCGGGGTGAGCGTCCCGTTCACCATCGTGATCCCCGCGCGGCTCCGCTCGGAGCGCCTGCCCGACAAGCCGCTCGCCGATCTCGCGGGCGCGCCCCTCGTCGTCCGCGTGTGGGAGCGCGCGATGGCGGCCGACGCGGCCGAGGTGTGGGTGGCGGTCGACGACGCGAGCATCGCCGACGCGTGCGCGGCGCACGGCGCGAGCGCGGTGATGACCTCGCCCGACTGCGCGAGCGGAACCGATCGCCTCGCCGAGGTCGCGCGCGCGCGCGGCTGGGACGAAGACACGATCGTGGTCAACCTCCAAGGCGATGAGCCGCTCGTCCCCATCGACCTCGCGGGCCGGCTCGCGCGCGCGCTCTCCGACGATCCCGGCGTGGGCGTCTCCACCGCGGCCGCTCCGATCCGCGCTGCGGTCGACCTCGCGACGGAGAGCATCGTCAAGGTGGTGTGCGACGCACGCGGCCGCGCGCTCTACTTCAGCCGCGCTCCGATCCCGTGGGTCCGTGGGCGCGCACCCGATGCA
This sequence comes from Sandaracinaceae bacterium, assembly GCA_050186575.1. Classification (GTDB taxonomy): domain Bacteria; phylum Myxococcota_A; class Polyangia; order Polyangiales; family Sandaracinaceae; genus JAUHXR01. The sequence goes on along the minus strand of JBFWYI010000097.1, from coordinate 1,174 downwards.
CCGCTGCCGGACGACGTCCCATTTCTCCGACACGTCGGCGTCTACGCCTATCGCGTCGGCACGCTGCTCCGGCTCGCCGGCGCGGAACGCTCCCCGCTCGAGCGCGCCGAGTCGCTCGAGCAGCTCCGCGCCATGCACCTCGGGATCCCCATCGCGGTCGTGCGGCTCGACGAGGCACCGCCGCACGGCGTCGACACCCCCGACGACCTCGCTCGCGTGCGCGCGATCTTCGAGCGCGGGCCCACATCATGAGCGCGATCGACGACGAGCCGCTCGGCCGCGTCGCCACGTTCTCGTGGGGCATCGCGCGCTCGCCGTACATGGCGGCGACGCTGCGCGCCGAGCGCGTGGTGTGGCGCCCGCTCAGCCCCAAGGGCATCGACGCGGTCGTCGGTTGGGGCCGCAAGCCCAACACCCGCGCGGCGCGGAAGTGGGCGAAGCGGCACGGCATCCCGTTCATATCGCTCGAAGACGGATTCCTTCGCTCGGTGCGGCTCGGGATCGCGGGAGCGCCGCCGCTCTCGGTGTGCGTCGACCGGATCGGCGTCCACTACGACGCGACCCAGCCGAGCGCGATCGAGCGCGCGCTCGCCGGCGAGGAGATCCCGGACGATCAGCTGTCGCACGCGGCGTCCGTGATCGCGCGGATCCGCGAGCACGGCCTCAGTAAGTACAACCACGCCCCCGACGTCGACCTCGGCCCGCGCGAGCGGCGGCGCGTGCTCGTGATCGATCAGACGGAGGGCGACCTCGCGATCCGGCTCGGCGGCTGCGTGCCCGGCGGGTTCGCCACGATGCTCGAGGCGGCGCTCGACGAGAACCCGCACGCCGACGTGATCGTGAAGATCCACCCCGACGTGCTGCACGCGCCGCAGAAGAAACACGGACACCTGCTCGAGCTCGCGAAGAGCGCGCGCGTGCGCCTGATGAGCGAGCCGCAGAATCCGATGCACCTCCTGGGTCAGGTCGATCACAGCTACGTGATGACCTCGTCGATGGGCCTCGAGGCGCTCGTCGCGGGGTGCAGCGTGACGTGCTTCGGCATGCCGTTCTACGCGGGCTGGGGATTGAACGACGACCGCGCGCCGGTGCCGGATCGCCGCGGTCGCGCCCGCACCCTAGGAGGAGCTCGTCGCGCTCGCGTACGTGCGCTATCCCCGCTACGTCGATCCCG
>JBFWYI010000096.1:0-37235 GCA_050186575.1 Sandaracinaceae bacterium | reverse complement strand
GAGCGCGCCCACCGCGCCGAGCTCGAGCGGCGCGCGCAAGTGCACTTGCTGCAGGAGCAGCAGCGCCAGGAGCAGGTGCATCAGCGACAGGAGCAGCAGCGACGCGCTCGCGAGGACGCCGAGCGACGCGTGGCCGAGCAGCGACAGCGCGACGAGCAGGAGCGCGCCCACCGCGCCGAGCTCGAGCGGCGCGCGCAAGAGCACCTTCAGCAGGAGCAACAGCGACAGGAGCAGGAGCAACAGCGACAGGAGCAGCAGCGGCGCGCTCGCGAGGACGCCGAGCGACGCGTGGCCGAGCAGCGACAGCGCGACGAGCAGGAGCGCGCGCACCGCGCCGAGCTGGAGCGACGTGCGCAAGAGCGCTTGCAGCAGGAGCGGCAGCGACAGGAGCAGCAGCGACAGGAGGAGCAGCAGCGGCGGGCTCGTGAGGACGCCGAGCGACGCGTGGCGGAGCAGCGACAGCGCGACGAGGAGGAGCGGGCGCGCCGTGCCGAGGTCGATCGCCGTGTGCAAGAGCAGCGCGAGCGACAGGAGCGAGAGCAGCGCGAGCGACAGGAGCGAGAGCAGCGCGAGCGACAGGAGCGGGAGCGCTTCGCACGGCAGCGCGCCGAGGAGGAACGCCGCGCGGAGGCGCAGCGGCAGCGCAACGAGCACGAGCAGCGAGAGCGCGAGGAAGCGCAGCGGCGGGCTCAGGAAGAGCGGCAGCGGGACGAGCGCGCGCGCCTCGAGCGGACGAGCCCCCGCTTCGGGCGCTGAGAGCCGAGCGCGATCAGTGCTCGCGCTCGGCGAGCCGCTCGTGGCACCACGCGCGGGCCTCGGCCATCGAGGTGAAGGTGTTGCACGGCCAGAGGCCGTCGCCCTTGATCCAGTCGAACGCGATGATCAGACCGCGCACCAGCGAGCTCGACACCACGCGCGCCTCACACACGGTGCTCTTCGCGAGGTCGTTCTTGAAGCGCTCGTGCAGATCGGCGTTGTATCGACGCAGGCGCGCGCTCACCGCGATCGGGTTCGTCGGCCGCACGTCGAGGAGGAACGCGATGCGCCGATTCTCACCGGTGACTCGAACGAACTCCGCCCAGACCGCGTCGAGCGACTCCTCGTTCGCGTGCTCGGGATACGTGACCGAGAGGATCGGCAGATCGCTTTCGTCGACGACGAACTCGTTCCCGCGGGGACCGACCACCTGCGCGGCTGGCACATCCCGACGATATCGCGGAGTGACTTCCGCGCGCACCCTCTCAGATCGGGGGACGCGGCGCGAAGGCGGCGAGCCGCTCCTCGATCCAGGCCTCGGCTTCGTCGAACGTCGTGAACGTCGCGCATGGCCAGAGCCCCTCGCCCTTGATCCAGTCGAACGCGACGAGGATGCCGCGGATGAGCCCGCTGCTGACCACCCGCGCCTCGCACACCGCGCTCCGCCCGAGCTCGTGGCGGTGGCGCCGGTAGAGGTCCGCGGCGCGCCGGCGAACGTTCGCGCCTGCGTTCATCGGATGGAGCGCGCGCATGTCGATGAGATACGCGACGCGCTCGTTGGCGCGGGCGATCGCGCGATAGCGCTCCCAGAGCTCGTCCAACATCTCCGGGCTGGGATGCTCCGGGTACGTGACGAGGAGCACCGGCAGACGCGACTCGTCGACCGCGCCCGCCGGGAGCAGCCCGGCCCCTTCCGAAGCGTCCCCCATCCGTGGAGGATACCTCGCCGCCGCGCGACGATATCGGGCGCTGTCAGCGGCCGAGGCCGATGCGGCGGATCGTCTCCGCGTAGTCGACGATCGGACGTCGCGACGGGACGGGGGGCGGCGTGCCGGTGAGCCGCACGAACAGCTCCGCGCGCATGTCCCAGTCCATCTCGGTGAACGCGATGCCCGCGGCATAGCCCGGATCGCCGCGGCGCCGCCCGTGGACCACCCGCTGGACCTCGCCGACCGCGTCGATCACGGCGGTTCCACCCGGCGCGAGGAAGCTGAGGACCAGCTCGTCGCCGGGAAACACGATGCGATCGCACGCGAGGAGCGCGCCCCGGTGATCGATATCGAGGATCCTCTGCCCTACCTCGTTGAAGTCGTCGAGGCGCACGGCCTGGCAGCGGGTTCGAAAGGAGCGCCGCAGGCTGCGGCGACGGCGGGGACGGACCAGCTCGGGCATGCCGGGATCGTATCCGGCGCGGCGCCACGAGCCGAAATAACCGGCGCTACTTCTTCTTGTTGGAGGAGCTCCCGAAGAGCTTCCCGAACAGCGACTCGCTCTTCGCGGGCGGCTTGCTCGTCCGACGCCCCGGCGGCGGGACGCTGCCGCGCATCTGCGCGATGCGCACCTCGCGGACGGCGTCGATGTTCTTGGGGTTCAGCTCCGCGGCGCGCTGAAAATGGAAGAGAGCTTGCGTGGGCTCGCCCCAACGCTTGAGCGCGATGCCCTTGTAGAGATGGGCACGGTCGTTGTCTTTGCTCAGCTCGAGCGCGCGATCGAGCGACGCGAGGATCTCTTCCTGGCGGCTCGGGTCGCCGCCGCTCGCTTGGAAGAGGATGTGCCCACGCGCTGCGTGGTAATCGGCCTCGAGCGGCGCGACCGCCAGGATCTCCTCCACGAGGGCGAGCGCCTCGGTCCAGTCGCGACGGCGCAACAGGACTTCCACCTTTCGGTACTCCATCGCCGCGTCGACGATCGCCGCGAGCTCGCGCTCCTTCTCGGGGGTGCCGCCCCCGTCCTGCACCGTGACGAGGTAGGATCCCCGCTTGGTGGGATCCGAGAGCGTCTCACTCGCTCGCGTCAGGTAGCGGAAGATGCGCTCCACCTGCGGCCGGAGCGCCGCGAGGTCGGCGGGCAAGCGATCGGGATGCCACTGCTTCACGAGCCCGAAGTAGGCGCGCTGCACGGTCTCGGAGCTCGAGTCTCTGGGGATCCCGAGCATGTCGAAGTAGTTCTCGTACTCGATCGCGATCGCTCGCTCACGGATCTCGTTCCACCGCTCTTGGAGCGGCGGCGCGAGACCGTCCGGCGCGGGCGGGACCGACTCCGGCTCGGCGCGACGCCGACGCTCGAGGGGACCCGCGTGGTCCTCCTCCTCTGTCGTCCCGCTCGGGCTCTTGCGCACCGGTCGGCGCGACGGCGTCGCGGTGACGCCATCCCACGGCTCGATCGACTTGGTGATCGCCAACAGATAGACGAGCCGCATCACCATCCGCGGCTCGAGCGGGCTCAGCTCGCGGAGCCGCGCGGCGGGCATCGGCTTCGCGCGGAGCAGGTCGACGGTCGCGCGCTCCTCGGGGAGCAGGCCGAGCGCCTCCAGATCGACGCCGCGGTGGAATCGGAGCATCGCGTCGCCGAAGCGATGCACCACCGCCGCCGCGATGTCGTCGCGCGAGCTGCCGCGCAGGCTCGCCGCCACGAGGGGGAACACGTTGACCGCGCCCGAGCGCACGCGCTCACCTTCGCCGACGAGGTCCACGCCCTCATAGAACGCATACGGTCCGCTCGTGCGCGCGAACAGCGGGAGCAAGCCGCGCTCGAGCGTCGACGCGCGCTCCGTGAGCGCTCCTGCGACCGGGCGTCCTCCCTCGAAGCGGACCCGATCCTGACGCGGGCGTCCGTCGTCGACGTCGTCGCGCCACACCACCAGGCTACCGGCGTAACCCTTCTCCTTGATGTGGAGCAGGACGTGCGCGAACGGCGTCCGCGACAGGTCGCCTTGGGCGAGCGGCTCGGGCATGTCCGCCACGGGCCGGATGATGGCACAGGCACGCCGCCCGCTCCCAGCGCTACCGCCGCGCATCCCCCGGTTGAGGGGGAAGCACGCCGACGCCATACTCCGCCGCCCCGCGCACGAGGTTCGACGATGCAGATCCTGGAACGAGACGACCCCGCGTACGCCGAGACGCTCGAGCGCGTCGCGCGGCGCGGCGACATGGATCTCGAGCGCGTCGAGCCGGAGGTCCGCGCGATCCTCGCGGCGGTGCGCGACGAAGGCGATGCGGCGCTGCGACGCTACGCCGAGCGCTTCGAGGGACGGACCCTCTCCGACGTGCGGATGCGCGACGACACGTGGCGTGCCATCGCGTCCGAAGCGCCGGAGTCGACGCGGTCCCTGCTCGCGCAGGCCGCGGCGCGGATCGTCCGCTATCACGAGCATCAGCGCGATCCAGGGTTTCGCTACGAAGAGGACGGCGTGCTCCTCGGGCAGCGCGTGCGACCGCTCCGCTCGGTCGGCGTGTACGCACCGGGCGGCAAGGCGCGCTACCCGTCGAGCGTGCTGATGACCGCGTGCATCGCGAAGGTCGCCGGCGTGCAACGCATCGTGCTCGCCACACCTCGGCCGACCGCGGAGGTGCTCGCGGCGGCCGAGATCGCCGGCGTGACCGAGGTGGTGGACTCGGGCGGCGCGCAGGCGGTAGGCGCCCTCGCCTACGGGACCGAGAGCGTCGAGCGCGTCGACAAGATCGTCGGGCCCGGCAACCTCTACGTGGCCTGCGCGAAGCGGCTCGTGTTCGGGCTCGTCGACATCGACTCGATCGCGGGCCCGTCCGAGATCCTCGTGGTGGCCGACGAGGAGGCCGATCCCGCGGTCGTCGCCGCCGACCTCCTCTCGCAGGCGGAGCACGACGAGGACGCGTATCCGCTCCTCGTCACGCTGAGCCGCGCGCACGCGGATCGGATCGCGAGCGAGGTGGAGCGCCAGCTCGCGGCGTTGCCGCGCAAGGACGTCGCGAGCGTGTCGGTGCGCGAGCGCGGCTACGCGTGGGTCGCGGGGGAGCTCGCCGAGGCGGCGCGCGTCGCGGATCGACTGGCCGCGGAGCACCTCTCGCTCCAAGTGCGCGACCCGGAGGCGCTGCTCGGATCGATCGGCGCGGCGGGCGCGGCGTTCCTCGGAGACCACACCCCCGAGGCGGCCGGCGACTACGCGGCCGGCCCGAGCCACGTGTTGCCCACGGGCGGCGCGGCTCGCTTCGCGTCGCCCCTCGGCGTCTACGACTTCGTCGTGCGGAGCTCGATCATCCGGTACTCGCCGGCCGCGATCGCGGCGCAAGCGGACTTGCTGGAGGGCCTCGCGCGGCTCGAGTCGCTCGAAGGCCACGCGCGCGCGGTCACCGCGCGACGAGGCTGAGCCGGGGGGCAGGACCCGCCCGCGTCGGGAGCGACGCGCGGGGACAGAACGCGCCGAGGCTCCCGCATCGACGGGCTCAGTCGGGACCGGCGAAGTCGCAGAGGTGGCTGGCCGTGCACACCAGGCCGTCGCAGCAGTCGTCGCCGCCGCACGCCTCGCCGCGCGCGCGGCACTCCGGCGGAGGGATACACATGTCGTCGGGGCCGCACTCGCCGCTGCAACACTCCGCGCTCGTGCTGCAGGAGCTGCCGTTCGGGTTGCACGGCGGCGGCACCCACTGCGGCGAGAGGATCGTCGCGATCTCCTGGCCCGCGAGGTAGTACGGGACCTCGGACGGATCGGACGTCCCGTCCGGAGCGCGCCGGATCGCCGTCACCCAAACTTGCTTTTGTCCATGCACACCGGCCGGTCCGTTCCCGTAGTCGTGGAGCGTGGTGAACAGGAGCCAGAAGTAGCCGCCCGAGTCGAACGGCGAGAACGTCGGCCGGTACGACCCGTCGTTCGTCCCGGCGCCGTCATCGGGACCGAAATTCGCATTGTCGAGCCGCACCGGCGTCCCGCCGTCGGGAGAGATCAACCAGAGGGCGCCGTGGACACCGCCGCCCGTCGATTCGTGCGTGCGGCGCGTCTCGCCGTGCTGATAGGCGATCCACGCCGAGTTCGGCGTCCACGTGGGGTGCCAGTCGACCGCGCCGCCGGGGGAGCTCGCGGCGCTGTGAATGACGCGCGACGCTCCGAAGGTTCCGTCGCTCATCACCGGGGTGATCGCGAGGTCTTCGTTGCGGTCGCTGAACGCGATGCTCGCCCCGTCGGGCGACCACTCGGGGTCGAAGCCGTCCCCGGCCTGGCCGGCGAGCGCGGTCATCTCCGCGCCGGTGCTCACGTCGAGGATGCCGAACGGCAGGCTCGTCGGGTTCGCCCCGCAGTCTCCCGTGACCGCGAGCGTCGTGTCCGCGTTGAACGACTGGCAGCGTCGCACGTCGTAGCGCACCGCGAAGAGGTTCGGCGCGGGGTTCGCGGTGAGGTCGCGGGTGATGTCGAACGCGGTCACCGTCTCGGTGGGCTCGCGCACCGCCATGAGGCGCTGCCCGTCTCGCGAGACCGAGTGGCAACCGATGCAGTCGTCTCCGGGCGTCGGGAGGAAGTCGACGAGCGCCGCGGTCTGCACGTCGATGCGCCGCAGGCGCGCGGCGGGCGGCGACCAGTAATAGACGGAGCCACCGAGCACGCCATCGACGGTGCGGAACTCGAGCGCCTCGCTGCGATAGAGCATGCCGGCGGACGCCACCTCGACGAGCACCTCGATGGGCTCACTGATGTCGCTGCCCGCCATCGCCGGCCATAGATCGGTGGGGAGCTGCCAGTTGTCGGTGAACGCCGGGTCGGCGCGGAAGTAGCCGTCGAGCGTCGCGTGCGGACGCGTGAGCCGGACGTGCCAGAGATCCTCCGCGGCGGGCGACGGATGGTGCCGCGTCCACATCACGTTCGGCGGATACACGTTGCGCGGCATCACCGCGTGGGCGAGCGGATAGTCGACACCCGGCGACATCGTCGGGTCGGCCACCGGTGTGGCGCCATCGAACACCGCGATGTCGGTCGGCGAGACGCCCATCCCGAACACCTCACCGTGGAACGTCACCGTGAGGCTCGTCGACGCGGACGGACCCGAGCCGCCCGACAAGCGCACGGTCACCGTGGCGACGCCGCCGACCCCCGCCGCGGTGAACACACCGGTCGACGGATGGAGCGTCCCGATCGCGACGTTGTCCAGGGTGAACACGATGCCGCTCGTGAGCGGGCGCGGGGTGCCGTCGCGCTGCATCGCCTCGACGGTGAACGTGAGCGTCGCGGGATCGTCCGGCAGCACGATGACGGGATCCACCGGCGCGATGGTCAGCGAGATGATGTCGGTCGGGCTCTCGTTGCCTCCGTCGCCGGGAGGCACCGTCGTCTGGCACCGGTCGTCGACGCAGCTCTCGCCCGTGTCGCATTCGTCATCCGACGTGCACGGGTCGCCTCCGACGGTACCCGGCTCGCATGAGCACCCCGCGCCGTACAGCGCGGTCGCGGCGGCGAGCGCGAGGAGAGAGGGACGGAGGGCGGAGGTCATGAAAGCGTTCGTCATCGAGCTCATCTCCGGCGTGATGTGCAAGAATCGCACAATTTCTGGCCGAAGAGGGATCCATCCCGCCGAGCGATGGATCGCTGAGGTCGACAGACCCTAGTCTGCGACTCCTGGTCACGCTTCGTCGCGGGCCTACTCGGGCTTGAGCACGATCGCCGCGCCGCGACGCCCGTCCATGTGCACGGTGAGAGGCCGGTCGAGCTCGAGGTGGCGCGCGAGGCCGCTCGTCCGCGCACGCTGCGAGGCGAGCCAGGCTGTATCCAGCCAGCCGCCTTGCTCTGGTGTGACGGTGAGGTAACCGATGCGCGACGCGGTGAGGTTGTGGAAGAAGTGTGTGCCCTGCGAGGGCTCGACGAATCCGCTCGCGAGCGGCACCTCGCAGATCACGCGCGCGCCCGCGATGTCGGTCCAGTCGACCGGCACGCCGAGGCTCGCGTCGGATGTGCCCCAACGCCCGGGGCCGATCAACAGATAGCCGCGGCCCGCCTCGCGCAGCCGGGCGTTGAGCGCGCCCACCTCGAGCCCCGCCGCCTGTTTCTGCTTCGCGTCGAGGTCGTCGCGCGGGACCCACACGACGTCGCGGATCGACTCGATCGTCCCATGGCCGAGCGCGCACGCGGTACGAAGCAAGACTCGTTCAGCCCCGAACGCGTCGAGATCGGCGACGTTCGTCTCGAGCTCCTGCGCCGGCATCGGCCGCACCTGCAGCACATAGAGGCGCGGGGAGCGCGGCACCGCGCCACGAGGCAGCCGACGACCCCAGTCCGCCATGTCGAGCGCGAACTCGATCTCGACCTCGGACGCCAGGCCACGGCGCAGCAGCGCGAGCAGGACCTGGAGCGCGCGCGCGAGCGGGATCACGCCGTGCCGGAGGACGTTGCGGAACGTCACGATGCGCACGCCCGGCCCGTGGAGGTCGTCGCGCACGATGCCGTCCTCGATCACGTATCGGCCGCCCGAGATGGTGAGGCTGCCGTCCGCTTCGGCGACGTCGAGCCCGTAGGTGAGCACCCTCGCCTCGTCTCGATCCAGAGAGAGGGCACAGAACTCGTGCTGCGTCGTGCGCAGGTAATCTTCCGCGCTCGCGAACTGCGGCAGCACCTCCGGCGTCGCGGGCGAGAAGCGCAGCGTCCCGCCGCCACCGACCGCGAGCTGACCGAGGCCGAGCACGATCGACGCGACGCCCCCGTCCGCCGTCTGGATGCCCACCGGATAATAGTTGTACGACTGCGCGACACCCGCCGCGTCCGGATAGAAGCGCGCGTCGTGCTGACGCCCGACCACCTGCTGCACGACCACCGCCATCTTCTCGTCGTCGAGGCTGTGCGGCGTCCCCGCCACGTAGCTGCGCGCGCGCTCCCCATACACCGACGCATACACGCGACGGATCGCGCGTAGCAGCTCCGCGAATCTCCGCTCGGGATCCGGATCGGTGTTCGGGAGCATGTACGTCTCGTAGACACCGGCGAACGAGCGCACGCGCGAGTCCTCGCTCAGCGTCGAGGACCGCACCGCGATGGGCCCCTTGATCGCGCGCATCGCCTCGCGCAGGAGCTGCTCCACCTCTTCGGGGAAGTGCCCGGCCTCGATGCGCTCGCGCACCACGTCCGGATCGACCGCCTCCGAGAGCGCGGTGCCCACGTTCTCTTCGAGGAACTGCTCGTACACGTCGGTGCCGATCACGATCGTGCGGGGCACGCGGACCTCGAGACCCTCGAAACGACGGAGCAGACCGTGCTCCACGATCAGCGAGTTGACGTACGCGATCGCGCGACCCTTGCCGCCGAGCGAGCCCGTGCCCACGCGGATGAAGCGGTTCTGTCGCGCGGACACCGGCGCCCAGACATCGGTGACCACGCCCTCCTGCTCGTCGCCGCGCGCCTCTTGGAGGCTCTCGATGAGGAAGCGTCGGATCGCCTCGACGTCCGGGAAGTCGCCGGTCGTGCGCGGCTCGAGATCGTCGGCCACATCGAACATCGCGCGAGCGCGCAGCCACACGGAGAAGTCGTTGCGGCTGGCGTGGTGCAAGACGGACGCGGCGGGGACGATCTGCAGCGCCTCCTCGAGCTCCGGAACGTTCTTTGCCTTGTCTACCACCGTGCCGTCCGGGAGTCGGAACAGGAAGTCGCCGAAGCCGAGCGCGTCGCGGAGGAAGCGCCGCACGAGGGTCGGGAACCCGGGCGCTCGCTTGGGCGCGTGCCACCCGCCGAACTCCGCCGCGTAGGTGCGGAGGTCGGGCTCGGACGACTGCAAGAGCACCGCGAGGTTCGGGTGCTCGTGCCGCAGCGCGCGCGCGAGGTCGAGACCGGCGCGGGTCTGGCGACGCCCTTCCTTGGGGAAGCCGAGGTCGGTGATCAACGCGAGGAGGTAGCGCTCGTACTTCGCGGCGATGCGGGCCGCCTCTTCGTAGCTCCGCGCGAGCAGGATCTTCGGGCGCCCGCGCATGCGCATCAGCCGGTGCTGGTCGTTGAGGCCCTCCTCGATGAGCGAGTGCGACTGGGTCATCAGCTCGTTGTAGAGCAACGCAAGGAAGCTGGACGCGGCACGCGACTCGTCCTCGACGACGAGGATGACCTGGACCCCCGCTCGCTCGGTGTCGTGCTCGACGTTGCGCGCGTCTTCGACGAGCTTGATCGCGGCGATGAGCACGCCCGCGTTGCCGCTCCAGAGGAACGTCGCGGCGAGCCCGGCCGGCGGCTGTCCGTCACCGAAGCGATCCAGCTCGGCCTCGTCGAAGAGCAACAGCACGACGGGCATCGACGGGTGCGCGTGCTGGACGCGATCGGCGAGCGCGGCCGCGTCGCCGTCGGGGAGGTGCGCCACCGTCATCACGAGATCGAAGCGCCGCGCGCGGAGCGACTCGAGGGCCTGGCTGATGCTCGAGACGTGCGTGATGCGCGGGGCCTGGCTGAGGTGGAGCTCGGAGTAGCCGCTGAAGAGGCGCTCGGTGAGCGGCCCGTCCTCGTCCAGCACGAACGCGTCGTAGCTCGAGCTGACGAGGAGGATCTCGCGCACGCGAAACGGCATCACCGACTGGAATCGGCGGTAGCGGCTCAACGCGATCTGCGGAGGGATCGTGACGCTCATCGAGAGAGAGCAGCGTAGATCAGCCGGCTCGACGGCGCGCGCCCCGCGTTCCGAAGCGACCCGTTCATCCTCGTGCCGCGAACTCGGCTTCCCTGTAGGATGGCGCGATGGCGAACCTCCGTCGTGTCCTTGCACTGTCTTCGTTGGCGCTCGTCCTCCTCGGTTCGGCGCCGCGCGCGAGCGCGCAGTCCGCCGCGTCCGAGCAACAGGCGCACGATCTCTTCGACCAGGGCCGCGCGGAGTACGACGCGGGTCGCTTCGCGGAGGCGAGCCAGCTCTTCCGGCGCGCCTATCTGCTCACGCCGCGTTACCCGCTGCTCTACAACATCGGGCAAGCGGAGCTGCGGGCGGGGCGCGACGCGTCGGCCCTCGAGGCATTCGAGTCGTTCCTCCGGGTGGCCGACGCCGACGATGCGCGCCGTCCCGAGGTGACCGAGCGCGTGCGGATCCTCCGATCGATGGGCGTGGCGCCGACCGAGGGAGGCGAGGCGCCGCGAGACAGCCATCCTCCACCGCCCGACGACGGCGGAGGGTCGAACGCGGTGAGCCCGCGGCCCGGCGGCTCGAGCGACGCGGGCGGCGGCGGGGGATCCCCGGCCGGTTGGATCGTGCTCGGCGTCGGCGGCGCGGTGCTCGTCGCCGGCGCGGTGCTGATGGGCGTCGCGGCGAGCGACACCGGGAGCGTCACCGACGCGCCGGACGGATCGATGTGGCCGGACATCGAGTCCAAGGCCAACACCATCAACGCGATGTGGGGCGCCGGCCTCGCGCTCGGGATCGTGGGCGTCGTCGCGGTCGGCGTCGGCCTCGCCTGGGGCATCGCGGACAGCTCGGGCGGCGAAGGCGCGTCGGCCCAGCTCCGCGTCGGGCCCGGCTCGGTCGCGATCGAAGGGACGTTCTGATGTCGAACGCACGTCACATGGTCACGCGCCGCGTCGTCTCGTTCGTCGGCGCCGCGTTGCTCGCGTCGGGCTGCCTCTCGCTCGACCCGCCGGAGGGTCGGCTCGTGTGCAGCGACAACGGCGATTGCCCCGACACCTGGGTGTGCCGATCGTCGCGCTGCTATCGCTCGGGCGGGGGGGACGGCGGGATGAACGACGGCGGCGGCGACGCCGGCGGCCCGCGCGATGGCGGCCCCGATGCGCGGGTCCCCGACGGCGGCGGATGCGTCGATCCGGCGGTCGACTGCAACGACAACGATGCATGCACCGTCGACACCTGCGACGAGGGTCTCTGCGGCCACACCGCGATGACCTGCGACGACGGGATCGAGTGTACAGCCGACTCGTGCGACACGGACTCCGGGTGTGTCACCGCGCCGGACAACGAGATATGCGGCGCGGGCAACACGTGCGCGCCGACCGATCCCGCGGCAGACCCGACGAGCGGGTGCATCGCGTGCATGGTCGGCGCGGCGGATCCGCCGGACGACGCGGCCGCCGACAGCAACTGCGACGGCGCGGACGGCGTGGTCGGCGCGGGCACGCCGAACGTGTACGTGACGGTGAGCGGCGCGGGCGATCACAGCGGCGACTCGCCGGCCAACGCGGCGACGATCACCGAGGCGTTCATGATCGCGAACGCGTCGGGATCGACGCGCAAATCGTTGTTGGTGGCGAGCGGGGATTACTCGATCTCGTCGCCGCTCTCTCCGCCCGGGGGCCTCCGCGTGCTCGGAGGTTATGCTCCCGACTTTGCCAGTCGGGCCGGAGTGTCGCGCGTGGTTTGCTCAGGGCCGACCGCGCTTCAAGTAGCAAACGTCGATGACGTGGTGATCGATTCGCTCAGCTTCCAAACTGGAAACCACACGGGCAGCAACGGCGAACACACGCACACGGTCAATCTCTCCCAGTCCATGCTCATCGTGTTACGCCGACTCATGATCGTGTCGGGCGATGGCGCGCCGGCTCGGCCAGGGTCGGCGGGCAGTTCGGGCGGCACCGGGTCAAACGGTCCCAACGGAACGGGGGGGAGCGGCACCAATGGTGGTCCGGCCGGCGGAAGCGGACCATCTGGCGGCGGTCGGGGGGGCAACTACTCTGGCTCTCCGGGGCCTGGAATCGTTGGGACCGACGCTTCGACGGTCGCCGCGGGTTGCGGTCACGGGGGTCCGTTCGGACCTGGAAGTAGTGACATGGCATGCATGAGTGGATTTGCGTATGCCGGCGTGTCCGGAATGCCGGGTGAACCCGGCTGCCCTGGGTCGACCGGCATGGGAGGGGCCGGGGGCGCGGGACCTGGATCGCTCTCCGCGACGGGCCAGTGGAACGCCGCAGTCGCAGGCATGGGCAACGTCGGGGGCGACGGCGGCGGCGGTGGGGGTGGCGGTGGTGGGGGTGCCTATCGCTGCAACGCGGGTGCTGGCGGCGGTGGCGGTGGCGCGGGCGGACAGGGCGGCCGCGGAGGCATGGGAGGCACGCCGGGAGGGTCCGGCGGAGCGTCGATCGGTGTCATCGCGTTCAACTCGTCGTTCACGCTCGAGATGGTGCAGGTCCAAACCGGCAGCGGTGGCGCCGGCGGAGCGGGCGGGACGGGAGGCTCGGGCGGACCCGGCGGCTCAGGCGGCAATGGCGGACCCGGCGCTACCGTGGATGGCTCGGGCGTCGGCAACATCGGCGGCAGCGGGGGCCGCGGCGGAGTCGGCGGAGCCGGCGGAACCGGGGGCTGCGGCGGCGGCGGCACGGGTGGCCCATCTGTGGGCGTATTCGGTCGAGGCTCGGTCTTCACCAACACGAGCAACTCATTCGTGATCGGGCCTGGCGGCAGCGGCGGGTCACCGTGCACGGGCGTGGGTGGCAACCGGGGCGACAACGGCATGTCGCTCCAGACGCAAGGCGTCTAACACACTCGAGCCCACAACGACGAAGGCGCGCCCGGAGACTCCGAGCGCGCCTCTCGTCGTTCAGCGGACCTCGATCAGACGACGCCCTGATCGATCATCGCGTTCGCGACCTTGATGAAGCCCGCCACGTTCGCGCCGCGCACGTAGTCGATGGAGTCTCCGTCCTTGCCATGCTTCACGCACTGGCTGTGGATCTCCTTCATGATGATGTGGAGGCGCTTGTCGACCTCGTCGCGCGTCCAGCTCATGTGGTAGGCGTTTTGCGCCATCTCGAGGCCGCTCGTCGCGACGCCGCCCGCGTTGGCCGCCTTGCCCGGCGCGTAGAGCACCTTGCTCTTCTGGAACACCTCGATCGCGTCCGGCTCGGTGGGCATGTTCGCTCCCTCGGCGACGCACTTCACGCCGTTCTTCACGAGCGTCTTCGCGTCCTCCGCGCTCACCTCGTTCTCGATCGCGCACGGCAGCGCGACGTCGCAGGGCACGTCCCACGGGCGCTTACCCTCGCGATAGCTCGCCTTCTTGAACTGATCCGCGTACTCCTTGATGCGGCCGCGACGCTCGTTCTTGAGCTTGATCACCCACGCGAGCTTCTCGCGATCGATCCCGTCCGGATCGTGGATCGATCCGGCCGAGTCGCTCAGCGTCGTCGGGATCCCGCCGAGGTCGAGCACCTTCTCCACCGCGTACTGCGCGACGTTGCCCGAGCCGCTCACCGTGACCCTCGCGCCCTTGAAACCGGCGCCCGTGCGCTCGAGCATCTCCTGCGCGAAGTAGACGCAGCCGTAGCCGGTCGCCTCGGTGCGGATCAGCGAGCCGCCCCAACCGATGCCCTTGCCGGTGAGCACGCCGGTGAACTGGTTCGTCAGCTTCTTGTACTGACCGAACAGGAAGCCGATCTCGCGCCCCCCGACGCCGACGTCGCCGGCCGGCACGTCGGTGCGGTCGCCGATGTGGCGATAGAGCTCGTTCATGAACGACTGACAGAAGCGCATCACCTCGCCATCGGACTTGCCCTTCGGGTCGAAGTCCGAGCCGCCCTTGCCGCCACCGAGGGGCAACGTGGTGAGCGCGTTCTTGAACACCTGCTCGAACGCGAGGAACTTCAGCACGCCGGCGCGCACGCTCGGGTGGAAGCGCAAGCCGCCTTTATAAGGCCCGATCGCGCTCGACATCTCGATGCGATAACCCCGATTGATCTGCACCTCCCCGCGGTCGTCCACCCAAGGAACGCGGAACTGGATCTGGCGCTCCGGCTCGACCATGCGCTCGAGGATCTTGGCGCTGCGGTAGGCGGGCGTGGACTCGACGATCGGCATCACCGACTCGACGACCTCGCGTACGGCCTGATGGAACTCGGGCTCGTTGGGGTTCTTCGCCACGACCTTCGACACGAACGCATCGATCGAGCTGCTCACGCGGGCCTCCTTGGTTGGCCCTCGCGCCATACCACTTCGTCCGCGCGAGAGCGATGCCCTGGCCGAGCCCAAGCCGAGGAAACGCACGCCCGTGGACGCGGGGGCGGGTATCCCTCAGGCTGGCAGGGCGAACGTCATGCGGTACCTCGAGAGGGCGCGGTGCGGTGCAGCGAGAGGGGTCACGCTCGGCGTCGGCGCGCTCACCCTCGGCGCGTGCGGGCTGATCTTCGATCTCGATCCGCAAGCGACGCGGGACGGCGGCTCGCTCGACGCGAGTGCGCCCCCCGTCGTTCGCGATGCACAAACCCGAACGGACGGCGCCCGGTTCGACGCGCAGCAGATCGACGCAGCGTCCCTCGACGCGAGCGGACCGGACGGCGGTTGGATCGAGGCGAGCTGCAGCGAGGAAGAGCACTTCAGCGTGTCGCCGGTCGGGCCCGGCACCATCGACGTCGCGGCGGGGAACGGTGCCGCCGCCGTCGTGCTGAACGACGCCGACGAGCACGCGACCGTCTACCACCTCGACGCTCGGCTCGCCTCGGCCTTCAACTACGGGATCGGCGGGGTGATCGCTTCGCCGCGCCTCGCGCGCAGCGCGAGCGGCTTCGGCGCGCTCGTCCAGTTCGCCTCGTCGACGGTGCTCCTCGATGCACAGACGGGCAGCGGCGTCGTGCTCATGACCAGCATGATCTCGACGGCGGGCCTGTCGTCCGAGCCCGCGCGCACCTCCGATGCGCTGGCCTCCATCCTGTTCGATCCGCTCGCGCGCGGCGCGCAGCTGGTGCTCGCCGACTTCTCCCACTCGGCGCCGCTCCTCACCATCACGCTCGGCGCGCTCGACACTACGGACGTCCGCGACGTGCGCATCGAAGAGCACCCGACGTTGCCCGGCGCCTACGTGATCATGGCCGTGACGAGCACCACGATCGGCTTCATCACGGTCGACGCCACGGGCGGGACGTCGGTCGATCCTCCGCAAACTTTGCTTGCGCCCGGTGCGATCGCATCCGATCCGGATCTGTCGATGACGGTCTCGGGCACGCGCATGGCCTTCACCGTGTCGGTGATGAACGGGATGTCCCTCTTCCCGGAGGCGCGCATCGTGGAGGGCCCGACGCGCGCGGTCCCCCTCTGGGATCCCGCGACCGCGGGGAGCGCGGCGGCGGTGGCCTCGTTGCCCGACGCGGCCGTGTTCGGCGTGGCGCGCATCGGAAGAGGGGGCGAGCTGCGCTTCGAGCTGCGCTCCTGGATCGATGGCGCGGTCCTCGCGGATATCCCGATCGCGACGGCGACCGAGGGCGAGACGCTCGACATCGCGGCGGAGCCGGGGCAGACGAGCTTCCTCCTCGCGCGCAAGCCACGGGCTTCGGGCAACGGCGCGGCGAGCGTGGTGCGCGTCCGCTGCGCGCTCAGCCGTCCCTGAGCGACGCCGGCGGCGTCACGGCGCGTAGAAGATCGGCGAGGTCCACGCGCGCTCTTGCACCGTGCGCTCCGCGGCGGGGTCGCAGCAGTGCGCGATCGGATCGTCGCTCGCGAGCGCGCCGCAGTCGGGCGCGAGCGTGTTGCAGAGGTGCTGGGTCCATCGGCAGCTCGGATCCTCGATCACGCGCGCGTAGTAGAACGCGGGCGCGGCTGGATCGAAGTCGTCGTCGGTCCACACCGCGCAGAGCGCGTCGCTGCCCTCGCCGCTCGCCGCGCACGTCGCGAGGTCGACGGTGGCGCCGTCGTTCGGGTCGCCCGCGACCTCGATCACGCGCTCGCGCGTCGTCGCGCCGTCGACCCACCCCTTGACGATCTGGATCCGCTGGAGCGCGGTACCCTCGCTGTCACGCTGCGCCGTGACGAAGAACGTCGGCGGGGCGGTGAGCCCGCTCAGCGTTCCACCCATCGGCACGCCGGCCGCGTCCGCGGTCTCGATCGCGTCCGCGCGCGCGCAGAGATCGGCGGGGAGCGCGGGAGCGCCGAACAGCCTGACGACGATGCGCGGTCCGCTCGTCGCGAACGTCTCGCGGCGGCGCAGCGCGTCGAAGATCGCCTCGCGGCTGTTCTCGGTCGCCCAGACGCCGGCGAGGCCGCCCGGGCTCGCGGTCAGCCCGCGCACCAACGCACCGGTGGGGATGGTGAGGTGCTCGGCCGGCTCGTCCTCGGTCTCTCCCGCGTGACCGGGGTAGCCCGCCTCGATGACGGATCCCGGCGCCGCGATGTGCGTGTCGGTGCTCCCGATTACGCCCAACGCAAACGGATTTGCGCCCACCCTCGCCTGCTCCGCGAGCCCGACGCGGAGCGCGCCGCGCAGGAAGTCGCTCGGCCCGACGCAGTCGCCGAGGAACCCGATCCCCGCGCCCTCGCAGCTGCCGACGCAGCCCGGTGGATCGTCGACGCCGACGCAGAGCGGCGAGTGGAGCATCTCGAAGTCGCAGAGCTCATCCTCGCTGACGAGCGGGTCGGCGATGCCGGGCGGTAGGCACTCGCTCGCGCCCTTGTGCTGATAGATCTCGACGAGCGGCTCGAGCGCGGCGCGGCGCTCCGCGTCGTCTCTCGTGTAGGCACGCCCGTCCTCGGTCAGGGGAACGAACATGCGGCCCGCGCCGAGGTTGGCGTTGTGCGGGATCGCGAGGACGTCGCACGGCGTGCCGGTGTCGAGGCAGCTCGCCTCGAGCGCGCGCCACATGCCCTCGACGGTCGGCTCGTCGACGTAGCTGGTCGGCACGCGGGGGACCGACCGACCACGGAAAATCACGTTGCGGTGCTGGTTCGTGCCGCCGGTGGTGCCCGTCCACTCGTACCCGACGAACGTGGTGAACCCGCACGCCGCGCTGCGGTCTTGGTTCTCCTCGGCCGCCGCTTGGACCTCCTCCCACACCGTGCTCGCGCGCATCTCGCAGAGGCCCGGGTTGGCGCGACAGACGCGCGCCTTCGGGCCCGGCATGAACAGGAGGTTCGTGAGCTCGCCGTAGTCGGGCTCCGTGCTGTCGCCCGCGCGATAGCTCGCGCACGTGGTGGAGTCGTACGCGAGAGAGCTCGGGTCCGAGCAGAGGTCGACCTCCCCGAAGAACTCCGCGTGATCGGTCACCGCCGCGAAGTCGAGCGGCCGATCGAGGGTGAGGTGCCGGCTCGCCACGCCCATCGCGTCGTACGGCGGCAGGTCGATCGTCTCGCCGCGCGCGAAGCGGTACGCGTCACGCGGTCGCGCGCGCGTGCCGTAGGCGTTCGCGTCGAAGCTGAGCGCGGTGTGGACGTGGAGGTCGCCGAAGAACGGATCGCGCAACGGATTTTGCCGCGCGCACGGCTCGCGATCGTCGGGGAGGACGATGACGATCGGTCCCGCGTCGATCGGTGCGCCCGCGTCTTCAGCCCCACCGTCGAGCGGCGCGCCGTCGTCGCAGGCGACCGCGAGCGCCCCCGAAGCGATGAGCACGATGAACGCGAGCGAACGCCTCATCGCTTCGCGCGGGCCGCCATCATCTTCGTGATCGCTTCGACGTTCTCCTGGCTCCCGTATCGCGACGCGAGCGCCGCGTCCTCGAGGGCGACCGTCGCGTCGAACGTCGCGTCCATCCCCGCGTCGATGAGGCGCACGCACTCGACGAGCGCGCCGGCCGGGTGCTCGGCGATCTCGCGCGCGATGCGCATGCTCTCGGTCATCAAGGAGTCCGAACCGAACGTACGCGTGACGAGGCCCCACGCCTCGGCTGTCTTCGCGTCGAGCGGCGCGGCGCGGAGGATCAGCTCCTTGGCGCGCTGCGCGCCGATGAGCCGCGACAGGGTGTGGGCGCTCCCGTACTCGAGCACGAGCCCGAGCCGGACGAACGGGGTGGTGAACGTGACGTGATCCGCCGCATACACGAGGTCGAAGTGCGGGAGGATCGTGACGCCCATCCCCACAGAGTGGCCCTGCACGATCGCGATCTTCGGCTTCTTGCACGCGCGCAGCGGCTCGAAGAGGCGCGCCACCTTGGCCAGATCGCTCGGCGTATAGCTCGCGATGTTCATGAAGATGCCGACGTCGGCGCCGCCGCTGAAGTAGTCGCCCTCGGCGCTGAGCGCGAGGACCTTCACCGACGGGTCGGCGCTCGCCGCCTCGATGGCGGCCCAGAGCTGCGTCGCTTGCAGCACGTCGAACGCGTTCTTCTTCGCGGGGCGGCTCAGCGTCAGGAGGCGCACGCCCGCGTCGTCGTGGGTCGTGACGCGCATCTCGCTCGGGTTCGGTTCGGTCATGGCGTCCCGAGCATACGCTTGCTATCGGAGCGCGATGCAACCCGACGTGAAGCCGCTCCTCGAACGGCTCGATCTCGAGCGGATCGATCGCGATCTGTTCCGCGGCACGAGCCCCGACGACGGACGGCCCCGCGTGTTCGGCGGACAGGTCGCGGCGCAGGCGCTGGTCGCGGCCACGCGCACCGTCGAGGGTCACCTCACGCACTCACTGCACAGCTACTTCCTGCGCCCGGGCAACCCGAAGCGCCCGATCATCTACGAGGTCGATCGCATCCGCGACGGACGCACGTTCACCACGCGCCGCGTCGTCGCGATCCAGGACGGCGAGGCGATCTACAACATGGCCGCGTCCTTCCAGCGCGAGGAGGAGGGGTACGAGTTTCAGCTGTCGATGCCCGACGTCCCCGGCCCCGAGAGCGTGCCGTCGAACGCGGAGCGCATCGCCGAGGCGGCCAAGACCTCGAAGGACCCGATCTTCGAGTGGCTCGCGCGCCTCGAGAGCCCGATCGAGGTGCGCGACCTCGATCCGAGCGATCCGCGCGCGCCGACGAAGAAGCCCGGCCCGCACATGCTCTGGTTCAAGGCGGACGGCGCGCTGCCCGACGATCCGATCATCCACCAATGCGTGCTCGCCTACGCGTCCGACATCTCGCTCCTCGGCGCATCGCTTCGGCAACATGCGTTGACGTGGTTCGACGCCACGCTCCAGGTCGCGAGCCTCGATCACGTGATGTGGTTCCATCGCCGCTTCCGCGCCGACGAGTGGCTGCTCTACGTGACCGAGAGCGCGAGCACCTCGGGCGCGCGCGGGCTCAACCACGGTCGCATCTATACGCAGGGCGGGGTTCTCGCGGCGAGCGTCGCGCAGGAGAACCTCATGCGGCGCCGGACCGAGCGCTAGACGCGGGGGATCCGAACAAACCGGAAGCAGAGGAGGAGTGGAAGAAGGGAAGGATCGACAGGAATTCTTCCTTCTCTCCTTCTCCTCGCTTCTCGCCCTCCGGTTGCCCGCCGCAGGCGCGATCGTGGCGGACGTCGCTCCTGACTCCGATGGCGTCGAGGCTCACTCGCCCTTGAGGAAGCGCTCGAGGAGGAACGCCGAGACGCGGATGAGATCCGCCTCGGTGAGGATGCCCACGAGCTTTCCGTTCTCCACCACGGGCAGACAGCCGACGCTGTTCTCGCGCATCGCCTTCATCGCGTCGAGCGTCGGCGTCTCCGGCGGGATCGTCACCGGGCTGTCGATCATGAGATCGCGCACCGCCGTCGCCTCGCCCTCGCGGTGCTTGCCGCGCGCGACGAGGCGAAGGAGCGCGCGATGGGTGATGAGCCCGATGAGGTGGCCGTGGTCGTCCTCCACCGGGACGTACTTGATGTGCTCCCACTCCATCACCGACGCGGCGAGGTCGATGAGATCGTCGGGCCCCACCGTGAACAGATCCGTGCTCATGAACTGATCGACGCGCTGGAGGCTCCGCCGCCACTCGTCGGCGCCCTCGTCGAGCTCGGCGAGGCGGCACGGCTCCCACTCGTGGACCGGCGCGCCGCGGGCTTGGTTCTCCAGCGTCGCGTTCACGAGCGCGCGCGCCCGCACATCGTTCGGAGCGTCGCGCGGCATCGCGGCGAGCGAGTCGAGGATCCACGCCGCGCCGGTGCGCCGTCCGCTGACGCGAGCCTCGACGATCCCGAGGAAGCGGTCGATGTCGGTGCCATCGACCCCGACGTGCTGCAGCCCCTCGCGCGCGAGCGGGATCAAGCGCTCCTTGATCAGCTCGGCCGCGGTGATCGGATGTCCGTCGATCCACGTGAACTGCGCTTTGAGCCCGTTGCGCGCAGCGGCGAAGAAGTTGTCCTTCACGATCGCGAAGTCGAGCTGCGTGCTCGGATCGCCGAGCTCCTCGACGAACGCGCTCATCAACCCGAAGAACAGCGCCGAGTTCGCGACCTCGTCGGCCACCGTCGGTCCGGCCGGGAGCACGCGGTTCTCGATCCGGAGGTGCGGCTTTCCGTCCGTCACGCCGTAGCAGGCGCGGTTCCACCGATAGATGGTCCCGTTGTGGAGCCGCAGCGCTCGGAGCTCCGGCACCTCACCGCGCTCGAGCGCCTCCATCGGATCGCCCGTCTCTGGCGCGCTGAGCACCACGCGGAATCGCGCGATCTGCTCGCGGAAGATCTCGAGCACCGAGCGCTCTACCCACTGGTCGCCGAACGTCACCCGCGAGCGCGTGCGCCGCGCGCTGTGCTTCTGGCTCTGCCGCACGTCGATCGAGCTCGAGAAGAGCGCGACCCGCGTCTCCTTCCAGAGCCGTGACCCGAACAGCACGGGGGAGTTCACCGCCGCCGCGAGGACCGGCGCCGTCACGAGCTGCGCGACGTTGTAGAGCTTCGCGAACTCGTCGGGCGCCACCTGGAAGTGGATCTGGAAGCTCGTATTGCAGGCCTCGAACATCACATTGTCATGGACGACGTTGAGCTCGTCGATGCCCTTGATCGCGATCTGGAAGTCGTCGCCGCGCATCGCGCGCAGCGTGTCGTTGAGCGCGCGGTAACGAGGGTTGGGCGTCATGTTCTCGAGCGAGAGGTCGCTCCGCCGGAGGCTCGGGAGGATCCCGGTGAGCACCACCCTCGCGCCGTGCGCGCGCGCTCCCTCGTCGGCGCGCGCGACGAGCTCGTTCAGCTCCGCCTCGAGGTCGCGCAGCGCCGAGCCCACCAAGCGCCGCGGCTCGCAGTTCGCCTCGAGGTTGAAGCGCGCGAGCTCGTTCGTGATCCGCGGGTCGGTGAGCCCCGCGAGGACCTCGACCGCGACGGGCGCCGCCGAGCGATCCTCGCCGACCAGGAACATCTCTTGCTCGGCCCCGATCCGGCGCGGGCCGCGATCGAACATGTCGTCGGCGATCATCCGCTCGAGCGCGCGGACGTCGGCGAGCAGCGCGCGCATGAACGCGCGTCCACCCTCCTCGTCGGTGTGATCGCTGACGTCCTGATCCCCCACGCCGCGCCGATCATACCCGCTCGCGGTGCGCGCGGGTTGCTCCCCGCGCCGCGGCGATGGATAAGCAACGAGCCGATGCCGCGACGCTCCCTCGCATCGCTCGTCCTCTTCGCGCTCGCCGCCGCGCTGACGCTGGCGCCGACCGGGCACGCCGAGGCGCAGACGACGTATCAGGACTCGACCGGTCTCACGTGGTCGATCGCGACGATCGAGGTCGGCCTCCTCGCGACGGTCGGCGGCGTCGCAGCGGCGGACTCGTCGAGCGCGACGACGGTCGCCTACGCGCTGCTCGGCCTCACCGCGCTCGCGGCCGGCGTCACGGCGGGGGTCGCGCAGGCGACGAACGCTCCCGTCGAGCCTCCCATGGTGTTCCACCACGCGTTCATCGCGGCGGCGCTCCTCGGCGGAACGGTGTCGTTCGCGCTCACCGAGGCCGGCGAGACGGGCGACGCGCGCCTCGCGCTCGGCATCGCCGCGCTCGTCCTCGGCGCGGCGGGCATGGGGACTTACTCGGTGCTTCGCATGGACCGTCTCGCGCACGACCCGCAGCTCGTCGAGGAGGCGCACGTGCTGAGCTGGGTCCCCGTCGCGTCCGCCGCGCTCTTCGGCGCGATCTTCGGCGCCGCGATGGGCGAATCCGGCGTGCTCGTCGGCGCGATCGCGGGCCTCGTCGGGCTCGGCATCAGCATCGCGTTCGTGGAGGTCGCGATCGCGGAGAACCCGCCGCCGATGGAGATGACGATGCCGCTCACCGAGCAGCGCATCCCGCTCGGCGGCTGGGGCGGGACGTTCTGACCGCCTGGAGGATCGCATGTTTCGCTGTCATCCCCCCCTGTCGTCCGTGCTCGCCGCCGTCGTGCTCGCGAGCGCATGCGGGAGCCGCACGTCGACCGTCGACGACACGCCCGACGCCGGCCCAGCCGTCCGACGCGATGCGGGAGGCGCGACCGACGCGGGCACCATCACGCCGCCCCCGCCTCCTCCTCCGCCCATGCGCTGCCTCGCGCGTTCCGAGCCTGGCGACGGGTTGTTCGGCGGCGTCCCCGGGACCGGGTTCATGATGGGCTACGCGAAGACCGGCGTGGAGTCGCGCGGCTCGCACGCGTGCCCGCGGCTCTTCATCCACTTCGGCTACGACGAGACGCTCACCGGCGATCACGTCGAGATCGAGGTGCCCTACGAAAACACCGGCCCACCGCCTTTGCCCGGCCCGCGCATGGCGAACATGAACGTGTTCTACGGCGACCAAGTGTGGACCGAGACGATCCTCGTCGACGTCCTGCGCGCCGACGGGCTCCTCGACAGCTCGCTGCCCGAAGACCAGTGGCGCGCCACCGTGCGCATCTCCCATCACGACGCGACGACCGACATCGATGGCGGGTTCGTCGACCTCGCCTACTGCAACGACTTCCCCCTCTGTATCTGAGCGGGGGGTATCTGAGCGCGGGGCACGTCGACCGCCGGGCGCGTCGACCGCGGGGCGCGTTGACCGCGCGCTCGAGCCGACGGACGCTGTCGAACATGCGTGCACGTGGAAGCGCCGTCGCCATCGCGGTCTGCCTCTCGCTCGTCGGCTCGAGCGAGGCTGCGTCCCAAGCGTGCCAGTGCGCGGCGGCGCCGCGGCCCGTCCCCGAGTGCACGGAGCGCCACGTGGGCGTGATGACCGTCGACGCCGCGTTCGCCGACCGCGCGCGGTTGAACGGTCGACGCGTGACGGTGCGGGGCGTGCTCCACCCCTTCGCCAGCTGCGTCTACGCCGAGAGGGCGAGCGGCGAGTGCGAGCAGAGGTGTAGCGGACAAGTCGCATTGATCGCGCGCCGCGGCGCCGAGGACCAGATCCTCTACCTCGGCGAGGGCGTGACCACCGGACCCTTCGGCTGTGCGGGCGGCGAAGACTGCCCGTGCTGCGCGATCGCGGCCGACGACCGCGCCATCGTCGACGTCACCGGCGTCCTGCGCGACGGCCCGACGCTGCGGCTCGAAGCACCGACCCCGTGCCGCCTGCCGCAGCCGCGGCCCTGATCGCGCCGACCCGAGACGTAACGAGGCGAGCCGCCAGCGCGACGATGCGCGCGGAGGCTCCGTGTCACGACTCACGAGCTCCTCTCCCGATCGCGGCGCGCGGCGTCACCTCCTCGGCGCGTGCGCCGGCGCGCTCCTCCTCCGCGCGCGACGGCCCGCCGGGCGCCTGCGCGACCCGACGCGCGGGGCGCGCCTCCCCCATCGCGTGGCACGCGTGGTCGCGCGCCGTGAGCAGCGCCGTCATCCTCGTCGACGTCGGGATCGAGGGCTGCACGGCGTGCCGCTGAGGCTGGATCCGCCAAGGCGGTGCGCTCGGCGCGCGCGAGCCGCACGAGACGCGGATGCGCGAGCACACGGTGGAGGAACGACCGCAGCTCATCGCGCAAGCGAGCTTCGGCTTCGCGCTCGAGCGGATGGGCCGCGCGCCGGTGACGGCGGAGTGCCCGCACGACTGACCCGCGGGCTCACGCGACGCTTTCACGCCGTCGTTCGCCGTGGGATAGACCCGCGTGCATCGGGCATTCCTTCTCCTCGGCGCGCCGACCGCCTCGTTGATCCTCGTCGCATGTGGTCCGTCCCTCGCCGAGCGGGCGCGAGACGCCGCACCGCGCGCGATCGCCGAGCACCTCGCGGACGCGCGGCGTCCGTCCCCCGAGCACGACGACCTCACCGTCCCGGTGGGCGCCGCCTGGAATCGCGTCGTGGACGCGAGCCGCACGGTCGCCCCGATCGCTAGAGCCTCGTTCGCCGATCGGCGATTGGAGACCCACTGGACCTACGCGTCGACCGACCGCGACGGGGTCGCGACGCAGACGCGAACCCGGGCCGTGGTCACGCTCCGAGGTGATCGCCTCGACACGTATGCGACGGAGGTGCGGGCGGAGAGCGAGCAGAGATCGCGCGACCGATGCACGGATCCCACCGCCTGGCAGCCCGCCGCCGCCGACGCGGCGGTGTTCGAAGCGGCCGTCCGCCGCGCGATCGATGCGATGTCGAGCGCCCGACCGAGCGGTGTCTCGTTCGCGTCGGGGCCCGCATCGACGCGGTCCGCGCTGGACGCGGCGCTCGACGCACGGTGGGGCGACGACCGCGACGCGAGTGCGGCCACGCACGCGCACGGCGCGCGCTCGACGACCTCGACGATCGGAGACGTCGTGGTCGAGGTGCGGACGACCGTCGACGGGCGCGTCGTGCCGCTCGATCCGTACGAGGGCGCGAACGAGCGCTCCGGAGTGGAGATCGACGCGACGCTCGCGTGGCGGGGCGTGGATGGAGATGCACACACCGAATGGACGTCGGCCGACGCGGGAGCGCTCGCGGAGGACGTCCTCGCGCGCATCGGCGCGGCGAGGGCGGTCCGCGAGATCCCGGACGAGTCGCCCCTCGAGCCGACCGACGCGGCGAGCGCGGAGCCCGCGCTGCCGGCTCCGACCAGCGTCGCCAACCGCAACTACGATCTCTTCATCCATCTCGTTCAGCTACCTCTGCGATCGCCCGACGGGTTGAGCTGGGACGTGGGAAGCGCGCTGAGCGGGCTCATCCGCCGGGCACCGGGCGCCGCGAGGGTGCTGGAGCTGGGAGGTCGCGGGCTGACGGAGTTGCTCGACGTGCTCTCGGCCATCGGCCGATCGGGGCGCGAGCGCGGTGCGTTCGCGAGGCTGTCGCGTCGGCTCGCCTCCGAGGCGGGTCACCAGGGAGCGCCGGACATCCAGGTTCGCCTCACGTTGCCGGATGGCCGCGAGGTCGCGCTCGACGGTCCCGACGATCAGCACGTGGCGGGCTGGTCCGCACCGATCACGATCGAGATCCCAGGCGACGCCGAGATCGGATGGGAGGTGCTCGACCGCGACCCGCTCGCCTCCGACCTCGTCGAGCGCGGTCGCTTCGGGAGCGCCGAGCTGCTCGCGGGGTGTGGTCAGGTGTGTCGCGACCTCGGTCGCGACGGACGCCTGTGCGTCGAGCTGCGTCCCGCGCCCGGCAGCGCGTCGCCCTGACGCGCGATCAGACTTCGACGCTCGCCCAACGTCCGCGCGCGAACACGACGAGCGCGAGCGCGGTGCGGACGATCCAGTCCGCCGTCGAGCCGATCCACGCGCCGGCGAGCCCGAGGTCCCAGACGAAGCACGCGAGGTACGTCGCACCGAGCCGCACGACGAACGAGCCGATGAGCATGATGACGAAGCTCTGACGCGTCGCGCCGGCGCCGCGAAGACCGTCGAGCACGACGACGGCGATCGCCATGAACGGCTGCGCGAACGCGGCGATGCGGAGGCACGGCACCGCGGTCGTGACGATCGCGGGGTCGGGCGAGAACGCCTCGGTCAAGAGCTCGGGGATCACGAGGAACGCGATCGCGCACGCGCCGAGGAGCAACACGGCGTACGACGTCGAGAGGCGCACGCCGCGCGACGCCTCCCGCGGCTCGCCGGCCCCCAACCGCTGCGCGCAGATCGCGGCCGCGGCGACGCCGAATCCGTCCGCGCTCAAGAAGCAGATCGACTCGATGCCCACGAGGGCTTGGTTCGCCGCCATCGCGACGGAGCCGAGCGCGCCGATCATGAGCACGTAGCCCTGGAAGCCGATGTGCTGGACGATTCGCTCGGCGAACGCGGGGCCGGCCACCCGCGCCATCCGCGCGATCATCGCGCGCTCGCCGCCGCGGCCGCGGATGCCGAGGTGTCCGCGACCGCGCACGAGGAGCAATACGAGCAACGCGGCCTCGAGCGCGACCGCGACCACGCTCGCGATCGCGGCGCCGCGCGCGCCGAGCGCGGGGACGCCGAGCCCACCGAAGATGAGCCAGAGGTTGCCGAGCGCGTTGACGACGTTGCCGACCACGCCGACGACGAGCGGCGTGCGCGTGTCGCCGACCGCGTGGTGCACCGCCGCGGCCGCCCCCGCGAGCATCAGCGCGGGGAGCGCGGGCAAGACGACGCTGAGGTAGCCATGGACCTCACGGAGCACGGCGGGCCCCGCGCTCGCGAAGAGCACGTCGATGAGCGGGAGCGACGCCGTGGCGAGGATCGCGGCGATGGCGCCGAGCGCGGCGGCGACGTAGAGGGCGGCGCGCGCCGCCGTCCTCGCGCGGTCCATCTCTTTTGCACCATACGCTCGGCCGACCGTCGCGACGGCGGCGATGTGGACGGCGCCGAGCGTCGCGGTGATCGCCCACACGAGCGGGCCGCTCACCTGCATCGACGCGAGCGCCTCCGACGAGTGCCGCCCGAGCATCGCGCGGTCGACGAGGAACACGAGGGTCAAGAGGAACGACTGGACGATCGCGGGCCCCGCGAGGCGCCACACCTCCCGCGACATCGCGCGCGGCGGCGGGAGCTCCGTCTGGATCTCGCCCTCGCGCGGGGCGACGGGCGTGCTCACGGATCGATCACCGCGAAGTCGATCTGCTCGCGAGCCTCGGCGAGCTCCTCGTCGCTCTCGACCGGCATGACGATCACGTGATCGTTCGGCGTCCGCCGTCCCGCGCGCTCCGGGATCGCGTCGCGCATCACGTGCATCACGCCGGCGAACACCATCAGGTGATGCGCGGCGTCCTCGCGCGCGAGGTAGCGCGCCACCGTGTCGGCCATCGTCTCGTCCCAGATCACCTGCGCGAGATAGAAGCGCTCGAGCAGCTCCGGGGTGCCGTGCGGGTGCCCGGCGAGCGCCGCGTTCACGCGCTCGCGGTGCGCGGCGACCTCGAGGTCGAGCTCGGGCAGCTCGGCGCGCTGCTCGTCGGTGAGCGCGTCGAGCCCCTGGCGCGCCACCGTGCGAGTGATCTCTTGCGGCGCGTTCAGCGCGAGGAGCGGCCGCTGGTGCCGCGCTCCGATCGACACCAGCGGGCGGTAGGCGGCGAAGTCATAGCCCCATCGCGTCTCCCACTCCGCGCGGGTGAGCAGCTCGGATTCCTCGATCGATCCAGCCACGTACGCGTCGAGGTGCGGCTGGGCGGGACGCTGGAACATCTCGAAGCCGAGCGCGAGCGAGGGATCGCGCTCGAGGATCGCGTCGGCGATGGCCGCCTCGAGCCGATGATCGCGCGCCTGGTCGTGGCGCTCGCCGACGTAGATGACGCGATGCACGGCGAGCGCGTCGATGAACGCGTCGAAGTCGAGCTCGACGCCGTCCGACGCGCGCACGATGCGGGGCCGCTCGTCGAGCGGGGACGCCACCGGGGTCGCGGGCCCGCACGCCGCGAGGAGCGCGAGGGACGCGAGAGCGCTGAAGAACGAGCGGGTCACGGCGTCGAGTACACCACGACGCGCCTTGGAGCCGCGCCGCAATGCGCGAGGGTCCTAGAGGTCGCGTTCGCGTAGTCGGAGCCCGAGCCCGAGCCCGAGCGCGAGCCCGATTCCGAGTCCGATTCCGTCGATTCCGTGTCCGATTCCGATTCCGATTCCGTGTCCGATTCCGTTTCCGTTTCCGTTTCCGATTCCGATTCCGATTCCGATTCCGTGTCCGATTCCGTGTCCGATTCCGTTTCCGAGTCCGTGTCCGATTCCGTTTCCGAGTCCGAGCCCGTGTCCGACTTGCGGCTCCCCTGTGGGTTTTCGGCCCGACCGGCTCACTTCTGATCCGCTCGCCTTGACGGGGCCCGCCGGGGGGAGTCACAGTCCGAACTGAGAACGATTCTCGTAGCCATTCTCGTGCAGCCTACCCACATCAGCGCGGCCCAGCCTCCCACCGCCAGTGAGCTCGAGATCGGAGGCCGACCTCCGTCCGACACCCCGCGAGAGGTGGCCGCGACCGGGTTCACGCCGAGCCTCACCCTCCCGATGGTGACGTTCGCGTCCGCGTTGATCCACGCGATCGTCCTGGGTCTCGCTTCCCTCCTCCCGGCCCCGCCCGAGGCCATCGGGGCGATCGCGCCGGAGATCACGTTCGACGTCTACACCCCGCCGACGCCCGAGCCGGTGGTCGAGCCCGAGCCTCCGCCTCCCGAACCGGTCGCCGCGGCCGAGCCGCCTCCGGCGGTGGAGCGTCGCCGACCGCCGCCGCCGCCCGCGCCGATCCTCACCGCGACCGAGGACGCCGTCGGCACGACCGAGTGGGCCCATCCGGCCGGCGAAGAAGGCGGCGAGCTCGGCGGCCAGGTGGGCGGTGAGGTGGGCGGCGATCCGACCGCCACCGAGTCGCCGATCGCGCCGGTCGACCCGGGTCCGCGCGGGGTGAGCCGCGCCGAGCTGCGGCGCCTCCTCCTCGGCTACATCCGCGGCGACCTGAGCCGCTTCATCAACGGGCGCGTCAACTATCCGATCGCCGCGCGGCGCGAGCACGTCGAGGGCGTGGTGGTCTTGCGCTTGCGCATCGACGAGGACGGTCGCGTCCTCGGCGTGCGGCTCTCTCGCACCAGCGGGCACGAGGTGCTCGATCAGGCGGCGCTCGCCTCGGTACAGGGCCTGAGCACGGTGCCCGCGCCGCCGTCGAACGTGCCGTGGGACGACAGCCAAGAGCTCCCGCTCCCCGTCACGTATCGACTCGAGTGAGCCGTCTTCGGGCTTCGCGGTCGCGGCCGGAGTAGGCTGGGCGACCTCATGCGATCCGCCGCCCGAGCTCCGCGACGCGCCGCGGTCAGCCTCGACGCGTTCCTCCCGACGACGCGCGCCGAGATGCGCGCGCGCGGCTGGGACGAGCTCGACGTCCTCATCGTGAGCGGCGACGCGTACGTCGATCACCCGGCGTTCGGTCCGGTGCTCATCGCGCGCTTCCTCGAGGGCCGCGGCTACCGCGTCGGGTTCATCGCGCAGCCGCGCTGGGATCGGCCGGACGACGTGCTTCGGATGGGCCGCCCCCGCCTCTTCGTCGGCGTGTCGGCGGGCAACCTCGACAGCATGCTCAACAAGCTCACCGCGCAGCGCAAGGTCCGTTCCGAGGACCAGTACTCCCCGGGGGGCGAGACGAACGCGCGACCGAACCGCGCGAGCATCGTCTACGCGAACCTCCTCCGCGGCGCGATGCCCGGCGTGCCGATCGTGCTGGGCGGCATCGAGGCATCGCTGCGACGCATCGCGCACTACGACTACTGGAGCGACAAGATCCGTCGCTCGGTGCTGCTGGACGCCAAGGCGGACCTCCTGATCTTCGGGATGGGCGAGCGACCGGTGTGGGAGCTCGCGGACCGACTCGCGAAGGGCGAGCCGATCACATCGATCCGGGACGTCCGCGGCACCGCGTTCGTGATGAAGAAGGGCGAGCACGAGGAGATCGAGGCGAGCCGCTTCGTGACCGACGGGAAGCCCGTGGTGCTGCCGAGCTACGAGGAGGTCGCAGACGACCTGGCCGCGTTCAGCGCGATGTCACGCGCGTTCCAGTACGAGACCAACCCGGGCAACGCGCGCCCGCTCGTCCAGCGGCACGGCGAGCAAGCCGTCTACTTCAACCCGCCCGCGCTGCCGCTGAGCGAAGCGGAGATGGACGGCCTCTACGACCTGCCGTTCGCCCGCGCGCCGCATCCGTCGTACGAGCGGCCGATCCCCGCGTTCGAGACGGTGAAGCACTCGATCGTGACGATGCGCGGGTGCTTCGGCGGCTGCACGTTCTGCTCGATCACCGAGCACGAGGGCCGCGTGATCCAATCGCGCAGCAAGGACAGCGTCCTGCGCGAGGTGCGCGCGCTCCGACGCATGGACGGCTTCTCCGGCGTGATCAGCGACGTCGGCGGACCGACCGCGAACATGTACAAGATGCGTTGCAAGAGCGAGCGCATCGAGAGCGCGTGCCGCCGGCTCAGCTGCGTGCACCCGGGCGTCTGCGAGAACCTCGTCACCGACCACGAGCCACTCGTGGAGCTGCTGCGCGAGGTCCGCGTCGAGAAGGGCGTCAAGAAGGTGTTCATCGCTTCAGGGGTCCGGTACGACCTCGCCGAGCGATCGCCCAAGTTCATCAAGGAGCTCGCCGAGCACCACACCGGCGGCCAGCTCTCGGTCGCGCCCGAGCACGTCGACGACGATGTCCTCGACAAGATGAAGAAGCCCGGCAAGGAGAGCTACGAGCGCTTCAGCGAGATGTTCGCGTGCGCGAGCGAGGAGGCGGGCAAGGACCAGCACCTCGTCCCCTACTACATCTCCGGCCACCCGGGCTCGACGCTCGAGTCGATGATCGAGCTCGCGCTCTACCTGAAGAAGCGCGGCATCCGCCCGCGCCAGGTGCAGGACTTCATCCCGACCCCGATGTCGATGGCGACGAGCATGTACGTCACCGGCCTCGACCCTTTCACCGGGCAGCCCGTGTACACGGCGCGCAGCGCGCGCGACAAACGCATGCAGAAAGCCTTGCTGCTCTACTGGGATCCCGAGCACCACGAGCTGGCGCGCGAAGCCCTCGCGCTCGCGAAGCGGCGCGACCTCATCGGCAGCGGCCACGGCGCGCTGATCCCGCCGGCGCGGGGCAAGGGATCGCTGTCGGTCCACCACCGGCCGCGCGGCGCTCGTCGCCCAGGGCGACCGCCGCGGTGACCCCGAGGGCGGTTCCGAGGCCGCTCGAGGCTCTCCGAACCGAGGCCTTTTCGCCCTCGGGAGCCCACGGCGGGTTTTCGCGCGACAAAGCGCGCCGGGATGCGACGTTCCTTCGCCACACGCGCGCGCGGGCAGCCGCGGGCAGTGGCACGCACGGGTCGCAGGGGTCGCAAGGGTGCGGGGATCGGATCACCAGGGGAGGAGTGGCGATGAACCCGGTCGAAGTCGATTTCCAAGCGGACGCGGCGTCCGACGTGCGCTGGCATGTCATCGGAGCCACCGTGACGACCGCGCTCAACGAGCCGTACGTCATCAAGATCCTCGTCGAGACCGAGCAGCTCGACACCGAGCCGCTCCGCTTGCTGGGCAGCTCGAGCACGGTGGTCATCCGGCGCGGGACGGCCGAGAACACCTACGGCGGGATCGTCTCGTCGGTGCAGGTGGTCCACCATCACCAGCGCACGGTGCGCGCCGCGCTCATCGTCGAGCCCGCCCTCGCCGCGCTGCGTCACGGGCGCGACACGCGGATCTTCCAGGACAAGAGCGTCCCGACGGTGCTCGAAGAGGTGCTCACGGGCGCTCTCCGCCCGTACGGCCGAGAGGCGCGCGTCGAGCTGATGCGGTCCTACCCGGAGCGCGAGTACACCGTCCAGTACCAGGAAAGCGACTTTGACTTCGTCCATCGCTTGATGGAGGAGGAAGGGATCCTCTACCGCTTCGATACCGGCGAGGGGGGCGTCGAGACGCTCGTGCTGAGCGACGCGCCGCAGCAACACCCGCTCATCCTGGACGACCCGATGCTCGAGTACTCCGAGGAGGAGGCGAGCACGATCGGCCGGGAGACGCTGCGGGCGTTCGATCCGATCTCGACCGTGGTCGGCACCCAGGTCGCGATGCGGCACTTCGACTGGACGAACCCCGACGCGCTGATCGAGGGCCAGTCGGACGCGACGCACGAGAGCGAGGCACCGAACGGATCCGCGTACGGACCGATGCGCGAGTCGTATCAGCACGATGAGCAATTGACCTTGCATGGATACGCGTCGAGCTACCGCGCGAACGACATCGCGGATCAGCCGCGCCTCCGACGCGAGACGCAGGCTCGGGACAGCTTGGTGTTCCGGGCGCACGGCTCGGTCGCGCGCATCCGCGCCGGCGTACGATTCGAGGTCAACGCGCACCCGACGGTGGAGCTGAACGACACCTACGTGGTCATCAGCGCGACGCACCGCTTCGGATCGCACCGCGACCCGGAGGCGATGGGGGCGGACGCGGAGTACTCGAATCGCTTCCGCGCCGTGCGATCGGACGTCGCCTACCGGCCGCGACGCGTGCGCCCGCGGCCGCGCGTCCACGGCATCCAGACGGCGATCGTGACCGGGCCGGACGGCGAGGAGATCCACACCGACGAGCATGGCCGGGTGAAGGTCCAGTTCCATTGGGACCGGGTCGGGGAGATGAACGACCGCACGACCTGCTGGATCCGCTGCATGCAGAGCTGGGCCGGACCGGGCTGGGGCGCGTGGGTGCTGCCGCGGGTCGGGATGGAGGTCGTCGTCTCGTTCATCGACGGCGACCTCGACCGGCCGCTCGTGACGGGCAGCGTCTACAACGGCAAGAACGGCACTCCGTACGCGTTGCCCGACAAGAAGATGGTCAGCACGTTCAAGACCAACTCCTACCCCGGCGGCGACGGCTACAACGAGCTGCGCTTCGACGACACCAAGGGTGGCGAAGAGATCTGGATGCACGGCGAGAAGGACTGGAACACCGTCATCGAGCACGACCTCACGCGCACGGTGCACAACGACGAGACCCAGACCGTCGATCGCAACCGCATGCGTCGGGTCGGCATCAACGAGGGCGTCCTCGTCGGCGCCAACCAGTCCACCACCGTCGGCCTGAACCGCGTGGTCCAGGTGGGGATGCACAAGATCGTGACGGCGGGGGAGAGCATCGACCTCCGCTGCGGCAAGTCCCGCATCGTGATGGACAAGGAGGGCGTGATCCGTATCGAAGGCACCGAGCTCCGACTCGGCGCGTCGAACGAGGTCTGGATCGCCGGCAAGCTCATCCACCTGAACTGAGGGCGGGCCCGTGCCTCAGCTTCGGAACTACACGCCGTTCTCGAACTTCCGCTACTACAGCCTCGACAACCGAGGCACCGAGTTCGGGATCGTCATCGTCAAGGCGACATTCGATCTTCATGGTGACGGAGCGCTCGAGCTCGCCGCGCAGCAGGCGCCCCTCGTGCTCACCGACGTGTGTCACGGCGACGTCAATGTATCGTCCCTCCGACACCCTTCGGATCTCGTGCCGTTCAAGCCGCGGGGCGAGGTGCTGGTGAACGCCTTCGCGCACGCGCCGAGGGGCGAGCCGACCGAGTCCTGGCTCTGTGGGCTGACGGTGGAGGGAGGCGGTCGCCGCATCGACAAGACCGTGCGGGTGACCGGGGAGCGCGCGTGGATCCCCGAGTGGAAGCGCGAGCTCGACGCGGAGGAGGCGGCCGAGTGGCGATCGCACCGCCGCGACTTCGATGGCTGGCGCCTCGGCGAGCCCGAGCCGACGCTCGAGATCCCGCTTCGTTGGGAGCTCGCGTTCGGTGGACAGATGCCCCGCGCACCCAGTCCGGATGGCGCCGCTCGGATCGAGACGGACGAGCACAACCCGCTCGGGGTCGGCTGGATCGATCGGGACGCGACGGACCACACGCGAGCCGCGCCCGCGCCGCGCATCGAGGACCCCGCGCGACCGGTCTCCGATCCGTACGAACGGCTCCCGCCATGCGGCCTCGCACCGATCCCGCCCGCGTGGCTGCCCCGGCGCCCGCTCGGAGGAACTTACGACGCAGCGTGGCGCGAGAACGTGTGGCCGAAGTGGCCCGCCGACTACGACTTCGCCTATCACCTGAGCTCGCCCGAGGGTCTGCGTTGGCCGAGGTTCTTCGGCGGGCGAGAGCGCGTGTGGCTGCGCAACCTGCTCCCGGGCGGCGGCGACGTACCGGTGACGTTGCCGGGGTTGGCGATCGAAGCGCGCTTCGTCGGGGCGGGGACGCGGAGCGAGACGCGGCTCATGAACCTCGACACGATCTTCCTCGACCTCGCGCCCAAGCCCCCGGACGCGCGCCGGTTGTTTCTGGTGTGGCGGATCCGATTCCCGAAAGGGGTGTTTCAGCGCATCGAGCTCGGGACCACGGAGACGAACGACGGAGCGGCGGCATGAGCGATCCAGACGACGCAGAGGAAGAAGCGGCGCCGCTCTACCCCGTCCCGATGACCGATCTCATCTCGGGTCGGCAGTGCGTGAGCAACGCGATCGTCTCGACGGGACCCGACGTGTGCTTGACGCCGGTCGGCTCGTCGCTCGTGCCGGTGGCGTACACGTCGGTGGCGTTCGCCGGTGAATCGACGCGCGTGTCGCCGTCCGTGCTCGACAATGAGAATCCCGACTTCCACCTCAACTCCCGGATGTGCATCTCCACCGGGCACGAGCCGGGGGTGGGCGCGGGCGTCGCGGTGCCGGGCTATCAGGGCGAGGCCTTCGTGCGCACGGCGTCGCCCACGGTGTTCACCGACGGCTGGGCGAGCACGCGCCACTCCGATCCCGCGTGGATCAACGCGGCGGGCACGGGCGCAGTGGAGCCGCAGTTCGAGCGGACGAGCTACTACGACCAGATCGTCGCGCGCATCCAGAACCGCGAGCAGGCCGAGTCGCTCGACATGTGTTACGCGACCGACCTCGAAGCGAACATGCCCTCGCGCGACGTCGAGCCCGGCACGAACGAGTGCGTCGAGACGGGCAACGGGGCTGCCTTGCTGCTGACCGGCACGTCGGCCCCGCCCGAGGTCGACTATCGGCGCCGACCCGGCGAGACGCAGGACGAGTACTTCGAGCGCGTCGGCCCGCTCATCCGCGAGCGACCCCGCGGCGTCGACGCGTTGCAGGGCAAGATCTCCGAGCTCGAAGGGATCGCCGACGCGATCACGTCCGATCCCGACTTCTGGGCGTGGCAGCAGGGGATCCCCCCTGAGCTGTTCCACAATCCGCTCGGCACGGAGGGCGTCACCCTCAACGAGCTGAACAGCCGCACCGCGAACGGCGATCCCGCCTCCATGCAAGGGCTGATGCCGATGCTCAGCCCCTGGGACTTCGTCGCCGCAGACGGGAACGTCTACAGCGCGCCTCCCGGACCCGCGATCCTCGGCAGTCGACCGTCGTACGCGAAGGGCGAGCTCGCGATCCTCGACGAGCAGTACCGGCGCTGGCGAGAAGCGAACGGCGATCCGGTGGGTGAGGACTACCGCCTCTCGACGGTCATCCCCTGGCTGCGGAGTGAGCTCGGCATCCGACCCGGGATGGCGATCGAACAGGGGCCCGTCCGCGTCGGAGAGCCCCCGGGGCGACTCCTCGGCCCTGGAGAGCAACCGAGGTTTACGCAGACCACCGCGTCCCCTACGTTCCAGAACGGCCCGTTCGCCGGGCGAACCATCGGAGATGTGGCGGCGGGGCTTCGCAACGGCACGATCAGCCCGAGTCAGCTCCCGCTCGACGTCGTCGTGCGCAACGGACAACCTCTCTCTCTCAATACACGCTCGCTGCTCGCGCTCCAGAGAGCGGGCATCGACCCCTCGCGATACGTCATCCGGAACGTCACGGGGAACCAGTTCTTCGAGCGCCTCCTGACGGAGCGCCTCGGGCGCAACGGGCTCACCGCGCTGGGGACGAGGACGCTGCGCATCACGGGCATGGGACGGGGCATCAGCTCACTGAGATAGCGGAGGCAGGACAATGACAGTTGTTTGGACCATGGCACACCCGTCCACCGAGATCGCGGACGGGCCCGAGATCCGGCTGCGGGCCGGCACGATGACCCTGCGATTCTCGGACGAGGACGGACAGACCACGGAGCTGACGTTCACGCGCGTCGCGGCCCTCACGTTCACCGAGCTCGGCGCGTGCAGCCCGGACCAGCTCGACAGCTACGACAAGGTCACCGTGCGCACGACGTCGCCGCTCTTGGATCGCACGGTGAGAGCGCTCCCGGGGCGGGCCGGCACCCTCTCGCACTACCAGCTCTTCATCGACGATGTCGGGTGCTACGACGTCGTCGCAGGCGACTTCCGGCACCAGCCCTGATCGTCGCGGCGAGGCCGAGGAGCGCGAGCCCGATCACCCCGGCTCGCGACGCGGGCGCGCCACCGACGCGGCAGCCGCATCCGCCGCTCGTCGACGCGGCGGGCGTCTCGGTCGACGTCTGCGTATCTTGCGCTTCTGCCTCCGGCTCGACCGCGGGATCCTCTACGGGGGTCTCCGGCTCGTTCGAGTCCGGCTCGTCGTCGGAGCGCGGCGCGCGCTCGGCGGCCGCCACGCAACGGCGCGATCGCTCGCAGGTCGACTCGACGTTCAGGCAGGTGTCGTCGGGCTCGCACCCGCGCGGGCGGATGGTGCGCCGCGTCTCTCCGCCCTCGACCGACTCCTGCACGCAAAACCCGATCACGTCGTCGGAGCACACGCGCCCGTCGCTGCAGTCGGTGTCGGCCTCGCACGTCGAGGGCGTGCAGTACGGCCACGCCTGGAGCGGTCGGCCGCGCTCGTCGCGCGCGTCCGGGTCGACGTGCGGCACGAACGGCACCGCCCCGCGCTGACAATCGAGATCCTCGGGCGCCGGCGGCGCGATGTCGGCGTACGCGGGCGCGGCGAGACAGGAGAGCGCGAGCACCAAGACGGCCGCTTTGTTCATACCGAACGATACGTCGGCCGAGGCCGGTCCGGTCGATCGGATTCGTTGAGGGAGTCAGCACTCGGACTCGGAATCGGAATCGGAATCGGACTCGGAATCGGAATCGGAATCGGACTCGGACTCGGAATCTGATGGATCCCCTCAAATCTAAGCGTTAGGCGCTGGAGATTCTCTGCTGCATGTTGTGGACGTCGAGCTCGTCGAACGATTCGTGCGATGACCGTCTCAGGATGAGCACGCCA
>JBFWYI010000095.1:0-37452 GCA_050186575.1 Sandaracinaceae bacterium | reverse complement strand
CTCCGCCGCCGTCTGCCCGCTACGACGCCACTGCGCAACTCGTCGTGCCCACTCCGACCGATCCGCCATGTCGCTCAGGCTGCGCGACCACTCGGCGACCGGCTACACCGCTCCGTGCACCGGATACTGCAACTCCGCACGGGCTCATCGAAGGATCCACCGACATTCGCGCTCTCCACCCGACCGTTCCTACTAAACGTGATCTGTACCGGCGCCAGGCCGTGCGCACCGCGGCCGCACGCGGCGACTGCAGGCGACACGCTGTTCATGGCTTGGACGATGTCGCTGCGTTCCGGCGTCGCGGCAGAGTGGGTGAGCCGGGAGCAGCGATGGAGTCGGCGCGTGTTCGAGCGTCCTCGGCGCTCTTGTCGTGTCGCGGGAACCCAACTCCGAAAAGTCACTCTCACGTAGCGGCAGCGTCGTTCCGCCCGCCCGACCAGCGCGTCGGGAACGGCGGGACCCCCGCGCTTTCAGATGCCACCCATCGAGCCCAACGTGCGAGTCCATTGCCAATCCTCGCGTTACTGCCGTCCTTCCACGTTCCCTGCACCGTCGTGCGCAACCGCTCCCCCAACGCCTTGCCGGCAAGCGTCTCGTCGGCTGCCATGATTTCAACGCACTTCAGGACGGTCGCATCCTGCTTTGCGGCAAGGAACACAGCCTCCGCCGGTGAGCGATCCGCCTGGGCGACAGTCTGCTTGCCCTGCCGCTCCGCAAGCCCGAAAGACCTGAGTACGGAGATCGCGTTCTTGAATCCTGCCTCCGCGATCTCCGTATCCGAACGATGCCGCAGGGAAAGCCAATCGAGCGCGCCTACAACAGTCTCAGGGGGTGCACCTCCAGTGAACACTCCAGAAGTGCGTCGACGCAGAGGCCTGACCAACTGGGGTCGTCCCGCGTCCTGAACAATCCACCCGCCGTCCATGCCTGAAAGCAGGCCTGCTACCTCCAACCACCTGGCGAGTCGCTCCGCGTACATTCGCCATGTTTTCGTTCGGTGACTCGCAGCAGGGTTCAGCTTGCGAAGTTCCGTTTCTAGCTCACGTAGACTCCACACCCGGTCAGCGCTGGCGACCGAGAGCCGCAAATACAGAGCATGGCGGCGCAACACCTCTCGCGCACGCGACGCCACAGCATCTTCGTCCACGGATTCCATGTTCTGGTGCGCTGCGAACCCATCGTCAACGCGCCGTGCAATCCCGAACATGACCAAGTCGTGAGTGATGTTCTGAACGGTACCGGCTACAAGGCCCGTGTCTTGCTGCAGGCCGCTGAGGTCGCGCACCCCCGAGAGGGGCAGCCTACCTGCGACTCGAAAGAGAGCACCTACGGAAGGCGCAGACGGGATATAGGTGAACGGGACGGAGGGGACCTTCTGTGTGAGCAGATACTCACGGAAGATATCCCAGTACAGATTCACTCTATCGCCGCTTCTTACAATCAGTCGCTTGCGCTGGAGCCCCGAAACGATATCACTACCAAACTGCTCTAAGACTTCGTACCAGTCTGCGGGTGCTTTGGCCGCGATGGCCTTGATGCACGCTGACTCACCCGGAGACAGCGATTTGAGATCCTGGTCAAACAGGCTAGCTACGCTAAGTGTATCAACCGTTTCGGCGTCGACCTCGCCCGATTCGATCTGCTGGTACAAATGAATGCACAGCTTCTTGAGGAGCCACGGCAAACCACGGCTGCTCTCCAGGATCTGACGGCGTGTACTCGGGCTGATTGCTCTCCCGAGTTCTCTCTCGAACAAGGCCAACGCTTGGGTGGCTTCGCGATGGGAGAACGGCAGCAGTCCGATATCCAGGCGGTGATCTGAGAGATTATGCCACAGATAGTAGGCCGGGTGATCCTGTGGAACAGTTGCGTCTGTACGCCACGCGAAGCCCAGAACGAACGGATATCCGGCGCCGGACGCGCTCAGGAAGAGCTGGCGAGCACGCTCAAAAACCGCAAACAGATCTGGTTTTGAGTAAAGCTCTTCGAACTGGTCGAGGATCAGGCAGATAACTCGATCCTGGGTGCGGAGGCTCTCAAGGTACTTCTGTATTGACGGGCTTGAGAGCGGATCACCTTCGACCGAGACCGCAAGACCCCCTGCGGCCGTCTCACCAAAGCCTCGCTCTGCAGCTGACCGGAGACAAGCGACGAGGGCAGCGTTGATGTACTCCGGGCCCTGCGCGGCGCGTACGTCGACAGCGTACGACATGTACCTATTGCGGTGTCTGATGTTCTGACAACGGCTAACAATCTTTGTTACAAGTGAGCTCTTTCCAAGACCGGAGTCTCCGGTCAAAGCAAAGACGCGGCCCGAGGTGTTGCCATCTTTGACTGCCTCAAGAAAGTTGAGGACTGTGTCCTGCGCCTCCCTCCGACCGATGAAGTCTTTAGGCCTTGCGGGCCGGTAGTCGGACCAGCTCTCGCCGTACTGAACCTGTACCACTTGGGTAGCTGTGCCGTCCCCCTGTTTGAATAGGTGGGTCTGTCCACCAGCGCCGATCGGAATGAAGGAGAGGTTGCTGAGTGAAGTATCAGTACCCTCTAATTTCGCCAGTAGACTGGTTGACGAAACTGGGCTGCCCGTAGGCGCATCAAAGACCAACACGCTTGCAGGAATTCCGTCTGATATAAGTGTTGCGGACCAGAAGCGGCCATATTCGCTGAGGAGGAGGACCCATTCCCCCAGGAGGCAGTCGCCGGCAGCGAGCTTTGCGGCGCTCTCCGGAACAGCGGCGACTACTCCTGATGCCTTCAGCGCCTCCACCAGTCTCTCGGGCGTGTAGATGCTGAGTCGCGCTCGCTTCTGCGGTGGCCTCAGTTCCCACTCGGTCTGGAAACCTTTGGCGTCTTTGCCCAATGGCCCAGCACAAATTAGCCATCCCTGATCGTATTCGTGAAACTCAACTGTACCGAGCAGATTCCTCAGCACATTGGCGCTGAGAGAGTCGCGATACGCCTTGCATTCCGCATAGATCCGACGGCCATCGACCAGATGGACCGCGAGGAGGTCGAGCTCGGTTGCCGTGAGTCGAACCTGAGATTCGACCTGATAGGATTGGGCGCGAAGAAAATCAGCCGCGAGCTTCTCCAGCAGGTTCCCCTTGACGGTGCTCGCCTTCCCCGGTTCCGCAACCACCTCGATTCGCATCGCCGAACGGTACCACCACAATCGGGCTCAGGGTTGTGGCAACGGGCTTGATCCTCATCCCTGCAGTTACCTTCCGCCGCCCCCCGCGGGGACTGACATCGCTCGACGCGGGGGCGTCATCGCCGAACCCGGGGGGCGAAATCCTGGACGGTCAAGAGCACTTCCGCGACTCTCCAGAGCAGTTCGTGGACGCTCGAGAGCTGTTCCCGGATAGAGGGGGCGAGTTTCTGGATGGTCGAGAGCAGTTCCGCGATGGCCCAGAGCAGTTCGCGGATGGTCGAGAGCTGTTTCCGGATAGAGGGGGCGAGTTTCTGGATGGTCGAGAGCTGTTTCCGGATGCGGGGGGTCGATTCGCGGATGCGGGGGGTTCGTTCTTCGAGGCGAATTTCCGTCGGTCGACCGCGATTTTTGATCGGTGAGGCGGCCATCGCGGAGCTCGCGATCGGAAAACGCATCGTCGTGTCGATTTCTGAGCAACCGCTCGCCCGGTGCTCCCGATAGGCGCGTCGTCAGTGAGAGGAACCACCACGGTGGTGGGGAGTCCGCTGTCGTCGGAGCCCGGGAGGGCTCGAGCTCGGAGAGTAGAGATATGGCGAAGATGACGTTGGGGCAGAAGGCGAACCGGGTGCTGCGGCTCCTCATCGGGTTGCGGCAGCCGCGGATCGCGGCCGCGCTCGCGGCGCACGGGTTCGATGAGGCGGAGCTGCGGCTCGGGTACGATCTGTTGCGTCAGCTCAGCCAGGGGCGGCTCGCTCTCGTGGAGCCCGATCCGATCGCGAAGCCGGTCGACGCGCTCGATGCGTGGGAGAACAAGTGGTACCCGATCATCCAGGCGGTGCTCGGGGCCCACTTCCCGGAGGCGCGTGACGCGGTGTTCCTGAACATCGCGCAGACGAGCGGGCCCGAGGTGATCGTGACCGTGACCACGCTGCTCGACCGGCTCGACTCGCAGCCGGAGGAGGTGCGCGAGATCCTGAAGAAGCGCGGCCTGACGGCGGAGGCGATCGGGGAGGCGCGCGGGATCCTGCGTTCCATCGAGCACCTCCAGTCCGCGGTCGACGAGATCACCGCGAACCTCGAGGCCGACGCCGCCGCCGAGAAGGCGCTCTGGGACTGGTACCTCCAGTGGTCGACGATCGTGCGGACGGTGGTGAAGAGCCGCCGGCTGCTCCGCGCGCTCGGGTTCCGCCGCACGCCGTCGGGCGAGGTGGTCGAGGCGCCGATCGAGAACGACGACGACATGATCGACGACGTCGTCGACGACGGCACCGAGGAGGTCGACCCCTCGGTCACGCCCGGCGAGGACGGCACGCCGGCTCCGCTCGGGTAGTAGCTCCATCACACATTCGCCGCCGTCCGTCCCATTGGATCGGTTCGTGCCGCGTGCCGACCGGCGCCCTGCGGTTCCGACCTGCGGGGCGCCGGCTCGGCGTGTAAGCTTCAGTTGACTCCTGGAAGCGACGGATCGTCAGCACTAATGGCTGGATCAAGATCGTATTCTTGCCCCGAGTGGGGGATTGTGTGCGAGCAGCGAGTGTGATGCAGTTCGTCAATGGACCGTGCTATCCTCACCGCCGTCGTTGCACAAGCTGTAGTGACGTTGACCGCCGCCAGCGCGAGCGCCCAGAACGCCGTCTGTCCGCAGCCAGATCCAACGCACGCGAACCCTGTCGCACCGCCAACGCCGCTGCCCACAGGGACGGCCCGCTACGTCCTCTATGAGGAT
Source organism: Sandaracinaceae bacterium (assembly GCA_050186575.1). GTDB lineage: Bacteria > Myxococcota_A > Polyangia > Polyangiales > Sandaracinaceae > JAUHXR01. Next base: position 32,575 of record JBFWYI010000095.1, on the reverse strand, counting down.
GGTCGAGTCGAGCCCATCGAACGCGCCGAGGGACTCGACGTGCGGCTCGCGACTGGCGGACCCCGCGTCGTGCGGATCGAGCTCGTTCGACGTGGTGAGCCCGTGGTGCTGGAGTGTGGGCAGGTCCCGGCAAACGCAACGATCTCGTTGCCCGTCCGCGACACCTCCGGCGTATCTCTCCGACCGAGGGACCGGCTCCGAATTCGCGTCTATGGCCCGCGGCCGCCGGCCTGGCCCTCGAGCCGCTCGGGTGCGTACCAGCGACAGCTGATGGGCGCTGCACACGGTCTCGATGAACAACTGGACGTCTGGTTGGACGTCATCGGCGATGCGCGCGGGACGCCGCTCAACCGAGCTCGCGACACTGCGCTGGAAGTACGCAACCCAGCCGCAGCGCCAACTTATTGTGCTCCGCATCCGGGGTTCCAGCGCGTGTACGACTGCAATGCTGGCATCTCGACCGTGCTGAGCTCGAAAGTCCCAACGCTCTCCGCTGCGGAACTCCGGGCCGCGGCCAACGCAGCCACGGCGGAGCAACAACGCGCGTGCGGGTCCTCGGCCGCCAGCGATGTCCCGCGCTGCCTCGAAGCGAGTCGCTTGACAACACTCCTGTCGGGTGGCGCGTCTGGACTTCCGGCTCTGGCGAGCCGCGGTGAGTCCCTTGAGCGGGACCTTCGGGCGGCCCTTGGTGCTCACGAGTTCGTAGATACACCGCTCGACCGTGGTACACCCGTCTATCCACTAGCGGAGTTCGAGATGCCAACGCGCTTTGCAACGGATCGAGTGGACACCACATTCGATGCTGGCACGCTGACCTCCGACTACGCGGCCGACGAACCATTGACCTTGGTGGCGCGCGGCGTCCCCGCTGGCGTCTTGATCTCATTCGGGGATCGTGCGGAGCAGGCAGAAGACCAGACCGCGGCGGCGGTCACGGCGTTTCTGCGCTTCGCTCTCGCAGTCCCAGCGGGCGGGGCGCCGCCGCTCGCCGCGAATGAACTCTCCGTAACTCGGATTGCGCGGCGCGATCAGCGGGCCCCGGTCGTGGCCGGGGTGACGACGGCCGTGCACTTCTTCGGCAACGCGGACACTCACCGCCGGCACCTGTACGTATGCGAGGGAACCCGATGTGTCCGCGAAGGCGACGACGCGAACGTCCGCACGGAGCTGGTTCTCAGTGACGAAGAGGACGTCGGAATCGCGCTCCTTGTCGACGCGTCCGCAAATCTTGGGTTTCTGGGGGAGGCGTATGGCTCCCCCGCATGGCAGCTCGCAAGCCGCGCCGACCCGATGGCCACCCAGTCCGATTGCGAGCAATCAGCGACGACCGCGCCTTGCTACAGGCTCACAGGCGGTACGGCAGGCATCGTGAGTGGGTCGATTCTCGTGGGTGTCTGGGGAAGGGCCGGTGACACCCGGCTGGTGGGAGCGATCGGCGCTAGCTTCACGCCCGACATCGCCGGGGGTCTGCTCTTTCAGGGTGATGCACGTTTCGGTGTCGAAGTGTTCCCGGCCATTTTCGTAACGATCGGCTTCGGACTCCGAGTGGTTCGTGCGGCTCACGGGCTCTCGGTGGGGAATCTGACCCAAGGTTCCCTTGGGGCGGACAACGCACAGGTGCCGCCAGTGCTTGGCACGGAGGAGCGGGTATTCCCCACACTCACGCTGGGCGTTGCGGCCGACCTCATCACTTTGGGCAAGGCAGCGACGGACCTCGTCGGTGCGCTCTGACCTCGTGGCGCTACTCGCGCTAGCACTCTGGAGCCTCGGCTGTAGCGATCGGTCCGGGTCCAGCGCCGACCCTGTCGAAGAGCGTCCGCCGGTTCCGAAGATCACGACGGCAGCGTTGCTTGATGTGTACGTGAATGATGTCCCCGGGGTGAAAGTTACGAATCCATCTCTGCGCCACGACGGGATTGGTGTGCTCAGTCCAGGTCCGTGCACGGCCACGTTCGTTCGTCCAAACGTCGTTCTGACCGCGGCCCACTGCGTTCGCTTCGGCCAACGAGGCGCCGCGAGCTATCGAATCGATGCGGCGGGGCGGCGGCACGACGGGACGTGCGTGCACTCGTTCACCACCGGGCACTACGACGACGAGCGGGCGGGATGGGTACCCGACGACGAAAACAACGACATCGCGCTCCTCCGCGTCGTGCCAGAGACCCAGGCGGCGAGGTTCGCGATCGAGGAGAGCCGTCCAACTCACCAGGAGGAGGTCGAGTTCATAGGTGCAGGGTGTCGCAACCACGACCAACAGATGGGCCAACGACATGTGGCGACGGGCCCGTGGACGCGATTAGCGGAGGGGGACCTCGTCTGCGATGGAGACTCAGGCGGGCCTCTTCTACGGCGACGAACAAGCGTGGTGGGCATAGCTTCCGGCTACGTCCGACACGCACCCTCCCACTACGCGTGGATGCGAGCGGATGTCGCGGCCAAAGCCGATGAGCTTCAGGAGGGGTGCGCTGAGGACCACGAGGACTGAGGCAGGTAGGGCGACTCCTCGAAGATCGAGCCGTGTCGAGGACGAGCGGTGCGCTCCGTCCCCCCGTCACTCGACGTCGTTGGGGTCTTCCTTCGGGCTCAGCTTCCGGTACGCGAACGCGCCCGCCATCACGCCGAGCGCGCCGAGGCCGAAGCGGAGGGCGCTCAGTCCGCGGTTGCTGCGGTACGTGCGGTACGCACCCGCCACTTCGCTTCCGGAGGTTCGCTCGCCGGGCAGCACCAAGAAGCTCCCCAAGAAGAGGCCCCCGCCGAGCACGAGCGCGAGGGCGGCTCCTACGAGCTTCGCGAGGCTCTCACGGCGGCGGATCGAACGAATGCGCGCCGCGATGCGGTCGAGCTGCTCGTCGGTGATGTCTTCGTCCACGTCGGTCCTCCCGGAATGCCCGGTGCGCATCAGCGACCGGCGCTCATCAGCGCTCTGGCCACGATCTCGATGTGAGCGTTGTTGAACTCGACGTCGTCCGCGTCGCCGGCGTGATGGCACCGGAGGCCGGGCGGCAGACCCGCAATACGAATTTCCTGGCCCTCAGGCACGTGGCCGCCCTGCGCCTGGAGGTTGATGAACCGCGTGATCAGATCGAGCACGCGGTCATCTACGCCGTCGGGCACGTGGGTGACGCTGAGGTCCGGTCGGCCGAACTTCCGCATCCCGCGGGTGTGATACCAGCGACCTCGATGGTCGTCGTCGCTGAGGAAGATCCCCACGTGCTGACTGGGCCGTAGGTCGTCGCGCGCGAACACGTCGTTGCGCCACTCGTCGGGCGACCACCATCGGAGGATCTGCGCGTCGTAGACGGCGAGGCCTCCTCCATCGTTCAGGTAGGCGATGAGCCCGATGAGGTCGCGGAAGTAATCGAGCGTGCTCGGGTCCGTGACCACGCCGCGCACCACGAGACACCGAGATGTGTCCGCGACGGCGCCGGCGAGCTCCGGCGACTCCTCGACGAACCGGTCCCACGCCCAGCCCGAACGGAAGTCATCCAGCACGTCGCGCTGCTCGGGGGCGCCGTAGCTCGAGATCTCGACTCCGTCCGGCGGTCCCGCCGATCGGTACTTCGTCGCGCTGAGGGGCTCGAGCGCCTCGAAGCGACCGAACACCGCGTAGAGGACCTGGGCGTCCCCTCCGCCCGGCTGGAAGTGCGGTCGCGGCCACGAGGCGAGGAGCGAGGGAGACACGGGGCGAGTCTACACCGACTCGCGGAGCTGAAGATCGCAAATCGCGTGTGGCTGGGTCGACCGAGGCAAGCGCGCTACGTGCTCACGACGGGCATCGTCCGCGGAAGGCGACCCCGAGAGGAGCTGCGCTCGGGATCGCGTCGAGCATCGCGTCTGGTTGTCGAGGAGGCACCGTCTCGACAGCGCGACGCCCGGGCAGCGCAGCGAGACGCGATCGATCGCGTCGATCACGAGCGTGGGCTGCCGGCGGACTCCAAGCGATAGGGGCCGATGTTTCTGGGCGCCGTAGCCGGGCGCCCCGCCACCCGCCTCGTCGGCGCGTACATCGACGCGCTATCCTCCCACCGTGCGGGTCGACCGGCTACCGGGGTGGATCGTCGACGACGCGACATCCGTTCGCGACGAGGTCGCGCCGTACGTGGGCGCGACGCCCGCCGAGCTGTGGCGTCATACGCAGGACTGCGCGAAGGACGCGATGTGGGCCGTGCGCGCGAGCGGGATGGCCGAGCGTGTGCTCAGCACCGTGGACCCGTTGCCGGAGAGCACCGTCCGCGCGCTTCGAAGGCTCATGAGGACGTGACCGAGCTGGGTCGGCGTACGGCTGCGGAGGCCGGGCAGAGGATCGCCGACGCGCTCAGCGCGGCGGGCCTCGACTACGCCCTCGGCGGCGCGCTCGCGCTCGGCGTCGCCGGAGTCCCGCGAGGCACAAGGGACGTAGACGTCAACCTGTTCGTCGAACCAGAGCGGCTGCCGGTCGCGATCGAGACGTTGTCGTCGCTCGGCATCGCGCTGAACCTCGAGCACGCGATCGCCAGCGCGCAGCGCGACGGCATGTTCATCGGAGTCTGGGACGGAATGCGCATCGACGTCTTCGTGCCGAGCATCCCGTTCTCGTACGAAGCGGCGAAGACCGCGGTCACGATCCACGTGGACGGGTGGAGCGGACGTTTCCTTGCGCCCGAGGCGATCGCCTTGTTCAAGCTCCTCTTCTTTCGGATCAAGGACCAAGCCGACCTCGAGCGTTTGGTCGCCGTGCGCGGCGCGGCCCTCGATCGAGCGTACGTGCGCCGATGGATCGTCGAGATGATGGGCGAAGACGACGAGCGTGTGCGCGCCTGGGACGACATCGTCGCGCGCGTCGGCTGACTGATCGGCGCGCTCGATGGCCTTCGGGGGGCCCGCGAAGGCCTCGGCTGCCACGAGACCCTCCGTGTGTCGTCATGAACGCGGCCAGGAGCGGCCGATCGTCAGCGGACGTCGACGCGCGAGAGGAGCTGTTCGAAGTCGCCGCGGTGCTGCGGTTGGATCTCGGCGCGGCCGGCGAGGCCGAACATCGTGAGCATGGACCAGCCGCCGGTCTCCGCGCTGGTGCCGTCGCGCATCCATCGGAGGTGCGGGCGGACCATGACGAGGGTGACGCGGTCGCCGACGTACTCGGCGTTGGCCTCTTCTTGGTCGAGGGCGATGACGTCGAAGGTGACGAGCCAGCCGCTCGCGCCGTTGAGCTCGACGGGACCCTCTTCGACGAGGCGGGTGCCGATGCGGCGCTCTTCGCCGACGCTCGAGAGGTCGACGCGGAAGTAGGTGCTGCCGCCGACGCGATCGACGAGGTCGTGCGCGACGACGTCGAGGCGACGGTTGCTGGCGGTGGCGTCGACGGGGATGGTGCGCGACCAGATGACGGAGCCGTCTTCGTCGTGGATGAAGCGGAGGTCGTAGAGGTCGGCGGTGGCGGGCGCACGGTCCGGCCTGCCGTCGCCGTCTTCATCGAGGCGGAACGACGCGCGCCAATCGGGGCCGCGCTTGGCGTCGGTGATGCGGCCTGAAGGATCGACTTGGAAGTTGTCGACCTGCCAGTGGGCGGAGAGGAGGTGGTGGGGCGAGGCGCTGCGCTCGGGGTGCGCGCGGACGCGGTAGTGGTCGCGGGCGGGGTAGTAGGCCGTGTCGGAGAAGACGCCTCCGGACGCGGGCTGACGACATGCCGCGAGCAGCGTGACCGTGATCGCGAGGAGTGTCGTGGACGCGCGCATCAGAACAAGTACCCCACGCCAGCGCTCAATGAGAGCTCGAGCCCGAAATCCCGGTACACGTTGCCGAGGTCGCCGTCGACGACGAAGTCCAAACCGAACAGGATCTCGAGCTGGCGGTCGGCGGTTGGCCGGAACGCGAGCTCTCCGAACGCGCCGAACGGAATCACCGCCCCCGAGCGAAGGAAGAGCATTGAGGCGGCCGGGCCGAACCGCAGCACCCAGTCGGGAGCTAGGCCGACGCCGATGCCCAGGCGCAACTTCGGCCCTGGAGCGAATTGGTAGTCGTCGTTCCTGGAGAAGAATGCGGACGCCTGGTTGTAGAGGACGAGCCGTACGCCGACCTGGATGCGAAGCTGCACAAGCCACGTGGCGGGGGCGAGATCGAGCGTCAGGAGGACCTCAGACGTTCCTGCAAAGCCGCCCGTGTCGTTCATTGAGCTCTCAAGAAGGACTATTGTTGGGCCCACGCTCAGCTGCGCGCCGAAGTGGACATCCCCTCGCGGCATCCACGGGGTGGCGGACGCTGGGTTGTCCCACGTCAATGTCGTTGTCCCGCGGTCACCGATCGCACGCGGTGAGTCCCACGTCTCGACGGCGACGGTGCTACGCGTCGTCTCCGTCGGCATGTCTTGGCCGCCATCTGTTGGGACCTGTGGAACGTCGGACGACACGTCGTTCTCGAGTGGGGGAGACGCGACCGGGTCCGCGACCGCCGCACCGGCGACATCGACGCTCCCGACCTCCTCGGGCGCCAGCGTCCGCACCTCTCCGGTCGCCGTCCGCACGATGACTTGCCCTCCCGGCTCGTACTCGAGGACGGTGCCTCGAACGATCCCGCCGTTGGTGAGGCGAACCGTGTCGAGCGCGTCTTGCGCGCGCGCGACGCTCAGCGAGCACGCGGCACCGAAGAGGAGGACCGCGACCGCGAGCCGGACATCACGAAGCCTCGGAGGCACGAAGCCAGACTACACGGACTTGGCCGTGTGGAGATCGCAAAATCTCGTGCGCCGGCGTGCGAGAGGCGTCCGTTCGCGGAGACGCGCTGACGTGCCGGCTCAGCGCCGCTGCCACGAAAGGCTCGCCGTGTGGGAGCGAGGCGGGCGCGCCAGGTCGGCGATCGGCGGCGGGGCGGGATCGCGCGTCCAACGATGGTCGATCCGAGGATCGCCGCACCGAGGGTTCCCGTTGACCGCCGGGGCATCATGCCGCGATGAGGCTCTTCCGCCCGAGCGCGGTTCGCGCGAGGATGCGCCGCGGGGATGGTGGTGCGGAGCGCAGTCGTAACGGGCGCCGGGGTGCGCGCTCCCCTCGTGCGCGCGGTGGGCGCGTGAAGCTCGTCCTCGAAGGGGGAGGGAGCCGCGCGGCGTTCTCCGCCGGGGTGTTGCTCGCGCTCGAGCGCGCGGAGATCCCGTGCGAGGCGGTGGTGGGGAGCTCGACGTCGGCGGTGAACGCGGCGTACTTCGCGGCCCATCAGATGGACGTGTGCGTGCGGATGTGGACGGAGGTCGTGCCGGACGACTTCATCAGCTACGCGCGCCTGTTCGTGCCGGGGCGTCCCGCGATCGACGTGGACCGGATGATCGACGACGTGCTCGGCGGCGGCTGGTCGAAGCTCGACGTCGACACGGCGCTGAGCGGAGACCCGACGCTCTATGTCGCCGCAACGGAAGTTCCGTCGGGGACGCCGCACGTGGTGCGACCGGATCGCGCTCGGCTGTTCGAGTGGCTGCGCGCGTCGACGGCGCTGCCGGTCGGATACAACCGGACCGTGCGGGTCGGCGAGCGCGAGTACGTCGACAGCGGGCTGAGCGCGCCGGTGCCGTACGACTGGCCGCTCGAGACGGAGTGGGACGCGCCGACGGTGGTGGTGCTGACGCGCCGGCCCGACACGCTGAAGTCGCAGCCGAGCTGGTGGCAACGCGCCTTCCTCAGCATGATCGTCCCGCCCGCGATCCGCGCGGCGTCGATGGCGCAGCACGAGCTCTACAACGAGCTGATCGGGAAGCTGATGGCGGAGCGCGATCCGAAGAAGCTGATCGTGCTCGGACCGCCGGACGACATGCCGCTGTCGCGCCTCACGCGCGACGTGGCGAGCCTCCAGCGCGGGGTGGACGTGGGGATCCGCGAGGGCGAGCGGCTCGCCAAAGAGATCGCGGGCAGATGAGGGCACGCTCTTCGCCTCGTCGTCTCGGTATGGTCCCCGTGACGAGCGAACGCGGCTCGTCTTGCCGCCCCGACGCGACTCGCCGACCACACCACCACACCACGAAGGAGCCCCATGACCATCCGCGCGCTCGTCCTCTCCATGCTCGCGTCCGCCGTCGTCTTCGGATGCGCGACCGAGGACTACGGCCAGGCGCTCTGCGAAGGGCAGCGCGACCCCGAGCCGTGCGACTTCAGCAGCGCCTGCAACGCCGCCATCGCGCAGGCCTCGGGGACGGGCGGAGGCTGCCAAGCGGAGCTGTCCGCGGTGATCGCCGCGATGCCGGCGAGCTACGAGGCGTGCTTCAATGCATGTCCGGTCGAGCAGTCGTGCTCGGTCGGGGGCGTGAGCCTGGACCTCCGGGCGTGCGGCTGCCAGACCGACTGCATCGCGGCCGCGCCGGAGAGCTATCGAACCGCGACGGCCGCGTACACGTCGTGCCTCGAGAGCGATGCGGCGGTGTCGAGCGCCTGCCTCTGAGCTCGCGTCGCGTCGCGCGCAAACGTAACGACGAGACGCACCGCGTCCCTCGACTCGCGTAGAGACGACGAGAGGAACGGCGCCCCTACCGCCGCGTGGGAAGTCGAACCAGGCGATGGGCGCGCGATGAGGTCCGCGCACACGTAGCTTGCGCGCACGCCGTCTGAACGACGTGAGCGCTATCGACCGCCCGTGATGAGACGGCCGCTCGGGGAGCGGAGGCAGACGCCTCGAGCACCGCGTGGCGGCCGGACCGGTCGGGAAGTGCGAACGGAAGTTGTCGACGCCCTCACGGAAGACGACCACCCCGTCGACGCGCTCGAGGTCGTGATTCGTGGGGCGGCGATGCGCCGTACGGAACCGCCGCGTGGACGTACCGACCGGCGCCGCCGATGTCGTTGAGCGCGCAGGTGCCGAGGATGCCGAGCCGGCTCCCCGGGGGTGCGCCCTCGGCGGCACGACGCGCGAACGACATCGACTCTTCCGTGCTCTCGTACCACTTCTCGAGCCTCCAGTTGAGCCGCTGCGCGTAGCGCCCAGTGCTCGGGCGCGCGACGTCGACCTTCCTCGCGGGCCCACCCGCACCGAGCATACGGCGCGGCGAGCGCGGCCCACGTCTCGTCCGCGTCGCAGAGCCACGCGAGCGCGCCTACACTCCGCGCGATGGGGAGCACGCCGCGCGGGAGCGAGACCGAAGGGAACACAGTGGACCTCGGCCACGTGGAGTGCCCGAGCGGCGTCCTCGTCATCGTGGATCCCGGTCTCGCGCAGCACTGGGAACGCCGCGGGGTGTCGGCGAAGCACCGCGCGGAGGCGCGCTTCGACCTCGCGATCGAGGGACCCGACGCACGCGCCGCCGGGCTGGCGTACGACCGCAGCTACGATCCCCTGCGTCAATACGATCTCCGTGATGCGGAGCTCGCTCTCGCGCATTTCCACGACTTCGCGGTCGAGCGCGGGTTCGACGCGCGCGCGGTGGTGCTGCCGAGCCAGGTGCCACACGCGGAGAGAGCTCGCCGTTGTCTCGCGGCGCGCGAGGAGGGCATCGGATGCTTCGTCTATGACGGCCTCTGGGGCGTCGCGGTGGGAGGCCTGCCGACGGATCGTGCGTTGCCGATCGTCGGCGTGCCCATGCCGGTCGGAGAGTTCGGCGGCCGCTTCCGCTCGATCGACGTCGTGATCGATCCGAAGGCCGTCGTCGCCGCGAGCCACGTCGTCCAGGGGGTGATGGTCGATCACGGTCAGCTCGCGTGCATCGATCTCGACGTGATGGACGCGCTGCACGCGCGGCGCTCGCTCGATGGGCGCGCGGACTACGTGTTCTGGGGTAAGGACGCGGACGCGCTCGCCAAGGAGATGAGCGCGCCCGAGCTCGGCGAGCGCGAGCGCGGCTGGATCGATCTGCCGGTCGAAGAGGTCGGGAAGTTCGCGGCGCCGATCCAAGCGGCGATCGCGGAGCGCAAGCTCGCGGTCGCGGTCGACTACCGGCTGCACTGTCACATCGAGCAGATCAATCGGCAGGTCCGGGCGCGCGAAGCGCGGGCGGGTGAGATCCTCGTCGAGGGTCGCCGGGTGTGTGGCTTCGACAACCGATGGGGCGACGGCATCTTCGGCGTCGTGCGCGACGTCGACGCCGAGGGCCGCGTCGTGCGCGTGCGGATGGACGTGGGCAACGATGAGACCCAGCGCCGGATGCGTCGGGTCGCGCATCGTTGGCAGGCTGCGCTCGTGACGCGCGCGGTCCTCGAGGACGCGGAGCCCGCGCGGTTCGTCGATCGGTATCCGCCGCAGGCGCCGCGCGACAGCGGGTGGGTGATCTCGAGCGGCGCCGAGCCGGACGACGAGCCGGGGTTCGTGATGGTGCCGATCCCGGAGCTCGCCGCGCGCTACCCCGAGCTCGAGCCGCTCCTCGACGCGGAGATCGGCGCGCGGTTCCGTCTGGTGGGCGAGGGGTACGCGCGCGAGTCGTAGCGGGGGAAGCGCGTCTGCGTCACACGCACGAGCGCGGACAGATCACGGCACGGCGGCGTCGGGCAGAGTCCAGAAGACGACGCGCGTGCGCCTCACGTTCACGCCACGTGTCTGCGCGGAAGCGAACCGCCTCGCGCCCATCCAGGCGCTGCTGATCGGGCCGCCCGCCGGCGCGCCCAAGCCGGGGATCGCGACGCGGCCCCGCACCTCCATCGCGCGAGCATCGACAACGCGCGTTTCACCCTGGTCGAGCTCGACGAGGAGGAGGTTCCCCGGACCGCGCGTGAGCTCGAGGGGAGACGCGTCGTCCGATGGCGCGAGCTCGGCCATGATACTTGCAGTATCTAGGTCGCGCTTCGTCAGGCGGTACCCCTCGAGCGCGAGGAGGTGCGCGTCCGTCTCGATCACGGTGGTGACCTCGTCACTCGCGATGCGACGCGCGAGGTGCAGGCCGGCGGCCGTGGCGCGCACATCGAAAGCCCAGCCACCGCTCTGGCCCGCGTCGAGACACAGGGCGCAGCGACCGGGGCCCGCGTGTCGCGCGAACCGGAGCCGTGACTCCACGAACGGATCGGCGATCGTGGATGCGTCGAGCGTCGCTCCGGTGCGGGCGTCGATGCGACCGACCCAGATGGCGGTCCAGTCAGCGTGCGGCGCAGCGAGCCAGAGCGCGTCCGTCCCAGCCCACGCGAGGGCGGCGCCGCCGCCGTAGTCGAAGCCGAGCACGCCGGCCTCGCTGAGCGCGAGCGTGCGGGATTCCTCCGTGCCCGCGCGGACCACCTGCAGACGAGCCTCGCGCGGCGAGTCCCCGTCGACGCGCCAGAGCATCGCGACGGATCCGTCGGAAGCGAGAGAGGCCGCGAGCAGCTCGTCGCGCGCCGAGGTCCAGGACCCGCGCACGCCTCGATGATCGACGACGACCGCGGCGAAGAAGCCTGAGAGCAAGACCCGCCCGTCGGGTGTGGCGTCACCGACGGCGATGTCTCCCGCGAGGCTGACGCGCGCTTCCTCCACGGCGGCGATCGTCTTCATCGTGGCTCGGCGTCCGGGCCCGGGGTCACGCGCTCGGTCGACTCGAAGGCGCGCAGCCGCGGCTCCGTCAGGACAGCTTTCCATGCATTGTTCGAGATCACGGCGTGGGCTAGTATGCCCTATGTCCAACCCATACTTGCCTCGTCGAGTCCTGCTCGTCGATCGAAGCCTTCCCATGGCGACCGCTTGGACGCGCTGCTTCGAGGAAGACGAAGGCGTCGAGGTCGCACACGGCGACTACTTCTCGCGGGCCGCCGACGCGATGGTGAGCCCCGCCAACAGCTTCGGGATCATGGACGGCGGGCTCGACATCGCGATCCGCGACACCCTGGGCTTCGACGCACAGCGCGCGGCGCAGCACGTCATCGTCGAGCGACACCACGGGGAGCTACCGGTCGGACAGGCGGAGATCGTCGAGTCCGGTCACGACAAGTGACCTTTCCTCATCGTCGCACCGACGACGCGTGTGCCGGAGAGCGTCGGGCGAACGACCAACGCGTACCTCGCGTTCCGCGCGGTCCTGCTCGCCGTCGCGCGCGTCAACGCCATGAGCGACAGCGGTCGGAGGATCGACTTGGTCGTGTGCCCCGGACTCGGCACGGGGATCGGCGCGATGGACTACGATCGATGCGCGCTCCAGATGCGCATGGCCTACCGCCAGGTGTCCAGCCCACCCAACATCCCGTCATTCCAGATGATCCACGCGCTCCACGCCGCCATCACGCGGGCGTGATCGCTGCCCGACTCGCGTGAGCGGCCTCACGGGATGCATGAGATGCCGACCGGGCCGGCACACGCGACGTCGAACGCCTCGACGCTCGACGTCCGGCCGAACAGGACCTGTTCGGCGATCGAGGGCATGATCTCGAGCTCGACGTTCCCCAGCTCGCGCCCGTCCTCGTAGTAGATCGCGACGGGCACGGCGGGACCGCTGGACACCTCTCGACACGGCGTACAGTGCCCCGTCTCCGCAACGCCGAGGTCGACGCCGTCGACCTCCATCCGCAGGAAGATCGGGTCGCGGAACGCGCCCGACACGAGGCAATGGCAGAACCGCGCGCGCACCGCCGGCATGCACACACCGTCGCTGCACGTCAGCGCGCCGTCGCACGCGTTGCCCGACCGGCAGGGCTCGCCGGCGGCGCCGACGCTCGTGCACGCGCCTTCCACACACTCCAGGTTGCGCGCACACTGCGACAACGACGTTCCATCGCATGAGTCTCCTGGCAATCCGGGCGCGTTGCAGTAGCCGGCGCGACATACGAGGCCAGCGTCGCAGTCGCCGTCCCGATCACAGCCGTCACCGAGGTAGCCCGATCCCGCGTCCTGAGCCGTACCTCCGTCATAGCGCTCGGGCGTTGGCGCATCGCATCCCGCGCAAAGCGCGATCACCGCGAGCCAACCCCCCATCCATCGTGGACGCATCTCTCAGAACACGTAGGTGATGGGCTCGTGATAGTTGTTGACCGTGGAGTCGTGGACGACGCGCGCAAGGTTGCGTCCCCAGCAACTCAACTCCCCGGTGGTCAAACGCACGCACACGTGGTCGAGCCCAGCACCGATCTCCACGGCGTTGGTGAGAATGTTGACCGGCGTTGGGACGAAGCTGTCCACAACGCCAGGCCCGTTGCCCTGCTGACCGAAGCCGTCCCGCCCCCAGCACATGACCTCTCCGGTCGCGCGGAGCGCGCACGAGAATTGCGAGCCGGCGGCGACGTCGATCGCGTCGACGAGGCCACTCACCATCACCGGGGAACGAGAGTTCATCGCGAGTCCGTCCCCGAGCTCGCCGGTGACGCCGGCCCCCCAACAGTAGGCAACACCGGAGCTTGACGCCGCGCACGCATGCCCCTGGCCCATCGCGACCCCAGCTATTCCGGCGAGCGAGAGGTCGACGGGCGCCGGCTCCACTGTGGACGCGCTTCCGTTCCCCACCGTGCCCTGGAAGTTGTCGCCCCAACATGCGACCGAACCGTCTGCGCGGAGCGCGCAATACGTGTAGTTCTTGACGCTGAGCCCGACGACGTTCGTGAGTCCGGGCACGATCATCGGCGTCGGACTGTCGGCGACCATCAGGTCACCGATACCGAGCTGGCCTTGCGCGTTCGTGCCCCAGCATCGCACGGACTGGTCTACTTGGATGGCACAAACCGATTGCTGCCCTACCGCAACATGTGTTGCAGAGACGCCGCCCATGACTTCGACGAAGGTCGTGGACGCCGTACGGGTCCCGTCGCCCAGCTCACCTCGTGTGTTCGAACCGCGGCAAAAGACGCGATGGTCGGTCAACACTACGCAGAGGTTGTCGAGTCCCCCCGACTGATACCCGCCCGAGTCAATCACGTTGGAAAACCCGCCCAACACTTCTTCGGCGCCGAGTCGCACACGCCAAGCCTGACCGTTCGTCGTCCGGATGAGAGTCGCCGAAGCGTAGATATCGAGCCCCGCAACCGTCCCGCAGGACGAGTCACTGCAGAGTACAGAGCAACCGCTTCCACATGCGCCGCAGTTCGCCGTCGCGATCCGCACGTCGAGGCAGACGCCTCCGCACTCCGCCCAACCCGAAGGACACGCACAGGTTCCGCTCACACACACCGCACCCGGCACACAGGCGTCGCCACACGATCCACAGTTAGCCACGTTCGAGCTGAGGTCCGTGCATGCGCTCCCGCAGACGACCTCGGAGCCCGGGCAGGTGCACGCGCCTCCCACGCAGCTGGCCCGCGTCGCGCAGGCGACGCCGCACGCACCACAGTTCGTCGTGGTATCGAGCGCAACGCAGCTGCTGGCGCAGTAGGCCAGTCCCCCGGGGCACACGCACGTTCCGCCGATACAGGACGAACCGGCGGAAACGCTGCAACCGATCCCGCAGGCCCCGCAGTTGGCCTGGTTCGACAGGATGTCCGTACACCGCCCGAAGCAGTATGCCTCCCCGCTCAGACACCCGCACACGCCCGACAAACACAGTTGCCCACTCGGGCACGCGACCCCGCACCCGCCGCAGTGGTTGCGGTCGGAGTCGAGGTCGCGGCACACCCCCGAACACACGGTCTCCCCGGCAGGGCACGTGCACGCGCCGCTGATGCACGTCGCGCCAAACCCGCATGTGACGCCGCACCCTCCGCAGTGGCTCTCGTCCGTCGCGATGTCCCTGCACGCCCCGGAGCAAGGGACGCTGCCCATCGGACACATGCACGCTCCGGCGACGCAGCTCGCGCCACCCGGACAATTGACTCCACACGATCCGCAGTTGCGGAGGTCGCTCATCGTGTCGACGCACGCTCCACCGCATTCGATCTGCGACGCTGGACATTGGCACGCCGAGCTGACGCAGCTCGCGCCGATCGGGCAGTGGACGCCGCACGCGCCACAGTCGTCGGGTGACGAGCTCGTGTCGATACAAGCACCGCCACAATCGGTGACGCCGCCGGGGCAGACGCACGCAGCGCCTGAACACAGCAGTCCGGCGCGGCAGACCCGACCGCACCCACCGCAGTTCGTCGGGTCCGTACCCGTGGTTACGCAACGACCACCGCACAGGGAGGCCCCGGATGGGCAGCGACACACGCCCGCGACGCAGGTCTGTCCCGTGGCGCAGCGGTTCCCACATACGCCGCAGTTGAGCTCGCTGTCCGCGAGATCGTCGCAGGCTCCGAAGCACACGCGCGGCGAGGCTCCTGTGCACGCGCAGCTCCCGGCGACGCACGCAACGCCGGCCGGACAGCGCACCCCGCAGCCACCGCAGTTCGCCGCGTCGGTGTCGAGGTCGGTGCACACGTCACCACACACGACGCCGCCTCCCCCGTCGCACGCGCACGCGCCGCGGTCACAGGCGCGGGGCGAACGGCACGCGAGCCCGCACGCGCCGCAGTGATCCGGGTTCGAGCTCGTGTCCACGCAGGCGCCGTCGCACCGCTCGCCGCCCCCCGTGCATACGCACAAACCATCTTGGCATGCCTCGTCGGACGCACACGTGATCCCGCAGCCGCCGCATGCGGCGGGATCGGAGCTCGTGTCGACACACGATCCGTCGCACGGCTCGAGCCCTGCCTCACAACCGCAGTGCCCCTCGATGCACTCGACGTCGCGCTCACAGAAGGCTCCGCAGCTCCCGCAGTGACGCTCGGAGGTCGACAGATCGAAGCAGCCGTCGAAGCACAGGTCCTGACTCGCCGGGCACGTGCACTGTCCGTCTTCACACCGCGCATCGCCCGTGCACTCGAGCCCGCACGCACCGCAGTGGTGCGGATCGTCGAGGGGGACGAGCTCGCCGAAGCACCTTCGACAGTCGTCGGTGACACCGTCGCAGTCGTCATCGAGTCCGTTGTCACACCGTTCGTCGTCGGCGGTCGGCACGCAGCCGCATACGCGCGCGTCCGTTCCGTCAGGTGCCACGCATGCCCAGCTCGGACCTGGAGGGCAGCCTTCGTCGTCGGAGCAGCGCCGCGTGCATCGCGCGTCCCCTTCCGCCATTCGGAGGCACAGCCGGCTCGCGCAGTCTGAGGGGCCCTCGCACGGGGTGAGGAATGCGCCCGTCCCGCCACCATCCGGACCCGCCTCCGGAGCGGTGCAGCCGTGGATGAGCAGCAACGAGACGACGGCTCGAAGAGCGGACTTCATCGACGCGCGTGCCCCTGCCCCGGGGCCACGGCGGCCCTGCCGGACCACAACCACGGAGCGAGTCTGCCGCAAGATGAGATGCGGGTCTAGGTCGCCTGGACAGTGGCAAGACGCCTCGCGTCCCCGGATCTGGGGCGCGAACGCGTGGTGGGCACCGCACGCGGAGTTTGCAGGGCCCGGGGGGTGCGGCATAGTGCCCTCGGGCTTGGGTCCGACGGGAGACGTCCAAGGCGTATGAGGACAAGGTTTGCCGTAGCGCTCGGCGTCGCGATCGTCATCGCCACGGGCTGCGACGGAGATGCCCCGGGCAACGACGCGGGCGCCGTTGGTGGCCCGTTCCTGACGCCGTGCCTGAGCGGCTCCGACTGCAGCTCGGGGCTCTGCGTCGCGTTCCCCGAGCGGCGCGACCGGTGCACGACCGGGTGCGAGAGGGATGGCGACTGCATCGACGCGTTGAATTGGGGGTGTGTCTCGTCTGCCGAAGGACCGCGCGTCTGTGCGTGCCGTCCCGACGCGACCGTGGAGCGCTGCGGTGACCGGATCGACAACGACTGTGACGGTCGGGTCGACGACTGCGTCGAGTGCGGGGGCGTGTTGTGCGCCCCGGGCGCGACGTGCCGCGATGGGGCGTGCGCGTGTCAGCAAGGATTGATCTGTCTCGGCGCTTGCGTCGACACCACGTCGAACCCGCTCCACTGCGGGGCGTGCGGCAACGAGTGCGTCGCCGCGACGAGCTGCGAAGACGGCGCGTGTCGGTGTCCAGGAAGCGGCGTGCAGTGCGGCTCGAGCTGCGTCGACCTCGCGCGCGACCGACACAACTGTGGCGGGTGCGGGATTGAATGCCCCGGCGCTCAGCCGTGCATGGACGGGTCGTGCACGTGCGGTCTGGACGCCGTGCTCTGTGACGGCATCTGTGTCGACGTCACCTCCGATCGCGACAACTGCGGCGCGTGCGGGCGCGCATGCGGCCCGGGAGAGGCGTGTGCGAACGGGTCCTGCCGCTGCCCGGTCGGCACCATGCCGTGCAGCGACGGCTGCTTCGACATGTTCAATGATCCGACGCACTGCGGGCGTTGCGGGAGGGCCTGCGCGTCGCACCTCACGTGCGTGTCCGCAAACTGCGTTTGCCCTGGTGGAGGCCTCGAGTGTGGGGGGGTCTGTCGGGACGTGAGCAGCGATCCGCTCCACTGCGGTGCATGCGGCGCGGCGTGTCCCACCGGCGCGAGCTGTGTGGCGGGGTCGTGTCGCTGCCCGCTCGGCGGGGAAGCGTGCGCCGGGACCTGTACGGATCTCGGGTCGGACGCGATGAACTGCGGGGCATGCGGGGTCGCGTGCCCCCCGACGGCGGCGTGCGTGAGCGGGAGCTGCGAGTGTCCGGGGAGTCGTTCCCTCTGTGGCGCGGAGTGCGTCAGCCTCGGCGCCGACGAGCGTCACTGTGGGGCGTGCGGGGTCGCCTGCGCGATCGGCGCGACCTGTAGCAGCGGAAGCTGTGTTTGCCCCTTCAGCCAGGCGGTCTGCTCGGGCGCGTGCGTCGCGACGGCGACCGACCCGAGCCACTGCGGCGGCTGCGGTGTGGTGTGCCCCATCGGCGCGACGTGCCGCAGCGGGGCGTGCGAATGTCCGAGCGGCCAGCTCGATTGCTCTGGCGCGTGCCGCGCCGTCCTCACGGACGAGCTGAACTGTGGTGTGTGCGGTGCAACCTGCTCCGTCATTTGCGCAGGCGGCAGCTGCGAGAACCCGCTGACCTTATCGATGGGGGGCGATCACGCGTGTGCGCTGATGACCAATGGGCGCGTGGTGTGTTGGGGCCTCGGTGACTTCCTGCAGATCGGCTACCGGTCCACGACCGGAAGCGAGGTACCCAACCTCATCGATGGCTTCTTCAGCACGGTCAGCGCGGGAGGCACGCATTCGTGCGGCCTCGCGCCGGGGACGGGTCCGCGACGTGCGTACTGCTGGGGAAGCAACCTCTATGGACAGCTGGGCACGGGCACGACGTTCACGAGCATCGGCACGCCCGTCGAGGTCCTCGGTGTCAGCGACTTCGTCTCGATCGAAGCTGGGCACCTGTTCACCTGCGGCATCCGCGCAGACGGCTCGGTCGTGTGCTTTGGGAACAGCAACCATGGACAAGCGGGGAGTCTCACCGGCGCGGTGACCCCGCATACGGTGAGCGGTGTGTCCGATGCCGTGCAGCTCGCCATCGGCGCGTTCCACGCCTGCGCGAGAACGAGCGTAGGCGAGGTCTATTGCTGGGGGTGGAACAACAACGGCCAGCTCGGTCGCGGATTCGGGGCACCGTCCGACCAGGAGTACGCGACGGCGGCACTCGGTATCAGCAACGCCGTGGACTTGGACGCGGGGACCGACTTCACTTGCGCAGTGCTCGCAACGGGACGAGCACAGTGTTGGGGGCAAGACACCTTTGGCCAGCTCGGCAATGGAACGGCTGGTCGATCGAGCATACCGGTCAACGTCGTGGGTGTGACGACCGCAACGCGCGTTGCCACGGGAAGGACGCACGGCTGCGTCCTCCTCACGGATCACACGCTGCGCTGCTTCGGAAACAACGCCGGCGGACAGCTCGGAGCTCCTTCCACCACGAGCACGATCATAGATGGCTCGTTCAATCCGGGTCTCACCAACGTCGAGGTCGTCACGGCAGGCAACACCTCCACGCTCACGTTGAGACCGAGCTTCGACGTCTGGGGCATGGGCGACAACGGGGAGCACCAGCTCATGCGCGCTACCGGTACCAACTACTACTCACCCGTGATGGGGATCTGGCAATGAGACGTGTCGACGCAGTGGCGCTGGCGCTCGTGATGGTCGGCACGGCCTGCGATGGGGGGCCTCCGAGCTTGGATCCCGAGGCGGGTGTGCTGACCTTCGACGCCGCGATGCTCGACTACGATGCCGCCGGCCGCGACGGCGGACGCCGGCGCACGGATGCGGCCGCCGAGGATGCGGGAGAAGACGCGGGGGGCAGCACCGACGTCGCGTTCGTTCCGGACATCCCGTTGACCTACGTCGGGTCGTTGACGGACACCGGACTCGAGATCACCGCGTTCACGATCTACGAGGCCCTGATCGAGACGCGCTTCCTCGTCGCCATGCGCAACGTATCGCCCGATCTTCATCTCTGCGCCCTCGACATGAGGACGCGCTTCGACAACGCGGACGGGACCGAGATCGCGATCGCGCAGGGGCTCGTCGAGACGCCGGTCCATCGGGGGGTCAGCGGCACGGGGAACCTCACGACCTGCTTGGGGCCCGGCCAGCTCGGGATGCAGGCCGCGCGCCTCGACTTCCTGGCCGGCTATTCGGTCGAAGACATCGCGGCGGGTCGCTACACTGTCGGCGCGATCAACCTGACGGACGCCATCTCGAGCAACGACATCGTCGTCACGGGCATCACGTCCGTCGTCAACGCGTTCGGGAGCAACGAGCTCGTCGGCCAACTCGAGAACCGGGGCCCGCGCACCATCCGCAACCCGTCGGTCTCGATCTTCGGCGTCACTGCGATCGGTCGACCCACCTTCGAGGTCAGCGACATCGAACTCGTCGACATCCCGCGCTCCGGCGCGTGGAGCTTCGAGACCGGCTCGTTCCACGACGAGCCGTACGTGAGCTTCGTCGCGTTCCCCGACGCCCGCGAGCCTTGATAGGCCGCGGGCGAGAGAGCCGGAGGCCGCGCGAGCATGTCACGCGGCCTCCGGGGGGTGCATCACGCCCTCGCGTAGCGCGCGAGCGTCATGTGGTGGGTGCCTCGGCCGTGGCTGAGGCCGGCGAGCGCGCTGGCGTAGCCGTGGAGGCTCGCGAGGGGGACCTCGGCGTTCACCACGACGGTGGTGGGGGAGTCGAGGTCCATCGCGAGCACCTTGCCGCGCCGCGCCGCGAGGTCGCCGATGATCTCGCCGACGTGCGCTTCGGGGACGCGGACGTCGAGGAGCATCAGCGGCTCGAGGACAGCGGGGCTTGCCTCTGCGATCGCGAGGCGGAAGGCCGCGCGACCGGCTACGTGGAAGGCGAGCTCGTTCGAGTCGTGAGAGTGGGTCTCCCCATCGAGGAGGAGGACGCGGACGTCGACGACCGGGTGGCCGCCGGCCGGTCCCGCCTGCGCCGCCTCGCGGCAGCCGTCGAAGACCGGGCCGATCCATTCCTTCGGGATGACGCCGCCCTTGATGCGGTCCTCGAAGAGGAGGCCCGCGCCGGGGTCGGCGGGCTCGAGGCGGAGGACGACGCGCGCCCACTGTCCCGAGCCACCGCCACTCTGTTTGCGGTGGAGATGGCTCACCTCGGCCGCGCGCGTGATCGTCTCACGGTACGCGACCTTGGGAGCCCCCGCGCCGACGCGGACGCCGTGCGCGGAGGCGAGGCGGGCCAGCGACACCTCGAGGTGCAGCTCCCCCATGCCGCCGAGCATGGTCTGTCCGGTCTGTGCGTCGTCGATCACGCGCAAGGAAGGATCCTCGAGGCGCAGGCGCGCGAGCGCGCGCGAGAGCTTGTCGCGATCGTCCCGGGTCTCCGGCTCGATCGCGACGCGCATGACGTCGTCGGGCACGTCGATGGGCGCGAGCAAGGTTCGATGCTCGCGATCACAGATCGTGTCCCCGGTGTGGAGGTCGGTGCCGATGAGCGCGCCGATCTCGCCGACGCCGATGGCGTCGATGGCCTCCGCCCGGCCCGCGAACATGCGGGCGAGGCGTCCGATCCGGACGGTCGCCCGTCCGTCTCCGACGCCGGCGACGCCGGGGGAGAGGGTGCCCGCATACACGCGGACCCACGCCTTGGCCCCGTGCGCGTCGTGCTCCACCTTGAAGCAGAGCGCGGCGAGCGGAGCCTCGGGCGAGCCCTCGGGCGGCGGGAGGAGATCGACGACGCCGTCGAGCAGCGTCGGCACGCCGAGGTTGGCGAGCGCGGAGCCGCAGAAGGTGGGCAGCAACGTTCCTTGCCGCGTGCCTTCGCGCAGCGCCGCGATCAGCCTCTCGGGCATGACCTCACCGTCGAGCAGCGACTCGTCGAGCTCGGCGCACGCGAGGAGGAGCGCCTCGCGCGCGACGAGGACCTCGTCGTGCATGGAAGTCGGGATCTCGGCGAACACGCGCGCGCCGCGCTCGTCGGTGGTGACGGAGCGGAGCGTGACGAGGTCGACGAGGCCGGTGAGCTCGCGCTCGCGGCCGATGGGGAGGGTCACGAGCACGGGACGCGCGCCGAGGCGTTCGCGCAGCGAGTCGACGGCGCGGCGCAGGTCGGCGCCGAGGCGGTCGAGCTTGTTGACGAACGCGACGCGCGGGACGCGCCACCGATCGGCCTGGCGCCAGACCTTCTCGGTCTGCGGCTCCACGCCGGCGACGGCGTCGAGGAGGACGACGGCGCCGTCGAGCACGCGCAGCGAGCGCTCGACCTCGATGGTGAAGTCGGCGTGGCCGGGCGTGTCGATGAGGGTGAGCGCGTGATCGCGCCAGGCGCAGGTGACGGCGGCCGAGGTGATCGTGATCCCCTTGGCCCGCTCCTCGGGGCGGTGATCCATGGTGGTGTCGCCGCGATCGACGTTGCCGGCGCGATGGATCTTGCCGGCGTGGACGAGGATCTGCTCGGTGAGCGTGGTCTTGCCGGCGTCGACGTGCGCGATGATGCCGAGGTTGCGTAGGCGAGAGAGCGCGCGAGGTAGCGGGTTTGTACGGGTCATGATGTTCTCCAGAGGACGGACGAATCCGTGCGCGCACGCCGCGAGTGGGCGAACACGGCAGGTTGCGAGCGCGGGCGAGGGCGCTCGCGCTCACGGTGGAGACGGATGGATCCCCGGTAGGGCCGCGGCGGCCGTTCCTGGCCACGACTGAGCCCCTACCGGGGCTACAGCGATGCGGGGCTGAAGCGGAGCATCTCGTACGTCGGCCGCGTGGGGGCGGCGAACGCACCACGGCGCCCGGTCCGTCGGCGACCCGGGGCGGGTCGGCGCGGCGCGAGGCGATCGAGGGTGGTGCGGGCGGTCATGACGAGGGCTCCGAGGCGAGAGTCTTACCGGGAAGTCCGCGTCGAGTCAAACCGGGTTGTTCTCGAGGAGGACGCCGAGGCTCACCGTGACGAGCACGGTGACGAGCACGGCGCCTTGCGGTCGCGGTCCCGAGCGGGAGCGAACGTCGCTCCGCGTCGCTACTCGGGTGCGCCGGCGTCGAGCCACCCCACGAGGCGCGCGCGGTCGGTGTCGCTGGGGAACGGGCCATCGCCGACCGGGAACTGTCGCGGCGGGGGGAACGAGCCGCACGCGGAGAGCGCGACGTCGCTCGTGCCGCAGCGGATGGTCGCCGCGTTCGCGCGCACGTCGTCGAGGGAGTTGAAGTCCTTCGGCGACGCGGCGTGGCACTCGACGCAGTAGGTCTGCATGAACTCGTCGGCGAAGTTGGTCCACGTGTCGCCGGCCGGCCCGGCGTCGACGGTGGCGCCGCCGTCGGCGAGGGAGCCCGCGTCGGTGCCGGCGTCGGACGGCGCGCTGGAGTCGCAGCCGAACGGGAGGAGGCATACGAGCGCGAGAAGAGACCGTGCACGGAGACGCATGCCGGGTGCGTAGCACAGGCGGAGCCCGACGCTCGGCCGAGCCCGATGCTTGGCGTAGTCAGCGCGGCGCGGCTGTGATACCCACTCGATCGCCGTGCGAGGCTCGCTTTTCGCCCTGCTGCTCGCGTGCGTAGGTGCAACGAGCTTTGTCGGGCTCGCGGACGGCGTGGCGTTCGCCCAGGAGGACGAGCCGGACGGCGGGACGCCCCCGGTCCGGCCGGCGCTGACGCCCCCTCGCTTGCTGACCGCGCCGCCCGTCTCGCTCCCCGAGGGGGCTGAGCCGCTGCCCGACGACGCGAGCGTGGAGCTGCAGATCGTCGTGGCCCCCGACGGCACGGTGCAGGAGGCGCAGGTCTTCACGCCGCTCCGCGAAGACATCGACGCGCTGGTGATCGAGGCGGCGCAGCAGATGACGTTCGAGCCGGCGACCCGCGATGGGGTGGCGATCCCCGCGCGCATCCGGTTCCGCTTCCGGATCACGCCGCCCGCGCCGCCGCCGCCGGATCCCGACACCACCGATCCGACCGAGAACCCGGACGAGCCGGGAACGGACGAGGGGTCCGACGAGGAGGAGCTCGAGGTTCCGTCCCCCGAGGACCTCGCCCTCGAAGGGATGGACGAGGACGTCGAGGAGCTCGGGGTGACGGCGGAGGTCGAGCGCCCGGAGCCCGGCGCGGCCGAGCGCATCACGCTGCGCGCGGAGGAGCTGACGACGGTGCCCGGCACGTTCGGCGAGCCGCTGCGCGTGGTGGCCACGCTGCCCGGCGTGGTGCGGAGCCCGTTCGGCCTCGGCTTCTTCCTCGTGCGCGGGCAGAACTTCCAGAACACCGGCTTCCTCGTCGACGGCTTCCCGATCCCGCTCCTCTATCACTTCGGCGCGGGGCCCGCGGTGATCAGCTCGCGCCTCGTCGATCGGATCGACTTCTATCCCGGCGGCTATCCCGCCGCGTACGGCCGCTACAGCGCCGGCGTGGTGTCGGTCGGCACCGCGCCGCCGCCGACGGACAGCATCCGCGGTGAGCTCGCCGTCGATCTGTTCCGCGCGAGCGCGCTCATCGTCGTGCCGTTCGACGACGGTCGCGGCTCGGTCGCGGCCGCGTTCCGCCGGAGCTACTACGACCTGCTCCTGCCGCTCGTCCTGCCGGGCCTCCAGATCCAGTACACGGACTACCAGGTGCGCGCGGACTATCGCGTCGACGATCACATGCAACTCAGCTTGTTCGTCTTCGGCTCGGACGACCGCCTCGATCAGTCGGGCACGTTCGGCAGCGGCGTGGCGTCGGAGGGGGTGCAGAACCGGCTGACCTACGACTTCCAGCGCGCGATCGCGACCATCAAGCTGCGGCTGCCGCACCAGGTGCGCCTCTCGATCGCCGGGATGGTCGGCCGCGACGGCAACGCGTTCGAGAACAGCCAACCCGGCACCGATGGGCTCCGCTTCGGGCTGCAGAACACGTACTTCGGGCTGCGCACCGACCTCGAGATCCCGTGGATCGACGAGATCCAGACGAACATCGGCTTCGACATCAACACGACGGTGTTCGACATCGACGCGAACGCGTTCGTGCCGAACGGGCTCGGCCAGTATCCGGCGCCGCTGTTCGATCCGCAGACGAGCCCGCTCGGGCTCTCGATCGTGCGCGCGCTCGCCGCGCTCTACATCGATCAGATCTTCCGGCTCGGCCCCGTCGAGATCAGCGCGGCCGGTCGCTTCGACTACATGCGCTACGCGGACGTCTCGGAGATCTATCCGGACCCGCGCCTCGTGGTGCGCTGGCAGGTGGTGCCCGAGCTGATGCTCAAGGCGGCGACGGGGCTCTTCACCCAACCGCCGCCGGCGTTCAACCTCGCGCGGCTCGCGGGCAACCCGCGCCTCCCGCCGAACCGCAGCTGGCAGAGCTCGTTCGGCGCGGAGATGACGTTCCCCGAGCGGATCGAGGTCCACACGACGTTCTTCTACAGCGCGATGTTCGACATCGTCCGCCAGGTGAACCGCGTGGTGACCGGTGAGGACGGGCAACCGATGCGGCAGTTCTTCGTCGCCGATCAGGAGGGGCGCGCGTACGGCCTCGAGCTCCTCGTGCGACGCCGGATCGATCGGGGGCTCTATGGCTGGCTGAGCTACACGCTGAGCCGCTCCGAGCGCCGCACCCAGGACGGGCGCTGGGTCCCGTTCACGTTCGATCAGACGCACACGCTGAACATGGCGCTCTCCTACGCGTTCGAGGGCTGGCGCTTCGGGGCGGCGTTCCAGCTCTCGACGGGGCGACCGACCTCGACGGTGCAGCCGTTCCCGGTGTTCGAGGACGAGGACGCGGCGTACGACGCGTCGTTCATCGATCAGGGCGACCGGTTGCCGGTGTTCCATCGCCTCGATCTGCGGATCGATCGTGACTTCGCGTTCGGGCCGGTGCGCGGCTCGGTCTACATCGACATTCAGAACGTCTACAACGCGCCGAACAACGAGGGCACGATCTACCAGTACAACTACGCGGACAGCACGCCCGTGCCGGGGCTGCCGATCCTCCCTACGATCGGCATCCAGGGATCGATTCAGTGATAGGCCGCGCCACCGCTCCGCTCGTCGTGTTCGCGCTGCTGCTCGGCGGCTGCATCAACATCGACTTCGATCCGCCGCAGATCATCATGACGAAGAGGATCCTCGGGATCAGCGCGAACCCGCCGGAGGCGGCGTTCGGCGAGGACATCGTGTTCGAGGTGCTCGCGGTGGACGAGCTGGGGAACGACCTCGCGAGTCAGCCCGGCGTCACGATGCAGTGGTACACGTGCGTGAGCCTCGCCGAGATCTTCGGCGGCGCGGGGCTCGGCGCGGGCGTGGATCTCTCCGACACGTGCGCGGAAGGCGGGCCCGATCTGATCGCGCTCGAGACCGACGGCCTCCCGCCTGGACAAGCTCGGTTGCCCGGTGCGGCGATCCTCGCGCTCGCCACGATGCTACAGGGCGCCGGCATGGGCATGGGCGGTGAGCTCCCGCCGGGCGTGACGATGGAGCAGCTCATGACGCTCCTCACGGTCATCACGGTGGTGGGGGTCCCGCTGAGCGTGAGCGTCGACATCTACGTCGACAATCAGCTCGTCGAGCGCGGGCGAAAGCGGTTTGCGATCACCACGCGCGAGGACCCGACGACGAGCCCGCCGCCGCCGCGCTTCTCGATCGATGGACACGTTGTGAGCGCGCGGAGCGAGGACTCGGACGATCCGCGCGTGTGCGCGAGCCTCGACGGAGACATCCGCGTCGCGCCCGCCACCGACATCGTCCTGAGCCCGGCCGACGACGAGGAGGAGTGGCTCGACGACTACCCCGTCTACAACCTCACGGGCGACCTGCAGATCAACCACGAGGCCGCGTTCTACAACTGGTTCTCGACGGGTGGAGAGTTCTCCCGCGAGGCCACGATGAGCGGCGATCACGACGTGACGTGGACGACGCCCGAGGACGCGGGGACGTATCCGGTCTACGTCGTCGTGCGCGATGGTCACCTCGGCACGAGCTGGTGTCGCGCGAACGTGATCGTGAACTGAGCCTCAGCGCGGGCCGCCGCGCTCGCGCTCGCGCTGCAGGCGGAGCAGCTTGATCGCGGAGACCATCAGATCGGCGGTGGGGCCTCCGAGCGGCTGCGACCTCGGCTCGACCCACGCGGCGGCGCGCGGCACGTCCTCGAAGAACGCGGTCTCGACGCCCTGGCCGGCGACCAGCGCGAGCCCCCGGAGGAACGTCCGCGCGAGACCGGTGAGGAGCTGATCGCCCTCCAGCACCGAGGCGCTGAAGCCGATGTGGCCGCGATACTGCAACGCTTGCTGACGCGACTTCTCGCGGAACTCCGTCCCGGGGAGCGTGCCCGACGCGGTGCTGCACACCACGACGAAGAGGCCGCCCTTCTCGTAGCGCTTCATCGTGCGCTCGACCCACGGGATACGGTCCTCGAGCACGCGCGCGTCGGGCGCGCCCCAGTAGAGGCTCAGCAGCACGTTCCCCAGTCCGGCGAAGCAGTGCACGGGTCCCTCGCTCACCCGCTCGAGGTGCACGACCTCACGATACCTGGATCGGGCGCCGTCGGCCCGAAACCGGTGTCAGCGCGCTTCGGTCCACTCCGCGATCGCTTCGATCGCGTTCACCACGCGGCGGCAGTGACGGCGGAGGAATGTCACGTCGAGCGGCTGCTGGCGCGGGATCACGGCGACCGCGTCGAGCGCCTTGTGGCCATCGAAGTCGACGTACGCGAGGCGCGCGGTCAGCTCCTCGGGCGCGCGCCCGAAGACTTCGCCCGGGAGGATGGCGACGCCGGTGTCGCGGAGGAGCGCCGCGCACAGCTCGCGGCTCGTGGTGATCCCGCGCGCCGCCAGAACGGTGCGGTGCGGCTCGAAGTCGACGAACAGATAGAACGCGCCGGACGGATGCGGGCAGACGAGCCCCGCCTCGCGGAGCTGGCGCGCGCTCCAGCGCCCGAGCGCGCTCAGGACGCGGCGCGCGCTCGCGAGGTAGGCGTCGATCTCGGGGCCGCCGTCGAACGCGGTGACCGCGGCGTATTGGATCGGCGCGCTCGTCGAGGTGTACGTCTCGCTCGCCACCGCGCTCATCGCGTCGAGCAGCCAGCGCAGCTCCTGCGGGAACACGAACGTCCCGAGGCGCCAGCCGCCTGCGCCACACCACTTGCTCAGCCCAGCGCTGATGATCGTGCCCTCCGGATAGAAGCGCGCGATCGACACGTGCTGACCCTTGTGGTGAAGCTCGCCGTAGATCTCGTCGGAGAGCACGACGAGCCGATGCTCGCGCGCGATCGCGGCGAACGCCCGGAGCTGCTCGGTCTTGAACGTCAGCCCGGTGGGGTTGGAGGGGTACGTGAGGATCAGGATGCGCGGCGCGTCGCCGGCCTCCACGCACGCGCGCTCCAGCTCCTCCGGCGTGAGCATCCACCCGGTCTGCGAGGTCGTGTGGACGAGCCGCACGCGTCGCCCGAGGATGTGCGCCTGCGGCGCGTAGGAGACCCACGCGGGCGTCGGGATCATCAGCTCGCCGTCGAACACGAGCTGGAGGAGGAACATCAGCTCCTTGCTCCCCGGACCGATCAAGACGTCTTCGGCCGTGCGATCGATGCCGGCGTGTCGCTCGGTGTAGTGCGCCACCGCGCGGCGCAGCTCGAACAGCCCGCGGACCGGGAGGTAGCCCTTCTCCGCCGCGTGCTCGCGCAAGGCGGCGACGACGGGCGGGGGCACGGGGAACGGCGACTGGCCGAGCCCGAGCTTCACGATCGCCTGTCCGTCCGCGATCAGCGCGTCGCTGTGCTCGTTGATCGAGACGGTGGCGGACGGACGGAGGCCGCGCACGTTCTCGTTCAGGTTTCGATCGTCCGCACGCCGGGCCACGGGGCGCGCATCATACTCGACGAGGTGTGCGGGGGACCGTGAGGTCGCTCGTGCCGGCGGGCCTTGCGCTCGCGCTCGCGCATTTGCCACGATGGCCTCCGTGACGAGCGGCGTCTCCGATCCGCGCGCGTTGTTGTGCGAGCTATGCCGAGAGCTCTACGGCCGCGGCTGGGTCAGCGGCACGGGGGGCGGCCTCAGCCTGCGCGCGGGCGACGGGATCCTGATGGCGCCGAGCGGCGTGCAGAAAGAGCGCCTCGCGCCGAGCGATCTCTTCCTCGTCGACGACGCGGGCGAGGTGCTGCGTGGTCCGACCGATCCCGCGCTCAAGCTGAGCCAGTGCGCGCCCTTGTTCCTCCACGCGTACGCGAAGCGCGGAGCCGGCGCGGTGCTCCACTCCCACAGCGTGAACGCGGTGCTCGCGACGATGCTCTACGAGACCGAGTTTCGCGTGACGCACCTCGAGATGATGAAGGGCATCACCGGCGTCGGGTACCACGACGAGCTCGTCGTCCCGATCCTCGAGAACACCGCGCACGAGTGCGACCTCGCCGACGCGATGGCGGCGGCGATGGACGCCTATCCGCAGAGCCACGCGGTGCTCGTGCGGCGGCACGGCGTCTACGTGTGGGGCGAAGACTGGGCGAGCGCCAAGGTGCACGCCGAGTGCTACGACTACCTCTTCGAGACCGCGGTGAAGATGCGCCAGCTCGGCCTCGATCCCACCGCGCGCCCCGGCACCGCGGCGGGGGAGAAGCCGCGGCTCACCCACTGACGTTCGTCCCCGCGATCGGAAGCGACCATTCACCCGGAGCGAGCATGCACGCTCACTACCTCGACGACTCCTCCTCGATCGACGCCGCCACCTTGAACGCGCAAGGCGTGATGTCACGACGGCTGCGCCTCGACGATCCGCGACCCGCGCTCGACGCGCTCAAGCGCGAGCAGGGCTACGTGCACGAGGACCAAGTCGAGCTCCGCCCCGAGACGCCGAACCTCGACGCGATCTGCGCCAAGTTCGTGGACGAGCACCTCCACACCGAGGACGAGGTCCGGTTCGTCCTCGAAGGGGAGGGCGTATTCGACATCCGCAGCGACGCCGATCGATGGATGCGCGTGACGGTCGAGCCGGGGGACCTCATCGTCGTCCCGAAGGATCGATACCACCGGTTCTTCCTCACCGACGCGCGCACGATCCGTTGCGTGCGCCTGTTCCAGGACGTGACCGGCTGGGAGCCACACTATCGCTGAGCGCTCGACGCGCTCGCCATCCGCTCGCGCGTCGCCGTGACGATGCGACGGTACGCCGCCGCGAGATCGCGCTTGCTGACGTCGAGCAGCCCGGGCGCCAGCGCGTCGTAGATCGCGATCGTCGTCAGCTCGAGCGCGAGCACCGCGTCGTCGGGATCGACGCTCTCGTCACGCGCCACGTTGAGCCCGGCCTGGCGCCACAACGTGACGATCGTCCGCGCGAGCTCGCGCGACGACACGCGGCGCTCGGCGCGCGACGAGCTCAAGACGTCGTCGGCGAACGCGGCGATCGCCTCGCTCACGTCGCGGAGGAGCATCGGCTCCTCCTCGCGGGAGTGGCGCGCGAGGTGGTCGACGACCATCGGGAACAGCGTGCGGTGCGCCCGCCAGAACTCGATGTGCGCTCGCGCCTGCGCGCGGATGATCGCCCGCGTGCCGACGCGGAGGTTCCGCACCGCGGCGCGCACGAGCAGCGAGCCGTGCCGGCGGTTGTATCGCGCGACCAACCGGTCGACGACCTCCGCCTTGTTCTCGAAGTGGATGTAGAACGTGCCCTGTGCGACGCCGGCCTCGCGGACGATGTCCGACACCTTCGCGG
This sequence comes from Sandaracinaceae bacterium, assembly GCA_050186575.1. GTDB lineage: Bacteria > Myxococcota_A > Polyangia > Polyangiales > Sandaracinaceae > JAUHXR01. Next base: position 2,769 of record JBFWYI010000095.1, on the reverse strand, counting down.
CGCGGACGCCCTTCTCCGCGAACACCTTCTCCGCGGCCGCGAGGACCTGCTCCCGCGTGCGGTCCTTCGCTTCCTTCCGCTTCACGCGCGCTTCCGTGGCGGCAGCGTACCGCAGGCGTTCACGATCGAACGATTCTCGCGCGCCTCACGGGCTGCGCTCGCTCCGCGCGTCGACGTGCGCCTCTCGCTGCGCCGGCAGCCCCTTCCACCAACGGATCCCCGTCGGCGTGCCGAGCGCCTCGATCGGCTTGTAGAGGCTCCCGTTCGCTTGGTTCACGTGGGTGAGGTAGCGGCAGAACTTCTCGAACAGGTCGCGATCGGGGGGCTCGCGGTGAGCGAGGAAGCTCTCGAGCGATCCTTGATGCGTCATCCCCGGCATGTCGTACACGGCGGTGCCCAGCGTGATCACCGGGGTCGCGTGATAGAGCGACGAGAGCCCGACGGTGCTGTTGATCGTGATCGTGCCGAGCGCGTTCTTGAGGATCGTCGGGAGGTGGAGGTCGTGGCAGTAGATGAGCCGCTCGCCGAGGCCCGAGCTCCGCTGGAGCTCCTCGAAGAAGCGGCCGTACTCCTTGTAGGGCCGGTCCATCGGGTGGTGCTTGAACACCAGCGAGTGCCGCGGGTCGGCGTGCCGCGCGAACGTGTGCGCCACCTCGCGCGCCATCTGGAGGACGTCGTCGTACGGCGAGTGCACGAGCTGGAAGTCGTTGTGCACCTGGAGAGGCACGAAGAAGTACTTCCGGCGCAGCTCGCCCTCGAAGCGCGGCGTGAGGTGCGCCTCGCGGCGGGCGTAAATCTCCTTTCGCACCACGCTCCAGCAGTGGATCCGCATGTGGTGCCACGCGTTGAGGTGCCGGTGGTGGTGGTAGTGCTCGTAACCGCGATCCCAGAGCGTGTAGGCGAGGGCGTTGAGCGACGAGTACCAGGCGACGAGGTGGAAGCGCGGGCCGACGTCGATCGGATCGGGCACGTCGGGGAGCTCGAGCGCGCGGTAGAACTCGGGATCGCGCGGCAGGTGCGAGTGGCCGTTCACGCCGTGCGCCTCGAGGGTGATCCAGTCGGGGCGAAGGTAGCCCTCCTCGAACACGTAGACGCGCACGCCCCTCGCCTCGGCGATCTCGATCGCCATGCGGTGGAGCGGCCGGCAGTCGCCGAAGAGGAAGAGCCCATCGATCCCGCGCTCCTCGATCAGCGCACGGAACCAACCCTCCCATCGCTCGAACGGCTCCTTGAACGGCACCACGTCGGGGCCCCGATAGAAGAAGTCGTCGCCGGCGTGGAAGTTGACTTTCGTGGTATGGATCCCCGCGTCGCGCAGCTCGGCGCCGAACCGCGCCATGAACGGGCCGGCCGGACCCTGGAGCAGCACCGCGTGGGTGACGCCGAGATCAGGGAGCACGCAGCACCTCGCTCAGGAGATTCTGACCCTTACGGACCTGGCGACCCGCCCAGGTCGTCGTCCACGCGGGCGGCCGCGGCGCGCTCGCGAGGAACGTCACCACGCGCTCGGGGGTGGTGTACGCGCCGCTGTTCGGGTGCACGTAGCGCGGGTAGCGGAGCAGCGTCCCCGCGACGAGCTCGTCGAGGGTGAGCCGGCGCGTGCGCCGCGGATGGGGGTGTCGATCGTGCGTGAGGCCCCAGCCCGCGTAGAACGGCTGGCCATAGACGAACACCCGGAGCTCGCGGAGCAGCGCTTCGAAGCCGACCAGCGAGGTCATCGTGTGCACCTCGTCCGCGACATCGAGACAGTCGGGGAGCGTCGCGTCGACCACCACCTCGTCGGCGAGCCGCTCGGCGAGCTCGAGCGGGAACCCGTCGCGCCGATTGCCGCTGACCACGTCGGGGTGCGGCTTGTAGATCAGGTACGCGTGCGGGCTCGCCATCCGCGCCGCGCGCACGAGCGCCTCGTTGGTGCGCACGTCGAGGCAGCCGCGCTGGATCGACGCGTCGTCCTCCACCTGGCCGATCGCCAACGCCACCGCGCGCCCGTTCGCGCGCGCACCGATTCGCCCGCGCGCGCCGACGTTGTACTTGCTGATGCGGCGCTCGATGATCAGCCGGCGGAGCGCCGCGGCGCGCGTCAGCTCGGCGTCGCTCCACGCCGTCTCGGCGAGGATGTGCTCGAGGTCGCTCGGGGCGCTCGGGTCGTAGTACATGCCGCGCGTGTCGACGACGAGGGACGCGGGGGCGAACAGATCCGAGCCGAGCCCCACCGAGCGCAAGAAGCCGTCCTCCATCCGGAGGAGCGATGCGTTGCGCGTCTCCGCCAACCTCTTCAACGACTCGTGCTCGCGCGAGGCCCACACGACGAGGGCGTCGCCGCCGTTGAGCTCGCGATCCACCTCGCGTCGCGACACGAACTCGATCTGGGCGCCCGGCCCATCGAGGAACGACGGGAGGAACGCGCGCTTCCACCGTGAGAAGCCGACGCACACGTGGCGCGTGCGAGCGTGGTCGGCGCCGCACGCGCGCTGGAGGGCGAGGTGTTCGATGACGGTGTCCACGTCGCCGCCCTCGCCCGTCTCGGGATCGACGTAGCGGGGATAGCGCACGTACGCGAGCGCGACGAGCTCCTCGAGGGTGCGGGCGCGACCGCGGCGATCCGGCACCGGCGCGCGGTCGTCGGTCAATCCCCAGCCCGCGTAGAACGGCATGCCGAAGCACGTCACGCTGCACCCCGCGACGAGCGCCTCGAGGCCCATCGACGAGGTCATCACGTATCTGTGATCGACCTGACCAAGGAGGTGCATCGGATTCTGCGGCTCGCTC
>JBFWYI010000094.1:0-37790 GCA_050186575.1 Sandaracinaceae bacterium | reverse complement strand
CTCGTTCACGCGTTCCGCCAAACCCGACCTTCCCCGCAACGATTCCCGCGCCTTTTGACAACGAGATCTTCCTCGCGTGGATACGACACATCGACCCGTTCGAGGTGCGGGAAGGGTCGGGTGCGCGCGGGCGGTCGCGCGGGGGCGGCGAGCCGCTCCGAACCTGCGACCGCGGTGTCGCACTCGCGGTGCCGCCCCCGCACGACGGGCTGCGCACGCGGCTTGCTTAGGCGGCCGGTGCGCCCGGTCGGGCGCGCGGGGAGGCTCCGAATGAGGCGCTGCATCGTCGGGCTGGTGGGGGCGGCGATCGCGATCGGGTGCGCGTCGCCGGGCGCGGTGATCGTGGATCTGCGCACCGATGTGGTGCCGCGCTTCGAAGCGGCGAGCGCGCGCATCGAGCTGCTCGACGCGGAGGAGTCGGTGGTGCTGCGGACGATCGATCACCCGCTCGACGCGGCGTACGACTACGTCGCTGGCGCGCGCGTCGCCGAGCTGCTCGCGGTGGACGCGGGCTCGTACACGCTCCGCGCGACGCTGCGGATGGCCGACGGCGAGATCGTGGTCGGCCGCCGGATCCGGATCGACGTGCGCGGCGCGCTCGCGGTGACGGTGGTGCTCACGCGCGACTGCGTCGGGGTGACGTGCCCGGCCGCCGACGGCGCGGCGCGCTCGACGGAGTGCATGGGGGCGGTGTGCGTCGATCCCGGTTGCTCGCCGGAGACCCCGGAGCTGTGCCCCGCCCCGACGTGCACGAGCGACGCGGAGTGCGCGGCCGGCGCGGCGTGCGCCACGGGTCGATGCGCGGACGGAGTGTGCCTCTACGAGAGCGCGTCGAGCTCGTGCGCGCCGACCGAGTGGTGCGACCCCGACGCCGGATGCGTGCCGGACGAACGCTGCCTCGTGATGGGCGGATGCGACGCGGTGGCCGAGCTCTCGGGCGGATGGGAGCACAGCTGCGCGCGCTACGCGGACGGGCGCGTCGCGTGCTGGGGTGACGACGGGCTCGGCGCGGCGCATCCATCGCCCACGTTCGTCGATGGCATCCCCGGGTCGGTGAGCCTCGCGGCCGGTTGGGCGCAGACGTGCTCGCTCTCGGCGGATGGCGGCGTGACGTGCTTCGGGCAGACGATCGCCGCTGGATCGACCACGCACGTCGCATTGCCGGACGCCGCGGTGGACCTCGCGACGGGGAGCCTCGTCGCGTGCGCGCTCCTCTCCGACGGTCGCGCGTACTGCTGGGGCAACGGCGACGAGGGCGAGCTCGGGAGCGGCCGAGTCGGGTTCGCGCCGGATCCCGAGCTGGTCGTCGGCACCGACGCGAGCCCGCTCACCGCGATCGCGATGGGCATCCGTCACGTGTGCGGGATCGAGCGCGGCGGGACGGTGGTGTGCTGGGGCGACGACGCGATGGGGCAGCTCGGCGACGGCAACACCAGCACCGTGGCGTCGGCCCCGGTGCGCGTGGTCGGCCTCACCGACGCGGTCGAGCTCTCGCTCGGCCAGGTGCACAGCTGCGCGCGCCTCGCCGACGGGCGCGTGCGCTGTTGGGGACTGGGCAGCTCCGGGCAGCTCGGGCTCGGCGAGAGCATGCCGGGCTTCGCGAGACCGACGCCGACCGACCCGGTGATCGGCGTCGACGACGCGATCCAGCTGGTGAGCGGACAGAACTTCACGTGCGCGCTCCATGCCAGCACCGAGGTGTCCTGCTGGGGCAGCACGTGGCGCAGCGACGGCGTCGCGTGGGTCCCCGAGCCCGCGCCCGGGTACGAAGACGTCGTCGAGCTCGCGCGCGCCGGCGTCGGGTTCTGCGCGCGCCAGGCCGACGGCCGGGTCTACTGCCAAGGCGGCAACTTCAAGGGCGAGCTCGGCGACGGAACCAACGTTGCTCGATACACACCGGGCCCGGTGCTCGCCGCGCGCTGATGTCTGCTCTACCCTGGCGAGGGTGGCGCTCGGTCCTCACATCCCCGAGTGGAAGGCGCTCATGGCGGCGCTCACGGATCTCGTCTGCGACACCGGTGCGACGAACGTGGTCGTGATGGACGCGTTCAATGACCTCTGGTGCCGGAGCCAGGGGTGGCTCGTCGAGCAACGCGCGTTCGATGCGCTCGCGCACGCATTGTCCACCGCAGCAAAGCCGCTGAACCGCGGCGGCAAGATCGACGTCGCGAACGAGCGGGTCCGCAGCGTGTCCTTCGCCGGCGTCTACGTGCTGATCCTGCTCTTCGATGCGCGCTACGAGCGCGCGAGCATCGACTTCGCGATCCGGCGCGCGCTGCCGAGGATCGAAGCGCTCACCACCGCGCTGCCGCCGCCGGACGGGCCGGGGGGGAACGAAGCGGAGGGTAAGCTCCTCGCGTGAGCCTGCCTGCGGGGACGGCGGTCAGGCGCACGCGGCGCGGACGGTCTCGCCCTGGAGCGCCTCGTGGAGGTGCGCGAAGAAGCGATCGACCTCACGCGCGTCGAGGCGACCGAAGCCGCGGTAGATCACCTCGCCCTCCTCGTCGACGATCGCGACGGCGGAGCCGTGACCGCCGAGCGACCACGGACGCTTCTTGAGCGCGCCGTGGAAGTCCAGGTACAGCTCGGTCCCGTAGCGCCGCGCGATCGCTTGCACGGCCCTCTTCACGATCGCTTGGACGGGGGCGAAGCCGAGGCCCTCGACCTCCGCCACGCCGAGCACGTCGAACCGACCGTCGAAGAGGCCGCGGGCGACCATGCGCCCGCACGCTTCCTTGAGGTCTTGGTTGTCGTCGGTGTGCGAGCGGTCCTCGTAGAAGATCACGAACGTCTTCCCGCGAAGACCACCGGGCGAGAGGGTGCGGCCCTCCGTCGATTCGAGCGACTCCATGCGGTCTCCTCTCCCTCGGCCGCTTTAGCCGATTCGAGGATGATTATTCGACTAAACCGGCGCGGGATCAAGGGGGCGGAGGCCAAGAATCGACCAAACTGACGCCCGAATCGCGGGAACGGACCGATTGGTCTCGCCAGAACGCCCATTTCGCTCCATGAAAGCGAGGCATGAAGACGTCGGCGCTGCTCACGAGCACGGAGGTGGCGAGCCTCCTCGGGGCCAGCCCGACGAGCGTGAAGCGCTGGGCGGACGAGGGCCTCTTGCGCTGCGTGAAGACTGCGGGGAAGCACCGCCGCTTCGCACAGGAAGAAGTGTTGCGCTTCCAGCGCGAGCACATGACGGACGGCCTCGGCGAGGACCCGACCGACATCGACGGGTGGATCGACGACCTCGTGCGTCAACGATTCTTTCAACTCCAGGCCCGTTGCTTCGCGGCGCGGCACGAGCTCGGCAGCTGGGCCGCCGTCTGCGACCGACTCGGCGGCGTGCTCGAGGCGATCGGCGCGCGCTGGGAGGCGGGCGAGCTCACCATCGGACAGGAGCACGTGGCGTCGCAGCAGCTCGCGCGGACCCTCACGCGCATCGGCGAGACGATCCCCGTGGCCGACGACGCCGCCGTCGCGCTCCTCCTCACGCCGGCGGAGGAAGAGCATGCGCTCGGCCTCGCGCTCGCGGAGGTCGCGCTGCGCGAGCTCGGGTGGCGGCCGATCATGGTCGGCGCGCGCACGCCCGTCGACGAGGTGACGCCGCTGCTCGCGCTTCATCGCGCGGACCTCGTCGCGGTGTCCGCCTCGCGGATGCTGAGCAAGAAGCCGCGGCTGGCGGCGGTAGCGGAGGCGCTGGCCGGCCAGTGTGAGCCCGACAACGTGACGCTCGTGCTCGGGGGATCTGGCGCGTGGCCGGAGGAGCCGCGCTACGGCGCGCGCATCCATCGGCTGACCGAGCTCGCGTCGAAGGTCGGCGTCGCGCCGCGCTGAGGGTCAGTCGAGCGTGAAGCGGCGCCCGAGGAAGCCGCGCGCGATCATCGCGCCCGCCGAACCGAACGCGATCCAGCCGCCGGTCGGCCACCACGGGGTCTGATAGGCGAGGACCGCGAAGAGCGCCGCGCCGAGGAGGGCGACGAACACGTTCTCGATGTAGCGGCCGCTCACCGTCACCGTGCGCCGGACGGAGTAGCGGCGCCGCATCAGGGCGAGCGCGATGCCGAGCAGGAGGGGGAGCGTCATCACCACGAGCAGCGCGTCGAGCAGCCACGCGAGACCGGTGAGGCCGGGGTTCGGGAGGAAGTCCGCCCAAAAGCCGCGCTGTCGGGGCGCGGTGGACAAGAGCGACGCCGCCTCGTCGGCGCTGAGCTTCGTCGGTCCGCGCGCGTGCGCTCGCGCCTGCTTCTTGAGCACGTAGTCTCGGTCGCGCGGGTCGCGACGCTCGTCGACGACGCCGCAGTGCGGGCAGCGCACCGCACGCTCGCTCATCGGACGCTCGCACGACGCGCACGGGACGGGCATGCGTAAGGGATAGTCGGTGCTCGAGGCGCGCGCACTGCGAACGCGCCGAGGAGCTCCCTCCACCGGAGGACCGACCCGAAGGGAATCGGGATGGAGTAGAGTGCGGGGCGCATGTCGTCCGGCAGCTCGGCATCTGCGGGGGGCCATGTCGGTGCTCGGGCGACGCTGAAGGACGCGATCGATCGCGCGGCCACGCTCCTGCCCGCCCAAGGCCCGATCGGGGTGTTCGTGCATCACAACACGTTGCACGCGTTCGAGGACGCGCCGTTCGAGCGCGCCGTCCTCGACGCAGGTCGCACGCTCGGTTGTCAGCCGTACCTGCGCGAGAGCGACTATCGTGACGCGCTCGAGAGCGGGCGCATCGCGACCTCGGACGTGGAGGCGGAGCTCGATCGGGAGCTCGCGCGCGACGATGCGGAGATGCAAGGGGTCGTCGCGCGGCGCGAGGTGTGGCGACGCATCCTCCTCTATGGCTACGCGCCGCTCACCGGCCCGGCGCTCGCGTGGCACCTCGCCGAGACCGACGCGACGCGCGTGCTCCGCCGTGATCTGCCGAGCGACGCGCGCGAGGCGCTCGAGTCGGATGGGGCCGACGCATGCCCACGCCTGTGGTCGGCGTGCCGAGCGGCGGCCCGCCGCGCGCCCGCGCCCGCGGCGCAGGTGGTCGTGCCGAACCGACGTACGCGCGACGACGTGATGCACGCGCTCCACCTCGACCTCGACGACGACGTCCACCCGCCGCTCATCCGCTTCCTCTCCGCCTACCTCGATCAAGGGCTCGCCGACTGGGCAATGCCGGATCGCGAGCGCGGGATCTACGCAACATTCGTTTCGATCATCGCGCACCCCTCCGCGCGGCTCGCGCTGTCGTACGGGGCCGAGCTCGATCGCGTGCTGGAAGGCGAGCCGGGCTCCGACGCGTGGGAGTCGCTCGAGCGATCGCTCGACGCGCTCGGCGTGGAACGAGCGCGCTGGCCGAACTTCCTCCTCGCCGAGGCGCTCGGGCTGCGCGGCTGGGCGGGGATGATCCATCAGCTCGAGCTCCGCCCCGATCGCGCGCCCACGGCGCCGCTCCCCGCGACGCTCGTCGATTATCTCGCGGTGCGACTGCTGTTGACGCGCGCGGCCGGCGCAGCCGCGCTCGAGCGCGCGGGCCATCGCGAGACCCTCGCGGAGCTGCGCGGTCGGCGATCGATCACGTTCCCGGCGCCTACCGAAGACGAGCGCGCGTGGGCGTCGTTCCAGGTCGCGCAGCTTTTGGGGTGGCCCGCCGCGCGGATCCTCGCGCTCGATCCGGACGCGGTGTCGCGCTTCGAGGCGACGATCCGCGAGCTCGACGATCCGAGGCGCCGCGCGATCCTCCACCGCGCCTACGAGCGTCAACTTCGCCAGCGATTCTATACCGCCATCGCTCGACCGCCGCACGATGCGCCGTCGTCGGACGTCCAGCTCGTCACGTGCATCGACGAGCGCGAGGAGTCCTTCCGCCGCCACGTCGAGGAGGTCGATGCGCGCGTCGAGACGCTCGGCGCGCCCGGGTTCTTCGGCGTCGCGATGTACCACCAGGGCGCGACCGACGCGCGGCCGCGCGCGCTCTGTCCGATCGCGGTGCGACCGCGGCACCTCGTTCCCCGGGAGCCCGACGCGCGAGGCGATCTCCGCGCGCGCGCCTCGGACCTCCGCCGTCGCCTCGAGGGCCTCGTGATCCGGAGCGCGCACGCCGGCACGCGCGGCTTCGTCTTGGGCGCGCTGTTGACCGCGACCCTCGGCGTCGTGTGGTCGCTGCCCCTCGTCTTGCGGGTGCTCTTCCCGAGGCTGCTCGGCGCGGGACGCCTCCGACGCTCGACGGTGACGCGCACCGACGCCCCGCGGCTCGCCATCGATCGCGACGACGACACGGCCGCGGAGATCGGCGAGCACGTCGGGTTCACCTCAGCCGAGATGGCGGACGTGGTCTTCGGTCAGCTGACGCAGCTCAGCCTCGCCGATCGCCTCGCGCGTCTCGTCGTCGTGCTCGGCCACGGCTCGACGAGCCAGAACAACCCGCACCGCTCCGTCTACGACTGCGGCGCGTGCGGAGGGAGCGCGGGCGGACCCAACGCGCGCGCGTTCGCCGCGTTCGCGAACGACCCGCGGGTGCGAGCGATCCTCGGCGAGCGCGGGCTCGCGATCACGCCGGACACGTGGTTCGTCGGCGGAGAGCGGAACACCACGAGCAACGAGGTCACGCTGTTCGACACCGATCGCGTGCCCGCGTCGCACCACGCACGCCTCGCTGACATCGTCTCGACGCTCGAGGAGGCGCGACGACGCGAGGCGCACGAGCGCTGCCGTCGCTTCGAGAGCTTCCCGACCTGGCTCGGCCCCGACCTCGCGCTCGGACACGTCGAGGGACGCGCCGCGGACATCGCGCAGACGCGCCCCGAGTACGGACACGGCACCAACGCGTTTTGCTTCGTCGGACGACGCGCGCGCACGCGTGGGCTCTTCCTCGATCGCCGCGCGTTCCTCGTGTCGTTCGACCCGAGTGGGCCCGACGCGGCCGCGCGGCTGTCTGCGCTGCTCGACGCCGTCGTGCCCGTCGTGCTCGGCATCAACCTCGAGTACTTCTTCGGTCGCGTCGATCCGACGGGCTACGGGTGCGGGACCAAGCTGCCGCACAACGTGGTCTCGCTGCTCGGCGTGATGGACGGCCCGTCGAGCGATCTGCGTACGGGGCTCCACTGGCAGACCCTCGAGCTCCACGAGCCGGTGCGGTTGACGCTCGTGGTCGAGGCGCCCGCGTCGTCGGTCGCGGACGTGCTCGCGCGGAGCCCGTCGCTCGCGCGCCTCGTCGAGCACGGCTGGCTCTCGCTCGCCGCGCTCGACCCCTCCTCGGACGCGCTGTTCGAGATCCAAGACGGCGTGTTCGTCCGCGTCGAGCGCGAGGCGGAGGTCGAGGTCGTGCGCGGGACGTCGGAGACGCACTATCACGGCCGCCGCGATCACCTCCCGTTCGTCGCGATCGAGGCGCGGGCGTGATGGGCGGGCTCGACCCACGCGCGCTCGCGCTCCTCGTCCTGTGCGCCGCGCCGCTCTCGCTCTTCTTCGTGATCGCGATCGTCGCGGTGCTCGGGCGAAAGCTACCGGAGCTGGTGCTCGGCGCGGCCGCGCGCGTGTCCTTGTCGGCGTCGGCCATCACATCGCTCGCGCTCGTCGTCGTCTACCTCGTCGATGGACGAGGGCCGAGCACCGTGTCGGCGGGCGACTGGTTCTCCGCCGGAGGCGGGCACTTCGAGCTCGTCTTCCTCGTCGACGCCCGCTCCATCACCTTCGGCGCCCTCGCCGCCTCCGCGTGTGGTGTCGTCGGTGCGTTCTCGTTCCGCTACCTCCACAAGGAGCCGGGCTACCAGCGGTACTTCGCGCAGCTCGCGCTGTTCTCGCTCGGCCTCACCTCGGTCGCCTTCGCGGGCAGCGCGGAGGTCCTCTTCGCGGGCTGGGAGCTGCTCGGGCTGAGCTCGGCGCTCCTCGTCGGCTTCTTCCACGATCGCCGCGCCCCCGTGAACAACGCGCTCCGCGTGTTCGCCGCCTACCGCATCAGCGACGCGGCCATGCTCGCCGCCGTCGCGCTGCTCCATCACTGGGCGCACAGCGGAGACCTCCACGCGCTGTTCGGCGCCGACCCGACGTACCTCGATCACGCGAAGCTCGTGGTCATCGGGCTCCTCTTGCTCGTGGCGGTCGCGGGCAAGAGCGCGCTCCTCCCGTTCTCCGGCTGGCTCCCGCGCGCGATGGAGGGCCCGACCCCGTCGAGCGCGATCTACTACGGCGCGCTCTCGATCCACGCGGGCTGCTACCTCTTGCTGCGCGTCCAGCCGCTGATCGCCCAGTCGATCCTACTCGAGGGGGTCGCCGTCCTCGCCGGCGCGAGCACCGCCGTCTACGCCACGTTCGTCGGCCGTGCGCAGGCAGACGTGAAGTCGATGCTGTCGTACGCGGCGCTCGCCCAAGTCGGCCTCATCGTCACGGAGATCGCGCTCGGCTTCACCACGCTCGCGATGGTCCACCTCGTCGGCCACGCGTGCTTCCGTCTTCTGCAATTTTTGTTGGCGCCCAACATCCTCCACGACATGAGCCGCGTCCAGGTCGCGCCGCGACGGCGAGGACTCTCCGAGGGCGCGTACGCCGCGGCGTTGTTCGGCGGAGGCCTCGACGCGCTGGTGGAGCGGCTCTTCGTCCGCCCGTTCCTCGCCGTGATGCGTCGAGCCGACCGCCTCGATCGTACGCTGAGCGGCGCGCCGGACGAATCGAGAGAGCGATGAGCGCCCTCGCCTGGCTCGCCTGCGTGCTCGGACCTCCGATCGCGATCGGCCTTGCCGCGCGCTCGCGCATCGCACCGGAGCGATTGCGCAGCGTCGCGGTGTTCGCCGCCGCACTCTCGTTCGGGTTCGCGCTCCTCGCGCTCGTGCCGAGCGTCGTCGGCGACGCGCGCATCGATGGACCTCGGTGGCTCGGTGACGATCCGCTCTTCGCCCTCCGCGATCTGTCGCGCCCGCTCGTCGCGCTGCCCGCCGTGCTCTGGCTCGTCACGGTGGCCGCGACCCCGCGCGCGCGCCTCGACAAGCCGGGGATCGGCCGGACCGCGTGGGCGACCGCGCTCGTCACGATCGCGTTCCTCACCACCGACCCGACGCTCCTCGTGATCCTGTGGGCGGTGTCGAACGAGGTGTTCCTCGGTGGGCTCACCTCGAGCGAGCACCGCAGCGTCAAGAGGACGTCCGCGATCTATCTCCGCGCGAGCGTGGTCCTCCTCGCGGCCGGCGTCGCGTGCCGCGCGTTCGGGTCGGGCGCCATCGCGGACTGGATCGGCCCGCTCCTCATCTTGGTCGCGGTGCTCATCCGCAAGGGCATCTTCCCGTTCCACGCGTGGATCCCCGACGCGCTCGATCGCGGGCGCATCGGTCCCACCGTGCTGTTCTGCGCGCCGCAGCTCGGCACCTACGTCGCGGCGGTGCTCCTCCTCCCGCACGCGCCGCCCGCGCTCTTGCGCGTCGGATCGATCCTCGCGCTGTGGACCGCGGTGTACGCCGCGGCCCTCGCGCTCGTCCAACACGACGCGCGGCGCGCGAGCGGCTACCTCTTCGTGAGCCAGTCCGCGCTCGTGTTCGCGGGCCTCGGCTGCGCCAGCGCCGAGGCCCTCGCCGGTGGTCTGACGGTGTGGCTCTCGTCCGCGCTCGCGTTCACCGGGATGGGGAGAACCATCTTGTCGCTCGAGGTCCGCCGCGGCCGCCTCGATCTGCGCACCCACCACGGCGGTTACGAGAGCATGCCGGTCCTCGGCGTCGGCTTCCTCGTGCTCTCGCTCGCGTGCGTCGGCTTCCCCGGCACCCTCGGCTTCGTCGGCGAAGAGATGCTCCTCGACGGACTCGTGCGGGAGAGCCCCGCGCTCGGCCTCGGCGTCGCCGTCGCGTCCGCGTTCACCGGCCTCGCCGTCCTGCGCATGTACTTCTCGCTCTTCTGCGGCGCACGTTCCACCGACACCTCGCTCGGCACGCGCCCGCGCGAAGCGATCATGATCGGCGCGCTCTCGGTGGCCCTCATCGTGTTCGGCGTGTTCCCCGGCTGGATCGTCGACTCGCGCTATCGCGCCGCCGAGGCGCTCGCGCGCACCACGTCCGCCTCGCCGTGATCGCGCGACGCGCTTCCTGCGGTTCCTCGAGACGTCCTGGTAATGATCCTTGCGGGGTGTGGGGGATCACCCGACGCGCCGCGATGGGCGGAGCGCTCCGGATGGTCGCTGGCGACAGCGCGGGCGAGTGTGAATCGCGCAAGCTTCGTGCAGTGAGCGTCCTCCCCGCGCTGGGGACGATTGACCGCGGCGGGGTCGACCGTTCCCCTACTGGAGCAGCCACCCCGTGGGCCGGCGCCCCCAGTTCCACGCCGACGGCGCGGGCACACGGCCTGCTTAGCGGGCACGCATGCGACTTCGACGGTCCCTCTTCGCCCTCGCTGCGGTGCTCGCGGGGTGCATGGCCACGCCGGGTGGCGACATGCAGGAGCAGCTCGACGAGCTGGGCTCCACCCTCTCGTCGAGCCAGCGCCGCGAGCGTGCGTCGCGGATCCGCGACCTCGCGCGGGCCCGAGGGATCACGCAGAATGCGTGGCTGGTCGCCGGCCTCGCGGACGCGGAGACGGGGATGTCGCAATGCCACCGCGAGCTGACGTGGGCGTGTCGCGGACCCGCTTCGGTCGACTGCGGCGGCGGACCGGTCGTCGCCGGCTCGGGCGATGGCCCGTGTAGCCGACGCCAAGGCGGGCTCGGGATGTTCCAGTTCGACGCGGGCAACTACGACCAGACGCTGCGCCGCGAGGGGCAACGCATCTTGACCGTCGACGGCAACATCCAGGCGGGCCTCGACTTCGTGATCGACATGGTGAAGCGCTCGCCGTACATCGCGAGCGTCTCGACCGATGCGCAGGCGGTCGCGTGGATCGAAGGCGTCACGACGACCAACGGTCGCTTCGGCGACTGGATCAAGACGGTCACGCACCTCTACAACGGGTGCAGCCCGAGCGCGAGCTGCTTCAGCTCGCGGTTCGCGCGCTATCGCAGCTTCACGCTGAACGTGCGGAGCGAGATGGGCGCGTCGTTCTGGTCGATGGGCGGGAGCGGCGAGTTCATCGGCTCGCCGTGCGATGGGAGCGCGACGTCGTGTCAGACGGGTCTGCCGGGATCGCGCTGCCTCGTGCCGAGCGGCGAGACGAGCGGGATGTGCGTGTCGAGCTGCGCGGGCACGTGCCCCGATCGCGCGGGCTTCGCGAGCACGTTCTGCGTGTCGCTCGACTCAGGCGCGAGCGGCTCGTGCGTCCCGATGGCCGAGTCGGGCGTCTGCGCGGCGGGCTTCGAGGCGCGCTTGATGCCGCGCTACATCGGGTCGAGCGGCGCCGCGGCGCGCAACGCGACGGTGTGCGTCCCGCCGGCCATGCCGGTCGAGCCGATGATGCTGTGCAACGACACCTGCGCGTCGGCGAGCAACGGCGCGTGCGAGGACGGCGGGATGGACTCGACGTTCTCCGACTGCCGCTTCGGCACCGACTGCGCCGACTGCGGCCCGCGCGATCCGCGCGACGAACCGATGTCGTGCCTCGACGTGCGGACGAGCTGCGCGAGCGGCACCTGCTGCGGCGACCTCTCGTGCCGCGACGGCGTCACGTTCAGCCAGCAGTGCTGCGTCGAGGCCGGCCAGATGTGCACGTCGAGCTCGCAGTGCTGCGGATCGATGGCCTGCTCGAGCGGCATGTGCGCGTGCCGCGCGAACGGCCGCTCCTGCGTGGCCAACGGCGACTGCTGCTCGACCAACTGCGTGAGCCGAGTCTGCCGCTGAGCGCGACTTGCGGATCTACACGTGCGCTGTCACGCTGCGCACTTCGTGCTGATCGACCGGTGTTCACTCCCGGGAGCGGCCCGCAGGTCCTCAACGTCGACGGACGCGTGGTGATCTTGCGGCGCAAGAACATTTGACCCCGCGCTCTCGCCTCCTGTCCCTCCTCCATTCCTCAGCGGTTCTCACGCACGGGGAGGGGCGCCGCTGAGGAAGGCGGGAACTGCAGGAAGGGAGCGCGCGGCAATTCCTCAGCGGCTTCAGGTGCGGTAGCTCGGATCCATCCGGTCGAGCTTGCGCAGAAGGCCGGGCCACGGGAGGGCGCCGCCCATGCCCTTCATCACGATGTCGATGTTCGCCTTCACGCCCTCGAGCACGCGCGGGTCGACCGGCGTGAGCGCGCCGCCGGCTTGGGCGCGGGTCTGGATGCGGCACGCGGACTCGAGCACGTACATGTAGAGGAACGCGTCGGCGACGGAGGTGCCGACCGTGAGGAGGCCGTGGTTCTTGAGGATCATGAACGTGCCCTGGCCGAGGTCGCTCACGAGGCGCGCCTTCTCGTCGTCGCGCACCGCGATGCCTTCGTAGCCGTGGTAGGCGAGCGCGCAGAGGACGATCGTCGCCTGCTGCGAGATCGGGAGGAGGCCGTCGTTCTGCGCGGAGACGGCGACGCCGTCGACGGTGTGCGTATGCAATACGCATTGCACGTCGTGACGCCCCGCGTGGATCGCGCTGTGGATCACGAAGCCGGCCGGGTTCACCGGGTACGGGTTCTCGCGGAGCTTCTCGCACTTCTCGTTGACGAGGACGAGGCTCGACGCGGTGATCTCGTCGAACATCATCCCGTACGGGTTGATGAGGAACCGCTCGCCCTCACCGGGCACGCGCGCGGAGATATGCGTGAAGATGAGGTCGTCCCACCCGAACGCCGCCACGAGGCGATAACACGCCGCGAGGTCCACGCGGATCTTCCACTCGTCCTCGGGGATCTTCCCCTCGAGGCTCTCGATCGGATGGGTGCTCATGCGTCCTCCTCGCGACCGTCTTCCTCCGACGGCGGCGCGCGTTCGACGTACTCCCGTCGGCGCCCGCCTGTCAAAGCGCGCGGCGCGAAGTATCGGCGCACCGCTCAGAACGCGGACACGCGGCGATGATACAGCAAGGAAGCCAGCTTGGGCCGGTTCCCCTCGACCGGGCACGGGATCGTGTTACGAACGGGCGGATGACGGCTGGCCGGTGGGGCTCGTGGGCGCTCGGGTTCGTCTCGCTCGGCGCGGTCGCGCTCACGGGATGCGGCGGGGGTGACGAGGAGGCGACCGACACGACGACGCCGGCCGACCGGAGCAATCGGAGCAACGGGACGTCCGGCGCGGAGTCCGCCCCGGCGCGGGCTCCGGTGGACGAGCTCGCGGAGCTGGTCCAGGCGCTCGACTCAGGCGACGCGGCGGTCGCGGTCACGCGGCTGAGGGGCTCCGGCCCCTACGGGGATCGCGACGTGGAGCAGGCGCGGCTCGAGTGCTTGTCCGCGCTCGAGGCGCTCGTCGGCGGTCAGGAGAACGAGGAGCTCAGCGCGCGCTGCTCGGGTCGCCTCCAGATGCTCGTCCAGCTCTACACGCAAGAGGAGACGGGCCCCGCGCCGCCTCCGCCCGCCGACTTCGCGCCGAGCGCGAACCCGATCGACGTGAGCGGGACGCTGTCGGACTCGGACCCCCTCGTCCCGAGCGACAACTCTCCTTACCATGACTACCCGATCGATCTGCGCGCCGGATGGCGGCTCGTGATCGACATGACGAGCACCGACTTCGACACGTACCTCTGGGTGATCGACAGCGCCGGGCGCTCCCTCGTGCAGGACGACGACGGCGCAGGCGCAGGTGGAACGAACAGCCACATCGAGCTGCCGATCCCCTACGACGGTCGCTTCCTCATCCGGGCGAACTCATTCGACGCGAGTGGCCGCGGCGCGTACGAGCTCCACGCCCGCGTGCTCGGCGCGAGCGAGTGATCTTCGGTCGCGCACGGCGTTCTCCCGCGCGCGCTCGCTCAGCGCACGGCTTGCGCTCGATCCGATCCGCGCCGTCGGCGTAGCGCTGGCACGCGTGATGCGGGGCGCGATCGCGGAAGAGCGCGAGCCCCCCGACGCTCGGACGACCTGCCCCCTGCGCCGCCGCGGTACGCGACGCCGTCGCACAGGTGTCCCCGACGCCGTCCGGCCCGCTGCGGATGGAGGACATCATGAAGAACATCGCGCGGATCGCGATCCCGATCCTGTTGATCACCTCGCTCGCGGGCTGTCACCGCGAGGTCCCTACGGTCGCGCATCGAGCCGACATGCTCGATCACCACGGGGTGCGCGAGCACGTACGCGGCGAGGCGCGCCGCGATGGAAAGGGCGAGAGCGCGGCCGACGTCGCGGTGCGCGGATGGCCGGACGGTTGGATGATCACCGAGGACGACTCGTACATCCCGGTCGTCGACGAGATGGGTCGCGATCTCGCCGCGGCGCGCGCCGATCTGCGCGCCGGCCATCGCGCGGAGGCCTCGCACGCGGTGCGCCGCGCGGCGGATCGGCTGGAGCGCACGGGTCCGCGCGAGGGTGCGTCGCCGCGCGTCGCGCAGGCGGTCGCGCAGCTGCGATGGATGGCCGACGACCTCGCGACCAACCGCGAGCTCGACGTCGCCCGCTTCGACCGCCTCGCGACCGACGCCTACAAGGCCGACCTCGATCACGCGTGGGTGGAGGTGCACGACGAGGGCGTGACCGTCTTCCTCGAGCGGCCCGGCGAGCACCTCGCGGCGGCGCGGCTCGCACTCAAAGAGCATCACCCGGAGGCCGCGGTGGATCAGCTCAAGCGCGCGCTCGCGCTCTATCGCGTCGAGATCGGCCGTGTCGCGCGGAGCGGGGACGCGACGACGCTGAACGATCGGTTCGACGCGCTCGACCGCTACACCACCTCGGTCGGCCGGCAGGAGGGCGAGGACGCGATCCTCGAGGCGCGCATCGCGGGGCTGGAGACCGCGTTCGCCGAGCACTACGTGCACCGCGCGCGCATCGACCTCGAAGCGCATCGCGATCGGGACGCGGGTCACGCGCTCCTCGCGCTCGCGCTCCACCTCGATCGTCAGCTCTCGAAGGACGACGCCACGACGTCGCCGAGCGACCGCGAGCTGATCGGGGCGCTCCATGACGATGGCCTCGACCTCGCGTCCGGGGAGGCCGTCGATGGGGTTCGCGACACGATCGCGCACGCCGAAGCGCGGCTGCATGGGTTGGCCACTCCGGCCGCTGTCCACACGAACTGAGCACGAACAGAACCGGTGCCTCGGGGGTTGGTGCGCCGCGCTGCGCATGCCCTCCTACGGAGGGCTACGCTCCGCCGAGGGAGGCATGGTCGCCGGCTCGGTCGTCAGCTCGGTCGGGAGCTCCGTCGTGAGCTCGGTCGTGATCGTGGAGCGCGATCCGGAGCGCGTGGCCCGCGTTCGCGCCGCGCTCCGGGCGTCGCGCATCGAGGCCACGGACGTCGCGGACGTCGACGCCGTCCTGACCGCGCAGGACGGCGTGCGCTCGGTCGCCGTCCTCGGCTCGTTCGACGAGGCGGACGTCTACGCGCGGGCGCGCACGCTGACCGACGCGGGCTGGACGGTGGTGTGGGTCGCGTGGACAGGAACGCCGGAGCGCGCCTTTTGGGAGCACGGCATCCAGGACGTCGTCCACCCCGGCGAGCTGTGGCGGCTCGGACCGTCGATCCTGCGGAGCCTCCGTCCCGCCGAGAGCCCGTCGTCCACCAAGCTCTCTTGGTACTATCGCGCGCTCGAGCGCCTCGTCGGCTTCACCGTGCAGCTGACCGACGCGGGCGACCTCGATGAGCTCGCGCTGCGGATCGACCGCGCGAGCCGAGAGCTGCTCGGCGCGACCGGCGGCACGCTGCTCACCCTCCAGGGCCGCGAGCTGGTGGTGCCCGGTCCGCACGCGGCCGAGCTCGGCGTGCGCCTCCGGCGTGACGCGAGCGAGACCTGGCTCGCCGCGATGATGACGACGCACGATCCGACGATCGTACCCGACGTCCGCGCGCTCCCGCCGGCGCGCGCGGCTCGCGTGCCGGCACCGGTGAGGTCGTTCTCCGCGTTCCCGGTGTGGACCGACCACCCGCTCGGCGCGCTCGTCGTCTACTGGAGCGAGCCTCACGAGCCGGCGAGCGAGGAGCTCGCGATCATCGGATCGATCGCGGCGCTCGTCGCCGGAGCGAGCGACAACTTGCTCCTCCGACTCGAGCTCGAGCGACGCGTGGCCGATCGCACCGCGCAGCTCGACGACGCGAACCGCGCGCTCGACGCGTTCAACGCCGCGATCGTGCACGACCTGCGCTCCCCCGCGATCAACGTCACCGGCTTCGCGGAGGCGCTGCTCGAGGACGGCGCCCTCGACGACGAGAGCCGCGCGCTCGTCGAGCGGATCGCGCGCGCGGGTCATCAGATGTCCGAGCGGATCGAGGCGCTCCACTCCGTGGCTCGCGCGGTGCCGCTCGACCTCGAGCACACCGACTGCGATCTGACCGCGCTCGCCTACGCGATCCTCGACGAGCTCGTCGGCGCCGAGCCCGATCGCCGGATCACCGTGACGGTGCAGCAAGACCTGAGCGCCTCGATCGACTCGCGCATCGCGCGCGTCATCCTCGAGAACCTCTTGCGCAACGCGATCAAGTTCACGCGCCCGCGCGAGGTGGCCCGCATCCAAGTGGGCCGCGACGACGCGCTCGGCGCGTTCTACGTGCGCGACGACGGCGTCGGCTTCGATCCGAGCCGCGCGAGCGAGCTGTTCAAGCCGTTCCGCCGCTTGTGCCGCAGCGACGAGTTCGAAGGATCGGGCGTGGGGCTCTCGATCGTGCGCCGCGTGGTGACCCGCTCGGGCGGACGGATCTGGGCGGAGGGCGCGATCGACGCGGGCGCGACGTTCTACTTCACCATCCCGACGCGTCCGGCCGGCTGAGTCGTTCGTCGTCCGAGGGCAATCGCTGCACGGTCCCACGCTTCGTGAGCGCACGGACTGCTCTCGCGCGGGCGATCCCGCTCAGGCGTACATGGCACGCGGCTCGCACCGTCTCCTCGTGACGCAAGAGGAGACGACGATGACCACCGAGGTATTGGGGACGGTCGTTCGAAGCGAGGCGCGCGGCCGACGAAGGATCGCGCGGCTCGCCCGGGTCCTCGGCGCCGCGGCGGTCTTCGCGATCGCAGCGATGGCGGCCGGCTGCGCGGGCAAGTACGGGGCTGGATACGGCAACGCGTATTACCCGTCCTTTGGCTACGGCTCGTCGTACTACGGCAACGGATACGCGTACGGACCGGGGTACTACGGCGGCTATGGCTACGCTCCCGGTTACTACGGCGGCGGGTACTACGGCGGCGGCTCCTACGGCCGTCCCGCGGCTCGTCCTCCCGTCGTCGTCGCGCGACCGCCGGCCGCGAACGGCGCCGTCGTGCGCACCGTCCCCGCGCCGGGGCGCGTCGCACCTCCGCCCCCTCGCGCATACGGCGGCCGAGTCCGAGAGAGCGCACCGGCGCCTCGCGCCTACGGCGGCCGCGTGCTCCACGGCGCGCCGGGCGGGTTCCACGGCGGCTCCGCCGGCGGCTTCCGCGGTGCGCCGGGCGGGTTCCACGCGGGTGGGTTCGGCGGAGGCTTCCACTCACGCCGCTGAGCGGGCGCTACGGCATCGCACACTCGAACGCGTCGGACGCGCCCGGGGCGCACAAGCAATCGCGCTCCGCGGTGATGAGACAGACTCCTTGACCCGACGTACCGCCCGCGAAGAGCACGCAGCTCGGGAAGCCAGACGGACAATCGGCAGCGATGTTGTCACAGAGATCGCGACCCTCGGGGACGCAGACCCCGTTCGACGCGGTGCCGCCGCAGACCCAGCCCATCGGGCAGGCGACGCGATCGGAGCACGCGACGCCGAGCGGAGTTCCACACGGGCCGGTCCGTTCGCCGGCGTCCATCGCCTCGCCACCGGGGCCCGCGTCGCTCGGGGCGCCGGCGTCGAAGGAGCCCGCGTCGGTCCGCATGGCGGGGCCGGCGTCGTCGTCGGACGTCGTCATCGAGCACGCGCTGAGCGCGGCCGCGAACGCGAGACATCGCGTGAGTCGTGAGCTGTGCATTCGATCCTCCGAGGCGCGAAGTGGCAAGCGCGGTGCCAAGGGTCGCGTCCGGAGCCGGCGCGCCGGAGCGCAAGCGATGCGTTCGGCTCTCGAGATCGGAGGACGCGCAGCGCTCACCGACGTGGCCCCACCCCGCACCGGCAGCCTGCCCCACCATGGCAGCACGCCACGGTGACGCGTGCTCCCGCGCGCGCGAGGCTGCGCGTCGATCGCGGGTGCGAGCGCAAGCGCTGCTCGGAGCGTTCCCCGTCGCGCGCAACGCGAGCGCTCCATGGCGAGCGCGCCGACCGCGCGTCGACTGGCACATCCCTCGCTTGGTCGCGAGCGCGCCCGCACGCGCAGGAGGTCCATCCATGTTCACCGTGAGAAGCGCGCACACGTTCGCCCACGTGATCGACGGAGCGGCCGTCCGCTCGCCGCATATCCCGCGCGCGCGCCGGCGACGCGCGGCGCGAGCGCTGGAGAAGCGGTTCGGACCACTCGTCGCGTTCGAAGAGCAAGATGTCATGCTGCCTACTGCAGACGTGACCGAACGCTGGGATCACATGGAGACGCTCGTGTGGGCGATCCCCGACGGGCTCCGCGGCCGCGTGCGCGCGCTGTATCGCGTGCTGGGTGCCCCGCCGCTCGGGTTCGCGCTGCCGTTCGCCCGGCCGTACCTGCGGTTCGTGATGCAGCTCAAGGTGAGCTGGGAGCGAGCCCCCGAGGTACAACGCCTGCTCATCTCGTCGAGCGCGATGCGAGGCGAGCTCACCCCGCTCGCCGGACGCGCCCCGGGCGCTCCCATCCCCCTCGCGGGCGACGTCGCGTTCTACGCGGGACGCTTCGATCCCTCGGACGACGTCCCGCTCCGCGTCGATGCGCACCGCGGCGCCTACGTGTTCGTGGTGGACGGCGCGGTGGAGATCGGCCAGCCGGGCATGGCGGTCGACATCGCGCAGCGCGGTGACGAGGTCGAGCTCCGCGGACCCTCGGACGCGTGGCTGCACGCCCTCGTTCCCACGGAGCTGTTGGTGCTCAGCCTGCCGGTTCGAGATCGCAATCATTCTTGCGACCGGCATGATTGACGCGCTCGCCTCTGGGGGGCATATGCTGCGAGCCCCGGTGAGCGAAGACGCCAAGGTGGATCCCGTCCGCGTCCTCGTCGTCGATGACGACGAGGAGGCGCGCTCGGCGCTCGTGACCTGGCTCTCGCGGCACGGGATGGAGGTCGCGGAGGCGGCCGATGGGCGCGCCGCGCTCGCTCGCCTCGCGTTCGAGCCGGACGTGGTGCTGACCGACCTCCAGATGCCGGAGCTCGACGGGCTCGGGCTGATCCGCGAGGCGCACCCGCGCATCCCCCACTGCGCGTTCGTGGTGATGACCGCGTTCGGCGAGATCGAGACGGCGGCGGAGGCGATCCGCATCGGCGCGACGCACTATCTGTCGAAGCCTCTCGACCTCGAGGCGATCGTGCCGCTGCTCGAGCGCACCGCTTCGCGCGGACGCCTGCTGCGTGAGGCGGAGGAGATCCGGCGCGAGCTCGCGTGGCGCCGCGGGCGACGGCGGATCCTCGGCGATCACCCGACGATGCAGCGGCTGATGCGCATGGTCGAGCAGGTCGCGGACACGCGCGCCACCGTGTTGATCCAGGGCGAGAGCGGGACGGGCAAGGAGCTCATCGCGCGCGCGATCCACGAGGGCTCGCCGCGCGCGGGACAGCCGTTCGTCATGCTGAACTGCGCGTCCCTGTCGGCCGGCGTGCTCGAGTCGGAGCTGTTCGGTCACGAGAAGGGCGCGTTCACCGGCGCCGATCGGCTGCACGTCGGCAAGCTCGAGCAGGCGGACGGGGGGACGCTGTTCCTCGACGAGGTCAGCGAGATCCCGCTCTCCACGCAGGTCAAGTTGTTGCGCTTCCTTCAAGAACGCGAGATCCAACGGGTGGGCGGCAACGACACGCTGCTCGTCGACGTGCGCGTGGTCGCGGCGTCGAACCGGGACCTCGCCGAGCTCGTGCATCAGGAACGCTTCCGCGAGGACCTCTTCTATCGACTGCACGTGGTCGACCTCCGCGTGCCCGCGCTCCGCGAGCGCCCGAGCGACGTGCCGCTCCTCGCGGTCCACTTCCTCGATCGGTTCCGCGCCGAGAACGCGCGCGCGATCTCGGGGTTCAGCGACGAGGCGGTGCGGCGGCTGCGGGACTACGCATGGCCGGGCAACGTGCGCGAGCTCGAGAACGTGGTGGAGCGCGCGGTGGTGCTGTGTCGCGAGGGGACGATCGGCGTCGAGCATCTGCCGGCCGCGGTCGCGGCGGCGGAGTCCGATCACCTCGACGCCACCACGCTGATCCCCGGCATCTCGCTCGCCAACCTCGAGAAGATCGCGATCCTCCGCACGCTCGAGGCGTGCGACGGCTCGCCCAAGCGCGCGGCGGAGATCCTCGGGATCAGTCGACGCAAGATCCATTACCGTCTTCAAGAGTGGCGGAAGGACGGGTCGCTCCCCGATGGGACGTACTCGGACGACGACGATGAGTGACGGGGCGCGCCGCCGATGAGCCCGTCGGTGCCACCGCCCGGACCGCTGTCGCTGGTGCTCGTGGAGGACCTCGAGGACGACGCGCGGCTGCTGATCCTCAAGCTGGAGCGCGCGGGGACGGAGATCCGGAGCTGGCGTCGGATCGAGACGCGCGAGGCGCTCGCGTCGGTGCTGGGAGGCGACGAGCTCCCCGACGCGATCGTGAGCGACTACAACGTGCCGGGCTTCGGCGCGCTCGACGCGCTCGAGGCGGTGACGGCGAGCGGCCTCGACATCCCGTTCGTCGTCGTGTCGGCGCACATCGGGGAGGAGCGCGCGGTCGAGCTGCTCAAGCGCGGCGCGCACGACTTCGTGTCGAAAGCAAACCTCGCGCGGCTCGCGCCGGCGCTCACGCGCGAGGTCGCGGAGGCGCGGATGCGACGCGATCGACGCGAAGCGGCGGAGGCGCTCGACGCCGCCCGCGCGTCGCTCGATCGGAGCGAGCGGCTCCGGACGCTCGGCTTGATGGCGGCCGGCATCGCGCACGATCTCAAGAACGTGCTGTCCCCGCTCGCGATGCACCTCCAGCTGATCGCGTCGAGCGACGCGGACGCGGAGACGCGCGCCAACAGCGTGGCGAGCATGCGGCGCGCGGTGAGCCGGGGCGCCGAGCTGATCGACGGGCTGCGACGCTTCTCGATGGGCGCGCCCGAGCCGAGTCGGACGGTCGACGTCACGTCGGAGATCGACGTGGCGCTCGGGCTCCTCGCGCCGCGCTTCGCGGGATCGGGGATTCGCCTCGTCCGCGAGCTCACGCCGGGGTTGACCATCGAGGGCAGCGCTCCCGAGCTCGTGGCGGCGCTCCTCAACCTCGTGACGAACGCGCTCGACGCGCTGAGCGGCGGGACGATCGTGGTGCGGACGGAGTCGACGGACGACGAGGTGACGATCGAGGTGCGCGACGACGGACCGGGGATGAGCGAGGAGGCGATCGAGCGCGCGCGCCAGCCGTTCTTCACCACCAAGCCCGAGGGGACGGGGCTCGGTCTCGCCATGGTGCGCGGCTTCGCGCTGCGCTCGGGCGGTCGCTTCGAGCTCGCCTCGACGCTCGGCGAGGGGACGTCCGCGCGCATCGTCCTCCCGCGACGCGCTGGCTCAGAAGAGACGGATCGGTGATCGGTCCGCCGGGTGGATCGCCGACCACGCGCCGTCGTGATACGAGGCGTACGTCCGATCGATCTCGCGTCCGTCGTGACGCGGACACCAGAGGCGCGCCCCGCCGCTCTCCGCGCGGGCCCTCGCGCACTCCGGACAAGGAGGCTGGACGTCGTCCGACGGTCCGACCTCGACGTGGACGTGCGGGCGCGCGATGAGCACCGGACACGGGGCGTGCGCGAGCAGCCAACGCGAGACGCTGCCGAGCGTCCTTCGGTCGACCGTCCCGCGCTCGTGCGTGCCGACCACGATCATGTCGGCGTCGACCTTGGCCGCGAGGTGCGCGATCGCCCGAGGGGGATCGCCGAGGTACACGTGCATCGCGATCTCGCAGCGCGCATCGCCCGCCGCGTGGCTGCCCATGCGGTGAAGGAAGCGTCGGAGCTCCTCGGGGACGTGCTCCATCGCGCTCGATTCCTGTGCGATGTCCCAGGTCGGCTCGACGACGGTCACGGCGTGGATCTCGGTGCCATCGCCGAGCGCGCCGGCCAGCCGCGCCGTCTCGCGCACCGCGTGACCGGAGCCTTCGTGGAAGTCGACTCCGACCACGATCCGATGATGACTCGCCATCGCGCCTCCTCCTGACGCGGCCAGCGAGATCCATGCCACGCGTGTCCCCCTCCCGGACCACCGACGAGCGCACGCGTTGCGCTCCTCCGCGATCGCGGGAGCAGGCCCTGCTCAGTCGGTCCCGGGAGCCGCGAGCCCCGAGCCGCGGTGATGCACGAGCGTGTGGCGCAGCTCCTCGAGCATCTCGGTCTGGACCTCCTGGACCTCGAGCATCGACTGCCACTCGCCGAGCAGCAGGTGGTCGAGCTTCTCGTGCAGCAGCTGGAGCTCGAGCTCCGCCTTGAGGTTGACCGCGTAGTCGTGCTCGGCCTGAGCGCGGTCGCGCGAGGCTTGGCGGTTCTGGCTCATCATGATGATGGGCGCCTGCACCGCGGCGAGGCACGACAGGACGAGGTTCAGCAGGATGAACGGGTAGGGATCGGGTGGAGCGCCGAGCGCGATGTTGACCGACATCCACGCCGCCATGACGAGCGCGAAGAGGCCGAGGAACTTCCAGCTGCCTCCGAACGCGGCCACCGCGTCGGCGACGCGATCCCCGCGCGAGCTGGGCGCTTCGCTCGGCGTGTGCGCGATCGGCGCGTGGTCCTGCATGCGCGCGAGCACGAGCTCGTCGAGCGACCCGAGCTGGCCGCGCTGATCGGCGAGCGTCTCGCGCAAGAGCTGAATGCGATAGCGGCGGACGCAGGCCTGACACGTCTCCTCGCCGTCCCAGCCCGGGTGGTCCCGCCGGATGCGATCGACCAGCGCGGGGCGCAGCCTCGCGGCCGCGATGCGATGTGCGGATTGACGCGTGTGACCGCAGGTCGGGCAATCGAAGGTGGTCATGGGCGGATCGTGGCACGGGACATCGCGCGCGGGAGCGGTCCGACGATCGGCGAGCGCCGCGACGATGCTGCTACCCTCCGTCGGTGGCGAACGAGCCCACGTCGTCCGGCCTCGAGCTCCCCCCCTTCGACGAGTCGGGAGTCGAGGCGACGCTCACCGACCAAGCGACGCCGCACGTCAGCCTGCCGGTCGCGCTCGACAAGGTGACCGAGTCGATGGGGCTGACCAGCCCGGGCGTTCAGGTCGGGCACCTGATCGGCAAAGGGGGCATGGCCGTCGTCTACTCGGCGCGCCAGCACAAGATCCGTCGCAACGTGGCGGTGAAGACGCTCACCGAGCCCGACGCCGCCGCCGCGGCGCGCCTCTTGTTCGAGGGGCGGCTCACCGGCGGGCTCGAGCACCCGAACATCCCGCCGGTGCACGACATCTTCGTGGACGAGGAAGGACGACCGCAAGTCGTCTTCAAGCTCATCGAGGGCGACACGTGGAGCCGCCTCATGAGCGACGCGGCCCGCGTGCGCGAGAAGTTCGACGAAGACGATCTCCTCGCGTGGAACCTCGAGGTGATGATGGGCGTGTGCCGCGCGCTCTCGTTCGCCCACAGCCGCGGGGTGCTCCACCGCGACGTGAAGCCCGCAAACATCATGGTCGGCCGGTTCGGGGAGGTCTACCTCTTGGACTGGGGGGTGGCGCTCGAGATGGACGAGTCGACGACCGACTGGGGCGCCCACCCGAGCAACGAGGTGGCGGGCACCCCCGCGTACATGGCGCCCGAGCAGCTCGAGGGCGACGCATCGCTGCTCGGTCCGTGGACCGACACCTATCTCCTGGGCGCGACGCTCTATCACGCGCTGGCCGGACGCCCGCCGCACGCGAGCCGCACGTACGGCGAACGGCTGCGCGAGATCGACGACGGCACGCCGGTGCCCCCGCTCCCCGAGGATGTGCCGGGCGAGCTCCGCTCGGTGATCCTCAAGGCGCTGCAGGCCGACGTGATCGAGCGGACCGTCCACCCGGAGGACTTTCGTCGCGCGCTCGCGGAGTTCCTCTCGCATCGCGCGGCGTCGCGCCTCGTCGCGCGCGGCGATCGCGAGCGGAACGACGCGATGATGATGCTGCGCTCGGGCTCGCACGAGCCGCAGCTCGAGGAGCGGTTGATGGGCGCCGAGGTCGCGTACCGCGCGGCGCTCGAAGAGTGGGACGGATGCTTCGACGCGAAGGCCGGGCTCGTCGATCTCCAACACCTGCGCGTCGAGCACGCGCTCGTCACCGGCGACGTGCGCGGCGCGCAGCACATGATGGACACGTTCGAGGTGCCTACCCAGCTCCGCGACCGGGTGAGCATCGCGGTGGCGGACGCGGACGCGGAGGACGCGGCGCTGCGCTCGGCCGCGCGCGACATCGACGCCACGATCGGTCACCGGTTCCGCGGCACGCTCGGCACCCTCATCGGGCTCGTGTTCGCCGCGTTCTGGGCGTGGATCGCGTACGACCCACCGGACAGCATCTACGTGACGGTCGGTCCGATCCTGATCGTCGCCGGGGTGGGCGCCATCTCGCTCGTCACGCAAGGCCGCGTGATGTTCCGCAACCGGCTCAACCGCTCGCTCCTCGTCGTCGTGTTCGCCACGCTGATCGCGATGGTGATGGTGTTGCTCGGCGCCCACTCGCTCGGCGAGCCCACCCAGCACGCCGTCATCTTCATGCTGCTCGTCTGGTGCATCGCCGCGACCGCGGTCGCCGCGATCGTCGACTTCCGCGGACTGCCGGCCGGCGTGGGGTTCCTGCTCGCGTTCATCGGCGCGATCCTCGTGCCCTCGTGGCTGCCCGCGTTCGTGCTGTTGGCCGGGCTCGTGATGGTGGCGAGCCACCTCTACCTGAACATCTTCGTCACTGGGCGCCGCGATCCGCGCGTCGCGCGGGCGGTGGAACGCGAGCGCGCGCGCCACAGCTGGCGACCGCGCGGCTGAGCCCGCGGCTGAACGGCGCGCGAACGCGCTCAGCGCCGCACGAACGTGTTGAGCGTGAGGTCCAGCCCGTCGGCGAACGCCCGCGCGAACGAGTCGAACTCGCCCGGCGCGAGCTGGAGCTCGGAGGTGAGCCGCGCCTGCACGTCCTTGAACACCGCCTCGCGCGCCTCGTTGATCCACCGCGTCGCGGTGCTCCGATGGACGCCACGCCGCTTGGCGATCTCCTGCGCGGAGACGCCCTCGACGAAGTGGAGCCGCAAGATTTCCTGCATGTCGGGATCGAGCCGCGCGAGGGCGTCCTTGAGCGCGCGCTCCACCGGCGCCTTCAGCTCGCGCCGGATCTGCTGGCGGTCGGCGCCCGTGCCGTCGAACGGGATCTCCTCGTTGCGATCGCGCGCCGCGTTCTGATCGCGTCGGAGGTTGGGGTCGCGCGTCCGATCGACGGCGCGGCGCATCGCCATCACCAAGACGAAGCTCCGGAGCGGCCCGCGGCCGCGATAGCGCTCGAGCGCCGGGGGCTTGTCGCGCACGCCGACGAGGAGCTCGATGCGCAGCTCGCTCAGCACCTCCTCGGTGAACTCGGCGCCGCGACGGACCCTCGCCACCGCGGGGGGGACGTCGCGCATCACGCTCGCCTCCAGCGCCTCCGCCGCGCCCGGCACGCGCGCGAGGCATGCGCACGCGAGGTAGAGGTCGCTCATGTCGGACGCCGGGAGCTGCGCGGGATCGGTCAAGCCGCACCGGACGAGGTGGGCCGCGAAGCGCTCCGGCTCGACGGCGAGGCTCGCCCAGGTCGCGCAGGCCTGGTCCCACGCGGCCTCGAGGTGCGCGTGGAGGTCGGGCGACCCCGGCACACCCACGGCGTCGAGGTAGGCGCGGGCGAAGCTCACCCCCGCACTGTACGCGGCTCGCTGGTCTAGAAAAAGAGGCCCGAAATCGCAGGATCTGGGCTGAGAAAAAAAGACTGCGACAAGGGCGGGAGCGCTCCGACGTCCTCTCGAAGAACGGAGGCCGGCCCGTCGAAGGTCGTCCCCGAAGAGAGCTTCGGCGCCGTGCGCCCGGTGTGGGGCAAAACACCTTCCCCATTGTACTCACATCGGGCTCACGGCTCCGTCGATCGACGTTCGTGAAATGCCCAGCGCGGGCCGTGCATCTTCCCCAATCGGACCCGCGCTGGGCATCTCTGTCTCCGTCGTGCCGCCCGCGCGCGCCGCTCGCGCGCGCCGCTCGCCCGCGCCGCTCGCCCGCGATCAGTCGTCGCACTCGATGAACAGGAACTGGTTCGTCGACGTGTTGCCGGCCCGGGCGGAGCACAGCGCCGTGTCCAACGGGAGCCCGGCGGGCGGACACGTGGTGGAGATCCCGCCGGCCGTCACCTCGAGGCGTTGAACGGGGAAGACCGTCGACGCACAGAACACGTCGACGAACGCGCCCCCGGACACCCACGGGCAGTAGATCTCGCACGTCGGGCTCGCCGCGTTGGTCGCACTGCACATCGAAGCGCCACACTCGATGTTGAGCTCGGCGTCGGCTCCCGCGTGGAGCAAGCTCGCGCGAACGAACGTGGCGTCGGCGCACGCGTCGCCGAAGCAAGCACAGTACGTCGACGAGCAGCCGGTACAGAGCTGACCCTCCATGGACGGACGTGAGCACCCGCGCGCCTCATCGACCGTCGAAGCGGTGCACGCGCCCGCCATGCAACGGCGGCTCGTGCGCGGCCGCGTCTCCTCGCCGACGGACGCGCACGCGTCGGGGAACGCGCACGTCCAGCTCCCGTACGTCGTGCTCCCGCACACGACGCCGTCCGTCTCGCGCGAGTCGCAGGATTGGATCTCCATCGAGCCGTTGGATCGGCACGAGCCTGCGCCGCACGTGCGGGTCGTCACCGAACGCAGCTGGGTACCCGTCTCCGCGCACGTGGTGGGGAACGTGCACGAGCCCCAGCTCCCATACGTCGTGGCACCGCACGTGAGGCCCTCGGTGTTTCGCGTGCACGCGCTCGTGTCGGTGGTCGTCGTGGGGCTGCACGTTCCGCTGACGCACCGATACGACGTGACGGTCTGCGCCTGGGTGCCGGCCGCCGCGCAGGGATCGGCCCCGCCCATGCACGATCCGAGCGGGCCGCGCGTCTCGGCCGGGCAGTCGGCGTCCGACGCGCACGTGCACGTCCCGGCCGCTTCGTCGCACGTCCCGGCGCCGCCGCAGGGATCGCCCGCGTGGTCTCCGCACGATCCGCCCGAGCATGTGTCGGCGCCGTTGCAGAACACGCCGTCGTCGCAGATGCCGCCCATGCAGTCGGGATCCGCGCAGTCGATCAGGCCGTCGCAGTCATCGTCGAAGTCGTCTCCGCACGCCGTCTCCGCGGGGCTCCCCGCGCACTCGACGCACGCGCCGGATCCGTCGCACCGACCGCGTCCGGTGGCCCCGCACCGCTCTCCGACCGGGCTCGGGACGGGCACGCACTCGGGCGCGCCCATGGGACCCTCGCAGCGCACCTCCCCGCGCGTGCACGCGACGCCGGTGTCGCACGCGTGCGGCGGGTCGACGCACTCTTCGCAGAAGCCACCCGCGTTGCACGCGCCCGACGTCCCGCACGGCGTGCCGGCCGCGCGGTGCTCGAGGATCGCGCAGGTGGGGCCCGCCGCGTCGAAGCAGCTCCACACGCCGACCGCACACGGGTTCTCGGTGTGGCAGCTCTCGCCGTCGGTGCAGCCGACGCACGTGCCCGATCCATCGCACACGAAGCCCTCGTCCCCGCACGCGCTCCCCGGCGCGCGCGGCGCGCTCGGCTCGCAGTGCGGGAGCGCCTCCTCGCCGTGGTCGGTGACGAGCGTACATCGCAAGACGCCTTCGAAGCAGGCGTTGCCGGTACCCGGCGGCGTGCACGGCGAGCCTTCGACGCACGGCTCGCCGCACGCGGACAGCACGATCGCGGCGAGCGCGATCGCGGACAGCACGATCGCGGCGAGCGCGATCACGGAGACCACGCGTGCGGAGAGCACGCGCGCGGAGAGCACGCTCGCGGCGAACGGGATCGCGGCGGAGGAGGTCGTGGGGAGGAGAACCGCGCGTCGACGGCCGCGCACCATCGCGCGATCGTACGTCGCCCGAACGAGGCGGGGAAGCGATCAGGGCGCGGGATCGAGGGTCGCGGTCATCGGGACGTCCGACTGCGTCGCGCCGGTCCCGAGCGGGATCGAGGTGTCCTCCATCCGTCCCCAACAACTCAGGTTGCCGAGCGTCCCCGCCGCGCCGACCGCGACACACGTGTTGCGCCAGCCGATCGCCAGCACGTCGGCGCTGACCCCGGCGACCGAGGCGGGCGTCGTGACGGCCATGCCCGTGCCGTGTCCGTTGTCGCCGGGATTGCCCCAGCACAGCACGCGCTGTTGGATGAGCCCGCAGGTGTGGAACTGGCCCGCCTCCACCCGGCTCCACACGTTGCCATCGTCGATGAGGAGCGGGGTCTCCTGATCCACGTCGACGATCCCGTCGCCGAGCCTCGCCTCGGAGCCGCGCTGGCCCCAGCAATAAAGGTTGCCACCTCGGATCGCGCAGGTGTGGGCCACCCCCGCGCTCACGTGGGTCCACCCCGAGCCCTCGACGAGCATCGGGGCCATCGCGAGCCCGCTCGCGCCGCTCACGCCGAGCCGGCCATTCAGCGCGTTGCCCCAGCAGTAGAGCTCGCCGTCGACCGTGATCGCGCAGGTGTGCTCGGCCCCCGCGGAGACGCTCCGCCAACGCCGATCGCCCGAGACCTCGCGCGGCGTCGACGCGTTCTGACCGGGCGAGCCGAGCCGCGCGCTCGCCCCGCTGCCCCAGCAGAAGAGGCGACGGTCCGCGCGGATCGCGCACATGTGGAGGTGACCGGCCTCGACGTCGATCCAGAGGTCGGACCCGACGCGCTGCGGATCGACGTAGCGCGCGCTCGTCGGCTCCCCCGTCCCGAGGATGCCGAGGTCGTTCGCGCCCCAGCAGCGGAGCGCACCGTCGGCCTCGATCGCGCAGGTCGCGCGCGCGGCCGCCGCGACGTCGACGAACTCGCCGGCGCTCTTCACGAAGGCGTCGGTCCGCGCGGACGAGAGCACGCCGCGCTGGTCGGACGAGGTGTCACCGGCCGAATAGAGCGCGCGCCCGACGCGGAGGAACGTCGTCGCGTTCGAGGCCGAGAGCTCGAGCGGTGCGCGGCAGAGCCCCGCGCCGCAGAACGTGTCGGCGTCGCATCGCGCGCACGCGTCGTCGCCGCCGAGGCCACACGCCGCGTCGGTGACGCCGTCGTCGCACGTGCTCCCGTTCCAGCAGCCGGTGCAGCACACCTCGGCGCGGCACGTCCCACCGATGCACGTGTCCGCGCAGCTCGTGCCGCCATCGCCGGGCAGCGCGCAGACCCCGGAGCTGCAGCTCGCCTCGGGACAGGCGCGCGAAGCGGTCACGTCCTCCAGCGGGATCCGCACGCGCTCTTCGTCGGGCGGGAGCGCGAGGACGACGCACCCAGACGCGATCGTCTCGCAAGAAGCGTTGCGTGCCTCGACCCGGAACGCGTAGTCGCCGGGATCGAGCGTCGCGCGCACGGAGGGCGGCACGTCGGCGGGCAGCGACTCGCGGAAGAGCACCTCGCCGTCGCACGTGCCCGCGCGCACCTCGAGGAAGACGGCGGACGTCGCGTCGCGCGCCGCGCCGGACGCGTAGTCGAGCTCGATGGAGAGCCGGTGGCTCTGGCAGCCGAAGAGGAGGAGCGCGAGCAGGATCGGGCTCCTCGGCATGCCCACACGCTATCAGAACGAAGGCCCGCGAGAATCTCGCTTGACCGGTCACATAACGGTGTTATGAGATCGCTTCGTAACACTGTTATGGCGACCGACGACGACGACCCGATCGAGCGCATCTACCAGGCCCTGGTGGCCCGGCAGCTCGATCCCTCCGATCTCTCGGCGCGCAAGCTCGCCGCGTTCCTCGGCAAGACGACCGGGGTCGTCTATCACCGCTGGTCCTCGGTCGACGGCCTCCTCTTCGCGGTGGCCCAGCGCGGGTTCGAGGAGCTCGGGGCGCGGCTGCTCTCGACGTGGGAGCGGACCCACGAGCTCGCCGACTGCGCGCAGGCGTTCGTCGAGTTCGGGCTCGATCACCCCGTGCTCTATCCGCTCATGTTCGAGCGTCGACACGACTGGGCGGCGCTCCGCGCGGCGGGCGCGTTCCAGAGCGGCACGCCGGGCAGCGGGCTCCTCGCCGGCGTCGTGTGCCTCATGCAGGAGGCCGGATCGCAGAACCCGATGGCCGACACCCGCCTCTTGATGGCGGGGCTCCACGGCCTCGTATCCTTCGCGGCCTCCGGTCGCATGAACGTGGGCGAGCTCGGCTCGCCGGATCGCGCGGTCGCCGTCGCCTCGGCGCGCGACCTCGCGACGAGGGTGATCGGGACGCGCGCCGCCGACGAGGCGACCGACGTACGCGTGAAGAAAGGGAGAGGACGATGACGATCCGTGACCGCTTGGAGCTCGCACATGGACTTGCCCTCGAGAACCGCCTCGCGAAGAGCGCGATGAGCGAGCGGCTCGGCGCACCCGGCGCGCGCGTGAGCGAGGAGCTGGTGCGCCTCTACGAGCGCTGGGGACGCGGGGGCGCGGGCCTGCTCATCACGGGCAACGTGATGGTCGATCCGAAGGCGCTCGGCGAGAGCGGCAACGTCGCGATCGAGGACGACTCCGACCTCGCGGGCCTGCGCGCGTGGGCGAGCGCGGCGAAGGCCCACGGCGCGCGGGTGTGGATGCAGATCAACCACCCCGGTCGACAGAGCCCGCGCGTGCTCTCGCCTCGTCCGGTCGCGCCGTCGGCGGTGCGGCTCAAGGGGGGAGGCCCGCTCTTCGCGACGCCGCGCGCGCTCGAGCCCGAGGAGATCGAGGCGATCGTCCAGCGCTACGGCGTCGCCGCGGCGGTCGCGGAGGCGGCGGGCTTCGATGGCGTGCAGATCCACGGCGCGCACGGCTATCTGATCAACCAGTTCCTCTCGCCGTACACCAACCGGCGCGACGACGCGTGGGGCGGCGACGCGGAGCGGCGGCGGCGGTTCCTCCTCGAGGTCGTGCGCGCGGTCCGGAGCTCCGTCTCGGATCGCTTCAGCGTCGGGCTCAAGCTCAACAGCGCGGACTTCCAGAAGGGCGGGTTCGACGAGCGCGAGTCGATGGCCGTGATCGAGATGCTCGACGGCGAGGGGATCGATCTGCTCGAGATCTCCGGCGGCACCTACGAGTCCGCGAAGATGTTCGAAGAGACGGTGCCGACGCGCGAGAGCAGCAAGAAGCGCGAGGCGTTCTTCGTCGACTACGCGGAGAAGGCGCGCGCGCACGCGAGCATGCCGCTCATGGTCACCGGCGGCTT
The DNA here is from genome assembly GCA_050186575.1 of Sandaracinaceae bacterium. GTDB lineage: Bacteria > Myxococcota_A > Polyangia > Polyangiales > Sandaracinaceae > JAUHXR01. The sequence goes on along the minus strand of JBFWYI010000094.1, from coordinate 6,463 downwards.
CCGCACCCGCGCGGGGATCGAGGACGCGCTCGGCTCGGGCGGCGTCGACGTGGCCGGCCTCGCGCGGCCCCTCGCGGTGGAGCCCGATCTCGCGCAGGCCTTCCTCGATGACAGCAAGCAAACCGCGATGCCGGTCCGGCTCGCCACCGGGATCGCGAGCCTCGACTCCGTGATCCAAGGCAGCTGGTACCAGACGCAGATCGATCGCATGGGCCGCGGGCTCGACCCCGACCCGAAGCTCGGGCGCTGGATGCCGGTGCTGACCTACCTCAACGCGCGTCGCGCAACCCCGTTTGCGCCGCGCGCGCAGCTCACGGCGAACGTCGCGACCGCCGCGCACGCCTGATCGGTCTGGCGCGCGCTCAGTCGAGGCTGAGGCCGACGCGGCCGATCAGCTGGAGGCCGTTCTCCTGCGTCGTCGTCGCGTCGCCGCCGAGCAGCGCGACGAGGTGCCCGCGGAGCTCCGCCTCGACGAGGATCGCGAGCCCCTCGTACAAGTAGAACCGCCCGACCGCGAACCCCGACGCGCGCAGCTCGAGCCCGTCGTCGATCAGGACGGGCGGCGTGAACGTGCCCGCCGGCACCTGCACGAGGATCTCGTGCGCCCCGATCACGCGCACGCCGAACGCGACCGCGAGCTCGTTGGAGAGCCGCACGTCGACCGCGCCGCCGAGGCTGAACGTGAGCTCGTTCCAGTTGAAGCCGCTCGGCATCACGAACGCCGAGAGCCCGGTCGACAGCTCACCGACGAATCCCGGCTTTCCCCGCACGCCGAGCTCGAGGCGCAGATCGCCCCCACCGCCGATCCCCGCGTTGACGTCGCCGAGGAAGCCGCCGCTCGCGGTGCCGCGGAGCAACGGATCGCCGTCCACCTGCGCGGTCGTCGGGGGATGGAACGGCTCGGGCGCGTCGATCGGGACCGGGTCGGGCGTCGCGAGCTCCTCGGTGTGGAGCGCGGGCGGCGGTGGACCGGCGAGGTGATCGGTCCGATCGCGGTCGACCCGCGCCGCGACGGACACCTGACGAGGCGAGCCGAGCGCGTGAGCCGGCGTGGAACGCGCGTCGTCCGCCGAGTCGCTCGCCGCCGCATCGCTCGCCGCCGCGTCGCTCGCCGCCGCGTCGATCGCCGCGCCCGACCGCGCCACCGCCGACCCGGCGCTCGCGGGGTCGTCCGGCCGTGCCGCGATCACCGCCGCGCCGAGCGAGAGCTGCTCCGCGACCCAGAGGGCAAGAAAGCGTGCGCGGATCGAGGTCTCCAGATCCGTGAGCGCGACGGTCGCGAGCGTGCCCACGATCCCGTCTTCGCGCTCGAGCCCCAGACTGACGAACGCGGCGGGACCCGTGCACTCATCGGGCGCGAGCACCACGCGATAGCGCTCGCTCACGCGGTGGAGCGTGGCCGACAGCTCGCCGTCGAGCTCGAGCGCGCGCGCCCACGCGCGAGCGAACCCAGACGGCAGCGACGCCGGGCACGCGACCTGCAGCTGGACGGCGGACTGCGCGGCCGCCCTCGGAACCGCGACACCGAGCATCGCCACACAGAGCGCCGCGACGCGGAGCGCAGAGACACCGCGCGCAGAGACACCGCGCGCAGAGATACCGCGCGCAGAGACACCGCGCGCCGCGTGCGCCGCAAGCCTCGCGGACCCGTTCCTCACGGCGACAGCGTACCGAGCCAGCGCGCGTTCGCGGCGCGGAAGCGACCTTGCGGGAAGCGTGCATCGTACTCGGCGGACGCGCGCTCGGCGCTCGCGCGATCCCCGGCCCGCGCGTGCGCCTCGACCGAGTACGCGAGGAGCAGCTCGCGCAGCGGACCGGGAGACGGCCGACGCGACGCGCGTGCGAGATCGGCGCGCGCCGCGGCGACCCGACCGAGGTCGAGCTCCCAACGGGCTCGCGTGATCGCAGCGAGGAGACCTTCTTGCCCAGGCATCCGCGCCGCGCGCGCCAGCAGCTGGAGCCCCTCTTCGACGCGGCCCGCCGCCCGCGCCTCGTCCGCGCGATCGAGCAGCTCGCTCGCGCTCGGCGCGCGCTCCTGTCGCGGCGCGCTCGATGGCTCGAGGGGGTCGCGCGGCTCGTCCGCCCTCGAGCCCTCGTCGTCGCCCGCGCCGCCGGTCGGATCGTGCGGCTCATCGGCGCTCGGCCCCTGATCGTCGCCCGCGCCGCCGGTCGGATCGTGCGGCTCATCCGCGCTCGAGCCCTCGTCGTCGCCCGCGCCGCCGGCGGGACCGGTCGGCTCATCCGCGCGCGGTCCGTCGTCGTCGCGCGGAACGCCCGGATCGGTCGCGTGCGGAGCGGCGCGTCGACCGGGCGCGTCGACCTCCGCGGGCGCGATCCCTCCGCGCGTCGCCGCCTCGCCCACCGCGTCCGCCGTCCACGATTCTCCGGCGCCCAGCGCGCGCACCCGATCGGGCAGCCGATCGCTCCGCACGATCACGCGGCCGCGCTCCACCGCGACGCTTCGCTGGTCGCGGTCGACGGTGAACCGCGTGCCCACCACCTCGACCGACGCGAAGCCCGCCTCGACGATCCAGCGCCGCTCGCCGGTGTGGACGACGTCGAAGTGCGCGGACCCGCGCTCGAGCACGAGCTCGATGCGCCCGGGATCGTTGGTGAGCACGCTGAGCGCCGAGCTCGCCGCGAGCTCGATGCGCGTTCCGTCCGAGAGCTCGACCGTGCGCGCGGCCTCCGCGTCGACGCGCGCCGGCATCGCGCGACCGTCCGCGAGCTCGAGGCGCGCGTCCGAGCGTGGGACTAGGAAGAGCGCGAGCGCCGCGGCCACGGCGAGCGCGACACCGCCGACGATCACCGTGCGCCGTCGCGCCCGCGCGCGCGCCGTCCGGCCGTCCGAAACGCGGCGCCATCCATCGCGGAGGGCCGCCTCGTCGAGCCCCACGTCGACCACGTCGCGGATCGGATCGGGCAGCGCGCTCACGTCGCACCTCCCGCGTGTCGCGCGAGCCGCGTCTCGACCTCGTCGATGCGCCGCTTCGTCGTCGCGAGGCTCATCGAGAGCGCGTCGGCGATCTCCGCGAGCGGCCAGCCTTCGACGCGGCGGAGCACGAACGCGGCGCGCGCGTCGACCGACACTTCGCCGAGCACCTCCGCGATCAGCGCGAGCTCGGCGCGCTGCTCCGGGCTCGCCCCCGAGCCGGCGAGCCGCTCGAAGTCGACCGGCTCCGCCGCCCCGCCGAGGCCGAGCATCCGCTGGAGCCGACGCCGACGCAGCCGGTTGCGCGCGAGGTTGATGGCGATGCGCGCGATCCATCCGCCGAACGCGCTCGGATCGCTGAGCGTGTCGATCCGATCGAACGCCTTGATGAACGCATCCTGCACGACGTCTTGCGCATCGTCGGAGCGGCCGAGCGCGAACGTCGCCACCCGCGTCACGTCGGCGGCGAACATCCGGTAGAGCGTCTCGCATCCCCAGTCGTCGCCACGGCGCGCGCGCTCGACCAGCTCCGCGACGCTCGAGGGATCGAGGCGAAGCGGGCGAACCACTCCCCCTCGAGCGCCTCCTCGAGCTTCCGGGACCCGCGCTACCATCGACGCGATCATGGACCCAACCCCGACACGCCGGGCTCACGAAACGGCTCAAGAAACTCTGGCCGCGCGAATCTTGAGCCATCCGCCGCCGAGCGCGTGTCGCACCCCCGACGCTCCTCGCGAGCGAAGGAGGTAGACGCCATGCGATTCCTTACCCTGTCGATCTGCGCGGCCCTGTTGCTCTCCGGATGCCCCGACCCCGAGCCGGGCGGCGACGCCGGCCCGGGAGGGGGGAGCGACGCGGGACCCGGAGCCGGCGACGCCGGTCCCGGCGGCGGCGCCGACGCGGGACCCGGAGCCGACGCCGCGCGGTGCCACGCGCTCGCGAGCTCGATCGCGACGGCGTGCAACGGTCAGGCGGATCGCACCTGCGAGTGGAACGCCGTCGGCGACTACTGCGACACGGAGGACCCGGCCGCGCTCGCGGATGCGTTCCAGTGTCTCCTCGACGCGTCCACCGGCACGGGCTCGTGCCGCACGTTCTCGGATCCGTCGGCCGCCGATGTCTGCGTACAAAGCGCCTTGACGGCCGGCGTCAGCGCGGACGAGCAGGCGATCGCGGACCGCGTCGCGATGTTCTGTTCCGAGAGCGCCGACGACGCGCTCTTCCGATCGGTCCTCCCGGTGGCCGCGCTCTCGAGCGCCACCGCGACCCGCCTCCGCGCCTGCGTCGACGCCGCGCTCGACTGCACCGGCGTGCAAGCCTGCTTCGCGTCCGACCTCGCGCCGATCGTCGCGTGCTACGCGCCCGCGGGTGACTGCGCCGCGCGCGCCGCCGAGATCGCCACCGCCTGCAACGGCCAGGTCGATCGCACCTGCCTCTGGGAGGAGTACGGCGCGCTCTGCGGAACGGAGAACGACGAAGCGTTCACCGCCGCCATGGACTGCATCCTCGCCGGCTCCACCGGCACCGGCTCGTGCCGCACCTTCTCCGATCCCTCGGGCACCGACGTGTGCACACAAGCCGCCCTGTCGGGCTACGTCACCGCGGCCGCCCAGTCGATCGCGAGCCAGCTCTCCACCCTCTGCGGCACGAACAGCGACGACGCGCTCTACCGCTTCGAGCCGCCCCTCGCCGCGCTCGGCACCGCGACGCTCTCGTCGATCGACGGCTGCCTCGCCGGCGCCCTCGACTGCACCGACGCCGAGGCGTGCTTCGCCAGCGTGCGCGCCAACCTCGAGGCGTGCTTCTGAGAGATCGGGGAGGCCCGGTGCGCACGTTCGCCGAGACGTCGCGCACCGGTCGCTCGATGCCTTCCTACGGCGTCACGTCGTCCGGGCACAGGAACAGCCGCACCGGGACGGAGGCCTGCACCAACCGCTCATGGTTCGGCGGGAACGCGTCGTCCCCCCACTCGTTCACGAGACACGGCGCGTCCGCGCAGTCGGTCAAACCCACCACCTCGGCCGTCTCCCCGCAGTCGCTCGCGCACGTTCCTTCCTCGGTCGTACGCCGGAACGCGACCTGACAATCGGGCGCGGCGCACGACGCGAGCGGCGCCACGAAGAGCCGGTGGGCGCCGCCGAACCCCCGACCAAACGCGGTGCGCGAGAAGCTGGCCGGCGCGGTCGCCGCGCAGGCCACGCGACCCTCGAGCGGCACATCCACGCTGATGCACTCGTGGACCCCACGATCGAGGAAGAGCTCCCACTTCGGACAACGACCCGTGAACACTTCACCGTCGCGCAACCCGCCATCCACCATCCCGCCATCCGGCGCGACGGGGCGCGTCAAGACGGGCTCCGACTCGTAGCAGCCCGTCAGCGAGGCCACGAGGGCCATCGTCATCGCCAGCATTCCGCGATTCATGTTGTCCATCATGGCGCAGGTGCCGTCGGCCCGCACGCAATGAACATGATCGGAATGCGATCGGCGCCGTCCACGAACACGCGAAACGTGGAGATCGCGGTGTGATAGATGGGGCGGGGCGACGTCATGCCGACGGTCGACTCTCCCCCCGTCCCGCCGGAGCTCCCACACCCACATGAGTCGAGCGGCAAGGGGTGCACCGTAAACCTGCTGACGCGACCGTCCGGATCGCGGAACGGGGGCTGACCCGCCACGTACAACTGGAACCCCGCGGACCCCTCGCCCACCACGTGAAGGAGGTAACTGGGCACGTCCGTGTGAGAGCCCCACACGCACCGATCAGGTCCATCGTCGTCGCGGATAATGACGCTCGCACACTCGTCAGGGGATCGCAGCTCGAGGGTCAGCTCGCCAGCGCACAGCACGGGTCCGCCGTCCCATCCGGCATCCGAGACCCTCGCGTCCGGGAGGGCGACGGACGCGTCGGCGGTCAGCGCCTCGCCCGGTCTCGTATGGCTCTCGAAGCAGCCGACGAGGAACCCTGCGCTGAGAAGCACGCCAGCCGCGATCGCCTCATACCGTGCCCGGTGGAGACCGAGCGAGCATCTCGACCTGGGTTGCCTCGCGCAGCACATCGCAAGAGTCGGTGTCTAGCACACCTGAGCGGGGTCGTCGCCTCCGAGGCGGTCCTGTTCCGCGGGAGTACCTCGGGTGCTCGAGCAGACCGGCAGTGACGCGATCCGTCGAACGGAGCGTCCGGTGCTCGCTGGCGCGTGCCGAGGGGTCGCGGAAATCGTTCGGCGATAATTCTAATTATCCCCAGCGGTTTCAAAATCGCTCGGCGATAATTCTAATTATCCCCGCCGGTTTCAAAATCGCTCGGCGATAATTCTAATTATCCCCGCCGGTTTCAAAATCGCTCGGCGATAATTCTAATTATCCCCGCCGGTTTCAAAATCGCTCGGCGATAATTCTAATTAGTACCCGTTCTACGGAACCGTCCGGCGCCGCGCGTCGCCTCGTGTGATCGATCGCCCTCGCGAGGGAGGTCACCGTGGCGAGTCGAGAGCAGTGGGCGGAGCGAGTTCGTGGCTGGCAGCGAAGCGG